>CAYGKM010000006.1:0-137901 GCA_964350695.1 uncultured Micavibrio sp.
CTGTGGGCGTTGTTAAGCGCGGTTCCGGTGTTCGTTTGCTTCGTGATGATGTTGTGATTCATGAAGGTAAGCTGAAGACACTTCAACGCTTCAAAGATGAAGTATCGGAAGTGAAAGAAGGTACTGAATGCGGTATGGCTTTTGAGAGCTATGACGATATCAAAGCAGGCGATGTGATCGAATGTTTCGAGATTATCGAAGAAGCCCGCGTGGTTTCTTAAAACCTCTATAAGATATATATAATTGATATGAAACCCAATCGCCCCAATCATAAAGGCCCGTCACAGCGCCAGCTTCGCGCGGGTGAACAGCTGAGGCATATTATTGCCGAAACGATGAGCCGCGGGCATTTCTCCAATGAAGTTTTGTTAAACGCCGAAGGAATTACGGTCGCCGAGGTGCGGATTACGCCTGATCTTAAAAATGCGAAAGTGTTTGTGATGTCTTTGGGCGGTGAAGATATGGATGCCATTTTGCCTGCGTTGAATGCGGAGGCGCATGTATTCCAGCGTGAAATCGGGCGCCAGCAATCTATGAAATTCACGCCGAAAATTCGTTTTGTGCGCGATGAAAGTTTTGATGAAGCGCAAAAGATTGAAGCGCTGCTCCGGGATGTTCATATTCCGGAACTCTCTGACGAGGACTAACCCCATGGGCAGACGGAAAAAAGGCGACAAGGTTGATGGATGGATCAATCTGGATAAGCCGCTTGATTTAACCTCGACGCAGGCTCTGGCGAAGGTCCGTTGGCTTCTCAATGCGCAAAAAGCCGGACATGCGGGCACGCTTGACCCTTTGGCGACAGGCGTTTTGCCGATTGCCCTTGGCGAAGCCACAAAGACCATTCCGTTTGCGCAAGACCGTTTCAAAACATATGAATTTACCGCCAGTTGGGGTGAGGCCCGCGACACGGATGACCGCGAAGGCGATGTAATCGAGACATCTGACATGCGCCCTACCGAAGCGCAGATTTTGGGTGCCCTGCCCGCTTTTATCGGCGAGATTGAACAAACACCGCCGCGCTTTTCGGCGATCAAAATCAACGGCGAGCGCGCCTATGATCTTGCGCGGGACGGCGAGGAATTCGAAATTCAATCCCGAGAAGTATATATCGAGAGTCTCGAGTTAATAGAAATGCGCGCGCATGAAGCGGATTTTGTCATGACCTGCGGTAAAGGCACATATGTGCGCTCTTTGGTGCGGGATTTAGCGAAGATTTGTGGCAGCGTGGGGCATGTTTCGGCGCTTCGGCGCATAGCGGTCGGCCCTTTTACCCATGAAAATACGATTTCTCTTGAAAAGTTAGAGGAAATGGGCGATAACGCCGCACGTAACTCGGCTTTGTTGCCGCTTGATTTTGTGCTGGACGATATCCCGGCTTTAAATATGAAGCAGCAAGAAACAACACGGTTGAGGAACGGGAATGAAGTGGCCTTCATTTCAAAACCTGATTTTCGGAGATATTCCGAAGCGGGTATTGAAGATGGAGACACGGCTCTCGCGGTTTTTGAGAATGCCCCTGTGGCGCTGATTGAACGTGATGGTCCGACCATTAAGCCCGTTCGTGTTTTTAATCTCTAAAATAAGGAAAAGATGATGTCGTTGAATGCAGAGAAAAAATCAGAAGTTATTGCGAAATTTGCGCAGAAAAAAGGAGACACCGGTTCTCCTGAAGTACAGGTTGCGATCTTGACAACCCGTATTAACGAGCTTTCAGAGCACCTTCAAACCCATAAAAAAGACATCCACTCACGTCGTGGGTTGCTTGCAATGGTTGCGAAGCGTCGTAAATTGCTTGATTACCTTAATCGTAAAGATGAAGCGCGCTATCAAGCAGTTATTAAAGAGCTTGGTATTCGCCGTTAATATACGGTATATAGAATTTGAGAAAGCGGCTGTGATGGCCGCTTTTTTTTGAGAGGTCGGAACTTTTTTCTTCCCCCCGCGTTATAAAAATAAACAACTGGAGACTAGAAATGAATAAGAATACAAAAATTATTATTGGTGTAATTGTTTTAGCAGTTATTGCCGTGTTCGGTTACACAGCCATGACACAGCCTGACACACGCACAATTGGCGAGAAAATCAGCGATGCGGCAGAAGAGCTTGATAGCGGCATGAATGATAGCGCTGAAGGGGTTGCAGACTCTGTAGATGACGCTGCTCGTGAGCTTGAAGATCGTACCCCTGTTGAACGCATGCAGGATGCAGTTGAGGATGCAACAGACGAGACTGCTGAATAAGCAATACTTGTTACTTTTAAGAAGGTCGCTTGAGAAATTAAGCGGCCTTTTTTAATTTCTTGTATTTCTTATATTTATTATGGTAAAAACATTAACCCATAAGGAGAAATACAGTATGTTAGCCGTTCGCCAAGCCAAAGACGTAGACACATTGCCTAACCTTGTAAGCACGCTTAAGGAATGGCGAAAAAACCCTAAAGCATCTTCAGAAATGCATGCTGTAAGCATTCCACTTGAACAACTTGATCTAATCTCCTCTAAAAGACCGGAAGCTGATAGAGTCTATAATTCGCATGGCGAAAGATTTGTGATTGTCTTAGATGAAGATTCAATAAGAAATGCTTCTGAATATTTAACCACCTACGGGAAGTGGCCTGATGGCCGGACATTAAGCAAACAAGATGTTCATATCCCTGATACTTCTGATGCACAGGATGCTGTAGACGGGCTAAGGGACGCCTTCCTCTTCGCAAAAAAATTAGGGTATAACGGCGCTGTGTTTGTGACAGGAAACGCCGACGAAAAGCCGTTATTTATGATTAAACACGTTCCTAATTCTCAAGTTATAACGGCAACCGGCCAAGATGTCGAAAGCGTTGTAAATCAACAAAGACCGACGGGCTTTGATTAAAGTCTAATATTCTCGTTAAAATTATTGCACGAGGCTTTCGCCGTCCATTTCATCTGGTTGGTCTATGCCAAGGAAGTGAAGCATTGTGGGGGCGATGTCGGCGAGTTTGCCGCCTTCATTTAGGGCCACATCCCCTGCCCCGATGACGATGAATGGCACGGGGTTTAATGTATGCGCCGTATGCGGGCCGTTTGTAGTTTTGTCCCACATTTGATCGGCGTTGCCGTGATCGGCGGTGACGAGAAGCACGCCGCCTTTTTCCAGCACAGCGGCTTCCAACTTACACAGCGCGGCATCAACGCTTGCGGCGGCGGCGCGGGCTGCCTCAATTGAACCCGTGTGCCCGACCATATCGGTGTTTGCAAAATTAATAATGATGACATCATGTTCGTTCGCCTCAACAACGCCGAGGAGTTTTTCGGAAAGTTCAGGCGCGGACATTTCGGGCTGAAAGTCATATGTTGCGACTTTCGGGGAGTTTACCAGGATGCGGTCTTCGCCGTCATAGGGCACTTCGCGCCCGGCATTAAAGAAGAAGGTTACGTGCGGATATTTTTCGGTTTCCGCCATGCGCATTTGTTTCAGGCCGTGATCCGCGAGCACGCTGCCAAGGATGTGTTTATGTTCAACGGAAGGGAAAAGTACGCCCATGCGCTCATTCAGTTCGTCGGAATATTCCACCATAGAGATGGCGTGCGAGATTTGTTTTTGGCCGCCTTGTCTTTCAAAGCCGTCAAAATCATCGAAAAGCATGGCGTTCAGGATTTCACGGGCGCGGTCGCTGCGGAAATTCGCGAAGATGATGGCATCGCCGTCTTGGAAGCCTTCATAGTCATTTAGTATGACGGGTTTGATGAACTCATCGCTTATCCCTTCGTCATAACTGCTTTGGATGGCATCGCTTGCGGAGAAGGCTTTTTGCCCTTGCGCGTTCATGATGGCGTTATAGGCAATCTCGACGCGTTCCCAACGGTTATCACGGTCCATCGCGTAATAGCGCCCGCAAACGGTCGCGAGGGGGTAACTTTCCAGAGCGGCGATAAAGTCTTTGCCGCTTTCAGGGGGGCAATCGCGGCCATCGGTCAGGGCGTGGATATGCGTTTTAAGCCCTGCGCTTTGCGTGATATCAGAGAGTTTCAGGATATGATCCATATGTGCATGCACGCCGCCATCGGAGAACAGGCCGATGATGTGGCATGCGCCGCCATTATTTTTGAGCTTACTAATTAGTGTTTGGATTTGTGCGTATTCCGCGACTTCATTATTTGCAAAAGCCTTATCGATACGCGGGAGATATTGCATCACGACGCGCCCTGCCCCGATATTCATATGACCGACTTCGGAGTTGCCCATTTGCCCTTCGGGAAGGCCAACCGCACCGCCGAATGTTGAGAGGGTGGTGTTTGGATATTTTTTCATCATCGTATCAAAACAAGGCGTATCGGCAGAGGCAATCGCATCAAACTCACCGCCATCACCAATCCCCCATCCATCGAGGATACAGAGAATAACGGGCTTTGCTTTGGGTGTGAATGTGGTCATTGGGCCTCTTTGTCTGTCTATTAAAGCGTACTCACAAATATTGATGTTTAGGGAGTTAAGTCAACGTTTAACTCAAAAGCTGGACATAGATACTTATGTTATGTTAAAAAACCGCATGTCCCACCTTAATATCAGATGGAATAAGAGGATTGTTCGCCAAAACTCTCCATACAACACCGCCGGTGATACTTGCGCCAAGGGGGATATTGTGGCTGTCAAATTTGATAATGAAGGATGGAACTTGTGCGAGGTCGTTAGCACAGGCGTAAAAGCCAACGCAACCGCCATATATGCCGATGTAATCAAACTCAGAGTCGTTCCCCAAAAAAATGAAAGAGTCTGGCAGGTAACGCATATAGATAACATCAAGCCAGCAATGGATATCAGGGCTTACGCCCTTGGCGATGTAGTGACACTGCAAGGGGTCTGCGCATCCGGTGGTGCGATAGAGCGCGTTTTACCGCTTTCAGACTTAAAGCAGATTTTTGCGGCGCACGAGGCGGAACCATGCAAAGACCCTACTCTCAGTAAAACCGTTACGATGAACGGTTGTAGCAAGGCGATGGTTGTGGGCATTAATGCCGATACAGAGACTGGTGAGTTTAGCCTTTTGGCTTGTACGACAGGCGGGCGCATAATCACAGTTGATCAGTCAGTAGAAGTTGGAGAGAATTTAGGGAATTTTTACGACCGCCCCTTTGATCATATCGGCTTTACGCGTTTTTTCGAGCCTTATGGTGGCTACTTCAAGGCATTGGACAAATTAAACTCTACGCCTGCGGTCCATGAACCATAATATCCGCCGACCAGAACAATCTTTTGACTTTCTCGCTTAAACCTGTATGAATGTCCGTGTAAATGGAAAACCGTGTGGTTGACTGTTAAGAACAAGGCGTTGTTTTTTACTGTCCACCCCACAAAATTTCCAAAATTTAAAAAAGAAGTAGAGGCTGTGATGCTAATTTAGCGTCTTACGGCTCTGCATATACAAACATAACGAAAGGTATTATTTATGTTTAAAGTTTATCGCAAAGAAATTGATTTTGCAGGAAAAACACTTGTTCTAGAAACAGGTAAAATTGCGCGTCAGGCCGATGGTTGCGTGCTTGCGACAGTTGGTGAAACATCTGTTCTATGTGCGGTTACAGCCGCAAAAAGCATTAAGCCGGGTCAAGATTTCTTCCCGCTTTCTGTTCACTATCAAGAAAAAACATATTCAGCCGGTAAAATCCCCGGTGGTTTCTTTAAACGCGAAGCGCGTCCTTCTGAAAAGGAAACACTTACATCACGTTTGATTGACCGCCCTATTCGTCCGCTCTTCCCTAAAGGCTTCTTGAACGAAGTGCAGGTTGTTTTAACGGTGATCTCGCATGATCTTGAAAACGATCCTGATATGGTTGCGATGATCGGGGCGTCTGCGGCACTTACGATTTCAGGGATTCCGTTCATGGGTCCGATTGCGGGCGCGCGCGTTTGCTACAAAGACGGTGAATATCTGATCAACCCGCCAATGTTTGAAGTTGGCGATACAGATCTTGATCTTGTTGTTGCCGGTACAAAAGAAGGCGTGTTGATGGTTGAGTCCGAAGCGCAAGAGCTTTCCGAAAAAGTTATGCTCGGCGCGGTTTCTGCGGGCCATAAAGCGTACCAAGCCGTTATTGACGGCATCATTGATTTCGCGGAAATGGCTGCGAAGGATATGTGGGATATTGCTGAAACGCCGAAGGAAATTGTTAAGCTTGAAAAAGACATCAAAGCGAAATTCGCCAAAGACGTTGAGAAGGCCTATGGCATTCTTGATAAGCTTGAGCGTCAGGCTGCTGTTGGCGCGGTGCGTGATGCGGCTATCGAAGCGTTCACTGATGAAGCGGCGGGTATTGATGACAAAATCATTACGGCCAAGTTCAAGTCTTTGGAAGCGGACGTTGTTCGCGGCGCGATCCTGAAAACAGGCAAGCGTATTGACGAGCGCGACACGAAGACCATTCGTCCGATCGTATCTGAAGTTGGTATTTTACCCCGTACGCATGGCTCCGCCTTGTTCACACGCGGTGAGACGCAGGCTTTGGTGGTTGCGACTTTGGGCACAGGCCAGGATGAGCAGATCATGGATACACTTGAGGGTGAATACCGCGAGCGTTTCTTGCTGCACTATAACTTCCCTCCATATTCTGTTGGTGAAGCGGGCCGTATGGGCCCTCCGGGTCGCCGCGAAATCGGTCATGGTAAATTGGCGTGGCGCGCAATTCGTCCGCTTTTGCCTGCTGCGGAAGATTTCCCTTACACGATGCGTTCTGTGTCCGAGATTACTGAATCAAACGGTTCATCTTCTATGGCGACAGTTTGCGGAACCTCACTTGCGCTTATGGATGCAGGCGTGCCTTTGAAAGCGCCTGTTGCGGGTATCGCGATGGGTTTGATCAAAGAAGGTAAGGACTTCGCGGTTCTTTCTGACATTTTGGGTGATGAAGATCACCTTGGTGACATGGACTTCAAGGTTGCGGGTACGGAAAACGGTATTACCGCGCTGCAGATGGACATCAAGATTACTTCGATTACCGAAGAGATCATGACTATAGCTCTGGATCAGGCGAAAGAAGGTCGCATTCACATCTTGAAAGAGATGGCGAGCGCACTTACTGAAGGTCGCTCCGAATTGAATGCGAACGCGCCGCAAATCGTATCAATCAAAATTCCAGTTGATAAAATCCGCGATGTTATAGGGACTGGCGGTAAAGTTATCCGCGAGATCACCGAAACAACAGGCGTGAAAATGGATGTTGATGATGATGGTACAATCAAGGTTGCGGCAAGCAACCAAGAAGCCATTGATGCCGCAGTTGCGTGGATTAAAGGCCTTACGGATGAGCCTGAAGTGGGCGCGATTTACGACGGCAAGGTCGTAAAGTGTGTTGATTTCGGCGCGTTTGTGAACTTTATGGGCGCGAAAGACGGCCTTGTTCATATCTCAGAACTTCAAGACGCGCGCACCGCAAACACGACGGATGTTGTGAGCGAAGGTCAGGCCGTGAAGGTTTTGTTGATGGGCATTGATGACCGCGGCAAGATCAAGCTTTCCATGAAGCGCGTTGATCAAGAGACCGGTGAAGAAATCGTTCTGGAAGAAAAAGAACGCAAAGAAGCCTAAACACCGATGTCAGACGAAGATGCCGGATATGTGTTGCGCGAAGGATTGTTGCGATCTTCAATCCTTTGCACAACCACTGACAAACTTTATCAATATATTGCGCTTGCCGATCAAAAAGCGACGGGCCTTATCATTTTGAACTCGTTCATCATCCCTGTGACGATGAACGCACTTGATAAGCCAGAGTTTAAATTGGCGGCTTCTATTGCGATTTTGACGAGTGTTATCAGCATTTTCTTGGCGATTTGGTGTATTTTTCCGAAGCGCCGCGAGGCCTCAAAACCGCGCGGCGAACGGAATTTGCTTCACTTCACTGATATCGGTACATTATCGGAAGAAGAATATCTCAAACGCTTCATGCCTATTTTTGCGGACCCTGCGGCGTTGGCTAAGGAGTCTATTAAGGATATTCACGATGTAAGCAACCGGGTGCTCATTCCGAAATTCAGATTACTGAAGATGTGCTACGCGGCGTTTTTCATCGGTAATGTTCTGGCAATCATCAGCTATATGATTCCGCATTGGAGCTAAACCATGTCTTTAAAACTTCCTAAAATCATTGGCCATCGCGGCGCGGCGGATTATGCGCCCGAAAATACGCTTGAGGGCATTCATACGGCGGCAGATATGGGCGTGGAGTGGGTAGAGCTTGATGTGAAGCTGACCAAAGACCAAGTGCCGATAATTTTTCATGATGAAACTTTGGACCGTACAACCAATAGCGCGGGCAATGTGAAGGATTTCACGCTTGCGGAGCTTAAGGAACTGGATGCGGGGAGCTGGTTTTCTGATGGATTTTACGGCGCGCAGATCCCAACGCTTGAAGAAGTTGTTGATGTGCTGCTGGAGCGGGACATGGGCTTAAACCTCGAGATTAAGCCCTGCCGCGGTTTGGAGCGCGTGACGGCGGAAATTGCGCTCGATATTCTGTCTACGATTTGGGATGATCATGACCGTTTGCTGCTGTCTTCGTTTTCGAATGTATCATTGGAAGTTGCGCTTGATATGGCGGCGGATTGGCACCGCGGATTTGTGCTGCCATCGGAGTGGCCGGAGAATTGGCTGGAGACGGCCGAGTATCTTCAGGTTTCCAGCATCAATATTGATGGTAATTCCTGCACACGCGCAGATGTTGAGGCGGCGATGGAGCTTGGTAAACCGATTTTGGCGTATACGATTAATGATTCAGATCGCGCGCGGTTTTTGCAAAGTTGGGGTGTGGATGGGTTTTTCACCGACGCGCCTGATGTTTTGCAGGATGGCCTGCTCAGCGTTCATTAAGCCAAGAAAATTATTCTTCCTGCTTTTCTTTTGCAGGTGCTATTACGTTTTTATAATAATCTTTGCTCGCTTGAATTCTGCTTGCTCTTTCTTCTTCAGGCATTACCTCGACTGCGTAACCTTTGTTCGCCATACAGGCGACATGTGCATCCATTTGCGCCTCCCGCTTTCCCTGCCCCTCTGCAAAACCAGATATAAAGGCTCCGGCAGCTCCGGTATTAGCGAGCATATTCACAGCCGGTGCTCTTACGTTTTTTGCCGCTGTCGCACAGACATAGGCATCTTTTGCGTACTGATCATGAGAAAAATTCTGCTTATTGAAACCAGAATCAGCAGGATATTTACTTGCGGCACAACCAGGTAAACCTAGTGATAGCAATGTAACTAAAATTAGTTTTTTCATCTTTTAATTTCCATTCCCGTTAATATCATCAAGCTCTTTATGCTCCGGCATGCCCATGGCTTGATAGCCGCAATCCACATAATGCACTTCGCCTGTTACGGCGCCTGATAGATGCGAGAGCATGTAAAGCGCTGTGCCGCCGAGTTCTTCCAACTCCACGGGCCTGCGGAGTGGCGATGTTGCGACGGAGTATTTGAACGTACGGCGCGCGCCGCCGATCACTGCGCCCGCGAGTGTACGCATTGGGCCTGCGGAGATGGCGTTTACGCGAATGCCTTCAGGGCCAAGGTCAGCGGCGAGATAGCGTGTGGAGGCCTCCAAAGCGGCTTTGGCGACGCCCATAACGTTGTAATTAGGCATCACTTTTTCCGCGCCATAGTAAGACAGCGTAATCGCGCTGCCGCCAGGCTTCATGATTTTACGCGCACGACGCATCACGGAGGTGAAGGAATAACACGAAATATGCATGGTTTTGAGGAAGTTGCTGAGCGTTGTATCAACGTAGCGGCCTTGAAGCTCGTTTTTGTCGGAATAGGCAATGGCGTGAATCACGAAATCAATTTCGCCCCATTTGCTTTTCAGCGTATCAAAGACAGTGTCGAGATTGTCTTCGTTGGTGACATCACAATCAATGAGGATATCGGAGCCGAGGCTTGCGGCGAGCGGTTTTACGCGCTTACCGAAGGCATCGCCTTGGTATGTGAAGGCAAGCTCCGCGCCCTGCTCGTGAAGCGCTTTTGCCATGCCCCATGCGATTGATTTCTCATTCGCCACACCCATTACAAGGCCTTTTTTGCCCTTCATTAAGTCATTCATTGCGGTTAGTCCTTATATCTACTCATGGCGAGCGAGCAGTTTGTACCGCCAAAGCCAAAGCTGTTTGAAATTACTGTATCGTGCTGCACATCATCAATGCGCGAAGTGGCGATGGGCATGCCTTTGGCGCCTTCATCCATTTCTTCGATGTTGATGCTGGGGGCTACAAAATTATTTTTCATCATCAGGAGGCAGTAAATCGCCTCTTGCACGCCTGTTGCGCCGAGGGAGTGGCCCGTCATGGATTTTGTAGCGCTGATATGCGGGATGGTTTTGCCGCTCCATACTTCGCGGATGGCATCAAGCTCTCCGATATCGCCAACGGGCGTTGATGTTCCGTGAGTGTTGATGTATGTAACGTCGCCTTGGACGGTCTCCAAGGCCTTGAGCATTGCGCGCTTGCCGCCCTCTCCGCTTGGCGCAACCATGTCATAGCCATCGGATGTTGCGCCGTAGCCTGTGATTTCGCCATAAATTTTTGCACCGCGGGCTTTGGCATGTTCGAGTTCTTCGAGAACCAGAATGCCGCCGCCGCCGGAAATCACGAAACCATCGCGGTTTGCATCATATGCGCGGGCCGCTTTTGTTGGCGTGTCGTTATATTTGGAGGACATCGCGCCCATGGCATCAAAGAGAACGGACAGCGTCCAATCCAGCTCTTCGCCCCCGCCTGCGAACATAATGTCCTGCTTGCCCCACTGAATAAGCTCGGCAGCGTTGCCGATGCAGTGTGATGATGTAGAACAAGCGGATGAAATTGTATAGTTCACGCCTTTGATTTTGAAATTAGTTGAGGCTGTGGCCGATGTGGTTGAACACATCGCTTTTGGCACAGCGAAGGGGCCAACGCGTTTAGGGCCTTTTTCACGGGTAATATCGGCAGCAGCGACTTGGGCGCGTGTAGACGGCCCGCCAGAGCCGACAATGATGCCTGTACGCTCGTTTGAAACCATATCTTCGGCAAGACCTGCGTCTTTAATGGCTTGCTCCATAGACAGATGCACATAGCCCGCCGCGTCGCCCATAAAGCGCCATTGGCGTTTATCAATGAGTTCTTCGAGGTTTACATTCGGTTTGCCGTGAACTTGGGAACGGAAGCCCATTTCCGCGTATTCAGGGGAAGCGGAAATGCCGGATTTACCCTCTTTCAGGCTTTCCAACACTTCGTTTTGATCGTTTCCGATGCAGGAGATAATCCCCAGCCCGGTGACAACAACGCGTCTCATGGTCTTAGCCTTTCTTCGCTGCAGAGTTATCGAACAAGCCGACTTTCATGTCGGTGACTTCACATGCGAGTACGCCATCGACTTCGACGCGGCCATCGGCAACACCCAGAACGAGCTTGCGGTTGATGAAGCGTTTAATATCGACGGTGTATTTAACCTTTTTGGCAGTGGGAAGGATTTGTTCGGTTAATTTGAGTTCTCCCAAACCGATGGCGCGGCCAGAGCCTTCTGCGCCTGTCCAGCCCAAGAAAAAGCCTGTGAGCTGCCATACGGCGTCTAAGCCCAAACATCCGGGCATGACAGGGTCACCTTTAAAGTGGCACTGGAAAAACCATAGATCGGGAGAGATATCGAATTCGGCTACGACTTGGCCTTTGCCATGCGCGCCGCCATCGGCGCTGATATGGGTGATGCGGTCAAACATCAGCATGGGTGGCAACGGCAATAATGCGTTACCGGGGCCGAAGAGTTTGCCTTCGCCGCATTGGATGATGTCTTCATATGAATAGCTGGATTTTTGGTTGCCTGCGTGCAGATTTGTGGGCATCGAAAGTCCTATAGTTTTTTGAATTGTTCTATAGGTTTATAGGGCGATTCAGGGGGGCTTGCAACCCTGCTTAAACGGAAACTATGGAGTGTTCCATACATACCGATTTATAGGTCTCTGTAATGGCTGCCATAGCCAATGGTTTGGCGATTGCAGGCTCTATTTCAGGAAGCTCTCCGCCGGCGGCAACCGCAAGCATGCGCCCTGCTGCCTTTGCGCAAGCGACGGCCTGTACAAATTGGTTTGTCATGTTCATGGCTTCGAAGAAGCTTTGGCAATATGGCTCAATGCCATAGATCAAATCGAGCGGAGCATTTACGGGCACATCATTGGCCGCCAAGCCGAAACGCCAGTCAGAGCCGGCAGGTACGCCGAGGCGCACTGCTTCTTGTGTCATCACATGCACAACCTGATCGAGGTTATCGGGAAGCTCGCAACCACGGAAGATCATGCAGGCATCGGTGTTTAGAGACAGTGCGAGCTTGCGCCCCGCGACAGCGCTTAAGGACGCTATGCAATCGGCGAGCGACCAGCCTTGATAGGATACTTTTTTGTCGATTACGACATCGCAAAGCTCTTGCGCGGCGAGTTCATAGGCCATGCATTGATAGGTGGCTTCAACCAGAAGGCGCAGCGATTCATCGCGCTGCATGCCGACTTCTTCCCAGCTCACGATGATGTTGTGAACGATGACGAGAATCAGGTGATGGAATTCGAAAGCGCAATCGAGCCATTCTTCAAAGAACACGCGCGCGGCTTGGCGACCACGTTCGGTTTCGAAATCAATTATATGTGAGGGCGGTAAAGACCGCGGCGGAAGTGCGCCCCCCAAAGGCCTTGCATCGAGGAGTTTGAAGAGCTCTTCCAAGCTGGCTTGCATGGCAACATCAGGTTCATCGAAGACCAGATAGGTTTCGACAAGCACGCCCGCGATGTGCTGCACGACCTTCGTCAGATCAGTACCACGCTCACCATCGGTGGCTAGCTCTATCAGGCCGGAATACAGGCGTGCGCCCATATCGGGTTTATTGGTCAATGCAAACATAATTAAAAGATCGTTCGGGGGTTCGAACGCTTTCTTGAGAATTGGGTTTGTGGATAAGATTGTGAATAACGTTAAGAATCAACGCTATGCATTAAAGTTAGTCGAATTTTTCGCCTTCGTAAACACCCCAAATGTCTTTTTGTTTGACCCATCCTTTATAGCCGGAGGCATTTACCGCGCACCATTGGGCATCACATTCAGCAATGGATAGTAAAGTTTTTGGTTCAAGATAGGCCAGTAGGTCGCTGCTTTCATTTGGCTTTCTGTTAAGGCGTACATTGCTCTCGCCAATCACAAACCCTGCGCGGCGGCCGCTGAGAAGGGTTTTATGCACCCAGCCCATGTCGCCATCAAAATCTTTTATTTTTCGCCAATTATCGTATTCCAGCACGATTTCGACAGGGATGCCCTTCTTTTTGAACACCCATTGCACGGGATATTTCTGCCCCGGGCCGGTGCGCACATAGATCTCGTTAGAGCCGAGGGACACAAAGCGCGGCAGAGGATAGCTCGTGTCCCTGAACGCGGGAGACGGTTCTTGCGCAGCGGCGTAAGAAGGCATTAAAAGCAAAAAGAGTACAAAAATTCTAAACATGCTTTATATAAGCAAAGATGAGCGAACAAGACAAAGACATTCCGCCTTTTGAGGTTTCTGTGGCGCCGATGATGGATTGGACGGATCGGCATTGCCGGTTTTTCCATCGTTTAATCGCGCCAAATGTAAGACTTTACACCGAGATGGTGACAACGGGAGCTTTGCTTAACGGCGATGCGCCGCGTTTTTTGCGCTTTGATGAAGCCGAACATCCTGTTGTCTTTCAACTGGGCGGGTCGGAAGCCAAGGATTTGGCGAAGTGCGCAAAGATGGTTGAGGCTTCGGGGTATGATCAGGTGGATTTGAATTGCGGATGCCCGTCTGATCGTGTGCAAAACGGACGCTTTGGGGCATGTTTGATGAAAGAGCCGGATCATGTTGCGTCTTGTGTAGAGGCCATGATCAAGGCCGTGAGCATCCCCGTCTCCGTGAAATGTCGCATCGGGATTGATGAGCAAGATGATTTTGACTTTTTGGATGCATTCATAAGCCGCATTGCGGATAAGGGGTGCACGAACTTTACTGTGCATGCGCGGAAAGCCTGGCTGAAGGGGCTTTCCCCGAAGCAAAACCGCGAAGTGCCGCCGCTGGATTATGAACGCGTACAGGCTATTAAAGAAAAGCATCCGCATTTGCGCATCATTTTAAACGGCGGGATTACTACGATTGAGCAGGTTTTAGAGCATAAAAAGCATTTTGACGGGGTGATGATCGGGCGTGAGGCGTATTCAAACCCATATTTTTTGGCCGAAATAGAGCAAAAAATCTTTAATAACAGCGATATAAACGATCGTGACAGCATCGCAAAAGCGATGATTTCTTATGCGAAAGAGCAAAATGCGCTGTTTGATACGCCGATTAAGTCGATTACCCGCCATATTTTGGGTTTATATCATCAGCAACTGGGTGCAAAGGCCTGGAAGCGAACATTAAGCACCCTGCCCTATGATAAAAATGCAGATGCACAGGTGATTGAAACCGCGCTTCATGCTAAAAATGATGCCGCGGAGCGACAAAGCCGTGTATGATTTAAGGATGTTCGGAGCGTTTTTACATGTCTGATATACCGGAAAGCCAAGCTGACCTTGAGAGTGATAGTGAACACAACCCTTGGCGGGAAATGGACACGTACACCTGTAAAAAATTTATAGAAGACGTTAGAGATGACGACTTTGCTGGGCTTTTTAATGGTTCTGCCTATGAGCTTTGGGTACGCAATTTAAGGTTTTTCGACGGATATGAGCATTATATTCTGAATAATAAGATGATGTTTCCGTTTTTCTCGCTACATTACATCAGCAACGGAGAAGATCACTATTTCCTTGATGGCTCCGAGCATTGTCTGGAGATGCTCGTTAAAAAAGGAGCGTTCCGCTTGAATGAGCATAATATTTTTGAATATTTGCAGTTTCACAGCGATGCAACATTTTACCCCTATCGTAAGGTAAAATTCATTACAGACCCCATAAAAACGCCGTATTCCGGCGCAAGCGCCATGGGGCATCACTTCAAAACCTTGAAATACCACGCCAAAGCGGAGCTTAAGGAAAGCGCCGAAGATGGGTGTTTTTATGTTGTTTTGCCTGTTCTTTATAACGGAGAGACAGTTGAAGGACGCGTACAGGTGAGGAAAACAGGTGAAATCAATATCTTAGCTCCTGTGAACATCCCATTAATGGAGGGTAACAAAGACCATAAACCGCTGGATTACGATCACCCTTACGAGCAAGATCTTTTGCGGCAAAATATCGACATTTTGAAGAATTCTGCGGAAGGAGATAGGCTTTATGAGACGATTAAGAGCTATAACGGGCAAATCAAGTTTGTTTCCGGCGTGGGAAGTAACGGTTTAGCGATCAACGGGTCTATGGGTTTTGTGGTCGCGCCCGAAAACATTGACGCGCCCAGCCCATATCAGGTGATCGCGATTGCAGGGGTTTTGCGGCAAATGGAGCATTATTTGCTGAACATGCCGAGACCAGACCCTTTCAGCGATGCAGAAGAAATGATTGCCATGAATTTGGCGCTAAATTTGGATGTTTTGGAAACTATCTGTATAATAGTGGAAGAACTTAACGATCAGGGCTTTGAAGACATTTTGAAAAAATTCAAGGAAAGCGGCTTCGAGGAATTTTACAGCGGCTTCAAGAATGAGTTTTCGAATGAGAAAATGACCGCCATACTTGCGAAACGATTTGATATAGAAACGAGAGAATAACCATGTCTACAGCAGGACTTGCAAGCCAAGCGGCCTCAAGCGGCGCATCGTCGGGCTCTTTTGCAACCGGATTTATGAACATGCCGCCTACGAAGTTTAACGGGTTCGATGACGGGTATTGTCGATTGGGCGCCGTTCCCTATTGCCGCCCCGGCATTGGGCGAAACAGGTACAGGCCGATTATGACCTTCGGAAACCCTGCTGATTTTGTATCCGGCCCGCAAAACCGCGCGCAAAAAGGCCAGCCGAAAAAAGGCGGGGGCTCGATGGCCACATTCAAAGATCCGCTATCATCGGGAAGCGGCAAAGCTTAGGGCTTTGTAGAGTTTTGCGGCTGCACTTGGAAGCTTTCGCCGCAGCCGCAGCGCCCGGTTTCATTGGGGTTTATGAAGTCAAAACGGGCATTGCCCAGATCATCTGTAATATAATCAATCGTCGTGCCAATCAGCATCCATGAATACATTTTCGGGATATAAATGGCCGCGCCGTTATCTTCAATCAGATCATCCATATCGAGGTCTTCCCCTGCGTATTCCATTTTATAAGAATTACCGGAGCAGCCTGTGGCTTTGATGCCAAGCCGAAGAGACTTTTGCCCTTCGGGGGCTTTGTCGATCAGTTTTTCGATCTGCGCGGCGGCTTTATCGGTGATTTTGATGTTCATTTCCATTACACTTACACCTTAGGCAAACATATTGAGTTGCATTTTGGCGGTCTCACTCATCATATGCGGGCCCCAAGCGGGCTCCCACACAATTTCCACGTCCACTTCGCCAACGCCTTTAATGGGCAGAACAGCGCCTTGCACCCAGCCCGGCATTTCTTGTGCCACGGGGCATGCGGGGGATGTGAGGGTCATTTTTATGTCGACATCGGATGCGCCGTCCTTTTCATCTGAAATTTTCACTTCGCGTATAAGCCCCAGCTCGTATACGTTTACGGGGATTTCAGGGTCATAAATCTCGCGCAAGGCATTGAGAATTTCAAAACATAGCGGGTGGTCGCGGGTGACCTCAACATCTTGCGGCTCTTGCAACTCATCATAAACATGGCTGCAGGGTTCTTTTTCCGTTTTTTTGTGCTTTTCTTCGGTCATGCAAACAACTCTTTCACTTTTTTAAGGCCGTCTATTAATTGATCTATGTCGTTTTTGTCGGAATATAAGCCGATTGAGGCGCGAATTGTGCCTTCTATGCCAAAGCTTTGCATGAGGGGCATGCAGCAGTGATGCCCCGCACGTACAGCGACGCCGCATTGATCAAGGACCATACCAATGTCGCTGTGGTGAAGCCCTGCGATAATGAAGCTGAAGATGCCTGTCTTTTCGGTGGTCGTTCCATAGAGTTTGAGGCCATCAATCTCTTTCAGACGCGCGTGGCCGTAATCGCGCAGCTCTTCTTCGTGGTTTTGGATATAATCAAAGCCGATATCGGAGACGTAATCAATGGCCGCGCCAAGGCCGATGACCTCCGTAATTGGCGGCGTTCCTGCCTCAAAGCGATATGGCGGCTCTTTGTATGTGGTGCCGTCAAAGCTTACGCGTTCAATCATATCGCCGCCGCCGAGGAAGGGCGGCATGGATTCGAGCACATCATATTTGCCGTAGAGGACGCCTATGCCCGATGGACCATAGAGCTTATGGCCTGTGAACACGAAGAAATCACAATCAAGGGCCGTCACGTCTATTTTTGAGTGTACGATGCTTTGAGAACCGTCGATCAATACTTTAATTTTAGGGTTAAAGTCACGTGATAAGTTTATGATTTTACTTATATTATTAACCGTACCTAGTGCGTTTGAAATATGTACGCATGCAATAAGCTTAGTCTTTTCGCTCAGTAGCGTTTCGAAAACCTCATAGTTAAGGCTTCCATCTTCGCGCACGGGAATGACTTTTATCGTAAAGCCGATTTCAGCCGAAAGGAGTTGCCACGGCACAATATTGGCGTGATGCTCCATTTCAGTGAGGATAACATCGTCGCCGGCCTTTAAATGCGCCCTACCCCAGCTTTGGGCGACTAGATTGATGCTTTCGGTGGAATTTTTGGTAAAAAGGATCTCTTTTTCGCTGTTTGCGCCTATAAACCTGGCAATTTTGGCACGTACGCCTTCAAAGTCAGCCGTGAGGTCTTGAGAAATACGATAAAGGCCGCGATGGATGTTCGAATACCCGCCCTCTAGCACCGCATTCATCGTATCAATGACGATTTGCGGCTTTTGCGCGCTCGCTGCGCTATCCAGAAACGCCAAAGGCTTGCCGTTCATTTTGGTTTGAAGGACTGGAAAATCTTTGCGGTAGTCGCGGGTGGCAGACATTATTTTTGAAGTGCTTTTGAGAGCCATGCGTTTGTGACCTCCAGAATTTCGTTGCGGATTTCTTCATCCACAACCTTATCCACCACTTCATCAACAAAGGCCTGAATAAGCAAAAGCCTTGCCTGCGCCTCGTTTAGGCCGCGTTGACGCAAATAAAAGAGGGGCTCTTCGTCAAGCTGCCCTGTTGTGGCGCCATGAGAACATTTCACGTCATCGGCGTAAATTTCAAGCTCGGGCTTTGTATCCATTTCAGCCGTTGGTGAGAGTAGCAATGTGTTGGCGAGCTGGTATCCGTCAGTTTTCTGCGCTTCCTGGTGTACGTGCACCTTGCCTTGGAAGACGCCGCGAGCGTTATCATCCAGAAGCGTACGATAGAACTGGTTTGAGCGGCAATGTGGCGCTTGGTGTTCGATTAGAATTGTTGTGTCGCCGTGCTGCGTGCCGTTCAGAAGGTTTATACCATTGAATGAAAGCTCGGCGTTTTGGCCTTTAATTTCGGCGTGAATTTCGTGGCGCGTGAGTTGGCCGCCGATATTAAGGGAGAAGCCGTTATAGACGCTGTCGCGGCCTGTTTTAATGTGCACCATATTAGTATTTACAGCAGAGATGCTATCATTTTGGATGCGAATATGGTGGAGTGTGGCGTTATCGCCGAGTTCAATTTCGGTGGTGGCGTTTTTCCAGTATTGTCCTTCGCCGTCGTGGCGTTCAATCACAGTGACGTGAGCGCCCTGCTCAACTTTGATTTTGAGTTGGTCGGCGTGATACGCGTTTGCTTCGCCTTTGAAGTAAACGGCTTCCGCAGCATCGCGGCGCTCATTTTTTTTCACATGAATAATAATTTCCTGCTCTTTCGCGGAGCGGTGCAGATCATCCGGCAGGCTGCGCACAGCTTTCGGGAGGTCTGTGTATTTCCAGCTTTCCTCACGCGGGGTGGGAAGATCGGTGGGTTGAATGGCGGTCAGGCTCATGCCGCGGCCTCAATAATATCGGCGTAGCCTTTTTCTTCAAGCTCAAGGGCAAGCTCAGGCCCGCCTGTCTTGATGATTTTTCCGCCCGCTAGCACATGCACGACATCAGGCTTAATATATTCCAGAAGGCGTTGATAATGGGTGATGACAAGGAATGAGCGATCAGGAGAGCGCATTGCGTTCACGCCGTCTGCTACGATTTTTAAGGCATCAATATCGAGGCCGGAATCTGTTTCATCAAGGACACAAAATTTCGGTTCGAGCATCGCCATTTGCAGGACTTCATTGCGTTTTTTTTCGCCACCCGAAAAGCCTACATTCACGGCGCGCTTCATCATGTCATCCTTGATACCAAGGTCCGCGCATTTGGCTTTGATGAGTTTCAAGAGGCCGAGGGCGTCCAGTTCTTCTTCGCCGCGTTGTTTACGAATGGCGTTGAGGGATGTTTTGAGGAATGTGCTCATGTTCACCCCCGGGATTTCAACGGGATATTGGAAGGCCAAGAATACACCTGCGGCGGCGCGCTCTTCAGGCTCCATATCCAAAAGGTCTTCACCGTTTAGCATGACCGAGCCTTTGGTCACCTCATAGTCTTCACGCCCTGCCAAAACATAAGAGAGCGTCGATTTACCGGAGCCGTTCGGCCCCATAATCGCATGCACTTCGCCGGCGGGGATGTCGAGCGTAATCCCTTTCAGGATTTCAACATTGCCGTCATCGGTTTCAACGGTGGCGTGAAGATTATTAATTTTAATCATTACTCAATAAGTCCTTAAGTTTTAAAGTAGCAACATCGCCACGCCCAAAACGATCCCTGAAATACCATCAAGCCAGAGATATCTTTGGATGTACCCTTTGCCCAGAAAGCTTTGTACCCAACCCGGGCGAAGCAAGAGCACGAAAGATTTCAACAACCCGATATATCCCAAAACCATCAAGATTGTGGAACCGAGCGTTGACCAGTCATCATAGAAGACAACAATGAATAAAGAAATTGGAAGAGACAATACACCGAGGACGAGGCTCAAGGATTCGTTTTCAATGAAGAGTTTTACAAATTCGTGCCAATGCTTGGATGCGAAGAACATCGAAAGGCCGAGAACGAGGTAAAATGTTCCGAAGAAAATCAGGAACGGGTCTGTATTGATTAAAGTTGTGAAATTCATTTTTTATCTCCTTGAGAGGTGTCTACAGGAAAAGAGTATACACTTATCCGACACTTCCCTCCAGACTAATTCCGACAAGCTTTTGCGCCTCGACGGCGAACTCCATCGGCAGGTGCTGCATCACTTCGCGGGCGAAGCCATTCACGATGAGGGCAATCGCCTCTTCTTCCGACAGACCGCGCTGCATGCAATAAAAGAGCTGGTCTTCGCCGATTTTAGATGTAGTGGCTTCGTGTTCCAAGTTGGCGGATTTATTGCGGCTCTCGATATAGGGCACGGTGTGTGCGCCGCATTGATCACCGATCAGAAGCGAGTCGCAGACGGTGAAGTTTCGCGCGCCTTCGGCTTTGGGCAGGATTTTAACAAGCCCGCGATAGGTGTTGTCCGATTTGCCTGCACTGATCCCTTTCGAGATGATGCGGGATTTGGTGTTCTTGCCGATATGAATCATTTTCGTGCCGGTGTCGGCTTGCTGGCGGCCATTTGTGATGGCGACGGAGTAAAATTCACCTTGGGAGTTATCGCCCTTTAGGATGCATGATGGGTATTTCCACGTGATGGCGGAGCCGGTTTCGACCTGCGTCCATGAGATTTTGGAATTGCGCCCTTCGCAGATGCCGCGCTTGGTTACAAAATTATAGATACCGCCTTTACCAGTTTCGAAGTCGCCCGGATACCAGTTTTGTACGGTGGAGTATTTGATCTCGGCGTCATCAAGCGCGATCAACTCAACCACCGCGGCGTGGAGCTGGTTTTCATCACGCATGGGGGCCGTGCAGCCTTCCAAATAGGATACATACGCGCCTTTATCGGCAATGATCAGCGTACGCTCGAACTGGCCTGTGTTGAGCTCGTTGATGCGGAAATAGGTTGAAAGCTCCATCGGGCAGCGCGTGCCTTCGGGAATATAAACGAATGAGCCATCGGTGAAAACGGCGCTGTTGAGGCATGCATGTTTGTTATCGCCAGGAGGGACAACCGAGCCCATATATTTTTTTACAAGGTCAGGATAATCCTGAATAGCCTCCGAGATAGAGCAAAAAATCACGCCGTCTTCTTTAAGCTTTGCTTTAAAGGTTGTCGCGACGGATACCGAATCGAAAACAACATCAACGGCGACAGGTGTACGCTGCTGTACGCCCGCGAGAATTTCTTGCTCGCGCAACGGAATGCCGAGTTTTTCATAGGTTTCAAGGAGCTTGGGATCAACGTCTTCGAGTGTTTGCGGCCCCTCTTTGTGATCTTTGGGCGCGGCATAATAATAACTGTCTTGATAATCAATCGGCTTGATGTTCAGCTTTGACCACTCAGGCTCAGGCATTTCAAGCCATCTGCGGTAGGCTTTGAGGCGCCATTCAAGCATCCATTCCGGCTCGTTCTTCTTGGCAGAAATGAAACGCACGATATCTTCGGACAGGCCTTTTGGCGCTTTATCGGATTCAATATCTGTGACAAAGCCTGCGGAATATTTTCCGGCCATGCCTGCAACGGTTTCAATTGTTTCTTCTGAAATGCTCATAAACGCCCTAAAATTCTGGTGTAACCCTTTAAAACAGCACTGCTTATATGGCACTGAAAGGCGCAAAATTCAAGGCCAATCAGAAAAAACGGGAAAACTTTGTGTTTTTTCTGCCTGCCATCGTAAGGGACTGCCAAAATTGATATCTTTATAGAAACGTAACAACAGAGTGCCGTTCCATGTCCTTTCGTCTTTATACTCCCGTCTACGCCCTGACCTTGCTTGTTAGCGCGGCCTTATTGTTCTCCATTCAGCCTTTATTTTCAAAGATGATCTTGCCGCTTTTGGGCGGGACGCCGCAGGTTTGGAATACGGCGATGTTGTTTTTTCAGGTGTGCTTGCTGGGGGGGTACGGGTATGCGCATTTAACGACCAAATTTTTGAGCGTGCGGGCGCAATCGATTCTTCACGTTGTTTTGCTTGGGGTTTTTACGATTGTTTTGCCGATCGCCATTCCCGAAGGATGGACGCCGCCTGTTGATGAAGACCCTACGCTTTGGCAGCTCAGTCTTATGGCTGTGACAATCGGGGGGCCATTTTTTGTTTTGGCGGGTTCCGCGCCGATGCTGCAAAGATGGTTTGCCAATACCGACCACCCGCATGCGGATAACCCTTACTTTCTTTATGGCGCGAGCAATTTGGGGTCTATGACCTCCCTGCTCGCCTACCCCACAATCATAGAGCCGATGATGACCTTAAGCGAGCAGTCGCACACATGGAGCTTCGGGTATTTTTCCTTGATCGGGTTTGTCGCGCTGTCCGGCTTATTGGTGTGGAATGCGCAAAAAACGCAGAAAGCTAAGCCGAGGGCGAAGAAAACAAAAGAAGTGATCACTTGGGGGCTGCGGGGCAAGTGGATGCTTCTGGCCTTTATTCCCTCCTCGCTTATGCTTGGGGTTACCACCTTTATCACCACCGATATTGCCTCTGTGCCGCTGCTGTGGATTTTGCCGTTGGCACTGTATGTCGGCACGTTCATTATCGTGTTTGCGCGTAAGCCGATTATCTCGCTTAAAGCCTCGCGGATCGGGTTCGAAATATTGTTGCTTGTCACGATTGTACAGCTTGTTGGCTTTAACGATTCTGTCGTTAATCCATTCTTCCTGATCGGGCTGCATCTGACGCTGTTTTTCTTTGCCGCGATGCTTGCACATTCGGAATTGGCGAAGGCGCGCCCAACCGCGCAAAACCTTACAGAGTTTTATCTTTTGATGTCTGTCGGCGGGGCGCTTGGCGGATTTTTCAATGCTATTATCGCGCCGAACTTCCTGATTATTCCTTTAGAATATGCGCTTGTTTTGGGCCTATGCGTTTATGTGCGCTTTATGCATAAAGACGAGCAGAGTTTTGGCGCGTGGATTGCGCCGATTAAAGCAAAATTTAAGACCGAGGGCCTCAATGCGTTTTTTACCTTCAACGGGCTGTTTGCCGCGATTATTATTGTTTGCGCTATCTTCGCGTTCGGCATTCCCAATGCCACGCTTTACGTTTGGGTCTCCGGCTTTGTCGGGGCGTGCTTATTTGCCTTGAGTAAAAACCGCTGGCTGTTTGCGGTGCTGTGTTCATTCGTACTGGTTCTTTTTCCGCCCGGACACCATTGGGGGGTTAATAACTTCAAGAAAACCGTACTGCAAGACCGCAATTTTTTCGGCGTGATCCGCGTGGTCGAAACTTCGAACAAAGAGCGAATTCTCATGCACGGTACGACCAATCACGGGGCGCAGGCCTTGGATGAAGAGCATAAGATGACACCGCTTTCTTATTATTCCTATGCCAGCCCCGTGAATGATGTCTTTGAGGTTTTGAATGCACGAAGAGGTAAGCAAAATATCGGCGTGATTGGTTTGGGAATCGGGGTGAGTGCCTGTTTCCAAAAAGACGGGCGTGAATTTGACTTCTTTGAAATTGATCCCGATATAGCGGCGATTGCTTCTAATCCCGAATATTTCACTTATCTTTCGGATTGCGGCAGCCCGCATGAAATTATTCTGGGTGATGGTCGTTTGACGATCCAAGACAAGCCCGAAAATTATTACGACATGATTATGATTGATGCGTTTAGCTCCGATAATATTCCCGTTCATTTGCTGACGGCGGAGGCGATTCAAATTTATAAATCGCGTTTGAAAAAAGACGGAACTTTGGTGCTGAATATTTCGAATAACTATATTGATCTTGAGCCGGTGCTCCGCGAAACAGCGCATTCACTTGGCCTGAATGCCTATGCCCGCGTGACCAGTGACGGCATAGTTCCGGGGACGGAGATAAAATATTATCCTGCACACTGGTTGGTGATTGGAGATCAGCAAGATACCTTTAGACGCCTGGTGAATAAGGGGTGGTCGAAAGCGATGCCGCGCGAGGGCGTGAAAAGCTGGAGCGATCAATATTCAAATGTTGTGAGCGTGTTGGGGAATGTTACGGCGATTAATAGATTCCGCCAGATGGCCCCAAAAGTCACACATGAAAAGATTAAAATGGTGGTCGATCCCGAGAGCAATCCGTTAAACGCGCGTTAACCTTGTGGCTTTAAACTGAATATATGAGTTTGGATCAGACAATACAGATGCAATTTGAGTTGGCGCATGATGGCCAAGCCGCTACTGAGCGCGCGAATGGCGTGTTTCTTCTTGGGGCCGCGAGCCGTTTTGATGCGCCGTATGCGTAAAAGTCTTACTTCGTGGCCTTGAAGATAATCTTCGGATTTTTATCCAACGCATCATCCAAATGCCACGCATTACGCGCCAAGAAAACAGGATCTTCATCGTGATCATAGGCGATTGAGCTTTGATTATTATCAATGAATTTTTTCAAAACACTTTGATCGTCGGCTGACAGCCACCGCGCTGTGTAGAGTTCTGTTTGTTCGAACTTCACAGGGATTTCGTATTCTGTGCGGATGCGGTCACGCAGCACATCGAATTGGAGCGAACCGACAACGCCGACAACCCAATCGGCCTGCATGATGGGTTTAAAGACGCGGGCCGCGCCTTCTTCGGCCAGTTGCAGCAGGGCTTTGCCCAGATGTTTGGCCTTTAGGGGATCTTCGGTGCGGGCGCGCTGCATCATCTCGGGCGCGAAGCTCGGGATATCGGAGAACACCAAATCCTCGCCTTCGGTGAAGCCATCACCAATGCGCAGGCCGCCATAATTGGGTAGGCCGATAATATCGCCGGGATAGGCTTCTTCCGCCATTTCGCGGTCTTGTGCGAGGAAAAGCTGCGGCGAGTGGATGATTTGCGTTTTGCCCGAGCGCACATGTTTGAGCTTCATGCCGCGCTTAAACTTGCCGGAACAAATGCGGGCGAAAGCCATGCGGTCACGGTGTTTGGGGTCCATATTTGCCTGAATTTTAAAGACGAACGCGGTGACTTTTGTCTCATCGGGTTTAATTTCACGGGTTTGGGTTTTTTGCGTGCGCGGGTGCGGGGCGAATTGGCCGATGCCGCCCAAAAGCTCCCGTACGCCGAAATTATTCACGGCAGAACCAAAGAACACGGGCGTCATCGTGCCTTGCAAAAATGCCTTACGGTCAAATTTCGGGCAAAGGCCGCGGATCATTTCCACGTCTTCGCGCAGTTTTTTGGCTTGTTCGGCAGGTAGAAGCTCATCGACTTTCGGGTCATCCAACCCGTCACATTGGATGGTTTCTTTAAGGCTTTCACCTTTGGAGCGATCAAACAGCACGAGTTGATCGTTCAGCAAATCATAACACCCTTTAAAATCACGCCCCTGCCCGATCGGCCAGCTTGCGGGGGTGACATCAAGGGCGAGGCTTTGCTCGATTTCATCTAGGAGATCGAACGGGTCTTGGCCGTCACGGTCGAGTTTGTTGATGAAGGTGAGGATCGGCATATCGCGCAGACGGCAGACCTCGAAGAGTTTACGGGTTTGGGTTTCGATCCCCTTGGCGTGGTCGAGAACCATGATCGCGCTGTCTACGGCTGTCAGAACACGGTAGGTGTCTTCGGAGAAATCTTCGTGGCCGGGCGTGTCGAGGAGGTTGTAGGTTTTTCCGCCGTTCACGAAAGTCATCACGGAAGATGCCACGGAAATTCCGCGCTCTTGCTCCACTTTCATCCAGTCTGAACGGGCGCGACGGCGATCACCTTTTGCTTTTACGGCTCCCGCAAGCTCAATCGCGCCCCCGAAGAGGAGCAGTTTTTCAGTCAGCGTTGTTTTACCGGCATCGGGATGAGAGATGATGGCGAAGGTGCGGCGTTGTTTGATGATGTCTTGCATGGTCATGGTGGTTATAATTTATACCCAAGGCTCAATTCTTATTTGATCAATAGCTATATAGCTGTTGAAGCGCTTTAAAGAAAGCCTTGCTTTTGCGTCCTCAAAAATGAGCGGCTCATTTGCTTTGAGCGTCCATGTCAGTGTTTTACCATTGATGATAGGGGCGATGTTCGAGGTCAGAGCTTTGGGGTCGAAATCATCAATCAGGGTGAATGTGACTTTAACATCGGATTGGGGCTTAAGAATGCGCGTCCAGCCGCGATCATATCTGTGACCGATATAGGTGAAATGCGGAGTCATATTTTGAGTGTTCAATGCGCCTTGGAGATCGCGGTCATCGCCATTAATCTCACCGAGAATAAGAGGGGTTTTGAGAGCGGGAATGGCGGCGGTTATTGTGAGCGGCTGCCCTTCCGGCCCCATCATCGCGGCGTCGAAGTTTTTATATAGCGCAATGTTGCTATCTTTTGAAATGGGGGTGTATGCGCCTTGCTCGTTTTGGATGACACCGTAATAGGGGTCGGCGTATTGCGGGCCGCTCGGCGTGGAGACTATGAGCGCGGCATGTGCGGCATCGGGCAGGATAATGTTCCATTGCCGGCTTTGAATGCTTTTGCGCGAGAGCAGAAACTTTTGCATTCGCGAGGCATTGTCGCACCAGCCCACAGGATAGAGTGTTTCGATTGCGCCTTCGGGAAGTTTTAAAGCGGAGGGAAGCCTGTGGTTTGTGAGATAAGGGCGGAGTTTGATAAGCCATGGAGATTGGTTTTGGGTTTTATTGTCTTCATAGGTGTGAAAGGTGAGCTTCGTTGTGCCCTCAATCAAAGCTTCGCCTTCTAGTTGCGCGAGCAATATGTCTGCCTTTCTTTCAGCCTTTTTAATGATAACGGTACGGGCGGAAAAAAATGTAATTACACTGAGGGCGCAGAGCGAAATGATTATGATGATCAAATTTCTCATGGCATTTACGCTTCTTCAAACGGGTTTTTCATTTCAGGGGCTTCAATCTCAACCACCCAGAGATCGGGATCGGTTTTGATTGCGCGCTGAATATAGGCGTCGGCTTCGCTTTCTTCAAGGGTTTCTTCTCCCGCGTCGCTTGGGGGCAGAGGGCTTACCCATTCGAGAATGTCATCCATAAAATTGCGTTCTTGAGTGCGGAGGCGCACTTTGCCGTTCAAGCCGTTAAGTTTCACGAGCAAAACGCCAGAGGCATGATTGCCTTTTTGCTGGATGTAATAATAGAGTCCCTTCGCGTTCAAAGGGGCCAAGGTGGCTTCGACCAACAGGCCTGTAGGGAGTTGGTCACCCGCCATGCTTAATGGATGCTGGTGCCTGTGACCCAGCGTTGTACGGTCAAAAAGACATCTGCTTTCTTATCTTCGGGGTGATGATATGCGTATACGCGGGCGGCGGCCTCGAGAGCGATGTTTTCAGGCTCGTCGCTCATGCCTTGATAGGTGCGCATAACGGCGGAATAGCATTTGCAGTCAGCGGCGCTGCGTACGCCTTTTTTAACGGGAATATTACAGGACATTATTTTTTCGTCTTTTGGATTTTTTTGCCGTAAAGCTCAAGACGGTGATCAATGAGATCATAGCCGAGTTCGTTGGCGATTTTAACTTTAAGCTTTTCAAGCTCTTCATTTTGAAACTCGATCACTTTGCCCGTTTCCAAATCCACGAGGTGGTGGTGATGCTCTTCATTCACTTCATAGCGTGAATATCCTTCCTGGAATTCGTGGCGGATCACGAGATCCAGTTCGTCCAAGAGATTGAGCGTGCGGTAAACGGTTGCGATAGAAATGGATTTATCGAGGTCTTTTGCGCGGGCATAGACATCTTCAACAGACGGGTGATCAGAAGCCGTATCCAAAACCTTTAGGATTATCTTTCTCTGGCCGGTCATTTTCAAGCCGGCTTCGGCGCATTTGCTTTCTAAATCTGACATGGAGTTCCTCCTCACATTAAATTTATAAGGAGTTTACAATTATAAGCGCCATAACTTCAATATTTTATATTAAGATACGCGGGCTTTGTTTTTGCGGGGCAAAATTCTGTAGGACGGGAAGCTGATATATACGGTTGTGCCTTTGTCTATTTCAGACTCCATATGCAGGATACCGCCATGTAATTCCAACATCGCTTTGGCAAGCGGAAGCCCCAGACCTGTGCCCTGATGGTCAGCGTTTTCCGCGCGCTCCGAGACTTGCCCAAATGGCTCCATCGCTTGTTTAATCTTGCTTCTGGGGATACCCGGCCCTTCATCTGTGACCGAGATTTGCAAGCGTCCATCATCGAGCATATACGTCATAACGGTTACATCGGAGTTGACCTTCGTGAATTTAAGGGCGTTTCCTATAAGGTTTATAAGAATCTGGCGCACAAGACGTTGGTCGGCGCGAATATTCGGTACGTTGCCCCTGAAGTCGGTTTTAATTTTGACGTTATTGCCAAAAGCTCTGGAATCCAGCATCCGCGCGACTGAATTTACGAGATCCTCGACGTCAACCTCGCCTTCATCGAGATCAATGCGCCCTGCTTCGATTTTCGACATATCAAGAACTTCATTGATAATTTCGAGGAGGTGTTCTGCGCTGGAGTGAACATCCACCATATATTCCTGATATTTATCATGCCCAAGCGCGCCGAAAGTCTCCTTTATCATCATCTCGGAGAAACCGATGATGGCGTTTAAAGGGGTGCGGAGTTCGTGTGACATGTTTGCAAGGAACATAGATTTTGCGCGGTTGGCGGCGTCGGCCTGGTCTTTGGCCATGCGCAAGGAGTGTTCCATTTGTTTACGCAGGGTAATGTCCATCATGGTGGTGACCTGATAACGGCGCTTCTGGCTTAGCTCAATGATAGAGGACGTATAGAGCGCGTTGGCGACGCTGCCGTCTTTGCGGATAATCCTGATTTCGCCTGAGGAGCGTTCTCCCGTTCTGATAAATTCTTCGTGGTTGCGACGGGCAAGCTCCCGTTCATCGGGGGTCACGAGGCCCGTGATATCCGCATTAATTAACTCGTCCCTCGCCCAGCCATAAGTGCGGATGAAGCTGTCATTCACGCGAACAATGCGTGCATTATGGTCCGTCACGAGAATACCGACTTCGCTCACCTCGAAGATAGATGTCAGGAGAGAGATCGCATCATCGCGCTCGCGCTGAACGATGGATTGATCGGCGACGTCGAGCTGTCCGATGACATCGAAATAATCAATATCTCCGTCATCTTTCAGAATCGGGCTGATATAAAAGCCATAAACACGCACCGATCCGGGGACGCCGGGCAGAGCCTGAATTGTGACGGAGCGTTTTTTAGAGGCGCAAACCTCGAATGATTGTTGGAAATGCATCGTGTTATCAGGATCCATGAAATCCTGAATCGGGCGCGATACAACCTGCGCGGCGGGCAGATCGAAATATTTAAGGGCCAATTCATTGGCTTGTGCAACAACATAGAGGCTTTTGTCTTTTCGGGTGACGACAAAACGCGGCACAGGCATAGCCTGAAAATATTTCTGGAAATCATTATCTGAAGGCATGCCGGGTTATTCCTGATCTTCCGCAAATCTTTGTATTGGACTAAGTTCCTTATGAGAGAACACATAGCTCTGCGCGCTTTCGTGTTTTTTTAGTTCGCCAATCAGCTGTTGCAGCAGTTGCGAGAGGTCTTCTTCTGACTGGGCTTCCGCGACGCACGCAGAAACACTCTGCGCTTCTATGCTATCTTTCACGGCATCTCGCACGCGCTCAACGCCCTTAAGCCCTCCCATAAACGAGGTTTGTTGCAGGCTGAGCACAAAATGTTGTTCGTCAATAAAATACGCGTCATCAAAAGAGCGCAAGCCTTGTTTGATTAACGCGGATACGTCTTTAAGCAGTACTTCAATCTGTTTTTCCGAGGCGCTTTGTTTAAAACTCTCTAAACCGTCAATTCTCATCACAGCCAGAGAAAAGGATTGGCCACGGCGGGCAAGTTTGTCCGCCTCTTGCTTTAAATCCTGTATCAGGGTGTGTTTATTTTTAAGGCCTGTTGTCAGGTCATATTCGACATTTTCGGCTATCGCCTTGTCTTGGAGTACGTGAAGCGTTTTCAGATATGTTTCAAAAGCCTTTTTGACAGCGATAAAATCACCTGCATGCGTCGCATCTTGCAACGTTTTGCATTGCGTATTCAGGTCTTTATCGTCTTTAAAAAACTCAGGAAGATCCGTACAAGATATATCACCAACAGCGCCTGTTTTGACCCATTGTTCGCTCATGTCTAAAAACCACAGCGTGCATTCCGCTATGTAGGCGTAGATTTCCAGGGCTTGGAAGTTTTGTGTATATGATAAAGGCATTGAAAAGGTCTTTCGCTGTCACCGTTAAATTATACCCTAAGCACGAAGAATTCGTTAACAAAAAGAAGATTTTATTGCGGCAGCCATTCTTTTTCCAGCTCATTTAATGTGCCGGATTTTATGCCCGCGCGGATCTCGCGCATAAGGCGATTTATTGTCGCGACATTATGTTGCGCCAGAATTTGAAGTGCAAGGGTTTCGCCTGCTTTCAGTAAATGATGGATATAGGCTTTGGAATAATCGGTTGATGCGGGGATGCCATTCGCGTCGTCGAGCGGTGAATTATCGTGACGGTAGCGGCTGTTTTTAAGGTTTATGGTTTCGCCCTTAACACCCTTCATAAAGGCAGTGCCGTGGCGCGCAAGGCGCGTGGGGATTACGCAATCGAAGGTGTCCACGCCGTAACGCACAAAGCGGAAAACGTCTTTGATTTGACCGATGCCGAGGAAATGCACAGGTCGGTCGGGGTGGGCGTAAGGAAGTGACGCGCCGACAACAATTTCCATTTCTTCGTCGCTGCCGCCCAGGCATCCGCCTACGGCTGTGCCGAAAAAGGGGCGGTCTTTTGTCCAGCTTGCGGAGGTTTTGCGCAAATCTTCGTGGACGCCGCCCTGTATAATGCCATATAGACCTTGCGCGCCGTTATCATGGCGTTCGAATTCCGCGAGGCAGCGATCACCCCAACGCATCGACATCTCCATAGAGCGCGCAGTGTAGTCTTTATCCACATGATAGGGCGTGCATTCATCAAATTGCATCAAAAGATCGGGGCCGAGTTTACGTTGAATTTCCATTGAGCTTTCGGGGGTGAGTTTGATCTTGCTGCCGTCTATGTGGGATTTAAAGACGCAGCCCTCTTCCGTGATGCTGATCAAGCTTTTATTCTCATACTTACCTGCGTTCTTACCTTTGATCTCATTGGCCATTGTGCCCTCGCCCAATGAGAACACCTGAAAGCCGCCGGAATCAGTGAGAAGCGGTTTATCCCAGTTCATAAATTTATGAAGGCCGCCCATTTTCTCGATCAAATCCGCGCCGGGTTGAAGCATGAGGTGATATGTATTGGACAAGATGATATCCGTGCCGGCTTCGTTCATTTGCGCAGGGGACAAGCCTTTGATGGCAGCTTTTGTGCCGCAGAAAATATAGTTCGGGGTTTCGATTGTGCCGTGCGGGGTTCTCAGCTGCCCTATTCTCGCGCCCGACTTTTCATCGCGATGCGTGATATCAAATGCAAAATTGGGATAATCGAGTGCCATGGAACCTTCCAATAAAAAACCCGCCAAGTTATGGCGGGCATCTTAAAACTTTATTGCCTTTTACTTAAGAGGCTTTTTTCGCAAGTGCTTTTTCAACTTGCGCTTTAATCGGGCGCAATGAAGGGTCAAGCTTAGTTTTCGCTGTTGATACCAAAAACGCATCCAGGCCGCCTTTGTGCTCAATCGTACGGAGGCCGTTTACGCTTACACGGATTTTCACCAATCTATCCAATGCTTGTGAAAACACACCGGCATCCTGGATGTTGGGCATAAATCTGCGGCGAGTTTTATTCATGGCGTGGGAAACATTGTTTCCGCTCATCGGGCCTTTACCTGTAACTACACAACGCTGGCTCATTATTCTTATCCTTATAGTCTTAAAAATTAAATTCTGATGGGGTTTTAATGGATAGTGAGACCCTAAGTCAAGCTTATTCTACACCTAAAATACCGCTCCAGACATAGGCCCCCAAGAACGCAGCGGCAAACAGGATATTGGCAATCACGGATATATAGATGGCGCGGCGCAAATGTGCATGCTCAATTTTTGCGCTGGCGGTGGGCGGCCCGACCCATTCGCCTTTGATGGCACTGCCTGATAAATCTTTTTTCGCGCCCCCTAAAGACACGTTCAATGACCATGCCAGCGCGGAGAGCGGGAAGCCGCCCTGCTCGTAGGTTGCGCGGCCTTTTACGCCAAGCCACGCGGTGAGAGATTTAAAGAGTTTTGCTGTTGGCGTTATAAACGCGGCGAGGTTTAAAAGGCATGCGGCGAAGAGATTGGGCACAAAGCCCATGAGCTTTTCCAGTGCAACGGGGGCGGCGGCAAACCCTGAATGAAAGCCGCTTTTACCGAAACGCCATGAAAGCGCTGCGAGGGTCGAATATATAATCGCGGCAGGAAAGCCACCGATAAGATACCAGAGCGCAGGGCCTATAAGGGCTTTATCAAAATGCCGCGCGCTTAAGGAAATTGCGGCGCGGGTCACGCCGTATTCATCGCTGCCGCCCAAATAACGGCGCGTAGAGGTGCTGATCGCTTGAAAAGCCGCGGCGGAGGGCTGTTTTTTCTCCATGGCAAAATATAGCTGAAGCAATGAATACCAAAGCGCACCCGAGCTCATGAGGGCGCTGAGCCCGATTATCGGCCATATGCCGAAATGTAGGTTTAGCGGTACATAATCCTGATAAAGCCGCCCAAAACCGAGCGCGATAACCAAAGCAAAAACAGACACGAGAAAGCCGCGAAACATCAAATCCGCTTTCGGGCGCTTGGTTTTGTCCAGTTTATCGCCGAAATTACCGATCAGGCGGCTATAAACCTGCCATATAAACGGGTTGCAGTTCCCGAATAAAGGCCCTGAAATCATACCTATAATAACAGTGAGCAGCCATGCGGCGAGAATCGTCGGAATACGGTCAGGTTCAAAGAGTTGTGAATGCCAGTGCGTAAAAAAATCAATCATTGTGAAAAAGCCCTAAACTTTGGGTGCAGCGCACACTAAATGTGATATAATAGAGGAATTGGGACGATGGACAAAGGATTGCCTTAAATATGTTATATCACATGTACGAGATGCAGCATGCATTATTGACGCCTATGCGTTTGCAAGCGGAGTTAGCGCGCACGGTTTTTCAAAGCCCCTGGAATCCGATGTCATATACGCAAGTCGGACGGAATATCAGTGCTTCTGCGGAAATGATCGAGCGTTTAACGAAGAAATTCGGGCGGCCGGAATTCGGTTTGCATGAAACAACCATCGGCGGAAGAAGCGTTGAAGTTGTTGAAAAAACAATTGTGGAAAAGCCGTTTTGCCGGCTGCTCAACTTCCACCGCCGTATAAAGCGCAATGATCCGAAGGTTTTATTGGTTGCGCCGATGTCCGGGCATTATTCCACGCTTTTACGCGGCACAGTCAAAGCGCTGCTGCCGCATCACAATGTATATATCACCGATTGGGAAGACGCACGCATGGTGCCGATGAAAGACGGTAAATTCAGCCTCGATACCTACATCACCTATTTACGTGAATTTATGAGCCTTTTAGGGCCGGATACGCATATTATTGCTGTGTGCCAACCGACCGTTCCTGTTTTGGCGGCGGTGTCCTTGATGGCGACGGATAATGATCCGAACCAGCCTTTGTCTATGACGCTTATGGGCGGGCCTGTTGATACGCGAGTTTCAAAGACAGAAGTGACGGAATTGGCCGAGACGCGGCCTTTAAGCTGGTTTGAGAAAAGCGTAGTTATGGATGTGCCGATGCAGTACCCAGGCGCGTTTAGAAAGGTTTATCCCGGCTTTCTGCAGCTTAGCGGGTTTATGTCGATGAATATGGATCGCCATGTCGGCTCGTATATGGATTTTTATCAGCATCTGGTGACAGGTGACGGTGACAGCGCCGAAGCACATAGACGGTTCTATAATGAATATTTGTCTGTGATGGATATTCCTGCAGAATTTTACCTGCAAACGATTGAAACCGTCTTCCAGAGACAGCTTTTACCGCGCGGGCGCATGAAATGGCGCGACCCGCTGACGGATGAGCTTATGGATGTTCGCCCGCAAGATATTCAGCGCACCGCGCTTTTGACGATTGAAGGGGAGCTTGATGATATTTCAGCGCGCGGCCAGACAACAGCGGCGCATGAGGTCTGTTATTCTATTCCGCAGCTTAAGCAATTCCACCATTTCCAGCTAGAATGCGGGCATTACGGGATTTTCAACGGCGGCAGATGGCGCGAACAAATTATGCCGCGTATCCGTCACTTTATGCGCGACCAGGCAAAATATGACCCTATCCCGAAAGAGGATTTGGAGAAAGTTCCTGACCTGAAGGCCGAACGGTATAATCGTGATGAACACGGCATTGCCGCTGTGCGCAGATGGATTAAAGAAAACCGAGAGCAAAGCCTTAAGGAAGTTGCGGACTAGGCGCGCCCATGTTTTCCGCCCCTGAGTTTCCCGATCACGTTATTTTGAAGAAGAGCGCCCGTGCGCGCCGCTTGGCGCTGCGGCTTGACCCCAAAGACCGCGCGTTTCATTTGATTATCCCTAAAGGCGTTTCGATGCGCCGCGCACAAGCCTTTGCCGAAAGTCATGAAAGCTGGATGCAGGAAAAGCTGCTGGATATGCCGATTCCGATCTATTTCGAAGATGGGGTGGTGCTGCCGATTTTCGGGCAGATGGTTGAAATCCGCTATGTGGACGAGCCGATGCGTCCTTCTATCCTTATGGAAGGCGGAGTTTTGTACGTGCGCGAAAACGCGGCGAATACGCCGGGGCGGATTGAACGATTTTTGAAAAAGCTCGCGCGTGATGAGCTTGAGATTTTGTCCAAGGAAAAAGCAGCCAAGATTTACAAGACCGTGAGCAAGGTCACGGTGCGCGACACCAAGAGCCGCTGGGGGTCTTGTACGTCTGATGGCAATCTTTCCTATTCATGGCGATTGATTTTCGCGCCGCCCGAGAGCTTTGATTATGTGGTGGCGCATGAAGTAGCGCATTTGCAGCATCTCGATCATTCGAAAGCGTTTTGGGGGGTGTGTAAAAAACTCTCCAGAAACTATAAGGACGGGCATCGCTGGATGAAGGAAAACAGCGACGAGCTTAGGCGTTACGGATAAAATCCACCGCCCCTTGCAGGATGATTTGCGCGGCGAGCTTATCAATAAGGCCGGAAGACTTTGCGTTTATTTTGGTTTTTCGCTTACCCACGAATCTATCCACAGACTCTTCCACGGAAACTGTGGATAACCTCTCATCCCAGAGGGCGATGAAAGCCCCCTGCCCCAGAATTTTTTCCATTTCATGTGCAAAATCACGAATGCTTTGCGCGCGCGGGCCTTCGCTGCCATCCATATTTACGGGATAGCCGATGATAAAGCCGCCGATTTCATATTCGGCGATCACGGTTTTGATTTCTTCCATGTCTTTTGTAAATTTAGTGCGGTTAATTGTTTTAAGCGGCGTGGCGAGACTCATGCCTTCTGCGCAGAGCGCCAAACCGATGGTTTTTTTGCCCACATCAAGGCCAAGTAGCGCGGCGTTTTCGGGCGCTTGGTCTGCTATGTCTTTTAAAAGGCCGATCGTCATATAAAAAACCTTTGAGTTCTGGCGGTTAGGGGGTTAAAACAAACACCGAAAGGAACAATACCCTATGTCTATGGATAAAGAAAACGTTCGTAAAGTGGCGCGCCTTGCCAGTATCGAAATGAGCGAGAGCGAATTAGAGAATATGGTGCCGCAGCTTAACAATATTCTGGGATGGATCGAGCAGCTTTCCGAGGTGGACACCGATAATGTCGAACCATTGGCAAGCGTTGTGGATATAGAGCTTGCGCTTCGCAAGGACGAGATTACAGACGGTAATGTACGCGAGAAAGTTTTGGCGAATGCACCCGAAGAGACACAAGGATTTTTCGTTGTGCCGAAAGTTGTGGAGCAAGAAGGATAGATTATGAGCGATTTAACACATCTCACGATTACGGACGCGCTTACGGGGCTGAAGAACAAAGATTTTACATCCGTGGAGTTAGCGCAGGCGCATATTGATGCAGCGTCGGCGGCAAAAGATTTGAATGTCTATATTACGGAGACTCCAGAGATTGCGCTGAAACAAGCGGCGGCATCGGATGCAAAATATGCCGATGGGTCTGCGGGCGCATTGGAAGGCATTCCGCTGGCGATTAAAGATTTGTTCTGCACCGACGGGACGCAAACAACGGCAGGCAGCCACATCCTTGAAGGCTTTACGCCGCAATATGAATCAACCGTGACGAGCAAGCTCTTTGCCGATGGCGCGGTTATGCTTGGCAAAGCAAATTTGGATGAATTTGCGATGGGGTCAGCTAACACGACAAGCTATTACGGCAATGTGATTAATCCGTGGAAGACCGATGATGGGCGCGACCGCGTGCCGGGCGGCTCATCCGGCGGATCAGCGGCCGCCGTGGCGGCGCGGATTGCTATGGGTTCAACAGGAACAGATACGGGCGGATCTATCCGCCAGCCTGCATCGTTTTGCGGGATTGTCGGGATTAAACCAACCTATGGGCGCTGCTCTCGTTGGGGCACGGTGGCGTTCTCATCCTCGCTTGATCAAGCGGGAAGTTTTGGACGTACAGTGGAAGACAGCGCGTTGTTGCTGCAATCTATGAGCGGATTTGACGCGAAGGACAGCACATCCGCGAAGATTGATGTTCCTGATTTTACAGGGATGCTTAACAGTGACATCAAAGGTTTGAAAGTTGGCATTCCGAAAGAATACCGCATGGACGGCATGCCCGAAGAAATTGTGAAACTCTGGGAGACAGGGATTGCGATGATGAAGGATGCGGGCGCGGAGATTATTGAGGTTTCTTTGCCGCATACGAAATATGCGCTGCCGACATATTATATTATCGCGCCGGCGGAGGCGTCTTCTAACCTTGCGCGTTATGACGGCGTTCGGTATGGCTTCCGCGCTGAAAATACCGATATCTTGAAAGACATGTATGCCAAGACACGCGCCGAAGGCTTTGGCGATGAAGTGAAGCGCCGCATTATGATCGGCACGTATGCGCTGTCTGCGGGGTATTATGATGCTTATTACATTAAGGCGCAGAAAGTGCGCCGTTTGATCTCGGATGATTTCACTAAAGCGTATGAGAAATGTGATGTGCTTCTTACGCCTACCGCGCCATCATCAGCGTTTGCGATTGGCGAGAAGGAAGATGACCCGATCAAGATGTATTTGAACGATGTATTTACGGTTCCCGCATCCTTGGCAGGTTTGCCGGGGATTTCGGTTCCTGTCGGGCTTGACCATGAGGGGCTGCCTATGGGCTTGCAGATTTTGGGCCGTGCATGGGATGAACAAACGGTATTGAACGCGGCGCTTGCGCTGGAAAAGGCAGCGGCGTTCAGCGCCCTGCCCCAAACCTTAACAGCGAAGGCAGCATAACATGGCACGCAGCATTTTAATTGTTCTCGGACTCATCGTGGTTGCCGTTGCGGGCGCTGCGATGGCAGAGGTCTATATCAAAAAGGACACAACCAATAACCAGACATTTCAGAAATCTGAAAAGCCTGTGGTGGAGGAGAAAACGCTTGAGCCGCAAAAAACATTAGAGCCGCAATCGAATAGCGAGTTGAAAGACCTTCAGGGCGGAGCAACCATACCGGAAGAAAAAGCAGACGTGCCTGCCGAACGTCAGCTTACAATCTCCGAACATGCAAATGCGTATTTTCAAAACTGCGTACAGCAGGACCATCCGATTTTGCAGGGCGAAAACCTTGAGCTGTTTTGCGGGTGTACGTCCGCAAATATGACGAAAGTGATGACCCCTGAGCAGGTCAAAGCGATGAACACCGATACCTCAGAGGGGCAATATCAGCGCAACCGCATGCTTCTTATGGTGTATACGCCATGCATCGAATATCCGACGCGGGCGCTGATCGTGAATAGCTGCACGAAGCAAACATCTTTGCGTAAACCTGAAAAGACATGCGGATGCATCGCAGATGGTATGGCCGATTTCATGAACAAGAACGCGCCTTTGGCGATTAAAGAAGCGATTCAAAGAGACCAAAAAGATTTGGACCCCTTGCGGCTTTTGCTGGAGAGCCCTGCTTACGGCCAAATGGAAAAATTTTATTTAAAAACATGCGTAGCAAAGTTTGAAGAAGGACAGGTGTTTTAGACGATGGCTTATCTTGTAAAAGGCGAAACCGGAGATTGGGAAGTTGTGATCGGCATGGAAGTACACGCACAAGTGACGTGTAAGTCCAAGCTATTTTCCGGTGCGGCGACGGATTTTGGCGCAGAACCCAACACGCAAGTATCACTTGTTGATGCGGCGATGCCCGGCATGTTGCCTGTTTTGAATGAATATGTTGTTGAGCAAGCGATCCGCACAGGATTGGGCTTAAACTCCAAGATCAATAATATGAGCGTTTTTGAGCGCAAAAATTACTTCTACCCCGATTTGCCGCAAGGGTATCAGATTTCGCAGATGGTTCACCCCATCGTTGGCGAAGGCGTGATCGAAATTGATTTGCCGGATGGCTCGACCAAAAATATCGGCATTACGCGTTTGCACCTTGAGCAAGATGCGGGTAAATCCGTGCATGATCAGCACCCGACGAAGTCTTTTGTAGATTTGAACCGCTCTGGCTGCGCGCTTATGGAGATTGTATCCGAGCCGGATATCCGAAGCCCCGATGAGGCGACCGCTTATCTTTCCAAGCTGCGTATGATTTTGCAGTATTTGGGTACGTGTAACGGGAATATGGATGAAGGCTCTATGCGGGCGGATGTGAATATTTCTATTCGCAAGCTCGGCGATCCTTTGGGGACGCGCGCGGAGATCAAGAACGTGAACTCGCTTAAGGCTGTGCAGCAAGCGATTGATTATGAGGTTTTGCGCCAGATCGAGATACTTGAAGATGGCGGCGAAGTGGACCAAGAAACGCGCCTTTGGGACCCCGCCAAAAACGAAACGCGCTCTATGCGATCAAAAGAAGATGCGCATGATTACCGCTATTTCCCTGATCCTGATTTGTTGCCGCTTCATGTGAGCAATGATCAGATCGAGAGCATTCGCAAAACATTGCCTGAGCTGCCCGATCAAAAGAAGCACCGCTTTATGGATGAATACGGGCTTAGCCTTTATGATTCATCGGTGCTGATCGCGGAGCAAAACCGCGCGGCGTATTACGAGACGGTAGTGAATGACAACGACCCGAAGCTTGCCGCGAACTGGGTGATTAATGAATTGCTTGGGATTTTGAATAAAAACGAAACCGATCTTGAGGACTCGCCCATTACGGCAGAAAAGCTCGGTGGGCTTATTGCGCTGATTTCCGATAACACTATTTCAGGCAAAATTGCCAAGGATGTGTTTGCCGCAATGTATGAAACCGGCAAAGACGCGGTGACGATTGTTGAAGAAAAAGGCTTGAAGCAAGTGACCGATACGGGCGCGATTGAAGCCATTATCGACGAAGTGATTGCCGAGAACCAAGGACAGGTTGAAGCCTATAGAGGCGGGAAAGACAAGCTGTTTGGCTTCTTTGTCGGACAGGTGATGCAAAAAACCCAAGGCAAGGCGAACCCTGCTGCGGTGAATGATTTGCTGAAAAAGAAATTGGGGTAGGATTTATGTCTCTTAGCAAAGGTGACACCGCCCCGCTCAACGTGACCAGAGAGGCCAAGCACCGTGTGTTTGTCGGCCTTGGATGGGATCCGAATGAAAAGACAGGATTGCTCGACCAAGCTAAAGCGCTTTTAAAAGGGCAAGAGCTTCATCACGATCTTGATCTATCCGCCTATATCTTTGATATCAACAAACGCTATATCGGGCACGTCTCGGCGGAGACCGGACGGCAAGTTGACCAGACAGGCCAGATTTATCACAGCGGCGATAACGTCGAGGGAATTGGCGAAGGCGACGACGAGCAAATCTCGGTTGAGCTTAAAGGGCTTGATGCCACGATACATTCTATTTTGTTTAAGGCCTCGATAAAGAGCGGACATGTTTTCGGGGATATCAAAGACCCCGAAATTCGCATTGGGGATGGATATTCCGGTCATACATTTGCACAGCATAATTTAACAGCCGAGGGCGGCGCGAAAAAATCGGCATATATATTCGCGCAGATTATCAGAACAGCCGAAAATACGTGGAGCATTCATCATATCGATACATATTTGGATATGGCGCAGCCCGATGATTGGATAGAAACGCTAAAACCTTATCTTTGCTCATAAAAACCATTGCAAAACCACCCTACCCCCTCTAAAACATAAACCTTAAATGTGTGGACACTTGGCCGAGTGGCTGAAGGCGCGCCCCTGCTAAGGGTGTATAGGGTTTATAGCTCTATCGAGGGTTCGAATCCCTCAGTGTCCGCCATTTCTGATTATACTATCTGATTGGACCTCTTCTATGATCCGCGCCCTTAAGACCACGCTCAAACATTTCATCACCCCGAAATTTAAATATCTGCATCGCTTTGATTTTCATCGCGGAGATGTTGTGATTGATTTGGGTGCCAATGTTGGTGAGGTGATGGAGTATTTTATATCCAAAGGCGCGGTTGTGCATGGATATGAACCCAACCCGCATGCGTTTCAGGTTTTGAGTGCGCGCGTTGGAAATAAGAAAAATGCGCATATCCATCAATGCGCTGTCTCCAATTATGACGGTTCAGCCCATTTTTGGCTTCATGCCTACCATGCGAGCAATGAGGTTGAGTTTTCACAAAGCGGGTCTTTGCGTCAGGAAAAAAACAATCTGGGCGATGACACTATAGAAGTCCCTGTGATTGACATTAAGGATGTCTTGAGCGCGCACGACCATATCAAGCTGATCAAGATTGATATTGAGGGCGGCGAGTATGACATCATGGATGAAATTTTGAACCGGATGGACAAGATCGATATTGTTTTGCTTGAGACGCACGAGACCAAAAGCGAAGCCTTCGTGGAGCCGCATCGCAAATTAATGGCGAAAATTGAAAACTCTGCTCATAAAGACAAGATTTTGCTTGATTGGTTTTAGGCCCTAGGCCCACAATGAAGGCATGATAGATAAAGCTTTTGCGCCCTCCGCCGCCTTTGTATCCCGTAAACGTAAAAATCACGTTGTGCTCTTCGTTGTAAAAAACGGAAAGTATAAAGACTGGGAGAAAAAGCAAAGCGCTTCCACACTTGGCCTGATCGAGGAAGCAGGGTTTTCAACGATCCTTATTGTGCGGAATAAAGATGGCGGCGCAGATAAAATTTTTGTGCGCACCGAAGATGATGTGTCTTTGTATGATTTTGCAAAAATTTCCGCCGATATTAAAAAAGCGTTTTCCGAAGATTTTTTAAAAAACTCGAGCTTTGAAATTTCAGGGCTTAAAGCCAAAAATGATATTCAGAACGCGTGTATCGGTTGGGGCTGGGCCGGGTATAATTTTGATCTCCTCAAAACCAAGCAGCAGGTTTTTCCTTTGCTGCTCTGGCCGAAAGACGCCATCAAGAAACATATTTTATCCTTCGTCGACAGCGTGAATATCCTTCGTAACCTTGTGAACATGCCGGCAAATCTTCTTGGTCCTGACGAGCTTGAGCAGGCTGTAAAGACTTTAGCCAAGCCCAATGAGGCGAGCGTAAAGGTTATTAAAGACCAGCAGCTTTTGGATAAAAACTTCCCGCTGATTTATACGGTTGGGCAGGCCAGCCCCCGCCGCCCGCGTTTAATCGAGATGACATGGGGCAATGCCCGCCATCCGAAGGTGACTATCGTTGGTAAAGGCGTTGTTTTTGATACGGGCGGGCTCGATTTGAAGCCCTCGCAATATATGCGTTTGATGAAAAAAGATATGGGCGGGGCCGCGCATGCGCTTGCGCTTTCGAAACTGATCATTGATCACAAGCTGCCTGTCCGGTTGAAGCTTCTTATTCCTGCTGTCGAAAACGCCGTTGGCGGAGAATCTTTCCGCCCCGGGGACATTATAAAATCACGTAAAGGGCATTTTGTTGAAAACACAAATACGGACGCCGAAGGCCGCCTGATCTTGGCGGATACGCTAACTTATGCGAGTGAAGAAAAGCCGAAGATCATTATTGATTTTGCAACGCTGACGGGGTCGGCGCGCGCGGCGCTTGGGCCAGACATTCCTGCGTTTTTCAGCAATCAGGATGATCTTTACCCCAGCATTCAGAAACTCTCGAAAGAGGTTGAAGATGCGGTGTGGCCGATGCCTTTATGGCAGCCCTATCGCAAGCATATTGAGAATTCCGAAGGGGATATGGTGAACTCTGCCGGCCTTCCAGGGGATTTGATTTACAGCGCGCTGTTCCTTGAGAGCTTCATAGAAAACAACGCGCCGTGGATGCATTTGGATGTATTCTCATGGGAGCAAACAGGCCGCGCAGGTCGCCCGAAAGGCGCAGCGGACACAGGCATGCGCGCGATGTTTGCGTATTTGCAGGATTGTTATGGGTGATATCCTTCAGATTCACGCGCCTTTGGTTACGGTTTATTCTGAGGCCGATTTAGGCGCGGAACCGAGCAATGTTTTGCTTTACGGAGAAAGCGTAGAAACCTTGGAGGAGCACGGGGAATGGGTGAAAGCCCGAAGCCTTCATGATGCGTATGAAGGATTTATTCGGGCGGCCCTGCTCTCTCATCATTCCGAAAAAAATACCAAGATTTGTGTCCCCGCGAGCGCGGTGTATGAGACGCCTGATTTTAAAACCGAAGCGCGGCATCCGCTTTATTTCGGGTCTTGCGTTCATGCCACGACAGAAACGCAAAACGGATTTGTGAAGCTGGCTAATCAGGGATGGATTTTTCAAGAACATCTGATGAAACATGACGTTTTGTTTCCTGATATCGTGGATACCGCGCATATGTTTCTCAATGCACCTTATGTTTGGGGCGGGCGGAGCGTCGCAGGGCTTGACTGCTCCGGCCTTGTGCAGATGGCGTTAATGGCGGCAGACGTGCCCTGCCCGCGCGATACTTCCGAGCAAATCAACGCAATCGGCGTTTGCGTGGACGGAGAAAATCTGCAGCGCGGAGATTTCGTGTTTTTCGAACGTCATGTCGGCATTATGGTCGACGAGGCGCATATATTGAACACAACATCCCGCCATATGCGCACGCTGATCGAGCCGCTTTCGGATTTAATTGAATCATATAATGGAATTTTGGCGGTTCGCAGGCTCGCTTAAAAAAAACTATTCGCCCGGTATCAATGGTGTCGGCGCGGCTCCGGCAGGACTTGATGACGCATTATAGCCGCCGCCTTTACCGGAAATATCACCCGCAGGCTCAAAGAATGAATCTTCGTTTATAGATCTTTCATTTGCGTATGAGCCGGCGCGGCGAAGAAGCTCGGCTTCCTCTTTATATTTGTCTTTATTCATTGTCGGCTTGGTTGGCACATATTCTTCCAGAGGATAGTCCTCCGGCTGGCGGATATCAGGGTTGTTTTGCGCCGGAAGTGCGCTATCGGTGATCGGGGTGTCGGTAAAGTTCACCTCAATCACGGCAGGATATTTATAAAGAGCGCCGGAAGCGTGATCCCAAACATAGCCTATACCGGCTGTTCCGATATTCAGCGGGCTGGTTTCTGCCAGATGCGGTTTGATAAAGACTTTTTTGCGGCGATTGCCGGGGGCCTTACAATCTACAACCAAATCCTGATAACCGTTTGGCAGGTTTATCGTCTGCGGTGGGTTTACTCTGAAACGGAAGCCATCAACGAATACATCACACTCGGCGTTATGTGCACCAGGCGTCAAAAACTTAACATCTTGGATAGAATCTTCTATGAAATACGCGCAGGAAGTTACGCTCAGCGCGGCGGATATCAGAAGTATATTTTTAAATGCGTACATATCGAGGATCGTTCGAAAGGACTTGAGGAATAATTTCTACGGTAAGCGTACAGGAATTTGTGTCGCTTCGCAATTAGCTAAAGCCTAAGCCGCGGATTTTGTTTCTGTTTTGGGTGAGGTCACCTTGAAATCAAGCGCGTCCTTGGCAACAGATATCTCGACCTTGGCGGCGTCGCCGATATCGCCGCGCAGAATCATCTCGGCGAGTTTGTTTTGCAGCTCGCGCTGAATCACCCGTTTTAGAGGCCGCGCGCCGTATGCGGGCTCATAACCTTTATCGGCCAGCCATTTCTTTGCGTCTTCATCTATTTTCAAGGTGATATGACGCTCCGCCAAAAGCGCGTGCAGATATTGAAGCTGAATATCGACGATGCCGGTCATCAAATTACGATCGAGGCGCTTAAAGAGCAGCACTTCATCAAGGCGGTTTAAGAATTCCGGACGGAACGCTTTGCGAACCGAATCCATGACTTGCTCGCGCACGTCATCAACGGAGGCGCCGTCTTCCTGATTCACCAAATATTCCGAGCCGAGATTCGAAGTCATGATAAGCAAAGTGTTCGAGAAATCGACTGTGCGCCCCTGCCCGTCTGTCAGGCGGCCATCATCAAGAACTTGCAGCAAAATATTAAACACATCGGGATGTGCTTTTTCGATCTCGTCAAAGAGGATGACTTGATACGGACGGCGGCGAACGGCTTCGGTCAGCGCGCCGCCTTCTTCGTATCCAACATAGCCCGGAGGCGCGCCGACCATGCGGGCGACGGAGTGTTTCTCCATATATTCGGACATATCGAGGCGCACCATGGCGCTATCGTCATCAAAGAGGAATTCCGCGAGCGCCTTGGTCAGCTCGGTTTTGCCCACGCCTGTCGGGCCGAGGAATAAGAAAGAACCCATAGGGCGGCGCTGATCCTGAAGACCTGCGCGGCTGCGGCGGATCGCTTGCGAGACCGCGAGGACGGCTTCTTCTTGCCCTACAACGCGCTGCCTTAGCTTATCTTCCATATGCAGAAGCTTTTCTCGCTCGCCTTCGAGCATTTTATCAATCGGTATGCCTGTCCATTTGGAAACCACGGCGGCGATATCATCCTCAACCACCTCCTCATTTATCAAGCTGGAATCTGATTCTTCGTGAACGTGGGAATTTGAAAGCTTTGCTTCCAGTTCAGGGATGCTGCCATATTTCAGCTCACTGGCTCTGGCCCAGTTGCCTTCGCGTTCGGCCTGTTCCAGCTCTATGCGGGCCTTATCAAGCTCCTCTGTCGCTTTTTGACCGGTGTTGAGTTTATCTTTTTCGGATTGCCATTGCTTGGTTAAGTCTTCGGATTGGCTTTCGAGGTCTTTCAGTTCGGTTTCGAGTTTTTTCAGGCGCTCTTTCGAGGCTTTGTCCTTTTCCTTTTTCAAGGCTTCACGTTCGATTTTAAGCTGAATGACGCGGCGATCAAGCTCATCAAGGGCTTCAGGTTTCGAATCTGCCTGCATGCGGATGCGGCTTGCGGCCTCGTCGATCAGATCAATCGCTTTATCAGGTAAGAAGCGATCGGTGATGTAGCGGTTGGACAGTGTTGCCGCCGAGACAATGGCATTATCAGTGATGCGCACGCCGTGGTGGAGTTCATATTTCTCCTTGAGACCGCGCAGGATGGAGATGGTGTCTTCCACGGTGGGTTCGGAGACAAAAATGGGTTGGAAACGGCGGGCAAGGGCGGCGTCTTTTTCAATGTATTTGCGGTATTCATCGAGCGTGGTTGCGCCGACCATATGCAGTTCGCCGCGTGCGAGGGCGGGTTTCAGCATATTGCCCGCATCCATGGAGCCTTCGGCTTTGCCTGCGCCCACAAGGGTGTGAAGCTCATCAAGGAAGAGTACAATCTCGCCGCTCGCGCTTTGCACTTCATCGAGCACGGCTTTGAGGCGCTCTTCAAACTCCCCCCGGTATTTTGCGCCCGCAAGCAGCGCGCCGAGATCAAGCGACATGACGCGTTTATTTTTAAGACTTTCGGGCACGTCACGATTAACGATCCTTTGCGCCAGCCCTTCAACGATAGCGGTTTTACCCACGCCAGGCTCCCCGATGAGGACCGGGTTGTTTTTTGTGCGGCGTGACAGCACCTGAATCGTGCGGCGAATTTCTTCGTCACGCCCGATAATAGGGTCCATTTTGCCTTTTTCCGCCGCAGCCGTAAGATCATGGGCGTATTTTGCCAGTGCTTCGTATTGATCGTCAGCAGTGGCAGAATCAGCGGTGCGGCCTTTGCGCATGTTATTGATCGCCTGATTCAGTTTTTCATCGGTCAGCCCTGCGCTTTCCAGAGCGCCGGAAAGATCGGAGCGTTTTTCCATCATCATAGCTTGCAAAATGCGCTCAGCGGTGACGAACTTGTCTCCTGATTTTTCACTTAATAACAATGCGTTATCAATCGTTCTTGCGACATCACCTGAAATGCGGAGTTGCCCGGCACCCGGGCCCTCAACCTTCGGGAATTTAGCAATCGCCTTTTCAATATCGGATTTAAGCGCCGCCAGATTGGCATCAGAGGCCTTAATCAGCTTGCCGATGAACTCGTCGCTGTCATCAAGCATGACTTTGAGAAGGTGCTCAAGCTCCAGTGACTGGTGCTTATAGCGCATCGCTAGGGTTTGCGCCTGCTGCAGGTAGCCTTTTGATTTTTCAGTGAATTTATTAATATCCATATAGAAAATATAAGCCAGTACGGTGCGGGTTTCAATGGTTATCACCCCGAAAGAAAAGCGATATGATATAAAAAAGGGCAGTAAAAACCGCCCTTTAGCATTCGTTAGTGTACGTATCTTTTAAAAACGCGCCTAACTGGCCGCCGCTTCGGCTGTACGTGACATGTTTTCTTCAGATTTTACATTAGAAGGCTCACCTAAGATACTGGCAGGCAACGATAAATCGTCTTCTTTGGCTCTAGGCTTTCTTGGGGCCTTATTGCCATCTGCAGGTTTAGTTTCTTGAGCGTTATCAGAGCCTTGTACGTCTTGTTCAAAGCTTTCGATGATACGGTTATAATGCTCCGCATGCTGAAGATAGCTTTGCGCCAAAACGATATCACCGCTAGAGGTGGCATCTTTAGCCAAGGCCATATATTTTTCCGCAACTTGATGCGCCGTACCGCGGATTCTTACATCCGGGCCATTGCTATCAAAGACCTGCATCCGTTGATTTCCGCCGCGTCTAGGGCTATTACCACCACTCCCGCCGCGACTGCGTCTTCTGCTGTTTGAACTTCCGTGTCTCATATTATTTTTTCCGTTTTATAAGTTTTTTACGTTCTTACACATACACGTACACCATACACTATATCCGTACGTGTTACTAGCCCCTTGAGCCAAAAGACACAATATGTTGGGTTTTCAAATCCAACACTGAACAGCATCTTGCGTTTCGTTTGTGTTGATGAAAATTACCATACCGCTTTCGGGTTTTTTCATTCAAGGCGGCTTGCCGAAAAAACTTCACTTATCCCCACTCATTCGGATAAAAAGATTTCCACAACCCGCGGAAGCCCTGCCGAATCAGCGTATGAGCGGATATTCGAAAATCGCGATTCTTTGCCGAGTCGCATTACGGATTCCTCTTGATCGAATCCGATTTCAAAAAACGCAAAGCCGCCGGGTTTTAAAACGCCGGAAAGTTGCGAAAAAATTATTTTATAGGGATCCAATCCGTTTTTTCCGCCATCCAATGCCAGAATCGGGTCGTGTTTTTGAACATTTTCGTCCAATTTTAGAATCGCTTCGGGGTCTATATAGGGCGGATTCGAGACAACGAGATCAAATTTAGTGTTCAGTGCTTCCGCCCAAGAACCGCAAATAAAGGTGGCGCGCGACTCAAGCCCAAGAGATTTCGCGTTCTTTTTCGCCGTTTGACACGCCTCAAGCGACAGATCAACCCCTGTGCCCGTTGCGTTTGGGAACTCGTGCAGCAGAGAGAGTAAAATGCAGCCGGAACCTGTGCCCAGATCAAGGATTGTTCGCGGGGGATTGGTTTTTAGGCGCTGCAGAGCCTTTTCTATCAGGGTTTCCGTGTCCGCACGAGGATCAAGGGTGGCAGGGGAAATTTCGAAATCAAGCCCCCAGAACTCCCGCTCCCCGTATATACGTGATAGCGGCTCACCGTCTTTATAGCGATCAAGGTCTTTATATACGCATGCAGGGTCAATCTCCGCATCCGGCGCGGAGATAATATCGGTATGAGAGAAATTGATGCGCTTATGGAGCATATAGCGGGCATCGGATTCGCTCATATGGGCTTTGAGCTGTTTATAAAGATCCTGGAGCTTCACGATTCCATGGCGGCGAGCGCGGAGGCATTATCCTCGGCAATCAGCGCCTCAACAATTTCATCCATAGCTTCACCGCTCAGCACTTCATCAAGTTTATAGAGGGTGAGATTGATTCTGTGATCTGTCACGCGCCCTTGCGGGAAGTTATAAGTACGGATGCGTTCCGAGCGATCGCCAGAACCGACTTGCTCTTTGCGGTCTGCGGCGCGCTCATCGGCCAGTTTTTGGCGCTTAATATCATATATACGCGTCGCCAGTACCTTCATAGCCTTGGCTTTGTTTTTGTGCTGCGAACGCTCTTCCTGCATTTCCACAACCACGCCTGTCGGGATGTGGGTGATACGCACTGCGGAATCGGTAGTATTAACGTGCTGCCCGCCCGCCCCTTGGGAGCGGTATGTGTCGATGCGCAAATCATCAGGGCGGATATCCACCTCGGCTTCTTCGGCTTCAGGCAGAACGGCGACAGTGGCGGCAGAGGTGTGGATACGCCCGCCGCTTTCGGTTTTCGGTACGCGCTGCACGCGGTGCGTGCCGGATTCGTATTTTAAGCGCTGGAACACATTGCGCCCCGTAATCTCGGCGACAATTTCTTTATAGCCGCCGACATCACTCTCCGAGGCTTCCAAAACATCAAATGTCCAGCCTTGCTTTAAGGCATAGCCTTTAAACATGCCGAAGAGATCGCCTGCGAACAGGCCGGCTTCATCGCCGCCCGTTCCTGCGCGAATCTCGAGGATGGCGTTTTTAGCGTCGTCTTCATCTTTGGGGATGAGCGCCATACGAATTTGTTTATCCAGCGTCGGGATTTTTTTATCAAGGCCGCGTATTTCTTCTTCGGCCATCGCTTTCATTTCAGGGTCGCCGAGCATTTCCTCCAGCCCTTCGCGCTCGCTTTGCGCGTCCTGCAGAGCGTTGATAGCGATAACGACAGGATCAAGCTCGGCATATTCCATCGACAGCTTGGCAAACTCCTCCCCGCTCAAACCTGCTTGAGACATGAGAGAGGCCAGTTCTTCGTGGCGGCTTTTTAGCGAGCCAAATTTTGCTTCTAATGACATGGAACGGACTTAAATGGTTTTATTGCTCTTTATCAAGCGGTTTTATATATTTGGATTTCAAATATCCGCCATCAAGGGGGATATCCCTGCGGACAATACCTTCGCCGCCCAAAAGCTGTAAGGGTTGCCCGTCGACCTCAATCTCCACGCCGCCTGCATTGCCCAAAGACATCAGCAGATCCGGCCTGGTCGGAACCAGATATTGATCGCCCGCCTTCAAAACCTGTGAGAGAAGGCGCTTACCTGCCTTATCCTTGATCTCAACCCAGCTGTTGGAGCGAATATTCAATATAATGCCCTCTTTGGGCTTTTCATCGAGCGTGACTTCTTCTTCGGGTGCAGGCGCTTCCAAAGCCTCATCGGGGATTGCGATTTCGGGCTTTTCAAGTTCAGCTTGTTGAATTTCCTTCGGCACTTCGGGGACGCGCTCCAGCTCTTCTCTGTTTTTTTCAGTTGAAAACATCATCAAGCTTGATGCCGTAATAATTACAAAGATTGAAACCATGACCAACCATACGGCGGGCAGTTTGCTCTCCGACGCATTGGCGGGGAAATGCAATTCAGGGGCTTTGGCTTTGTCTTTAAACTGAAGCTTGAACAGTTCGACCATTTTGTCGCCATCAAGGCCGAGATATTCGGAATATGTACGGACAAACCCGATGGCGTATACCTTGCCGGGCAGCTTATCGAGTTCATTGTTTTCGAGTGCCTGAAGCTGCTCTGCGCGAATTCTAAGTGTCTTTTCGATGTCTTGGAGAGAGCGCCCGTAATGCTCGCGGGTTCGCCTTAGGATTTCACCTACAGGCAAATCCGTAAAAAATGTATTTTCTTCGGTGAGGGTGGTCTCAGACATTCTACTGATACAGTAGCGTATTTACGATGCCTTTTCCAGTCCGTAAGCCTCATGAAGCGCGCGCACGGCTAGCTCAGCATAATCCTCTTCAATCAGCACGGAAATCTTGATTTCCGAGGTGGAAATGACCTGAATATTGATGTTTTTTTCTGCCAATGTTTCAAACATTTTTCCGGCCACACCAAAATGGCTGATCATACCAACGCCCACGACGGAGACTTTCGCAACGTTATCGGCGCTGCGAATTTCCGCGCATTCCACGTCGAGCATCTCAAGCGCTTTGAGTGTGCGCTGAAGGTCAGCACGCGCAACCGTAAAGGTCATATCCGTGTGTTTGCCGTCGGGCGTTACGTTTTGGACAATCATGTCTACGCTCACCGCCGCATCAGCGAGAACTTTAAACACTTTCGAAGCTACGCCAGGAATATCGGCAACACGCAGCAATGTGATTTTGGCTTCGTTCCTGCTACAGGCGATACCGCTAATCAGTTCTTTTTCCATCATGGTCTTTTTCTCCTCTACGACGAGTGTTCCGGGAAGGTCACTCCCTATATGGTCTTCAAAGCTCGAGAGCACCTGAAGGCTGACGCCTTTTTTCATGGCGATCTCAACCGAGCGTGTTTGCAATACTTTCGAGCCTAAAGAGGCCAATTCTATCATTTCTTCGAAGCTGACAGTGCCGAGCTTGCGCGCTTCGCTTTCTATGCGGGGGTCTGTTGTGTATATGCCGTCCACATCCGTATAGATGTCGCAGCGCTCCGCGCCCAAAGCCGCAGCCAGTGCCACAGCCGAGGTATCCGAGCCGCCGCGCCCCAATGTGGAGATGCGGTTATGCTGGGTTACGCCTTGAAAACCAGGGACAACAATAACCTCGCCCAGCCCGAGGCGCTTATGAAGCTCTTCAGTTTCAATTTCGGTGATGCGGGCTTTGCCGTGCATATCGTTGGTTTTGAAAGGGATCTGCCAGCCCAGCCAGCTTCGTGCAGGAACGCCGAGCTTTTGCAGCGCCATCGCCATGAGGCCGGCTGTGGCTTGCTCGCCGCTGGAAACAACCACATCATATTCACGCAGATCATAAATTTTACTTATGGAATCGCAATAGCCGACAAGTTGGTTGGTTACGCCCGACATCGCGGACACCACAACGGCAACCTGATTGCCGCGCTCGACCTCGCGCGCCACTTTCGCGGCGGCGCGTTCTATGCGTTCAATATCTGCGACGGAGGTCCCGCCGAATTTTGCGACAATTAAAGCCATTTCTTTTTTCAGCTCTGTGCGTTAAAACAGTCCCGTATTTATAAGGAAAACAGCCGAAATGTCTAGCATCGTTGCGAAGGAAATCGAGAATTTTTCAAAAGATTCAAGTCATTGGTGGGATGAGAATGGCCCTTTTAAGCCTCTGCATGCGCTCAACCCTGTTCGGCTGTCCTATATAAAGGCGCAAATTTGCGAAGCTTTCGGGCGTGATACGCAAAGTCTAAAACCGTTTGAGGGCCTGTCTATGATTGATGTAGGATGCGGCGGCGGGCTGGTGTGTGAACCCCTCGCCCGCTTGGGCGCGGATGTGAGCGGCGCGGACGCCGATGCCAATGCGATTGCTGTGGCCAAAGATCACGCCAAGGATAATGGTCTAAAAATCGATTATCAGGCCAAGCCTGCCGAAGAGATCAAAAAAACATTCGACGTTGTAATGGCGCTGGAGATTATCGAGCATGTCGCCGACCCTGCCGCGTTTGTGAAGAGCATAGCGGCGCTGTGCAAACCCGGCGGACTTATCATTTTCTCAACCCTGAACCGCACGCCGAAGTCTTTTGCGCTTGGCATTGTAGCGGCGGAGTATATTTTGCGCTGGGTTCCTGCAGGGACGCACACGTGGAAGAAGTTTGTGAAACCATCCGAGCTATCGCGGATGGCGCGGGAGGCAGGTTTGAACGCGCATAACATTTCGGGCTTGATCTTTAATCCGTTGAAAAACGAGTTCGCACTTTCGCCGAAAGATATTGATGTGAACTATTTACTTACCGCAACAAAGGACTAATTTGTTAGCCATGAACGCGTTCGTCACTATAGCCATGCTTGGCGCGATGCTCTCCGTCGGGGTTATTATGGGTCTTGGGATTTTTTCCATGGCCAAGGGCGGCGAGTTCAACAAAAAATACGGCAATAAACTCATGCAGGCGCGGGTATGGCTCCAAGGTCTTACATTGGCGCTGCTTGCATTGGCGTTCTTTTTATCGCAAAATTAAATTTCTTATCCATTCTTCTTATGGAGTTTTAAAACATGAAGATTTTAGTCCCCGTTAAACGGGTTGTTGATTATAACGTCAAAGTTCGCGTGAAAGCCGATAAGAGCGGCGTTGAGCTGGCAAATGTAAAAATGTCGGTGAACCCTTTTGACGAGATTGCGGTTGAAGAAGCCGTGCGCTTGAAAGAGGCAGGCAAGGCTTCGGAAGTGATCGTTGTTTCAATTGGCCCAGAAAAAGCGCAGGAACAAATTCGTACAGCGATGGCGATTGGCGCTGATCGCGGGATTTTGGTGCAGACAGATGCAGCGATTGATTTGGGCGGCGTTGAGCCTTTGGCCGTTGCCAAGATGCTGAAAGCCTTGGTTGACAAAGAAAGCCCTGACCTTGTGATCATGGGTAAGCAATCGATTGATGATGATTCAAACCAGACGGGGCAGATGCTTTCTGCGCTTCTTGGTTGGGCGCAAGGCACGTTTGCCGGCGCGCTTGAAGTTGGCGACAGCATTAAAGTTACGCGCGAAGTTGATGGCGGCCTTGAGACGTTGGAACTGAAAGCGCCTGCGATTATCACCACGGATTTACGCTTGAACGAGCCGCGCTATGCGAAGCTTCCCGATATTATGAAGGCGAAGAAAAAGCAGCTTGATGTTGTTACGCCCGCTGATCTGAGCGTTGATGTGACCCCTCGCCTTACCATCGTGAAGGTGGAAGAGCCGCCCGCACGCACCGGCGGCGGCAAAGTTGCAAGCGTTGATGAGCTTGTCGACAAACTTAAGAATGAAGCGAAGGTGATTTAAGATGGGCATACTTGTAATTGCAGAACACGATAATAAAGCGCTTGGCGCATCCACGCTGACGACGCTTGGCGCGGCGAAGGCTATTGGCGGTGATATACATGTGCTTGTGGCTGGCGGGGCTTGCGCTAGCGTTGCCGAAGCGGCGGCGAAATGCGATGGCGTTTCCAAGGTTTTGAAGGCCGATGCGCCGGAGCTTGAGCATCATTTGGCAGAGAATATCGCGCCGCTCATCGTAGAGCTTGCGAGTGGCTATTCTCATATCCTTGCGCCCGCCTCTACGTTCGGGAAAAACATTTTACCCCGCGCCGCTGCGCTTCTTGATGTGCAGCAGATTTCCGATATTTCGGCTGTGGTGGACGCGGACACATTCGTGCGCCCTGTCTATGCGGGGAATGCTTTGGCTACCGTGAAGTCATCGGACGCGCTTAAGCTTATTACCGTGCGCGGCACGACATTTGATGCGGTGGCGGTCGATGGTGGCAGCGCGTCGATCGAAGATGTGGCCTCCAAAGGCGATGCGGGTTTGTCTAAGTTCGTGAATTTGGCCGTGACCGAAAGCGACCGCCCTGATCTTACATCTGCGAAAATTGTAATTTCCGGTGGACGCGGCGTGGGATCTGCCGAGAATTTCGCGATTATCGAGAAGCTGGCCGACAAGCTTGGCGCTGCGGTGGGCGCTTCTCGCGCGGCTGTGGATGCCGGCTATGTGCCGAATGACTACCAAGTCGGGCAGACGGGCAAGATTGTCGCGCCTGACCTGTATATGGCGATTGGTATTTCCGGCGCGATTCAGCATTTGGCGGGTATGAAAGATTCAAAGATCATCGTTGCGATCAACAAGGACGAAGAAGCGCCGATATTCTCGGTGGCGGATTATGGACTTGTGGCGGATTTATTTGACGCCGTGCCCGAGCTTGAGAGCAAGCTTTAAGAGTTCGCGGCTTCCGGCGGCGTGAATTTCACCAAGGTTCGCCCATTACTGACGAGTTCGGTGCTTAAGCCTTCAGGCCTTGGATAGACTTTCAAACCCCATGATTCCATGAGTTTTACGTCGGCGGTTTTATTTCCCCGCGGCACTCTTTCTGGTCGCATGGCTTGGCGCTTGCGTGATTCAATCATTTGCTCATGCAGCGCCTCATCAACCTGCGGCAGGTTTTTTACAATTACGGCCGCATCTTCAAAAGACGCAGCACATACGAGAGGATGAGCTCCCCTGCCTTCTGATAGGCCATATATAGCGTTATCCATGCAAATGTCAGGCGCACGGGACATGACGCTGTTAAAAAACTGGACCGAGGGCATTAAATACACAGCCCATCCCTCATTACCGGTATTTTTTGCAGAAATAACCTGCTCTAAAACTTCGGGCTTAAACAAAGCAAAAGCATCGCGGCCCTCAATGGTTGCAACCAGCCCACCTGCCTCATTTGAAAGCCTCTGCCTCAAGACATCTGAATCTTGCGCGGCATATCCGGAAAGATATCTGCCTGGAATTGTTTCAAATCTTGATAACATATTGTCTCTCTTGGTTTAGCGGCCCAATATAGAGAGAACTATTTGAATATGTCAAATTAATATGTTTTCATTTTGAAAACAGGGCGGCTAGCCTGCGGAAGCGTTGCACCATCTGTGTTTGCGCCGTCAAGATTAACGCCCGTCATATCCGCGCCTGTGAAATCCGCGCCCGAAAGATCGGTATTAGCAAGATTCGCATAAGACATATCCGCGCCTGTGAAGACTGCACTTTTGAGCTGAGAGTCAGAAAGATCGGCATATCTGAATTTTGTATTGGCGAAATTGCAGGGAGAAAAGCGTTTCTGCGCGCCTTCTGTTCCGAAGGTCAACGGCCCCGCATTGATGTTTTTCATGCTAGCATGTGAGAAGTTTGCGCCGTCAAAGCTTGCGCCGCGAAGATCGGCTTCTTCCATGTCACAGTTTCTGAAATCCGCTTGATCGAGGATCGCGCTCTGAAGCTGCACTTTATACAAATTCATCCCTATGAACTTGGCGTTCACGGCCCTAATCGCTGTCAACACTTCCATCTTCAATGTTTTAAGCGTGCGCATATCCACTGCGCTTAAATCCAGTTGAACACCAGATTTTCCCGAAGAAGCGACCCAAGATTTGTGCTCTTCAATCAGTTTTACGAGCGGCTGCTCTAAATCCGCGACAGAAACGCCGACATTGGCGTCTGTGATGGCATCGGACAGATCAATGCTGCCGATAATGCTTTCCAGCTCTACATCGGTCAAGATTGCGGATTTCAGGTTCGCGCCTTCAAGTTGCATACCTTTAATGTCTGCGCCTGATAGGTCTGCGCCTTGCATTTCTGCGCCGCGGAAATCGGCTTGGGCCATATTTGCGCCGACCATAATCGCGTCCGAAAAATTGGCCTTCGAGGCGATAGAGCCTGCGAGCTTTGCGCCGCTTAAGTTTGCGCCGCGGAAATTCACCGCTTGGCCGGAATCATAAATGCCGTCTTGGGCGATACCGCCAATTCTTAAGTCTGCCTTTTCGAGGTCTGCGCCTTTCAGCGAGGCGTTTTCAATGCGCGCGCCGCGTAAGTCTGCGCGGACGAAGCTGGTGTTATTCAGGTTTGAATTGCTAAGATCGCAGGCATAAAGAGAGGCTTCTTGAAAGTTCGCGTTCGAGAGATCCATGCCCACCATAATGCAGCCCATCAAGTTTGCCTGACGGAGGTTTCTGCCCTCAAGAGACAGGCCGCTTAAATCTGTGTTTTTGAGCATGGCGCGCCTGCCGCCTACGCGCCCTTCCAGAAAACGGACATGAAGATTAACCAACGCATCAAGCTGATCCTGTGATAGACGCTCGAAATCCTGAACTTTTTCTTCCTGCATGTATGCGAAACCCGACGTAGTTTTATGTGCTTTATTATTATACCCTAACAAATCCTAAGTTTTTGGTTAAGAATATTGAAAACACTGGATTTTTTGCTAAGGCAGCGATAAACAGTCTATACGTTTTTGATGTGGTTTAAAAATAAAGAGTTTGGAAATGCGAATTATTGTTTTGATGATTATGTGTGTCTCATTAGGGGCTTGCGGTGTGAAACCGGGAAGCGTTTCTGCGCCACCGGGTGCTGAAAACTCACGCTTTCCGCATAGTTACCCTGATCCGTCAACAGATCCGCAGCCTTAAGGATATTTTGGTATGAGCATTGGTTTTCAAGAGATAAATGGCGTTTTGCATGCCGATAATGTGGCTTTGACCAAGATTGCCGCAGAGTTTGGCACGCCTACCTATGTATATTCGGCAAACGCTATTCGTGACCAATATGAGCGCCTTTCAGGGGCGATGAAGAAAGCCCTGCCTGCGGATCGTCAGCCGCGACTTTGCTACGCGTGTAAAGCAAACAGCAATATTGCGGTGCTGCGCATTCTTAAAAACATTGGCAGCGGCCTTGAGATTGTCTCCGAAGGGGAGCTTAAGCGCGGGCTGAAGGCGGGGTTTGATGCGGACAAAATCGTATCTACCGGCGTTGGCAAGCAAACATCAGAGCTGATTGCCGCTTTGAAAGCAGGGATTCACCAATTCAACGTCGAATCTCTTCCTGAGCTTGAACATATTCAGCGCGTGGCGACGGAAATTGATATCCCTGCGAGCGTTGTGTTCCGCCTGAACCCGAATGTTTCGGGCGGCGGGCATCATAAAATCTCCACGGGCCGCACCCGCGACAAGTTCGGTTTAGGCCGCGAGAGCGTGTTTAAAGGCTTCGAGATGGCGGCGGCCATGAGCCATGTGAATGCGCTCGGCCTATCGATGCATATCGGGTCACAGGTGTTTACCGTGGGGGCCTTCAAAGAAGCGTTCGAGAAGCTCCCTGCCCTTGTTGGCGAACTGCGCGCGCTGGGGCATGAGGTGTCGCGCCTTGATATTGGCGGCGGTTTTCCGATTGTTTACAAAGATGAAAAGCTTTTGGATCTGGATAAATATGCGCAATGGGTGCGGGATATTATTTTGCCACTGAATGCGGAGATTATTCTGGAGCCTGGGCGCTATTTGGTTGGCAATGCGGGCGTTTTGCTGACGGAAGTTTTGCATGTGAAAGAAACGCAGGACCGCAATTTCCTGATCATTGATGCGGCGATGAATGATCTCATCCGCCCGACGCTTTATGATGCCTATCATGGGATTGAGGCAGTTGAGAATCGCGGCGCAGCGGCGGCGACATATGATGTGGTTGGCCCGATTTGCGAGACCGGCGATACGTTTTCAAGTGGCCGCGAGCTGACAACAATGTATGCGGGCGATCTGGCGGTGATTAAATCTGCGGGAGCTTATGGGTTTTGCATGGCGTCGAATTATAATACGCGGCCCATGCCGGCGGAAGTTCTTGTTGATGGTGATAAAGTGAGCGTAATTCGCCCGCGTCAAAGCTATGACGATATTATCGGCACAGAAAGCATTCCAGATTGGCTTAAATAATTAGTGATGCCCCGCATCATGGGCGGGCGCTTCGTGCGCCTCTTCGTGTGGCGGCTGCTCAGCTTGCGGCTCTTCTTCAAGCTGATCAGGGGCTTTTGCCCCTTCCGCCAAAACAAACCGCAAATGCAGGCTTTCCACATCCGCAATCGCGCCTTCATATTGCGCCATAAAGGGCAGCGTTGATTCAGGCTCAAGCTCATGTTGCGGCGGTTCTATGTTCCATAGCGCTTTTACGTTGCCGAATTCATCTTTTAAACTGGCTTCGATCATGGGAATTGCATGGGTTTGCTGCGTCAGGTTGATAATTAAGCCTTCGATCAAGACTTTGCCACCAACGACAGAGACTTGCGTGCGGTCAAAAACCAGTCCCTCACCCGGAACGGTGATTTTCATACCGATCATTTGATAGATAGCAGCGCTTGGCGGCCAAGCCTTTGTCACAGTGTCTTTGACGAATATAAGCCCCGCCAGAATAAGGATAAAAACGACGCTTGCGGCGGCGAATGCCATCGGCGCGCCCTTGCCTTTTTCGGGTTTATCTTTTTGAAGAACAGGAACGGAGGAACGCTCGGGAATCGGTTTCACGGATTCGGGGATGTCTTCCATTTGCTTTTCGATGTCTTCGATCAACTCGTCAGGATCGGGGAGTTGGAACCATTCCTCGGTGCATGACGAGCATTTGACCTTACGCCCCTCTGGCGCCAAAGCCTGCGCCGAGAGCAAAAATCTTTTTGAACAGTTGGGACAAGTTAGAATCATTATTGTTTGAAGCTTCTCTGGAGAGCTGTAATCTTATAAACATTAGTTTAGATATTATACGGGCCGCAAGCAAGGCTCGGATGCGAAGGACAATAAAATGCGGAAGAGTTTTTTGATATTTAGCGGTGTTTTTGCGCTTAGCATCCCCTCTCACGCGTTTTCATGCGAAATTGCGGATACGGCTTGTGCACTGAATATGATTGCGGTTGAGGCCGCGAAGATTGAAAATGTAAGCTGGCGGGATCAAACCTACCGCGAATTGGCAAAATCTCTGGCCGCAGATGGCCAGACCGAAAAGGCAATTGCGCTTATCGAAAAAATCGAAACGCCTGACACCAAAGCCATGACCATACGGGGAATAGGCATGGAAGCGGCGGATTTGATGCTACCGCCTGAAGCCTACAACGCTTTGTTTGCCAGCCTTCGCGCAGAAGCCGAAAAGATTACCCATCCGCCATCCTATGCGATTGCGCTGACCTATATCGCGATGAGCCAAGCCTTTGCGAAGGATAATGCCGGCGCATGGAAAACAGCTTCGGAGATGGAAAATGATGCGCTTCGGCATAAGGCCTATGGGGAAACAGCGGAAATTCAAGCCGAGTTCGGGGATTATGCGGCGGCTATGAAAAGCATTGAGTTGATTGAAAGTGTGGCGTTTCGTAACAAAGCCTATAGCATTGTGTCGAAGATTCTCGTTGATAAGGGGTTTTTGCAAGAAGGCTTGAACGCGTCGGAGAAAATCACAAATGCGTATAAGAAAGCGCAGAGCGTGCAACATGTTTTAAATGCGCGCGACAATGATAATAAATAACTTTAAGAAAATAGAGTAACGCTTTGATTAAGTTTGAACATGTTGGTTTGCGGTACGGCGTTGGGCCGGAAGTGTTGAGTGATATTCACTTCACGCTTGAGGCGGGATCGTTTCACTTTTTAACCGGCCCCAGCGGCGCGGGTAAGACCTCGCTTATGCGCCTGATGTATCTTGGGCGCAAGCCTACGCGCGGGCTGGTCGGGATGTTCGGGCATAATATCAACGATATGGACAGGCAGGAGCTTGGGGCACTGCGCCAGCGCATCGGCGTAGTGTTTCAGGAGTTTAGGCTTTTTCCGCATTTATCGGCGTTTGATAATGTCGCCCTGCCCCTTCGAATTATAGGGCATCCCGAAAAAGAGATTAAAGACAATGTGAACGAGCTTCTCGAATGGGTGGGGCTTGGCGATTATAAATACTTCCTGCCGCCTACGCTATCGGGTGGGCAGCAGCAGCGCGTGGCCATCGCCAGAGCGGTTATTGCGCGACCAAAACTGCTTCTGGCGGATGAACCGACAGGAAACCTTGATGATGAGATCGGCTTTCGGTTGATGCATTTGTTTGAGCAGCTCAACCGCATGGGCACGACGATTGTGATCGCGACACATAATCAGCTGATCATGGATAAGTTCGGGCATCCCCGCATGGTTTTGGATGCCGGGCATCTGTCGATTGAAAGAGATACGGATAGCGATTCCATTCAAAAGAAGCTGGAAGGTGTGTTTTGATGAAATTCTCGCTTCTTAAAGACAGACGCCTTGGCGTTTCGGACGGCAAGCGCGGATATGACATCCCGTTGAATGCGGGCGCAGGGTCTCGGTTTATGATCTTGCTTGTCGCGCTGATGAGCTTTTTGGCATTGATGGCGCTTGCGGGGACATTTGCGCTTTCAGGGCTGACAGATAGGTGGTCATCAGGATTAGAAAACCGCGTGACAATCGAAATTCCCGCGACAAAAGCGGATGGCAGCATTCGGAAAAGCGAAGAGATCGCCGAGCTGCGCGCGGCCGTTGAAGGGCTTTTGAAACGCGCACCGAACATCAAAACCTATAGCGCGATGAGCGAACAAGAGGTGCAAGACCTTGTTACGCCGTGGCTTGGCAAGCAGGTGGATTTTAACGAATTGCCTTTGCCGGGTTTGGTTTCCGCGGAGATGCAGATTGCCGATGAAGAACAAAATAAAAAGCTGGATGCGGCGCTGAAGGCGCTTTCGCCGGATATTGCGATTGATGCACATGAAAGCTGGCTTGCGGATATTCTTCGTTTAGCGCGCTCGCTTAAACTTTCTGCGGGTTTAGTCACGCTGGTGATCAGCGCGACGACGATCATTGCGATTGCGGGGGCTATTCGCTCTCGGATGGCGGAGCATAAGGATGATGTGGAGCTTTTGCACCTTATGGGGGCGAGTGATGAATATATCACCAAGCAGTTTCAGCTACACGCCATTATCCTTGCATTTAAAGGCAGCCTGATTGGCTTGCTGATGGGGGCGGCGGCGCTTGGGCTTATGATGTTGATTGCCAGTTCTTCCAGCACCGGTTTATTGCCCAGCTTCTCACTGTCTTTGGGGCAGAATATTGTTTTGCTGTGCATGCCTGTTTTTGTGGCGGGCGTGGCATGGATTACGGCGCGTTTTACTGTTCACCATGTCTTGTCACTTATGCCTTAATGGCTTAAAACCAAAGCCATGAATATCTTCAAAAAAACTGGCCTTTTCTTGGGCGCATTGATTCTTCTATGGGCGCTAGGCTTTGCGGCGTATTGTATCACCAGCATCAGCCGCGCAGTTGAGGACACCAATCAAACAAGCGATGCGATTGTGGTTTTAACGGGCGGGAAGATGCGAATCCCTGACGGTTTGGGGCTGTTCGCATCGGGGCGCTCGCCTGTTCTTTATATTACGGGGATTAATAAAGAGGTTAGGCGCGCTGAAATTCTGGCGCAATGGGAGGGCGCGACCCCTCTTCCTTCCTGCTGCATCGAGCTGGATTTTAACGCAACAACAACCACCGAAAACGCGCAAGAAACCGAAATCTGGCTGCGTAAGAAGAACTTTACCTCTATCCGCCTTGTCACGGGGAATTATCATATGAACCGCGCATTGATGGAATTTCGGCACGCCCTGCCCGATGTTGAGATTTATCCTCACCCGATTAAAGAGCCGGATTTAACCCTCACCGACCAACATTTCTGGGAGCTTTTATTCTCCGAATATCATAAAACGCTCTATCGGTCGTTTCAGTTGACCTTCACCCGCAGACCGGAAAGCTTTTCATGAAGCGCAGTTTCATTCGCTCCAATATTTTTAATGTCCTGTTTTATCTGCTCACGGGCCTGATGTGTCTGGCGTGCTTGCCTACGCTGTTTTTGCCGCGCAGGTATTTCATGGGTGTTGTTGATGCGTTTGTTCATAAGGTTTATTTCCTAGAGCGTTTTGTGCTGGGCTTGCGTTATGAAGTGCGCGGGGCCGAGCATTTGCCCAAGAACGGCGCGTATATCGTTGCGGCGAAGCACCAATCTGCTTATGAGACCATGAAGCTGCATATTCTTTTCAAAGATCCTGCCGTGATTTTGAAGAAAGAGCTTTTGAGCATCCCGCTTTGGGGTAAATATTTACAAAAAAGTTCTCCGATTGCGATTGATCGCTCAAACAAAGATGCGGCGGTGAGCTCTATTCAAGAGGGCGCGAAACGGGTGCAGGCGGAAAACCGTCCGATTGTGATTTTTCCGCAAGGCACGCGGGTGAACCCTGACCAAAGCACAGCGGAGAAGCCTTATAAGATCGGAATTGCGCGGATTCAAGAAGCAACGGGCTTGCCGATTATCCCGATGGCGATAAATGCGGGGTGTTTTTGGCCGCGTTCAGGCTGGCTTAAATCATCGGGAGTGGTTATCTTTGAATTTCTAGCCCCTATAGAAGCAGGAAAAGACAAGAAGGCACTTATGAGTGAATTGGAAGAAAAGATTGAAACCAAAAGTAACGAGCTGATTGCCGAAGCACGGGAAAGCAATACAAAACGCAGAGGCGGCGGGCTATCCAACGCGATATTCGGGTTTATGCTGGTGCTTATTCTGGCGGGCGCAGGATATAGTTTTTTGTGGTTTAAGACCGCCGATGTCCTGAAAAAAGAATATATGAACGCGGTTATTGATACGGGTAAATCAGCAGATGAAATTACGCCGCTTTATATTTCCGGCTTTCCGGGGAAACTCCATGCCTACATTGAGAAGGAAATCTTTCAGGACAGCAAGAGCACCGTGACGGTGAATAATATCAACGCGAGCGGCTGGCCGATCCCGTATCTGCCCGTTGATGTAGAAACAGGTGAAATCGAGGTTCGGTATTTCCGCTGGAAGAATCCGCTGGAGATTGATTCCGTGAACGCGACCTTTACACAAAGAGGCAAAAAGGTGGTTGTGCAAGACAGTGTTTTGAAAAAAGACGCGTTTCTGGCGAGTTTGACAGGAGATCTTGAATTAGAGCGCGAGCCGTTTTCAAATATTGATATGGTGCTGAACCTCAAAAATCACGGCGCTTTGCTACAGATTTTGGCGGCGGACGGGATTGTAGACGAACGCATGGCGATGTTTATGAGCAGCGGTTTTACGAGCCTTGCTGGTGAAGACGGCAGTGTGAACATCCCGATTACGATGCGCAGTGACCGGCTTTATGCGGGGCCGTTCCCGATTATGCGTCTTCCGGTGCGTGCCCCAACCGCTGAGACAATTTCACGTACTCCTCCGGTTGTTGCTCCATAACGTCACGGCGAATTGAGCGCGTTCTGGTGAAAGTATCGAAAAGATATTTATCATCGCCGCGGCGAATCGCTTTTTGCATCGCGGTTAGATCCTCGGTAAAGCGCTGAAGAATTTCCAGCACCGCTTCACGGTTGTTCATAAAGATGTCACGCCACATTGTGGGGTCTGATGCGGCGATGCGGGTGAAGCCGCGAAAGCCGGACGCGGAGAATTTAATCACTTCTGATTTCAAATCTTCTTCCAATTCATCGGCTGTTCCGACAATCGTATAGGCTATCAAATGCGGGAGGTGCGAGGTAATTGCCAGAACCAGATCATGGTGGTCTGCATCCATAATCTCGATGCGCGCGCCGCAAATCTCTTCCCAAAGCGCGGTCACAAGCTCAACAGACTTAATCGGTGTGGAGGCCGTGGGTGTGAGGATGCAGTAATACCCTTCAAACAGCTCCGCGAAGCCTGCGGACGGGCCGGAATGCTCGGTTCCCGCAATGGGGTGGCCAGGCACGAAATCGACGCTTTCGGGGAGCAAAGGCTCTAAAACTTCGATAACCGCCTTTTTAACAGAGCCTACATCGGTGACAACGGCTTTGGGCTTTATGAACGGGCCGATGGTTTCCCCCACGGCTTTAATCGCGCTTGTGGGGACAGCCAGAATAATCAAATCACTGTTCTTTACGGACGCCGCCAGATCCGAGGTGACTTCATTGGCAAAGCCAAGCTCGACCACCTGCTTGCACACGTCTTCGCTGACATCGGCGACGACGACTTTAACATTCGGGGCGTTTTTACGTACGGCTCTGGCGATTGATGAGCCGATTAGTCCCGCGCCAATAATTGTAATTCTCTCAAACATAATGATTTTAGGTCTTATTTTTTGTATAAAGACCTTCAATATATTCAACGCGTTCACAAAGCAAAGGAAAATATGCCTTTAGTCGCCCATAAAGACCTGCCGACATTTGCGCGCCTTCGCGCCGAGGGCAGTATTATCTTACCTGCTGGCCGTGCGCAGAGCCAAGAAATCAGAGAGATGCATATCGGCCTCTTGAACATGATGCCTGACGCAGCGCTTGAGGCCACAGAGCGGCAGTTCTTCAGACTTGTAGGGGAGAGCAACCAGATCGCGCAGTTTTATGTGCATCCGTTTACCCTGCCCGAGATCCCTCGCGGCGCGGAAGCGCAGGCCTATATTGACGAGCATTACGAGACATTCGAAGACCTTAAAAAAGAAGGCCTGGACGCGTTGATTATCACAGGCGCGAATATCAGCGACCCAGAGCTTGGTAATGCCGAGTTCTGGGAGCCGCTTCAAGGTGTGCTTGATTGGGCGTGGGAGAATGTGACCTCGACGCTGTGTTCGTGTTTGGCGACGCATGCGCTGCTGGAGTTTAAATACGGGCAAAAACGCGGGCCGATGAAGAAAAAACTCTGGGGGGTCTATAAGCATAAGGTTCTGGACCGCGTGCACCCGCTGATGCGCGGGGTGAACACCGTGTTTGATGTGCCGCATTCGCGCCATAACGAAATTACGCAAGATCAGTTCGAGGCCGCGAATATGCGGGTGCTGAGCTGCTGTAAGAATGCGGGCGCGCATTTGGCCGTCAGTGAGGATGGCATACGTTTAGTATGCTTTCAGGGACATCCCGAATATGACACGCTGAGCCTTTATAAAGAATATAAGCGCGAGGCTCTGCGCTTTGTGAATAAAGAGCGCCGCAAATATCCGGAAACACCGCTTAATTATTTTTCATCCGAGATGGAGGCGCTTTTAAAGCCGATTAAAAAGGCCATGAAAAGAGGGCAAAAAGACTGGCCGTTGATTGATGAGGATGTGGCGGCGCTGATTGAAAACACATGGCGTGATAGCGCGCGGGGAATAGTCGGCAACTGGATTGGCCTTGTATATCAGTTGACCAATATGGATCGCCATATCGCGTTCATGGACGGCGTAGACCCACTCGACCCGCTTTCATATAAAGATTAGGAGCGCTTATAGCCGCTGACGACAGGTTTGGGCATTGCAATGCCCCCTGCCCGCACTTTCGAGCCTGAACCGGGGGTTGCGCGGGCATAAAGCTGTTTGCTCGCCTCGACCATATGCAGCCCCGCGCCGAGCGGCATATATCTGCCGATCTTCTCAAACACCGATGCGGCTTTTAAAATGAAGCTATAGCGTAGCGGCGGCATGAACAGCGCTTCTTTGCTTTGCTCCAGCACAAATAGATTCTCGCGTAAGTGGTGGTTGATCTGCCCTAATGAATAGGGGCTGCCATGGCCGAACGGGCTCCAGTCCCTTCGCGCCCAAAACCCTGCGCGATTTGGCACGATCACCAGAAAGCGGCCATTTGATTTCAGGATGCGCCAGATTTCCTGTAATTTCAGGTCAATATTTTCCGATGATTCCAGATCATGGATCATAATCACGCGATCGACCGAATTTGTTTCTATCGGCAAATCGCTTGCATCGGACAGAAAAACGAGATTGTCGCCGTCATGCGGCCAGTTATGAGCGCCTTTGCTGGCGGGGAGCATGGCGCTGACATTCGCGCCGCTTTCTTTGAACATCCGTAAATATGGCAACGCGTAGCCACAGCCCAAGACATTCAAGCCCGAAACACTGTCCCAAATCTGGAGGATGTGGGTTTGGATTATGCGCCGAATAACGCGGCCTTCGCGGGCGTTATAAAAGCTTTTGAAATCGTAAGCGGTTTCATACATGGGTTTAGCTTACAGCAGATCGCGCAAAGTCGAAACCAAAGGAATATCGGCAGCGGGCATGGGATAATCCAGCATGTCGACAGGTTTTACCCATGCGAAGGATTGATGTTCATTTTGTTGCAGCTCGCCCTTCCAGAACCGGCAGGCGAAAAGCGGCATGAGAAGATGAAAGTCTTCATATGTGTGGGATGCAAAAGCGATAGGATGATAACAGGTGGGGCGGGTTTCGATGCCAAGCTCTTCTTCAAGTTCACGCATGAGGGCAAATTCGGGGGTTTCACCTTGCTCCACCTTACCGCCGGGGAATTCCCAAAGGCCGGCCATTTTTTTACCTTCGGGGCGCTGCGCGAGAAGGACTTCGTTTTGGGCGTTTATTAAAGCGGCCGCAGCAACCAACACAATTGGAAGGTTCGGTGCGGCCGGCTTTGGTTTCTTTAGTGCCTCGGCACAGCTCATTTATTCAGCTGGGGCTTCGGCGGGTGTTTCTTCGTTTGCGGCTTCTTCAGGCGCAGCTTCTGTAGTAGCACGAGCAGCGGTTTCAGGAGTAGGCGTTTCAGCGTCAGGGGCTTCTTCGCCGCCTGCTGGCTCAATTCCATTGCCGTTGATATCAAAGGTTTCGACATCAGCCTGGTCACGCCATTTTGCAATCACTTCGTTCAAGACAGAGCCGCGAAGTTGCGCGGCCAAAAATGGCTTGGCTTGCTCATACGGCGCGGGAGGGCGCTGGCGAATATCTTGAACTTCGATGATGTGATAGCCGACTTCTGTTTCCACAGGTTTTTTCGTGAATTCACCGACTTTCGTATCAAACAACGCTTCGATAAAGCCTGGCAGAACCTGATCGCCTTTTGCGATGTAGTTCAGTTGTCCGCCTGTCGCTTTTGTGCTGTCCACGGAATATTCCTTCGCAAGTGCGTCGAAATCACCGCCATCTTTAAGCTGCTTGATCAAATCTTTCGCCAAGTCTTCGTCTTTTACGAGGATGTGGCGGGATTTAATTTCTTCAACTTCAGGGAAGTTTTTCACGTATTCGTCATAAGCGGCTTGCAAACGGTCTTCGGTCAGGGCTTTTTGCGCTTCTTGCTGCATATACACTGTACGAACGATGTTTTTCTTTGCTTCGGCCATTTGTGCTTTTACGACCGGATCGTTATCCAGGCTCACACCATCAACCCTCGCATCAATGATTTTTGAGTTGATCACTTGGTCAAGTGCCAAAGGGAAAAGCTGTTCGATCGGAAGCTGTTGAATGTTTTGCGGTAAGGTCTGCATATATTGCACGACTTCCGCGCGCTTGATCTCTTTGCCTTTTACCATCGCAACCGTTGGGTTGCCGGGCTTGATTTCAATTTGCGGTGCTTGCTCGGCATCGGGTTTGGCTTCCGCAACCTCTGCTTTATTTTCACCGGCAGCGGGTTCAGAAGAAGCCGAAGCGTCTACAGGTGCACTTGTCGCTTCCTCGTTTGTGCGTGTTGAGAGATACCCCAATGCGCCGACCGCGACGATGACCAGAGCCACGAGCGCGATAATAACAGCGTTGCCTTTTTGGTTTAAAAGGGCTGATTTAGATGTGTTTTGAAAATTCATGATTTTCCTCATAATTTGAAAACAAGTAATGCACACTAGCGAAAGGATGAAGGCTTTTCAATAGCTGTTTAGAGGGTTTAAATCACATCTATGATTGACCCTTAATGTCCGAGGCCTTATATCAAAGTGTCTTATATATATGGAGAAGTGTCCGTGCTGGGATTAGCAAGCAAAATATTTGGCTCATCAAATGACAGAGCCTTGAAGAAATACCACAAAGAAACTGCACCGATCAACGAGTTAGAGCCTAGTTTTCAGGCGATGAGCGATGAGCAGCTTAAGGCGCAGACCGATGTTTTCCGTGAGCGCCTTAAGGCGGGTGAGACTTTGGACGATATTCGCAATGAAGTGTTTGCCTATGTGCGGGAATGTTCTGTGCGTGTGCTTGGAATGCGTCCCTATGACGTGCAGCTTATCGGTGCGCAGGTTTTGCATGACGGCGTGATTGCCGAGATGAAAACGGGTGAGGGTAAAACCTTGATGTCTACGCTAGCCGCGTATTTAAACGCGCTTGAAGGCAAAGGCGTACACGTCGTGACCGTGAACGATTATCTGGCCGCGCGGGACGCGGAATGGATGGGCGAGCTTTATAATTTCATGGGTCTCAGCGTGGGCTGCATCGTTTCCAATATGATGGAAGATGAGCGCCGCAAAGCGTATGCCGCCGATATTACATACGGCACGAATAACGAATTCGGTTTTGATTATTTGCGCGACAACATGAAATTCTCGCTGAAACAGATGGTGCAGCGTGATTTCAACTTCGCGATTGTGGATGAGGTCGACTCGATCCTGATTGATGAGGCACGGACGCCGCTCATTATTTCCGGCCCTTCTGAATCCTCGACCGAGCTTTACATCGCCGTTGATAAAATCATTCCGCTTTTGGATGACAGCCATTACGAGATGGATGAAAAGCATAAATCCATTGTTTTGAATGATGAAGGTACAGAGCGCGTGGAAGAGCTTTTGACCGAGCATAAACTTTTGGTTGATGGCGGATTATACGACATTCAGAATATCGGCATTGTTCACCATGTGAACCAAGCCCTTCGTGCGCACAAGCTTTTCCAAGCGGAAAAAGATTACATCGTGAATGACAACAAGGTCATTTTGATTGATGAATTTACGGGCCGTATGATGGATGGCCGCCGCCTTTCCGAAGGATTGCACCAAGCGATTGAAGCGAAAGAAGGTGTGGAAATTCAAACAGAGAACCAAACGCTGGCCTCGATCACCTTCCAGAATTATTTCCGCATGTATCCGAAGCTTTCCGGCATGACCGGGACGGCGATGACCGAAGCTGGCGAGTTTATGACGATCTATAAGCTCGGCGTGGTGGCTATCCCCACGCATGTGCCGATTGCGCGTCTCGATCATCAGGACAAAATTTTTAAATCCCTGAAAGACAAAGAAGATGCGATTGTCGCACTCATCAAAGAATGTCACGAGCGCAAGCAGCCTGTTTTGGTGGGTACGGTTTCGATTGAAAAATCGGAAGCCTTATCGGCGCGATTAAAAAAAGAGAAACTGCCGCATGAGGTTTTGAACGCGCGCAAGCACGAACAAGAAGCCTATATCGTTGGGCAAGCAGGCCGCCCCGGCGCGGTAACCATTGCCACAAACATGGCGGGTCGCGGTACGGATATTAAGCTCGGGGGTAACCTCGAGATGCGGGTTGAGCATGAGATTGGCGCGGATGCCGAAGCGGAAAAAGACAAAGCCGCGATTGCGAAGATCAAGGCCGAGATTGAGCGTGATGCGAAGATTGTGAAAGAAGCCGGCGGGCTTTATATCATCGGCACAGAGCGCCATGAATCACGGCGCATTGATAACCAGCTTCGCGGACGTTCAGGTCGCCAAGGGGATGCGGGGGCCTCTATGTTTTTCCTCTCCGTTGAAGATGACCTCATGCGTATTTTCGCGGGTGACAAGCTTGATGGCTTGCTCAACAACAAAAATATCGGTCTTGAAGACGGTGAAGCGCTGGAGCATCCTCTTATTTCTAAAATGCTGGAGCGTGCGCAGGGCAAGGTTGAAGGCATGCATTTCGAAGTGCGTAAGAACCTTCTGAAATTCGATGATGTGATGAACGACCAACGTAAAGTGATTTACGAACAACGCCGCGAGATCATGGAAGCAGAAAGCGTCGAAGATTTTGTTAAAGATATGCGCCATGACGTGATTGAAGATATCATTGCTGCAACTATTCCCGCAGGCGTTTATGCGGAGCAGTGGGACACCGAGGCGCTCCACACGGAAACACATCGCCTGCTTGGGCTTGATCTGCCGATTGCGGATTGGGCGAAAGAAGAGGGCATTGCGGATAGCGAAATGTTTGAGCGCATTCTAGATGCCAGTGATAAGCGCATGGCGGAGAAAGTCGCGAATAACTCGCCTGAACTATGGCGTCAAATGGAAAAATCCATCGTGCTTCAGCTTCTTGATCAAAGCTGGAAAGAGCATTTGCTGCAGCTCGACCATTTGCGCCAAGGGATCAACCTTCGGGCTTTAGGGCAAAAAGACCCGCTCAACGAATATAAAACCGAAGCCTTTGCCGCGTTTGAAGCGATGCTCGATAATATCCGCGAAAGCATCACACAAACGCTTTGTCATGTTGAGATCAATGTTGAAGAAAAGCGTTTGGACATGGCTGTTCCAGGCATGCGCAGGCCACAGAACATTAGCGAAACGCGCCAAGACCCTGCACTTATGGGCATGGGGCAAGCTGATCGCAAGGCCGCGCAAAGCCGCGCAAATGTCGTGCAGCAAATGCCTTCGAAACAGGCGCTTGACGAAAACGATCCAGAGACATGGGGGAAAGTACAGCGTAATGCCCCCTGCCCTTGCGGTTCAGGCAAGAAGTTCAAGCAATGTCATGGTAAAATTGAAGCCGCTGGCATAAAGTAAATATATGAGCTATAGCGAAAAATCATATTACAGCCTTAGTCAGAATGGTCAGCACCAAATTTATTTCAATGACTGGGGGCCGGAAGACGGCAACCCGATTATATGTGTGCATGGGCTGACGGGAAACGGACATGATTTTGATTTCCTCGCCGAAGACCTTATTGAACAAGGGCATCGCTTGATTGCGGTTGATCTGCCCGGGCGCGGGCGCAGCACTTTTCACGAAGACCCCCTGCTCTATAATTACGATCAATATATGGATGATCTTCACAGTTTGCTTGTTGATCTGGGTTTAGAAAAACCGGGCAGCGTCGACTGGCTTGGGGTTTCACTTGGCGGCTTGCTTGGCATTCGCATGGCGGGGCTTGATAACTCTCCGATCAAGCGTTTGATTATCAATGATGTCGGCCCTGTTGTGCCCAAGGCCGCGCTTGAATTCATTCACGCCGTGATCTCCAAGGAATACACATTTGATACTATCGCCGAGATGGAAGAGCGGATGCGCCAGACTCGCGGCATGACATGGGGGCCGATGAAAGACGAGCATTGGCATCACATGGCGGAACATAATGCGCGCGGGCTGCCCGATGGCCGCCTGACCTATTCATACGACCCGCGCATTGCGGTGGTGTTTGAGACCTCCCCTATCGGCGATGTCGATTTATGGGCACATTGGAACGATATCACATGCCCAGTGATGCTCATTCAAGGGGCGGACTCATTGCTGCTCACTGATGAAATTATCGCCGATATGCAAAAAAGCGGCCCGAAATTTGACCTCTGCGTCTTTGAAGGATGCGGGCATGTGCCTTCGCTTTGGGCCGATAACCAGATCGAGGCTATTCGCTCATGGCTCAAAAAGAAATAGACATTGTTATATTTGGCGCTGGGATTGCGGGGCTTTGGGCTTTTAATCACTTTAAAGCCTTAGGCTATGATGCGCTGCTGCTGGAATCTAAATCTATCGGGGGCGGGCAAAGCATTGCTTCGCAGGGCATTATTCACTCCGGTTTAAAATATGCATTTGCAGGCAAGCTGAACAAGCTCGCGCACAGTATTTCGGCCATGCCCGATCTTTGGCGCGACGCACTTGCCGGCAAAGGCGATGTGGATTTGAGCGCGGCGGCGTATAATGCCAAGAGCCAGCTTCTTTTGATACCAGGCGGGTTTATGGGCGGGCTTGTGACTTTGGTGACAAAGCAAGCTCTGGGCAACAATGTTCACGAAGTGGCGAAAAAAGATTGGCCCGAAGACATTAAAAACAGCGGCTTTTCGGGCAAAGTTGTGTTTATGGACGAGCCTGTTCTGGATGTACCCTCCGTGATGCGCGCGCTCGCCGAGCCTTATAAGGATTGTATCCGCAAAATTGATACGCCTGATACGCCGTTCACGTTTCTTGAAAAACACGGAATCACCGCCAAGCAGGTTATCTTTACGGGCGCCGCGGCGAACGAGAAGATCGCACATCGCAAAGGCCATGATGAGGGGCTGGAGACGCAAAAGCGTCCGCTGCTTATGGGGATGCTGAAGCCTGCGCCATTTTCGCTTTATGCGCATCTGGTTGGATCATCAGACAAGCCCGTAGCCACCATCACCACGCACACAGCGAGCGACGGCACATTGTTATGGTATCTTGGCGGCAGCGTAGCAGAGCGCGACAAAGAGTCTAATCCTGATGAGGTTTATAAAGCCACCATTAAAGGCTTTGCCAAATATCTCCCTCATGTTGATTTATCGAAGGTGGAATGGGCGAGCGTGCCGATTGATCGCATCGAGGGGAAATCGAGTGTTGACGGATGGATGCCCGATACGCCCACCATCCATACATATAAGAATGTGCATTATTGCTGGCCGACGAAACTGACCTTCGCGCCCTTGCTTAGTGATCGGTTGATTGAGAAAATGACGATTGAGCCTTCGGGCGCAACTTCAGATTTTTCTGACCTGCCTGAAGTTGAATATTCACAACCCCCATGGGATAAAAGCCAATGGACAAAACGCAGCTAGGGGATACAGATATCCGTGTTTCACGCCTTGGTTTGGGCACGGTGAAGTTCGGGCGCAATGCGGGGGTGAAATATCCGCAAGATTTCGAGATTCCGGATGAGGCGACGCTTGCCGACCTATTGGCGCTGGCGAAAGATTTGGGCATCAATATGCTTGATACCGCGCCCGCATACGGAACATCCGAGGAGCGCCTTGGGCGGCTGCTCAGGGATCAACGCAAAGAGTGGGTGATTATCGGCAAGGCGGGAGAAGAGTTTGAGAACGGAAATTCGGTTTATAATTTCACACCGGAGCATTTCGAGATAAGCCTTGAGCGCAGCCTGAGGCGCCTGCAGACGGATTATCTGGATGTCTTGATGCTGCATTCCGATGGCAATGATCTGGCCAATCTTTCAGATGAAATTATAGAGACGCTGCAGGGCTTTAAAGCCCGCGGCCTTGTGCGCGCGATTGGTGCATCGACCAAAACGCCAGAGGGCGGCGTGCGGGCGCTTGAGACCATGGATGTTGTGATGGCAACCTATACTGATGAATATCGCGACGAAGAGCCTGTGCTGGATTATGCGACCATGCATAATAAAGGCGTGATTTTGAAGAAGGTGCTGTCGAGCGGCCATAATACTAACATCGAGAACGCGTTCAGGTTCGCGTTTGCACATTCGGGCGTTTCTGCGGCGATTATCGGCACGATTAACCCCGATCATTTGCGAAATAATATGTCGGCTATTGCGCGGGTTCTGTAACGCGGATTTTGGTGATTTGGTTGCGCTGGCGGCGCACGACATCGAACCTGAAGCCATGAAACATAAAGCTCTGGCCCGCATCGGGGATCATTTGTGATTCAAACAAAATCAACCCTGCAAGCGTCGAGTATTCATCGCCCGGCAGCCCCCAATCATATTCACGGTTTAAATCACGGATCGTCACCGTGCCATCGACCATATATTGGTTTTCATTGAGCTTTCGCACTCCGATAACCGAAACATCATGTTCGTCATCAATTTCGCCGACAATTTCTTCGAGAATATCTTCCATGGTCACAATGCCCATGAACGCGCCGTATTCATCAATCACGGCGGCGAAATGTTCTTTGTTGTCGCGGAAAGTTTGCAGCTGATCGAAGAGCGTTGTTGTTTCGGGGACAAAGCGCGGCTCCATCATCACATTCTCAATCTTGATTTTTGTAGTGTCACCTTTTTTGTCATTCAATTCGCGCAAAAGCAGTTTCGAGTGCAACACGCCGATAATATTATCGGTATCGTCCCGATAGACAGGCAGGCGCGTATAAGGGCTGTCCATCACTTCTTTGATAATATCCGCCATGGGGTCATTTGCATCAATCATGATGACGTTCTTGCGGTGGATCATAATCTCTTCCAGATCGACATCCGCGAGATCAAGGATAGAGCGCAGCATGGCGCGCTGTTCTTGGGTTTCCTGTTCAGGGCCTTCGTGCATATCAATGACGCCGCGCAGTAGCTCCAGATGCGAGCCGACACCGACCTTTGAGATATCAATGCCGAACATGCGCAGAACCATACGCACAATCCATGTCACGGTTTCGGTTATGGGCGCGAAAACAATGATGACGCCGCGAATAACCGGGGCGATGCGCATTGAGAGGCTTTCGGCATGATGCAGCGCATAGGTTTTGGGGAGCACTTCAGCGAAGATCAACACCAGCATTGTCATCACAAGCGTGGCGTAAACGACCCCCGCTTCACCGAAGACTTTAATCATGACGCTGGTGGCCAAGGCAGAGGCCATAATATTGACAAGGTTATTGCCCAAAAGCAGCGCGCCGATCATGCGATCTTTATGTTCGCGAATTCTATTTACGAGACCTGCGCGCTCGTTGCCCTCTTTCTCGCGGTTATGCATCCGCACCTTGGAAGCCGCAGTGAGCGCGGTTTCGGAGCTTGAAAAAAACGCCGAGAGAAACAACAGAATAAAAATAGCAATTATAGGGAGGAGAATGCCGAAGACCATCGCCCTTTACCTTCCTTTTTCTCGCCGCCTAAAGATTCCTTCAGGACGCTGCGGACAAATTTTTCAGATACATCGTTGCGAAGCAAGGCCTCGCCGATACCGTCGGCAACCACAAAAACCATTTTGCCGTCTTTGACTTTTTTATCGCGTTTCATAATTTCGATCAGATCGTCCACGCTTGTGCTGAGCGAATCTATGTAGGCGGCACGTGTTGGAAGGCCAACAGCTTCATAATGGCTGATGACGCGCAGAACGTCTTCGTCGCTGCATAGTTTCATTCTCAGCGAGAGGTTAAAGGCCATGACGGTTCCGATGGCTACGGCTTCGCCGTGAAGGAGGTCGCCGTTATATCCTGCGGCGGCTTCCAAAGCGTGACCGAATGTGTGACCGAGATTTAGAAGCGCCCGCGCACCATGTTCACGTTCGTCGGCTTCCACCATTTCGGATTTGGCCTTGCAGCTGACTTCGAGGATATAGGTCAGCGCTTCTTCGTCGAGATCAAGTACGCGCTGGTAATTTTGCTCAAGCCAGTTAAAGAACCCAGCATTGCGGATCAGGCCATATTTAACAACCTCGGCATATCCCGCAAGAAGCTCGCGCTTGGGCAGGGTTTTTAATGTTTCAAGATCGGCGATCACGGCTTGGGGCTGATAGAAACTGCCGACAAGATTTTTGCCTTGTTTGGTGTTAATTCCGGTTTTACCGCCAACCGAGCTATCGACTTGCGAGAGCAGCGTAGTCGGGATTTGGATATATTTTACGCCGCGCATGGCGATGGAAGCGCAAAAGCCCGTAAGGTCGCCAATCACTCCGCCGCCGACAGCCAAAACGAGAGAGTCGCGGTTTATACCATTTTCGAGGAAAAAGGTGCTGACCTTTTCTACATATTCGAATGATTTTGTTTTTTCGCCCGCGGGCAGCGTGATCAGGTTTGTCTTCGCCCCGCCATCATCACGCAGCAGCTTTTCGATGCGCTGCGCATAAGGCTCGACGTTTTTATCCGTGACAATAAATACACCGCGCCCGTGAAGGTCTTCAGGCATGAAATCATTGATACGAAACAGCAGCGCCGATCCGATATAAATATCGTATGTGCGGGTATCAAGATCAATCGTGACTATGCGTGTGTCCATGGGCTTCTTGTTCTATAGATAATTCATATTTCAGACAACGCTTTTATGATGTTTTGCGTGGCCTCGCCGGCGTTGCTCTTTGCGGACTTGATATGGATATCGGCCTGTTCATATTGCGGGCGGCGTTTTTTCAATATTTCTTTCAGCGTTTCTTTAGGCTTAGTCTTTTGAATCAGCGGTCTATCGCTGTCTTTTATCCTGTCCCAGATTTGATCTATATCAACATCCAGCCAGACGCTGTGGGCGGCGTTTTTGATCGCGGTTCGGGTGATTTCATTTTCGAACGCCCCTCCTCCGCTTGCAATCACACATAAGGGCTGCGTTAATAAATCCGTGATGGTCGCGCTTTCAACCTCTCGGAATTTCGTTTCTCCGAATTTTTCAAATATGTCGGGAATGCGCATACCCGCTTTTTCTTCGATAACTTTATCCACATCGTAAAACGGACAGTCCAAAATTTGCGCTAAAGCAAAGCCAATATGGGATTTGCCAGCACCCATCATACCGACAAGCACAATCGGCTTTTCGGTTTTTTGTAATAATTTTTGTATATCTTCTTGAAAAACATTGTCCTTTTCCATTACATGACTATAAGTCCAAGACACACCCTGCGTAAAGATAAGGCTTTGATCAAAAGCTGTTTTTAAGATTTAGCACTGAAAGGCCACCAGTATGAAATTCCTGATGTATTTGCTTGTAACAATCCTATTCATAGGTTTTGTCGGGTTTATCGTCATTGGTTTATCACCCGTCGAAGTACAACAGACGCCTGTTATCAAGGATGTTTCTGATAAAATAGAATAAATTATGGCAAAAAATGCACATTGTGTGTACTATTACCATAATTCACAAAAACTGCTTAAATAATTTATGAAAATGCTTGACACAAAGGGCTTCCGTAAATTATGTAATGCATAAGACAAAAATAAGTGATTAAGCACTTTTAAGTTATAAATGTCGTAAAAACAGGGAATGAACCTTCGAAAACGGCTATTACGCTTTAAATTAAGTGTGGGGAATGCTTTTTTAAAAAAGCACACAAAAAGAAAGAAGGAGAATACCATATGGCACGTCCAGGTCGCCCAGCAATGCCGAAGCCGGATCTACATCCGTATGTTGATGCATTTTTAGATATGCTTACAACCGAGCGCGGTGCAGCAATGAATACTCGCCATGCCTATTGGAGAGATCTTGCAGATGTGAGCCTCTACCTTCGCAAAGAGCGTAACTCAGATGTCGATAAAGCGACACCTGATGACCTGAAAGCGTATTTGAAAAATTTAAGCGAGAAAACTCACGTTAAAGGCGAGCGTAGCGGCAAGATTGCTGTTCGCACCGTTGCCCGTCGTTTATCCGCTATGCGTCAGTTCTACCGCTTCCTGATTTCCGAAGGAAACCGTAGCGATGACCCGACAACAACAATCGAAAGCCCGAAACAAACACGCACTTTGCCAAAAACTTTGAGCGAAGCGGAAGTTACGCAGCTTATCAAAACAGCCGGTGTTCGCGGCACGCCTGAAAGCGTTCGTTTGGTATGTTTGCTCGAAATGCTTTATGCAACCGGTCTTCGTGTGTCCGAGCTTGTCGGTTTGCCGATGTCTGCTTTGGCGGAAGATCAACAATTCATCACGATTGCCGGTAAAGCCGGTCGTGAGCGTATGGTTCCTCTTTCCGACCCAGGTCAGAAAGCCCTTACTGATTATTTGAACGTGCGCAAGCGCTTCATAGGCGCAGAAGGTAAAGAAAATCAAGAGCAATGGGTTTTCCCATCACGCACATCCGATAGCGGTCACTTGACACGTCAGCGTTTCGCACAGTTGCTTAAAGACTTGGCGCGCGCTGCAGAAGTTGATGAAGACCGCGTATCTCCGCATGTTCTTCGCCACGCTTTTGCAACCCATCTTCTTTCACGCGGCGCCGATTTGCGCAGCGTTCAAAAAATGCTGGGTCACGCAGATATTGCGACGACACAAATCTATACGCATATTGTTGGCGAGAACCTGAAAGAGACAGTGAAGGATAAGCATCCTTTGTCGAAAAAATCAGGCTCTAAATAGTCAACACCCTTTAAAAGTTTATAATCAGGCGGTACAGTTTCATTTGAATTGTATCGCCTGATTTGCTATCAAACGGCGTTAACCCAATCCGACTCTTTAAGGCGACACCATATTATGCTTGATTTCGAAAAGCCCATATTGGAACTGGAAGGCAAGATTTCCGAGCTTCGCAATGTCAGCAGCGACAGCGAAGTGAATATTGCCGATGAAGTCAAACGGATGCAGGTGAAGGCCGACAAGCTTTTGCAAAACGCCTATAGCAAGCTTACGCCTGCGCAGAAGGTTCAAGTGGCGCGCCACCCGCAGCGCCCGCATTTCAAAGATTACATTGAAGGGCTTGTTACAGACTTCACACCGCTTGCGGGGGACCGCAACTATGCGGAGGATCATGCCCTGCCCGGCGGCATTGGCCGTATTAAAGGTCAGGCTTGCGTCATTTTGGGTCAAGAAAAAGGCCATGACACGCAAAGCCGCATTCATCACAATTTCGGCATGGCACGCCCTGAAGGGTATCGCAAGGCGCAGCGCCTGATGTCAATGGCAGCGCAGTTCCAGCTTCCGATTATTACCCTTGTTGATACGGCGGGGGCATATCCCGGTATGGGCGCGGAAGAGCGCGGGCAGTCAGAGGCGATTGCGAAATCTATCGAGAAATGTTTGCGCGTGGATGTGCCGATTATTTCCGTGGTGATTGGCGAAGGCGGATCAGGCGGCGCGGTTGCAATCGCCGTTGCCGACCGTATTTATATGCTTGAGCATTCGATTTATTCCGTGATCTCCCCTGAAGGGTGCGCCTCTATTTTATGGCGCAGCGGTGATTTTGCGGATGATGCCGCGACAGCGCTTAAGCTGACGGCGCAAGACCTTAAGGAACTCAAACTTATTGACGGTATCATAGAAGAGCCGACGGGCGGCGCGCATCGCCACAAAAAAGAGACCATTGCCTCTGTCGGCAAGCAAATCGAAAAAGCGCTTCAGGAGCTATCCCCTTGGGATAATGCATCCATCATCAAAAAGCGCCGCGAGAAATTCCTCGCGTTTGGCCGCAACGTTTAATCCTAATACGCTGCGATACCTTCATTTCCATTCGGTTTATGTGACACCGTACATACGTCACTTAAATTTGCCGCTTGCTTGCCTTTAAGGGGATTAAGGGGCGGTGATATTTTTGCACGACGCTTCATGACTTCAAAACTGCCATGGCCCGCGCGCTTATGCCCCTCTTCCGTGGTTGCGGCACGAAAATAAAGCATCAAAAATACGCGGATGGCCGCTGTTAAAGATGTTTGAGAATGTTTGCGCAGGCTTATAAGGCTGCAAATATCATGGATGCTGCAATTTTCGCGATCTGATATTTCCTTTAGAGCCACCCACATTTCAGGCTCAAGGCGGACAGATGTCCTTCGTTTTAAAACAGTGATATTGCGGCTGATAAGCGTGCTTTTAGGCAGCGGATCGCATTTATTTTCAAAGGTGTTATTTTTGGCATTGTTGTATATCCCCATCTTAAGTCTCCCATACTTAGTCAGATATCGGTTTTTAAACCACACTCATAAGTATATACACGTACAACCTTGAGGTGTAAATAGGCTTACATTATTTCGCTTTCTTTTTCGGTAAGAAGTTTAAACGACAGCGCATGAAGACCAGACCTATAAACACCGCCTAAAGCCGTGTTTACAAGTCTTTGGCGCTCTACCCTCGACAACCCTTCGAATGAATTTGATACAACCATAAGTTTGTAATTCGTCTCGCCGCTGCCATCATCGCCCGCATGGCCTGCGTGTTTATGGCTTTCATTTATGAGTTCATAATGAATAGGTGAGAAATCTTTTTCGATTATGTCCTTGATAGTTTGCGTTATGCTCATAATTTATATCCTTCAGTATTAGCGCAAAACCTTATAATCCGTTATTATAGTAAGAGATAACATACTCAAGAATTAAAATAGATTTTATGCCGGAAATTCATTTAAAACCCAATTCTGCGGAATATGCAGACGAAAAAACAACCGTCAAGCCGGGGCAATGCGAAATGCCCGGTTGCCCGCTTCATGGAGAGCATAAAGCGCCCAAGCATCGCGGCTTGAACGAGTATTATCTTTTTTGTTTCGACCATGTGCGGGAATATAACAAAGCATGGAATTTCTTTGAGGGTATGAACGATTCCGAAGTCGAGCAGCACACTATCAATGCCATGTACGGCGATCGCCCGACATGGAAATATGGTGTAAACGGCGATCCATATGAAGAGCTTTATAAAAAAGCGTGGCAGACCTTCAATTATTCCAGCGAAGACCCGACGCAGCACAAAAAGCAGTATGATCCCTCTACTGGTGATTTCAGCCAATATAGTCAAGAGCATAAGGCGATGGCGGTTATGGGCTTAGAGCCACCAATCACATTGGAGGGTGTGAAAATGAAATATAAGGAGCTTGCGAAGAAGCACCATCCTGACCTGAATGGCGGCTGCGCAAAATCGGAAGAGCTTCTCAAAGAGATCAATATGGCCTATACCATATTGAAACTCGCATATGAGCAATATTCAGTTTTAAAAGAAAGACGGTAAATGGATTCCCTTGAAAGCCTAGAAAAAGAAAGAGACAACCTTGAAGAACAAGGCGGTCTGTCCTTTGACATCACAACGATCAAAGCCAAAGAGGGCAAATATTCCACCATCCCCAACACAAAGGTGAATGTGCGCGATGTTTTCGGGCTGGATATTGATTGGAAAGTTCCTGCGTTTTCGGAGGATAATTCGAACGTTCCTGCGATAGATAAAACCTATCAGTTTGACCATGACACGACGCTGGCGATTTTGGCGGGGTTTGCACATAACCGCCGCGTGATGATTCAAGGATATCACGGGACCGGTAAATCCACGCATATCGAACAAGTTGCGGCGCGGCTGAACTGGCCGTGCGTGCGGATTAACCTCGACAGCCACGTTTCCCGCGTAGATTTGATCGGCAAGGATGCGATTGTTTTGAAAGAAGGCAAGCAGATTACCGAATGGAAAGAAGGCCTCTTGCCGTGGTCTATCCAAAACCCTGTCGCGTTGGTGTTTGACGAATATGATGCGGGGCGGCCCGATGTGATGTTCGTTATTCAGCGGATATTGGAATCCGAGGGGCGTTTGACGCTGATCGACCAAAACCGCGTGATCCGCCCTCACCCGGCCTTCCGTTTGTTCTCCACGTCCAACACTGTTGGGCTTGGCGATACGACCGGACTTTATCACGGCACGCAGCAGATTAACCAAGCGCAGATGGACAGATGGAACATTTGTGTGACGCTCAACTATCTTCCGCATGATGACGAGATGAATATTATGCTGGCGAAATTCGATGAGCTTCAAAATGATGAAGGGCGTGATATGGTGGACAAAATGGTGCGCCTTGCCGATATGACGCGTAAAGGATTTGTAAATGGCGATCTTTCGACGCTCATGAGCCCGCGGACTGTTCTGGCGTGGATTGAAAACACGCTGATCTTTGATAATAACCGCGAACTCGCGTTTCAGCTTTCATTCCTGAATAAATGTGATGAAGCAGAGCGCGGGATTATTGCGGAATATTACCAGCGCTGCTTTAATGTTGATCTTCCTGAAACAGCGATTCACAACGTGGCCGTGCCCGATTAAGGCTCCTTTATGAGCAACGAACCCGATAAACGCGAAGAGTTTAAGCAAGTAACCGCCGCGACGCTGCGCACCATTGCGGGCGATGCGGAGCTTGAGGTGACGTATTCATCCTCCGAAGCCCCTGTCGGGCGGCTATCACCGACAGGTAAGCCGCGCCTCCCTGCTCCCGACCTTGAAATGAGCGCGGAAAGCACCCGCCTTTTGCGGGGCTGCGCCGATGTGCAAGGGCTGTACTTCGCCCATCATGACGACAAGCTTCACCACCGCATTTCACCGAATGACATACAGGCCCGCGAAGTGTTTGATGCGCTTGAGCAAGCGCGCTGCGAGGCTTTAGGCTTCGGGACGATGGCGGGCGTGGGCGCGAACTTAAACGCGGTTTTGGAAGAAAAATGCCGCCGCGCAGGGTTTCCCAATATTGCGAATACTAGCCAGAGCTCGCTGGGGGAAGCCCTGCACGTTATGGCACGCCTTGCGCTGACGGGCGAAGCGGTGCCGCCTTCAGCGGAGAAGCTGGCCGCGCTGTGGCAACCTGTTCTTGATGAAGCGGATTGTGATTTTGCCGATATGAAAGTGGCAGTGAAAGACCAAGCGGCCTTTGCGGCACTCTCCAAAGACATCATTCGGGCGCTAAACATGCCTGTGGGGGATGAACAAGGCGGCGATAGCGACCTGGATGATAACGCCCGGCAAGACGAGAGCGGCGAAGATACGCAGAGCGAAGAAGACCAGCAAGAGGACGACGCCGGCGCGGATGATCAGGATTTGGACGAGGATTTAAGCGAGGGCGACGACCAACATCAAGAAGCCGGTATGGACGATGTTGATGATTATGATCAAGCGCAAGAAATGGGCAGCGAAGAAGCAGGCAATCCGTTTCAAAATCGCCCTGATGGATATATTCCCGGCCCTGATAATCGCTACATGGTGTATACCACCGAGTTTGACGAGGAAATCCGCGCGGAAGATTTAGCGGATCTGTCAGAGCTTACGCGGCTTCGCGGGGCATTGGATAAGCAGCTTGGCAATCAGCAAGCGATCATTACAAAGCTCGCCAACCGTTTGCAACGCAAAGTAATGGCGCAGCAACGCAGGAGCTGGGAGTTCGGCCTTGATGAGGGGATTCTTGATCCCTCGCGCCTCGCGCGGATCATCGCCAACCCCACTGTGCCGCTGTCTTATAAGGCCGAGAAGGAAACAGATTTCCGCGATACGGTTGTGACGCTGCTCATTGATAATTCAGGCTCTATGCGCGGACGCCCGATTGCGCTGGCGGCGATGAGCGCGGATATTATTGCGCGAACCATGGAGCGCTGCGGGGTGAAATGTGAAATTCTGGGTTTTACGACCCGCGCTTGGAAAGGCGGTAAATCCCGCGATAAATGGATGCAAAACGGCAGGCCGCCGCACCCCGGGAGGCTCAATGATATTCGCCATATCATCTATAAGGCCGCGGATGCGCCGATGCGCCGCACGCGCAAGAATATGGGCTTGATGCTGAAAGAAGGTATCCTGAAAGAAAATATTGATGGCGAGGCTTTGGTTTGGGCGCACAACCGCCTTGTCCGGCGCGGGGAAGCACGCAAAATTCTGATGGTGATATCAGACGGCGCGCCGGTAGATGATTCTACGCTTTCGGCCAATCCGTCGAATATGCTGGAAGCAGACTTGCGTCATGTGATTGAATGGATAGAAATGCGCAAGGATGTGGAGTTGACGGCGATCGGTATCGGGCATGATGTGACGCGGTATTACAAAAAGGCGATGACCTTGGCGGACGCGGATGAATTGGCCAAGGCCTTGATTAATCAACTGGAAGATCTATTTGATGAAAAGAAGTAGGAAAACATCATGAGCAGCAAAACATTGATTTTAGCAGGCGGATGCTTTTGGGGGATGGAAGATCTGTTCCGCACAAAAAAAGGCGTGATTGCCACGCGCGTAGGATATTGCGGTGGAAAAACCGAGAACCCTACTTACCCCGATGTGAAGACAGGCACGACCGGCCACGCAGAGGCGATTGAGATTACGTATGAGTCTTCAGTCAGCAACTTACGTAATTTGCTCGAATTTTTCTTTCAAATGCACGACCCCACCACGAAAAACCGTCAGGGGCACGATATCGGCAGCCAATACCGCTCTGCGATTTTTTATCAGGATGAAGAGCAAAAGCTGACGGCTCATCAGCTGATATCCGAAATTGACGATGAAGGGTTTTTGCCCGGCAAAATCGTGACGGAAATCGTCCCTGCGGAAACCTTTTACGAAGCGGAAGACTATCATCAGGACTATCTGGAGAAGAATCCGGGCGGCTATACCTGCCATAGCGTTCGCCATCACTGGGCGCTTAGGGACAAAAAGGCGGGATAAGAAAGCATCTTGATGTGCGGCCCGTTCTCCGCTACCAAAGCGTATGAGCAAAGATAAAAAGAAAATCTATAAACCCGGAGCCATTAGCGGCTTTCCCGAGTGGTTGCCCGAAGTGCGGGCGGTTGAACAGCAATGGCTAGATAAAATCCGCGCTGTGTTTGAAAGCTATGGGTTTTGCAACATTGAAACGCCGAGCGTTGAAGAGCTGGATGTGATTGCCGCCAAGGGCGAGGATGTTGATAAAGAGATTTATGTGCTGGAGCGGCTGCAAGCCGATCCCGATGATAAGAAAGAAGCGCGCCTTGCGCTGCATTTTGACCAGACAGTCCCCCTCGCCCGTTATGTGGCGCAGCATTTCGCCGATCTGACCTTTCCGTTTAAACGATATCAGATGCAAAAAGTCTGGCGCGGTGAGCGCCCGCAGATGGGGCGGATGCGCGAATTTTATCAATGCGATATTGATGTGATTAATGTTGATGCCCTGCCGATTCACTTTGACGCGGAAGTCGCGGCGATTTGTTATGAGGCCTTGGCGGCGCTTGATGTGGGCCGTGTGCAGCTCAGGATTTCCAACCGCAAAATTGTTATGGGCTTCTTAGATAGCTTGAATGTTGTGAACAAAGAACATTTCAAAGACAAATCAAAACCTGAAACTTTAAAGTTATCCGATGAAACAAAAACTGAAATAATTAGAGACCTCGACAAGCTCGATAAAATCGGAAAAGAAACGCTTCTATCAAGATTAGAGCAGACTCTTTTAGTTGCGGGCTGGGGCTTTAATTTTGACACGATCATAAAACCTTTCATTGATTTTGCTGAACGTAAAATAAAGCCAGGTGAAGATATTTTACAATTATTCCAAGAAAATAGTGACATAGACTCTAGCAACAAGATTCTTCGCGAAGGTATAGAAGAACTGGAGACAGTTCTAAACAGTCTTTCACACCTCCCCGAAGACTCCATTATCGGCGATCTTTCGATCGTGCGCGGCCTCGATTATTACACCGGCACGGTTTATGAAACCCAGCTTTTGGATGTACCTGAGTTCACCGGCTCTGTATGTTCCGGCGGGCGGTATGATGATCTCGCTGGGAATTATATTAACAAGCACTTGCCCGGCGTCGGGATTTCCATTGGGTTTACGCGGCTTTTTGATGTTATGCGCCAACTTGGGAAGCTGCCTGTAGGCGCGAAGTCCCCTGCGGATGTGCTAGTCGTACTACGATCCGAGGAGCGCCGCGAAGAGGCGGCGGAGACTGCGCGGATTTTGCGCGAGAATGGCAACAAGGTCGAGCTGTATCATGCGCCGCAGAAAATCGGTAAGCAGATGGGATATGCCGAAAAGAAGGGCATTCCGTTTGTATGGTTTCCACCATCTGAGGATGTGCTGGATCACGAAGTCAAAGACATGGCCAAAAAAGAACAAAGCAAGGCCGATCCCAAGGAGTGGACACGATGAGATTTTTAATGACGGCTTTGGCCATTATGATGTTTGCATCCTATGCACAGGCCGCAGAAACCGAATATTCCCCCGAAATGTGCGAGTTCACAATCACCTTTCCTGAAGAGCCATATACATCGCGCCGATGTGACGAAGAAGGCACGGGCAAATGTTATGATCTCGTGAGCTACACCAAGGTTTATGACATGAACGCGACGGTGAATTTCCGCGTGATCTGCAACCCCATTGCCGACAGTATTTACGATCAATATGACGAGAGCGTCATGAAAGCGACTTTAAAGGCGATGACCAAGCGCAGCGTGGTGGATACGTTCAGCTCCTCTTACCGTGAAGAAGATAATTACAAGCAAGCGGGACTTGTGGGTGAGGGTCTTGCGGGGAAAACATCCACCATTTATATCGCGCAGCTTTGGATCGGCCACGAATCCGCGCTTTCTGTTGAGGCGGAATTGATCGGGGAGCAAAACGATTCTGCGGATGTGCTGTTTAAAGACATCTTGCAGACGGTTTCATTTGTCGGCTCGGATAAAGACAGCGGCGATGAAGAGGAAGAAGACGGCGTTGTGCCCGAAGATGGCGATGCGCAGCAGGCCGCGCCCGAAGAAGCCGAAGATCAGGCCACAGAAGACGACGCGAGCGAGTGAATTTTCTCCACCATCGCGTAGAAGCCATTTCTGCGGTTCGGTGAAAGGTTTTGGTCGAGGCCGATTTTTGCAAAAGCCGCTTTAATATCAATTTTTTCAATATCCGATAGGCTTTGCCCCTGATACGCCCTATCGAGAATGGCAATGAGGCCGCGCACGATATGCGCGTCGCTGTCGGCGGTGAAATAAAACTTTCCATCCTTTATTGTGGGTTGCATCCACACGCGTGAGGTGCAGCCGCGCACGATGTTGCCTTCTGCTTTCAGGGCTTCGTCCATGCTGGGCAGCGTCCGCCCAAGGTCTATGAGATACCGGTAGCGCTCCTCCCAATCCTCGAACAGGGCAAAGTTTTCAACAAGGTCTGATAGCGTTTCACGTCTCATGAAGGGGTATATAGCATTAATTTATCTGAGAAAAAGTCTAAATTCTTTATATAAGGCTTGCGCGGGCATACACCGCTTGGCTAGATTAAAAGGGTAATACAGAAAGGACGCTCGTATTCATGAGTAAATCATCCGATAAAACAGACAGCAAAAACACCCTTTACTGCTCCTTTTGCGGAAAGAGCCAGCACGAGGTTCGCAAGCTTATTGCGGGGCCGAACGTGTTTATTTGTAATGAGTGTGTTGAGCTATGTATGGATATCATCCGCGAGGAAGATAAAACGCAGCTTGTGCGCGAAGGAGACGGCGTCCCTGCCCCTTCAGAGATTAAACAGGTTCTCGATGATTATGTGATCGGTCAGGATGCCGCGAAGCGTGTGCTGGCTGTGGCTGTACACAACCACTATAAACGTCTTGAGCATGGCGGTACGGGTAGCGGCTCGGATGTTGAGCTTGCGAAGTCCAACATCATGCTTGCCGGGCCCACGGGTTGTGGTAAGACGCTTTTGGCGCAAACTTTGGCGCGCATTCTGGATGTTCCTTTCACGATGGCGGATGCCACCACATTGACCGAAGCCGGTTATGTGGGCGAAGATGTGGAAAATATTGTGCTTAAACTCTTACAGGCCAGTGATTACAACGTCGAACGCGCACAAAAGGGAATCGTATATATTGACGAGATCGACAAAATCTCCCGTAAATCCGATAACCCGTCCATTACCCGTGACGTATCAGGCGAAGGTGTGCAGCAAGCGCTTCTAAAACTTATGGAAGGTACGGTTGCATCCGTGCCCCCACAAGGCGGACGTAAGCATCCACAGCAGGAGTTTCTGCAAGTGGACACAGCGAATATCTTGTTCATCTGCGGCGGTGCGTTTGCGGGCCTTGATAAGATTATCGCCCAACGCGGACGCGGCACAACCATTGGATTTGGTGCAGACATCAAAGATTTGGCCGAAGAAAAAGGCATCGGGGAGCTGTTCAAAGAGCTCGAGCCGGAAGATTTGCTGAAATATGGTTTGATTCCTGAATTCGTGGGTCGTTTGCCGGTTATTGCTACTTTGGAAGATCTTGATGAAGCGGCGTTGATTACCATTCTGACAGAGCCGAAGAATGCTTTGACCAAGCAATATGCGAAGCTTTTTGAAATCGAAGGTGCAAAATTAACGTTCGAGCCCAAGGCCTTAACGGCGATTGCCAAGAAAGCGATTGCGCGCAAAACAGGGGCGCGGGGTCTTCGTTCAATTCTCGAAAATCTTCTGCTTGATACGATGTTCGAGCTTCCAGATCTGGAAGGCGTTGAAGAAGTCGTGATCAAAGAAGCCACAGTCAATGACGGCAAGAAGCCTGTCTTTGTTTATGGTGATGATAAATCTGACAGCAAGAAGAAGAAAAAGACTTCTAAAGCCAAGGCCTAACGCTTTTTATTTTTGAACATCCGGAGAAACCATGTCACAAAATGCGCAGTTCAAATTTGATACCAACAAAAAATATCGCCTCATCACGCGAAGCGATATGGATGGCCTTGTTTGCGGTGTTTTGCTCAAGGAACTTGATATCATCGAAGATGTGACCTTCGCACACCCTAAAGACATGCAAGATGGCTTGATTGATGTTGGCCCGAATGACATCACCACGAACCTTCCTTATGTTGATGGCGTGTATCTTGCGTTTGACCACCATGCCAGCGAGATTGAACGCGCAGGCAAGCCCAAAGACAACCACATTATTGACGGCAACGCACCTTCTGCTGCGCGGGTGGTTTATGATTTCTTTGGCGGTGCGGAGAGATTTCCCGATGTCGGCGACGATATGATGGCCGCGGTGGACAAGGCTGATTCTGCGCAGTTCTCGAAAGATGAAATTCTACACCCCACAAATTGGGTGCTGCTCAGCTTCATTATGGATGCGCGCACAGGTCTTGGGCGTTTCCGTGATTTTAACATTTCGAACTATCAGTTGATGATGAAGTTGATTGATCATTGCCGCCAGCATGATTCCATTGAAGACATTTTACAGCTGCCCGATGTGAAAGAACGCATCGATCTTTATTTTGAGCACAAAGCCAAAGCGCGTGAGCAGATTGAGCGCTGCGCGCAGGTGCATGGCAATCTGGTTGTTCTGGATTTCCGCAAAGAAGAAACCATTTGGGCGGCGAACCGTTTCATTGTTTATGCGCTCTTCCCGCAGGTGAATATTTCTATTCACGTGCTTTGGGGCAAGAACAAGCAAAACACCGTGTTTGCGATTGGTAAATCTATTTTGAACCGCACATCGAAAACCGATGTGGGGACGCTCTGCCTGTCTTATGGCGGCGGCGGGCATAACGCAGCGGGGACATGCCAGATTGAAAACCTGAAGGCCGAAAAAGCGTTGCAGGATATCATTCAGAAAATCACAGCGGATGGCTGATATTTTCTCTTGAACCGATCCATGCGTTTTAACGTATGAAAGACCATGACACAAAAAATCGCCGCTCCTAGAACCGCACTGGTCTGGTTTCGACAGGACTTACGACTTTCCGATAACCCTGCCCTCATTCATGCTTTGAATGAAGGATATGCCATCATTCCCGTTTATATTCTGGATGATGAAAACGCAGCCGAGTGGAAGCGCGGAGGCGCATCGCGGTGGTGGCTCCATCAGAGCTTGAGTGCCCTGAATGCGGATATGCGGGGTCATATGTTGTTTCGCGCAGGAAAAGCCGAAGATATTTTGCCGCAAATAATCGATGAGACCGGTGCATCGGCGGTGTTCTGGAATCGCTGTTATGAACCATGGCGGATCAAGCGCGACGAGATGATTAAAGCGGGCCTTAAGGATAACGGATTTGAAACGCAGAGCTTTAATGCTTCTTTGCTCTGGGAGCCGTGGACGGTCGCGAAAGATGACGGCACGCCGTATCGGGTGTTTACGCCTTACTACCGCAAAGGATGCCTGAAGAGCCAGCCCCCTGCCCCGCAGGATCGCCCTGAGCGGATTACATATGCGGACCAAGGCGAGGATAAAGGATCACTCGACGATCTTAAGCTCATGCCCGATATCAAATGGTATGAAGACATGGCGGCGCTGTGGCAGCCCGGCGAAAGCGGCGCGCATAAGCGCCTGCAAGATTTTATGGAAGGCGGCTTTAGCGGGTATAAGGATGATCGCAACCGCCCCGATAGAGACAATGTTTCGCGGCTGTCACCGCATTTGCATAATGGCGAAATTTCTCCGCGCCAAGTCTGGCACATTGCGCATGAATATGGCGCGGCCAATAGCGTATCTGAAAAAGATATTGACCATTTCGCTTCCGAGTTGGGGTGGCGGGAGTTTTCTTATTATCTGCTTTATCATTTCCCGCAGATGCCATGGGAAAACCTGCAAGAAAAATTCAACGATTTTCCTTGGATCGTCCAAGACAGTCAGGACCTTGAGAGATGGCGGCGCGGACAAACCGGCATTCCGATTGTCGATGCGGGCATGCGCCAGCTTTGGAAGACGGGGTGGATGCATAACCGCGTACGGATGATTGTCGCGTCTTTGCTTGTGAAAAATATGCTGGTTCATTGGCATCGCGGGGAGGAATGGTTTTGGGATTGCCTTGTGGACGCCGATTTGGCGAGCAATTCCGCAAGCTGGCAATGGGTCGCGGGCAGCGGCGCAGATGCCGCGCCGTATTTCCGAATTTTTAACCCCGTAACACAAGGGCAGAAATTTGATCCGGAAGGGGAATATGTTCGGGAATACGTGCCAGAGCTGCGCGGGATGGATAAAAAATACATTCACACGCCGTGGGAAGCGCCCGCCCCGCCCGAAGGTTATCCCAAGCCGATTGTCGATTTAAAAGAATCCAGAGAACGCGCATTAGAAGCCTTCCAAAGCATAAGGAAGTCTGCGTAAACTTATATCCATGATTGATGGTTTTTTAAAATCCGGAGACTGCGTTGGCGTGATGGCACCCTGTTCCTATGTGGAGCAAGCGGACATTGACGCGGCCTGCGCTGTACTTAAAAGCAAGAGCATTCAGGCTTTTGTTCATCCGCAGACGTTTTTGCAGCATCATCAATCGGCGGGGAGCCGCGAAGAGAAGCTTGATGCGCTTCATGATTTATATTCAAACCCCGAAGTGCATGCGATTTGGGCGGCGGGGGGCGGTAACCGCGCGATGGATTTATTGAGCGGCCTGGACTTTGACCTCATCCGCGCTTATCCCAAGCCGATTATAGGTTTCAGCGATGTGACATGCCTCTTGAACGCGGTTTACGCCCGTACAGGGCAGGTAGGTCTTCATTGCTGCAACCTGAAAGACCTACCCCGCTTCCCTGTATCCTCACCCTTAAGCATGGATATTTCAAAGGGACAGGTTTTAAGAGAAGGTAGCGTCAAAGGCATAAGCATTGGCGGGTGTTTAAGCCTTTTTCATCTTCTTGTCGGCACACCGGCTTGCACTAACCTTGAGGGCGCGGTTTTATTCCTCGAAGATACGGGCGACCAGATCAGCCGTTTTGACCGCATGTTTTTAGACATGAAGCATAAAGGCGCGCTTGAAAAAATCGGCGGGCTTGTGATTGGTGAGTTTCACGATCTTCAGGACGGGAAGCGGCCATTCGGATTTTCAATGCAGGATATTGTGCTTGAGGCTGTCGGCGAGCGGGATATCCCGATCATAATCAATGCGCCGTTCGGGCACGGGGCAAACAACCATCCCTTCCCGATTGGCGGGGTTGCTGATTTTGATACGAATTCGAAATCAATCGACTTTCAGCTTTGATTTCACAAAGCGCAAAGCGCGGCCCAGCAGCGGGATATGTTCATAGAAATATTCGCCCGCATCCCAATAATCAATATGTGACATGACTTTGGCGTCCCTGGAGAACATGACCTCGCTCATGCCTTCAACGAAGTATTTACGGCCTTTCATTTCATAGCCGAAATTCCAGCGTATATAGGCGGTGCGCTCTTTATCGCCCCACGCGCTGTCGATCACTTTGAACTTCGCGTTTTGGGTGTTTTCAAACATATGCTTGAAGATTTTTTGAACCTGATCGACTCCCATCACATCATTGAACGGGTCTTTGAAGTGCATTCCCGGCTCCGCGAGTTTTTCAATCAGGCGCACAGAACGCAGATTAAGTTTCTCGTAAAACTCACAATAATCTTGCAAGCCGCGATGCAGTTTCGGATCTATATCATTCATATCTTGCTTGTCGCCTTTCCGATGAACCAAAGATAAGCCTTATTCGGAAGCAGGTCGATGGCCTTTTTGATATGAACAAAAAGCCAGGGGAAATTGATTTCAAAATTATTGCCCTCCAAGCCATCAACAAGCGCTTTTGCCGCAGGCTCAACGTCCATGATCATCGGCATTTCAAAATCGTTTTTATCGGTGAGCGGGGTTTTTACAAAACCGGGATTTACAACCTGCACCTTAATGCCAAGCGGTTTACACTCCATGTAAAGCGCCTCGGCCAGGTTTATCAACGCGGCTTTTGACGGGCCGTAGGACAAAGATTTAGGCAGGCCGCGCATTCCCGCGACACTGGCGACTATCGCGATATGGCCTTTTTTTCGTTTTTTAAACGCGGTCAATACAGGCTCGAGGCAGTTTGCCGCGCCATATACGTTGATATCGAATGTCTTTTTGAAAATATCGGCGGTGAAGTTTTCAACCCCCTCTTGCTCCGCGAAGAATGTTCCGACATTCAGCAAAACGCCGTCAATTGGTCCTTGCTCTCTTTCAATCGTATTGAAGACACCTATCACATTTTGCGGCTTGGTGACGTCGCAAGGATAGGCAAAAATTTTATCTTTTTGCTGCCCGGCGAGGGCGTCTAATTTGTCTTTCGAGCGGGCGGAAACAGCAACCCGATACCCTCGCTTTGCCATCTCGAGCGCCGCATGCGCGCCAATGCCGGTTGATCCGCCAACAATCCAGAATAATTTATGCATAACAATACCCCTTTTGTTTCAAAGCCTTACAGGTTTGGTACGCAGTATAACAAAAATCAGACCATTAAAAATTAGCGTTTATATTATTTTTTTCTTATTTTCCAATAAACTAGCAGATAAATTTGACAGACGCATATTTTATACCTCTAATATGTTCATAACAAAAAAAAATAATAACAGGGACTGAGTAAGTGCAATGAGGTACAGGGAAACTTGTGCGGACGGCTCTTTCAAAGCATGGGGTACAGGATTTCGATATGAATACCAGGCGGATATAAACAGCCTTTTGGTAGCCCATGAGAAAAAAGATTTTGCTTTCGCACATCTAAAATTCGATAAATTTATAGCGCAGCATCCTTTGCGGTATGTTGAAGCATTGGATAAAACGCATCAAATTAAAGCTTTGATGTTAAGCAATAACAGCACAGTTAATCTTGCTGAGACGATGGACATGTCGAGAGTTGGAGCGCTTATAAATAGTTCTGCGCGGACATCTCTCCATGTTTACGACTTAAACTTTAAAAACTTTTCACGCTTCTCTCGGCATTTTGCCCAAGAGTTTGACCTGAAGCATTTCAAAATCAAACGCTTTCAAAGCGGAAGCGGTGAGAACAGGTTTTTTGTTGCGCGCGTTCAAACGCAGCATGATAATTCAGTATCGGTTCGTGCATGCACCCTTGAGGGGATGCTTGCGGCACTATCCGAAAGAACGATGAGAGATCTCATTACCATGGAATTTGGACATCAATACCAAAATTCAGCTTTAAGTTTGCTCAACCTTTCGACCAAGCTTTCAACTATCAGCAATATTCTGGATGAGAACTTCATTCCCGAGCGTCTTGTACGCCAGATAGAAAAAGGCCGCGAGCACGCGGAATTCTAGGTCTTGTCCGTACGTCAAAAACCCCCCTTGTAAGTTTTTGTTGTAATTTTACGAAAATTTTAGTATATTAGCGATCTGCCTAAGACTAGCAGCATGGTGAAAAGACCAGAAAATCCGCGCCTTTTGGGCAAAGCATTGCACAATAAAATGCAGGTTTTCAAACTTTAAAAACTTATAAACAAAGGTGAAAATACATGGCTGACAATGACAATTTTGAATTTGCGCAAGGTGATAACGTGGTATATCCGGCACATGGTGTTGGAGAAATCGAAGGCATCGAAACACAAACGATCGCCGGAATGGATGTTCGCCTGTACGTGATTTCTTTTGAGAAAGACCGTATGCGTCTCAAAATTCCCGTAATGAAAGCGGAAACAGCCGGCCTTCGTCGTCTCAGCACAACAGATCGCATGGGCGATGCCTTGCTCACCCTTAAAGGTAAAGCACGCGTACGCCGCACAATGTGGAGCCGCCGCGCACAAGAATATGAAACAAAGATCAATTCAGGCGACCCTGTGATGATCGCGGAAGTTCTTCGTGACCTTAAGCGTAGCAATGACGACACAGAGCAATCATACTCAGAGCGTCAAATTTACCAATCTGCCCTTGAGCGTTTGGCACGTGAAGTTGCGGCGGTTGAAGATATCTCTGAAATCAAAGCAACAGAGCAGCTTGAGGACATCATGGGCGTGATTAAAGAAGCCCCTCTTGATGGATCTGCTTCGCAAGCAACCAAGAAAGCTGCTGCATAAGATAGCAAAACAGGATTCTGTAATCCAAATTTGAAAAACGTATTTGAATCAGGCGTCTAAGGATTTACCCCCTTCACAGACGCCTGATTTTTTAGTATAGTGTATGTATATTACGGGAACACTCCCGCACCCCTCTTTGTTTTTCTTCTTCTTAACGCCACATCAAGAAAAGAATCCAGCCACGTGTGTGATACACTGAAGACCGATCATTTTGCCAAGCTAGGCACTCCGGAGAAAATCTGGACTATCCCCGCCATTCACGGGGACATTACCGCCCTCACCTCCATTCACGACAGGATCATGGCACATTTCCGCGTTGGTGACCGCATTTTGTATCATGGAAACTACACCGGATATGGCGATCATTCGGCGGCGTGTATTGATGAAATCCTGACATTCAGGCGTATGGTTTTATCTTCGCAAGGGGTTTTGGCCTCTGATTTCGTGTATTTGAAAGGCGCGCAGGAAGAAGTTTGGCAAAAGCTTTTGCAGCTTCCCTTTGCCAATGACCCGACAAGTGTATTGCTATGGATGCTTGGCAACGGTCTTTCGAACACGCTTTACAGCTATGGTATTTCTCCGCATGACGGCATCGAAGCCTGCCGCGCAGGGGTTATGAGCCTTACAAAATGGATTGCCAAGATCAGGGCCGCTGTTCGATGCCATGCGGGGCATGAAACATTTTCGAATATTCAAAAGCGCGCGGCCTTCACCGAAGAGAACGCAGCCTTTCCGATGCTCTTTGTGAATGCGGGGCTTGATGTGAACAAAACCATCCATGAACAAGGCGATAATTTATGGTGGGCGGGCCGCGAGTTTGATCAAATCTCCGAAGCTTATGCCCCTTTTGCGAAAGTGGTGCGCGGATATGACCCGCAGCATAAAGGGCTTTACTTGAACTGCATCACCGCCACAGTTGATGATGGCTGCGGATTTGGCGGATCGTTGATTTCCGTTGGTTTTGATGCCGATGGCAAGGCCGCACAAATCCTTGAATCCTAGGCTTTAGCCTCACCCTTCTCCAAAACTCAAAATTATTTGTAAAAAAAAGTTAAAACTTTTTAACTTTTTCACTCATCCATACGAATAGGTTATGCGTACCAAAAGTATGGAACCTAAACAGAAGTAAATCGTAGGATTATTCAGAAAGAAGGACACCATGGCCTATATTGACGACCCCCAGACACAGAAAGCGAATTTAGCGTATATTCGCACCTCGATGAACGAGCCGATGCTCGAAAAAGACCATGAGCTAGATCTGGCGCGTAAATGGCGCGACGATAAGGACGAGCGCGCTTTGCATGAGCTGGTTACGTCCTATACACGTCTTGTGGTTTCGGTGGCGTCTCGCTTCAGAAATTACGGATTGCCCACAGGAGACCTTATCCAAGAAGGCAATATTGGTTTGATGCAGGCCGCAGACAGGTTCGACCCTGAACGCGATGTGCGCTTTTCGACATATGCTACATGGTGGATCCGCGCGTCTATTCAGGACTACATTCTGCGTAACTGGTCAATCGTGCGCACAGGCACGACGGCGGCGCAGAAATCATTGTTTTTCAACATGCGCCGTTTACGCGCCAAAATCGAAAGCCGTCAGGAATCTGAAGGTCTGAACGATGCGGGCCGCGAAGAAATCGCGAAGGAATTAAATGTCCGCGTAAAGGATGTCGAGAATATGGAAGGCCGCCTTTCTGGGGTCGACAGCTCTTTGAACGCGCGCATCGGCGAGGATGGCGATCATGAGTGGCAGAGTCTGTTGCCTGATGACGGCCCAACGCCGGAAGATGTTGTAGTCGGCATTAAGGATGCACAATCCAGATCAAAATGGTTGAATGCTGCGCTGAAAGGTTTGAGTGACCGCGAGCAGAAAATTATCCGTGATCGCCATTTGGGTTATGAAACCGTGACGCTTGAGGCGCTTGGTAAAGATTTGGGCGTGAGCAAAGAGCGGGTACGCCAGCTTGAGCAACGCGCCATGGAAAAACTGAAAGCCTCGATTGAAAGCTCGCTCAGCGATACAAGCGTATTGTTCCTCGAAAATTAAAGGTTAAATGTCCGGCTTTTTTGAGAGCGCCGAGACATTTTGCGGAAGCCGGACCGAATTCCCCCTTGGTCCGGCTTCTTAGCATCTTGCTATTGGGTAATGATTTTATATGTTTTGCCGACTTGCAGCGCCTCGCGGTCGCTTATCCCGTTCAAGACACGGAAGCGTTGCTCGCGCATTGTCGGGAACGGAAATTTATCACCGATAGAGGCGGGCGTATCCCCTGCTCTGGCTGTGTAGAGCTTCAGGCGCATAGGTTTAGCAAGGGCTTTGTCTCTGGCGTCCAATGATCCGAAGCTGTATGTGGTTCTTTTAAGCTCCTCAACAAGTCCCGCAGACGCATTGGCCGGGATCGCCATCTGGAATCGGGCGAACTTGCCGTTCCACTCAATCGCGACCAAGCGGATTGTCATGTTTTGACCATTCACTTGCCCTGCAAAGGATGTGGTGGCGGCGCGCATGCCGTTTATCGTGATGTTGTCGATCTGACCTTGCGGCTTATCCTTTATCCATGTTTGTGAAATATAACCGGCGGCGCTTTGCCCCCCTTGATTGGGCGCCATATCAAATACGATCACGCTGCCGCTTTGGTTAATCGCGGCGACTTGTGTCGGCTGGTTTTTGATGCGGAAGCCATCGGGCACAGTGAATTTGAAATCAAGCCCTGTGTGGTAGAAAGTTTGACCGCGCGTAAAGCCCTGCTCGGCACTGTCCCCGTATACCATACCGCTGATCTGTTGAAGGTGGCGGTCGCGGTTTTGCGCACCGTTTTGCGGATAAGCGGCGGCCTCAGATTTTGTTTTGGCAACGCGATCCGCTGTTGCGGGGTGGGTCGACATATAATTCATGCCCGCGTTTTTTTGTCCGTCCAAAGCTTGTTCGAGTTCGGATTCACGCTGAAGAGAATAAAGGAATGAAGGGGAGGCTTCGGGGTAATATCCGCCGCGCGCCATATAGCGAATACCAAGTGTATCGGCTTCGTTTTCTTGTCCTCTGGAATAGGAACTCAAATATAGATTCGTGCCGAGGCTCAAGGCTTGGGATGCGCCTTGGCTGCCGATGACAGCGCCCAAAACCCCTGCCCCGAGCGTGGTGACTACGCCGCGGGAATAACGCTCGGCTGAATGGCGACCCGTAATGTGGCCGGCTTCGTGTCCGAGAACGCTGGCAAGCTCGGCTTCATTATTCGCCAAAGCCAGAAGCCCGCGTGAGACATAGATATAGCCGCCGGGAAGCGCGAAGGCATTTACGATGGGGCTATCGACGATAAAGAATTTATACTGCACATCGGGGCGTTCGGTGTTTTGCGTAACCTTGCGCCCGACTTCCGTGACATACGCATTAAGAGCGGGATCTTTCACAAGGCCGAATTGCTCAACAATTTTCTGGTGCTCCTGTGCGCCAACGCTGACTTCCTGCGCGGGCGACATAAGCGCGGTGAACTGCTGCTGACCTGTTGCGGGGTTTGTTGAGCACGCCGCCAACGCTGATAGGGCAACCGTGCTTAAAAAGAAAGACTTGAATTTATTCATCGAAACGCTCCAGTGTAGAGTTTATGAAAGCACTCTATCGAACTTCCCTTATTGTTTTAAGTCTTTTATGGCCTGTTTCAAGCTTCGCCGCCGATTTTTCGGCGCTTAAGAAGATAGACAGTGCCGAGGTGATCGAGGTGATTACCCCGCAAACTATTATGCTGCGCAATGGTCAGATTATTCATCTTGCGGGCATCCGTTTTCCTGATTATACGCCGCAAGTCGCGGGATCCTTCGCGGTGACGGCGATAAAAATTTTGAAAGACATGCTCGGCGGGCAGAGCGTGGAAGTTTATCAAACCAAGAATAAGGATTGGGGGCGCAGCAATCGCATGGGGCACGATTTGGCGCATCTTTACATCCCCGAAAAAGGATTATGGGTGCAAGGCGCCCTGCTCTCGCTAGGTTTAGCGCAAGTGGAAACCGCGCAGCGCAACCCCGAAATGGCGGCGCAGATGCTGGAGATTGAAAAGGCGGCGCGCGAAGAAAAGACCGGTATTTGGGAAGAGGCAAAAATCCTTAGCCCCGAAGAAACGCCCGGACATCTCAACAGCTTTCAGATTGTCGAGGGAAAGATCGAGAGCGCGGCGATTAAGAAAAACCGTTATTATCTTAATTTCGGCGGCAACTGGCGCGATGACTTCACGGTTTCGATTGCCCCCGAAAATAAAAGCGTCTTTTCCAAGCAAGGTATCAACCCGCTTGATTGGAACGGAAAGCGTGTGCGGGTGCGCGGATGGGTGCAAAGTTATAACGGCCCGTATATTGATGTTACGCATCCCGAGGCCATTGAAATTTTGCAATGATTGCGCTTTTTCTGCTGGCGCGTTAAAGTCTAAGTCTTAACAAATTAAGATTTTAAAGAGATGCACGCGCCGCAAAGCAAAAAGCCGTATACGAAACAAATGCTGCTGGATTTATTTCCTGCGATCACCCCCTATTCCAGTGGCTTCTTGAGCGTAGATGCCACGCATAATTTATATTGGGAACAAAGCGGCAATCCTGACGGAATTCCCGTTTTGCTTCTGCATGGCGGCCCGGGCGCAGGGGCAACCCCCACGCATAGACGGTTTTTTGATCCCGATGCCTATCGCATTATCATTCTGGATCAGCGAGGGTGCGGACGCTCTCACCCGCTGGCGAGCCTTGAGAACAACACAACCCAACATCTGATCGGGGATATGGAGATGCTCCGCAAGCACCTTAACATTGAACGCTGGCATCTTTTTGGCGGATCATGGGGCAGTACCTTGGCGCTGCTTTACGGGATACAGCATCCGAAAAGATGTCTGAGCATGATTCTTCGCGGAATATTCTTATGTGAGCAGCCCGAAATTGATTGGTTTTTATACGGGATGAAAACGTATTTCCCCGAAGCGTGGGAGCAATTCGCGGGGCTTTTGCCCGATGAAGAGCAAGATGATTTGCTTGAGGGGTATTATAAACGCCTGACCTCGGATGATAAAAATGAACGCATTGAAGCGGCGATCCGCTGGAGCCTTTATGAGGGTGCGTGTTCATCGCTTTATCCGAATTACGAAACCATCACGACGGACGAGCAAAAGCAGCATGCGTTTTCATTGGCTCTGCTAGAGGCGCATTATTTCAAGACGCAGGTGATTGCGCCGGAAAACTCGATCCTTAAAAATATTGATGCGCTGCGGGCCATTCCCGCCACCATTGTGCAAGGGCGCTATGACAGCATTTGCCCGATTACAACCGCCAATACCTTGCACCAACACTGGCCGGAAGCGGATTATATTGTTGTGCCCGATGCGGGGCATTCGGCGCTTGATCCGGCGTTACGTTCACGCTTGATTGAAGCGACAGAACATGCCAAAACCATTGCGACCTAAAAACCAGAGTACAGGCTTTTTCAATATGACTTTCAAAACATTGCGGGATATGGATCTTCGGGGGAAAAATGTTCTTTTGCGCGCGGATTTAAATGTGCCTGCGCGGCGCGGCAAGGTGACGGACACCACGCGGATTGACCGAATGAAACCGACGATTGATTATCTGCGCAAAGCGGGTGCGCGGGTCATGATCCTGTCCCATTTCGGGCGCCCTGAAGGGGAACAAAACCCCGAGATGTCTTTGGCGTTTTTGATGCCTACGCTTGAAAGCTGCTGGGACACCAAGGTGCGTTTCGCGCAGAGCTGCATTGGCGAAAAAGCCCGCGAAGCCGCAGATAAGCTGCGTGATGATGAAGTGCTTTTGCTCGAAAATGTCCGCTTCCATAAAGGTGAAAAGGCCAATGATCCCGCGTTTGTGAAAGAGCTTGCGGCGATTGGCGATATCTATGTGAATGATGCGTTTTCGGCGGCGCACCGCGCCCATGCCTCGACGGAAGGTTTGGCGCATGTTCTGCCGAGCGCGGCGGGGCTTTTGATGGAGCGTGAATTGAAGGCGCTTGACGAGGCACTTGGCAATCCTGAAAAACCTGTGGCGGCTATTACGGGCGGATCGAAAATTTCATCGAAGCTGAACGTGCTGAACCACCTTATTGAAAAAGTCGATTACCTCATTTTGGGCGGTGGCATGGCCAACACATTTTTATATGCACAAGGCTCAGAACTTGGGGCGTCGCTTTGTGAAAAAGATATGGCCGATCAAGCGCGCGCGATTTTAGAAAAAGCGAAAGACCTTAAATGCCAGATCATCTTGCCGAAAGATTGTGTTGTAACGGAAGAGCTGCATGTCGGCGCGGATTTTGAAATTGTGCCGTCTGCAAAAATTCCGCCTAAAAAAATGGCGATTGATGTCGGCCCGAAAAGCATCGAAGAAAGCGCCGCGATTTTGGAAAAATGCAAAACGCTTGTATGGAACGGCCCTTTGGGCGTGTTCGAGATCAAGCCCTTTGATCATGGTACAAATGCGCTAGCACAAAAAGCAGCCGCCCTTACCAAAAGCGGCTCATTAAAAAGCATTGCGGGCGGCGGTGATACAATATCCGCGCTCGAAAATGCGGGATGCGCGGATGATTTCAGCTATATTTCAACAGCCGGCGGTGCGTTTTTGGAATGGTTGGAAGGTAAGGCTTTGCCCGGAGTGGCGGCGCTTCATGATAACGCGCAGTAAAGCCTAGCTGTCTTTAGAAAGCTCGTCTTTCAGAGAATTTTTAACAATCCCCTTGGCAACATCTACATCAATACGCGTGAAATAGTTTATCGCTTTTGTCAGGTCTTTGAGATCGACCATGCGGCCATGGTTGCGAACACGGTTTGAAAGCAAGAACACAGATACAAAATCCTCCTTGGAAAATTCATATGCCTTACATGTCACAGCAAGCCCCTGCCCTGTGATTTGGGACAGAACTTCAAGCACTGTTTCGCTTGTCATGCCTGTATATTCCGCAAACTGACTTACGAAAGCGGCGATTTGACCACGGCGAAGCGAGCCAAGCATCAGCTTGGTTGTCAGCAAGCCCTTTTGCTTATAACGCATAGCCGCCTTCGTCATTGCGGCTGTCGGCATGAATTCACTGGTGATTTCGCTCGCTTCTTGAAGTTCGAAAATCACTTCATCAACCGCGTCGATAATCTCGCCTTTGCTGATGCCGTATTCCGCTTTGATATAGGCTTTAAGCTCATCGCCGACAAACTGGTATAGCGCCTTTGCGATACCCGCATCGACTTCGTCGCGTTGAAGCAATGGCTGCGCAAGCGCTTCCGAGTTTTGCGCCATATCGGACAGCACAGCTAAGGCATGCGAACTTAATGAGATGTTTTCGTTTTCGATTAAGTTCAGCGCTGTTCCAAAATCATGGGTATCGGCTAAAATATTTACAAGCTGGTCGCTCATCTGCTTGCGGTTTGCAATGGCCTGCCAATACTCCGGCGTTTTTGACTTTATAATATATATAAGGTCCAGATCATCCAGAACGGGGCTGTTTTTCAACATGCATTCCGCAACCTGAATATCATCATTGGCCATTTGCAAGACGAGGCGCAGCGGCACATTATCAATAACGGAAAGTTTTTCTGAAAGCGCCTGGCGCAGATCAAGTTTGGCTTGGCGCATAAGGCCGATCAAAACATCCGCAACAAGCTCTGCTTCTCTTGCAGATAGCTCCATTTCCAAAAGGTCGGTGACAGATTCAATGAGCGTTGCTCTTGCTTCCGGCGCCGTGTCCTTTGCCAGGCCGTCAAGCTTATGCGAATCATATAACTGCACAAGAATCGGCGTGACTTTTGATGATTGATCCAAGAATCCTAAATCCATGTAATTTTGTGCCCCAACACATAGTCATTTTATTTTTTTGAAACTAGTCGAAACCCGCAGTTTATTTAGTATTTTATTCAATTTTTATGCGGTTACGCAGTCTTCTTCCCTATATATATACGCCGAAAACCTTACCGTATCGTTAATAAGGTTTTAACAAAGGGTTAATTCACCAAAAAAATGCTAAATACGCCTGTAAATGTTGATTTTCGGGGTTTTAAAAACTATACTCTTTATTAAGGGTTTCTGAGTTATACTAATTACTGGGTACGAACTTACATACTATTTAAAGGGATTTTGACATGGCAGGACCATTAACAGGCGTAGGCGTTGGACAACAAGTTCCGCTAAACAGCACCTCTTCCGCACAGGCACAAAATAATAATGGTCAGGTTCGTGAACGTGATGAACGTCAGCCCGAACAGAATCAAGTGCAACCGCAAAACGCGGCCGCGGCACAATCGCAGGAAAGCAATAATGCACAGGATTTTATCAAACAGCAACTTGAAGAATTTGCAGCCGGAGAGCGCAGCGAGATTTCTAACCAGAATGAACGCGAGCGTGGCTCCATTATTGATATATCCGTCTAAACGATTTTAAAAGAATAAGTGGGGATAAGGCGCTTCGATGAGGCGCCTTTTTTTACGCGCTTAAACCATACTTTTTAACATAATATTAATTCGTCGCATGCATAATGAAGCGATTATGGGCGTGATCAGCGATACGATATTATTAAGAGTGCTTTCCCAGACATTTCGTCGTGCGGCAAAAGGCACTGACAGTATTAAAAATAGATTTAGCCCTATAGATGAAGACATAATCAAAGAGGACATGTCGTCCGCGATAAGTGATGAAGTCGCTTTAGAGGCTTTTCCGGATGCCGCAAACCTTGAATTGGCACGGCTTTCTTATGCCATAGAGTTGATTATTCGGGCGCGCCCTCAAGATATGAGCGTAGAGCAGAGAATATCAGACATTGTTGAAGAGCTACCTGACGGCGCGTTCTCCGAACTGCCTATATCTCTCAAAAGAGATCTAATGGCGATGATGGATGAAGACGCAGTCGAACGCATAGGCCTTGAGCGCACGACTGAAATTCAGATACAGCTCGCTTCATTTCCTGCGCCGGCGTTTACAAACTTTATGCTTGATAAGAAAAATGAGGTTTATGCGCTGCGCCAAGCGCGCCTAGAGGCAGATCCAGAACTTAAAGAAAAGCTGGAAAGCTTTGGTAGTCTTGATGTTGAACAAAAAAAAGAGGTTCTGGAGTTCTTGGCCAAAACACATGCGCAAATCTTTGATATTGATCGCTATAAAATCATCATCAGAGATAAAGAATTTTTTGATAACCCTGAGTTTCAAGGGGTAGCAAACCCAAATGGAAATGTAAAAATAAAAACTGAAGCGCTTAACCAAAGCCTCGATGAAGTTATCGCTATCATGGACCATGAGATGGACCATATTGCCCAAATGGAAATGATTAAAGAGCTTCCCAACATGAACCTCGATGACCCAAGATATGATCAAACAATGATGATGGCAGCGTATTTCCAAGTTACATATTTGCGTGAAATTGAAAAAACTCCATTCAATATGGACTACTACACGAGCAGTCCGATGGAACGCCCAGCGTATTTTCTAAACGAAGAGGCTCTTCAATCGTTTTTCACAGGAGAAGAGATTGGCGTTCCTGATTTTGAGGAGCGCTTTCCTCCGAGTATTTTAACGCTAAAATAATTTTTATTTTATTGAAACGCGACTTCGTTGAAACTGCGGAGTTTACGGGAATGGAGCTTTTCAGGCTCCAGATCGCGGAGCATCTCCATTGCGCGCAAGCCCACCTGTAGGTGCTGGTCCACACGTTCACGATAAAAGCTGTCAGCCATGCCGGGGAGCTTTAGCTGCCCGTGTAGCGGTTTATCAGAGACGCAGAGCAGAGTGCCGTATGGCACGCGGAAACGGAAGCCGTTGGCGGCGATTGTGCCGCTTTCCATGTCCATCGCAATGGCGCGGGACTGGCTGAGGCGCTTGATCTGCCGCTCGGAGGAGCGCAGTTCCCAGTTGCGGTCATCTGTTGTGGCGACCGTCCCTGTACGCATAACTTTTTTAACGTCATACCCCTCCACGCCGCAAATCTCGCCGACAGCCTTTTCAAGCGCAACCTGAATTTCGGCAAGCGCGGGGATAGGGATGCTAGGCGGAAGGTCATCATCAAGGATATTATCTTCACGCAGATATCCATGCGCGAGCACATAATCACCAAGGCTTTGCGAGTTACGAAGCCCTGCGCAGTGACCGAGCATCAGCCACGCATGCGGACGGATGACGGCAATGTGGTCAGTGATTGTTTTGGCGTTGGATGGGCCGACGCCGATATTGACCATTGTTATGCCGGCGGCCTTGTCACGCTTGAGGTGATAGGCAGGCATTTGCGGCAGGCGGCTGTTTCTGTCGGGCTGTACGAATTCGGTATAACCTTCTTTCCCGACTTTTTTCTCGCCGATTTCGATGAATTCGTCGATATAGAATTGATAGTTTGTAAAAATTACATAGTTTTGGAAGTGTTCGGCGGACATGCCGCAATAATGCTTGAGGCGCTGGAGGCTTAAATCTACGCGCGGCGCGGTGAAGAGAGAGAGCGGTTCATCCTGCCCGTCCATGACGCTATAGGTGGCGTTGGCAATTTCATCATCCATGATATCCAAATTCGGCACATCAAAGGTATCGGGGAGGTCTGTGAGCTGCTCGGCGCTGAGGTCGCCCTCAAGATGAAACCCGTCGCCCAATGCGAAATGCAGCGGGATGGGCGTGTCGCTGACGCCGATTTCGATAGAGATATCGTGGTTTTTGATGATGTTGCTAAACTGGCGCATATAATAATCCGAAAACATAGACGGATGCGTCAGGGTTGTGCTGTACGTGCCGGGCTTGGGCGCAAACCCATAGGAAAGGCGCGTATCTGCGCGGCGCGCAAATTTCGTGGAAATCTTGGCGTAAGGGTAAAACGCCCGTACGCGTTTTTTCGGGCCTTCGCCTTTTACGAATGTTTTGAAATGTTTCTGTAAGAACTCTACATGCGTTTCATAGATTTTTTTAACCTGTGCGAGCGCGGCTTCAGGTGTTTTAAAAGATTTCGGAGATATGGTTTTCGGATGTTTGATCATTCTTTATTATCGCCGATTTTTGATTAGGTATCAATGTTTTACAACTAATCTTTAATCCCCATAAGTGAGCGCGCATATTCACGCGGGGAGAAGGCTTGCATATCTTCCACCGCCTCGCCTACGCCGATGGCGTAAACGGGGGTTTTGAACTGGTCTGCGAGGCCGACAAGTACGCCGCCCTTGGCGCTGCCGTCCAGTTTTGTAACGATGAGGCCGGAAACATTGACCATGTCTTTGAAGGTTTGGAGCTGTGAGAAGGCGTTTTGTCCCGTGGTGGAATCCAGAACCAAAATCGTTTCATGCGGCAAGGTTTCATCTTGCTTTTGCAACACACGGATGATTTTGGCCAGTTCTTCCATGAGGCCCGTTTTATTCTGCAAACGCCCTGCTGTGTCGATAATCAGCACATCTGCCCCCTCCTCTTTGGCTTGTGCGTAGGCCTCGAAGGCGACAGCGGCGGCGTCTGCGCCGACATCTTTTTTAATAAGCTTGCATGAGGTGCGCTTCGCCCAGATTTCGAGTTGCTCTACGGCGGCGGCGCGGAAGGTATCACCCGCAGCCATCATAACCTTATATCCGTCCTTATATTTCAGCTTTTGCGCGAGCTTGCCGATTGTTGTGGTCTTCCCTGCACCGTTTACGCCGCAGACAAGGATCACGAAAGGGCCACCTGCGGGCTTTTTAACTTCGAGTGGCGCGGCGACCTGCTCAAGAATTTTGGTGATGCTTTCGGCGAGGGCTTCTTTGATTTCATCTTCGCCGAGGTCTTTGCCGAAGCGGTCTTTCGAGAAATCTTCCACCACGGCTGCGGCGGTTTTCGGGCCTAAATCGGCTTCGATCAGTACCTCTTCAAGGCTATCGAGCATATCTTGATCGAGTTTTTTCTTGGTAACCAGATCAGTCAGGCCACTCGTGATTTTGTTGGTGGATTTTGATAGCCCTTTGCCTAGACGCGAGAGCCAGCCGCCCTCCTCGCTATGGTCGCTCAGCTCTTCTTCCTCTTTGGCGTCATCGGTTTTTGTGTGGCGCGGGACGGGAGAGGATTTTAAATCCTCAAGGATTTCGCTTTCGGTTTCGTGAAGCTCGTGGTCTGTGGCCTCATCCATTTCGGGTTCGTAATCCGTGGATGGCTCAATGGCGGGGGCGTTTGGCGGATGGATAATTTTATCCTCGCGATCCTGCTCCTCTTGCTCTTTTGCATTTTTCTTTTTTCGCCAAAACACCATTTAAAATCTCCTTATATGCGGTAGATTACACCTAATCATACGGTGACGCCAAGGAGTGTGTTCCCTTTTATGGCTTCGAGTTTTACACAGGCTATCTGCCCGGCGGGAATATCCCCTTCAAAAGATACGGGGGCGAAGCTTTCCGTGCGGCCGAAACCGCCTTTTTCAACAAGGATATCCACCGTTTTATTCACAGTTCGCTTTAAAAGCTTCTGTAATTGAGCGTCCCCTGCCGCGCGGAGGCGTTTTGCGCGCTCTTTTCTGACCTGTACGTCCACTTGATCGGGGATGCGGGCGGCAGGCGTGCCTTCCCGTTCCGAATACGGGAAGACGTGAAGATAGGTTAAATCGCATTCTTCTACAATTTTAAGCGTATTTTCGAACATTTCTTCGGTTTCAGTGGGGAATCCGGTAATAATATCGGCCCCAAACTCGATTTCAGGCCGCATTTCGCGTGCTTTTTTACACATTTCGATGGCATCTGCCCTTAAATGCCGTCTTTTCATACGTTTTAGGATCAAATCATCGCCGGATTGCAGAGATAAGTGCAGATGCGGCATTAAACGTGGTTCGTCGGCAATGAGCCTCCAGAGGTCTTCGTCGATCTCCACAGGGTCGAGAGAGGACAGGCGCAGGCGTTTAAGCTCGGGGTTGAGCGCAAGTACGCGGCGGATCATCTGCCCGAAGGTTGGCGCGCCCGGTAAATCAGGACCATATGAGGTTACGTCTACGCCTGTGAACACGACTTCGTTATAGCCTTGGCTCACGAGCGCCCGTACGTGCTCGGCGATTACGCCTATAGCTACAGAGCGCGAAGGCCCGCGGCCATAGGGGATTATGCAGAACGTACAGCGGTGATCGCAGCCGTTTTGCACCTGCAGGAACGCGCGGGAGCGATCCTCGAAGCCTTCCAGCATATGGCTGGCGGTTTCGCGCACTTCCATGATGTTATTAACGAGTACGCGGTCATTATGCAGCACGCCCCATGTTTCGGCCTTTAATTTAAGGTCATTGCCTATGATTTGGTCGATTTCCGGCATTTTGGCGTAGCTGTCAGGGTCGATTTGCGAAGCGCAGCCTGTGACGATGATTTTGGCATCAGGATTTTCACGGCGTGCCTTGCGGATGGCTTGGCGCGCTTGGCGCTCCGCCTCTTTCGTCACGGCGCAGGTGTTGAAGATGATCGCATCTTCCATCCCTGCGCTTACGGCATGGTCGCGCATAACCTCGCTCTCATATGTATTGAGGCGGCAACCGAAGGTGACGATTTGTGGCGCGTTTTTATTTTCCATTACTGGGAGATAATGCTTTATAGGCGGCGATGTCAAAAAGTTTTTATGTTTACATAAGTTTTGCTATTGTAAGTCGATGAAAAATACTGAGCCCACAGCACAAAACAGTGCATTTATAGCCCAATATGGCGCGGCAGCGAAGGTTGTCGCGCAAACGGCAGCTTATGCTGTGGTCTCCGCACAAGAACTCTCTGGTAATGACAGAGAAATTCTTTTTTCTGGAATGATAGATCTTGCTACATTTGCCCATTTTTATGATGACGAACACAGTAAAAACCCTGAAGCAGATCCTGCAACATTACTACAATCTGCAGCTAAAGCCTGTTACGAGCGCACGCAAGCACATCTCACAGCTGTAAGGGCCGAGCAGGATGCGCGCGCAACAACAATGTCTCCATTGCAAAAAATGGCGGCCGGCGTTTTTAGCGCTCTCATAGGCGCAACCGCAATACTGGGCGTTGTTCCCAGTTTACAAAACAAGTTTGTGAACGCAATTCACGCAGATGATGGCTTCGTAAGCGAAGTGGCTTTGGGGATAGCTCAGCGCACTCCCGGCAACGATATCCTTCAGTTTAATCAATTTGCATGGTTAGAGCGCGAAAGCGTGAAAAATTGTGTGGCCAATAGTGATGGTGTGCCCGTATTTGACACGCCTGAAGATGCTATCAATCTTAATGGGGACTGTTTAGAGGAAGGCCTAGGCCTTCCAAAGTACTCACTCCTCCCCAATTTCGAATAAACGCCCCTCAAACATAATAGGACAATGCCTAGCTAAGGCAGCATAAAGATTGGCTTAATAATGTCCTTGTCATGTAAAATTTCCGCCGCTTCATAAATAGGGAAAGCGGCAAACCACCATATTGCATCAAAAAAGCCCTTATTCAGAAATTTGGGAACAACCTGCACTGTAGCGGGGGCATTATAAAGACTAAAATTTGGAATTAAACGCGGCGTTTTCGCGACATAAGCATCATATTCTTTTCCGAAGGTTTCACGCAGGAAGACTTCTTCGCGAGCAATCAGAAAATGGTACATCACAACGAAGGCAATTGGCAGGGCGATTATCACCACAATATGGCCTGAGATGAGTGCTATCCCTGTCATGCCGAGCAAAGAAAAGAAATATAGTGGGTTACGCACGATTGAAAACGCACCATGGGTAATTAATTTCGTATTCTTATGGCCGCCCAAAAACGCCGTAGAATAAAGCCGCCCAAGCGCGCAGAAGGCTACAAAAAAATACCCTAAAAACTCGATAGACTCATGCATAACCGTTTCATAGCCGATCAAGCTTTTGGTGAAGAATGCTATTACAAGTGCGATGATAACGAGAAACTTAGAATCTCTGATACGGGATTTGTTTAGGTTTTTGGCCATGCGGAAGCTTTCCTATTATTAAACAGGAATCAGATTTACGCCTTTTCTAACTCACCGTCAAACACATAGGCGACAGGGCCGGTCATGTAGACGCGGTTATCGGCCTCGCGCCATTCGATGAAAAGCGAGCCGCCATTGAGGATGATTTCAACTTTGCGCCCATCAATAAGTTCGCGGCGGATAGCGGCGACGGCGACGGCGCATGCGCCTGTGCCGCAAGCAAGAGTTTCCCCTACTCCGCGTTCCCATGTACGTTGACGCAAGCGTCCGTCTTCCAAGACCTCCACAAACTCCACGTTGGTGCGCTCAGGGAAGAGTGCGTGATTCTCTATAGTGGGGCCAATGCTATCAACCAATGCATTTTCGGCGTCCTCAACAAAGAGTACGCAATGCGGATTACCCATGTTTACAGCGACAGCAGGATTAAGCGAGCCTTCGGATAGCTCCAGCATCAGCGTGTCGCGCTCCTCGGAGAGCGGGATTTGTGCCCAGTCCAGTTTTGGCGCGCCCATATCGACGGTTATCATATCATTTTCTGCGCGTATGCAGGTTAGCATGCCGCCGAGCGTTTCGACTGTGCAGGCATCACTGCCGCGCTCGCGCATTACAATATCCGCTACGCAGCGCGTTGCATTGCCGCAAGATGCGCTCTCCGAGCCATCGGCGTTGAAGAAGCGAGCGAAGATATCGGCTTTTTTAGAGGGCTCAAGCACGGTCAGCAAGTCACAGCCTATGCCGAAATTGCGGTCGCAAATGGCTTTGATGCGGGCATGCGGAAGCTCTAGCGCGCCTTCACGGGCGTCCAGAATTACGAAGTCATTTCCTAAACCGTGCATCTTCCTAAAATTCATATTCATATCCTTCTTATCGTCTTTGCGAGGAAGCCTTAGGCTGACGCGGCAACCCAAGTAGATTGCTTCACATTCGTTCGCAATGACGGTTTAAGCATTAATTCCTTGACAATATAGAGGCTTTCTCATATTTTCCCATCAAATTCCACTGATATTTCGTTTTGAAGTCAGTGCTTAACGGTACCCCCCAGTCGGCGCGAACGCTCACTGGGGTTAAATTAATTTGTGAGATAAGCGTTTTATATGTTTGAATCCTTAAGTGATAAGCTAGGCGGCGTATTCGACAAACTCAGAGGTAAAGCCTCTTTGAGCGAGAATGACGTGATGGCGGTGAGCCGCGAAATCCGCATTGCGTTGCTTGAGGCTGATGTGGCCTTGCCCGTTGTTAAAGGCTTCATATCCTCCATTAAAGATAAAGCCGTTGGTGAGAAAGTCATCAAGGGCGTGAACCCCGCGCAGCAGATCATCAAGATTGTTCATGATGAGCTTGTGGTGATGTTGGGGAGTGAAGCCGATGCGCTTAAATTCTCCTCCCCGCCGAGCGTGTATCTTATGGTGGGTTTGCAGGGTTCCGGTAAAACGACATCGACCGCGAAGATAGCGCGGATGCTTACCGAGAAGCAAAACAAGAAGGTCTTGATGGCCTCCTTGGACGTTTACCGCCCTGCGGCGCAAGAGCAGTTGAAACAGCTTGGTGAGCAAACAGGCGTTGCGACGCTTGATATTGTTGAAGGGCAAAAGCCGCTCGAGATTGCCAAGCGTGCGCTTGAAACCGCGCGTAAAGAAGGTTTTGACCTTGTGATGCTGGATACGGCGGGTCGCTTGTCTATTGATGAAGAGTTGATGGCCGAGGCCGCAGCGATCCAAAAAGCTACCAATCCGATTGAGACTTTGCTTGTGGCCGATGCCATGACAGGGCAAGACGCAGTGCAAACAGCGAAAGCCTTTGACGAGCGCGTTGGCCTTTCAGGGATTATGCTGACCCGCGTAGACGGCGATGCGCGCGGCGGCGCGGCGATGTCTATGAAGGCCGTGACAGGCAAGCCTGTTAAACTTGTGGGTGTCGGCGAAAAGTGGAACGAGATTGAAACGTTCCATCCTGAGCGTATTGCGGGCCGCATTCTGGGCATGGGCGATGTTGTATCTTTGGTGGAAAAAGCCGTTGAGACTGTGGATGCGGCGGACGCCGAGAAAATGGCAGCTAAGTTCAAAAAAGGTCAATTTGATTTTAATGACCTTCTATCGCAGATGCAGCAGATGAAGAAGATGGGCGGTATGGGCGCAATGATGAAGATGATGCCCGGCCTTGGAAAGATGGCGGGTGCATTGGATGAAGCGGGCTTGGATGACGGCTTTATGAAGCGTCAGGAAGCCATGATCCAGTCCATGACCAGGGAAGAGCGCGAGAAACCAGACCTGCTCAACATGAAGCGCAAGCAGCGCATTGCCGCAGGTTCGGGGACAAGCGTGCAGGATTTGAATAAGCTTGTGAAGCAGCAAAAGCAAATGGCCGGCATGATGAAAAAGATGAAGAAAATGGGCATGGGCGGCATGATGAAACAAATGAAGGGCCTGATGGGCGGCAAAGGCGATGAGCTTGAGCTTATGGCGCAGTCCATGGACCCGGATGGGCTTGGCGCAGATATGGCGGGCGCAGGCGATGGCGGCGCGCTGGGGCCGAATCCGTTTGCGGGCGGCGGCAACCCATTTGCAGGATTAGGCGGCGCGGGCGGCGGATTGCCCGGCCTCGGGAATATGAGCGGCATGCCCTCTCATGGCGGAACCAAGAAGAACCGCAAAAAGAAGAAGTAAGTTTTAACCAAAATTTGTAAGAACCATTAAATAAGGAGAAACTAAAATGGCACTAGCAATGAGACTATCAAGAGGCGGACGCAAAGGCCGTCCATTCTACCGCATCGTTGTAGCGGATAAGCGCATGCCGCGCGACGGTCGCTATATCGAGAAACTGGGTACATATAACCCGCTTTTGGACGATAATAACGAGCAGCGCGTGCAGCTTGTTGAAGACCGCATCAAATATTGGCTTGGTGAAGGCGCACAGCCTTCAGAGCGCGTAGCTATCCTTTTGGGTAAAGCGGGCTTGGCAGCGATGCCCGAGCAGACCAACCGTCCGAACAAAGCCAAGCCTTCAGAGAAAACTTTGCTTAAGATTTCAGACAAAAAAGAGAAGCAGGCTAACGCTGCTGAAGCTGCGCAAGCCGCCGCTGAAGAAGCAAAAGCGAATGCTGCTGCGGAAGCGGAAGCTGCGAAGGCTGCTGAAGCCGAAGCCGCAGCCGCCCCCGCGGAAGAAGCGCCCGCTCCTGAAACTGCTGCGGATGCTCCTGCTGAAGAGCCTAAAGCTGAAGACACTGCTGCGGAAGCGCCTGCAAAAGAAGAGAAAAAGGAAGACTAATTTCTTTTCATGGATAAATCACTTCACCAACCCTCGAAACGTGTATGTTTGGGCCGCATTGCAGCCCCGCACGGTATTAAGGGGTTGGTGAAAATCCTTCCTTACGGGGAAGATCCTTTTTTAATCGAACTTGTTTCCGAATATAAAATCACGCTTAAAAACCCGATGGGCAAATATATGCTCGCGGCGATTGAAGGCGTGGATGATCGCAACGCTTCCGAAGCCCTTACGGGGACGGAGCTTTATATTGATCGCGACCAGCTTCCGGAGATTGATGAAGACGGCACATTTTATATCGAAGATTTAAAAGGCATGAAGGCCGTTGATGAAGACGGAAATGAAATCGGCTTTATTAAATCCGTCGATAATTACGGCGCAGGAGATTTGCTGGAGGTTCAACCTAAATCAGGTGAGAGTTTTTATGTGCCGTTTGATGATGAATATGTCGGCGACATCGACGAGGCCGTGACACTTAAGAATTATTCGAACCTCGTAGAGGCATCGTAATCCCCTCTTGGCGGGTTCACCATTTCACTCGCAATCACGGCTCTTAACATTCCCCAATCTTCTGAGTTTAGATCTTCACACGCTCTCATTGTTTTTGCATGCGACGGGCCAAACAACCTTGAAAGCGCGCTTTGGCTTTGGACTTTTTCTTGTGTTTCAGCAAAAAAATTATCGAAACGGGCGTTTATAGGATCGGACGGCTCAGTGGCTGCCGCGATGGCCTCTCCCAGCTCTAAGATGCGCCCTACCCGAGAGGAATGCTTTTGAAATTCTGGCCATTTACTTGCCCAGTCATTGACCATCCCGCTCGCGGGGCGCGCGCCTTTTAACTTATAATTCCGCCCATCGAAAAAGTCAGTGTCCTGAAAATCAAAGCCTTTGGTTTGGCGCATAAGATGTGCGATATCTGATCTTAAAGGAAGATACAAAGGCTGATGCCCTATTTCCGATTCCATGATCGGAACTTGATTTTCACCAACAATATAACGTAATTCGCCTGAATTGTGACCGCTCGTGATCCTCACTGGATTTTCTTCGGGGTCTAATATAAGGGGTCTGTAGTCCAGAAAACTTAAGGGTGCGGGTGCGTATATGTCATTGATACCACGATAAGCTTGCACGTATTCCACATAAAACCCCGCGCATTCACGCAAAGTAGACGGGCGCTCAGCAGGCTCTGGGCCTAAAGCGGCGGCATCAAACCCCATAAGGGGCGCTTTCGGGCCATCGTCTGCTGGCATATTTATATTCCCTGTGTATACTCGTTTCGCATATTCAATATACGAAATATAAAATTATGTCAAACAAAAGCCCTTCGTGGCACGTTCATATTCTTACTCTTTTTCCCGAAATGTTTCCGGGATCTCTGGGGCAATCCTTAAGCGGGCGCGCCCTTGAAAATAGTATATGGGATTTTGATACCACGAATATTAGAGATTTCGCAACGAACACGCATAAAAGTGTTGATGACACGCCCTATGGCGGCGGCGCAGGGATGGTGATGCGGGCGGATGTTATTGAGGCCGCCCTGCTCTCGATCCCTAAACCCGGGCGTAAAATCTATCTCTCGCCGCGCGGGAAACCGCTGACGCAACACTTGGTGAAGGAATTGTCGGCTACGCCTGATATCACTTTGCTCTGCGGACGCTATGAAGGTGTGGATCAAAGGGTTTTGGATGCTTATGAGTTTGAAGAAATTTCGATCGGCGATTATGTGCTTTCGGGCGGGGAACCTGCGGCGCTTATCTTGATGGATGCGTGCATTCGCCTCCTGCCCGGTGTGATGGGCAATGATGATACACCATTGGAAGAGAGCTTTTCGAATGGCTTGCTTGAATATCCCCACTATACGCGGCCTGCAGAGTGGGTGTCGGCGGATCAGACGGTGCATAGCGTTCCGGATGTATTGCAATCGGGCAATCATGCAAAAATAGATTTATGGCGCGGTGAGCAATCATTGGATCTGACTAAAAAAAGACGGCCTGATTTGTTGAAATAATGCTTGCAAAAAGCGGGTTATGGGCATATAAACTCCGCAAAAGATAAACAAGCCGCCTCTGGAGCCTTTGTGGCTCCTTTGATTTTCGGGCTTTGATAAAGGACTTAAAGACATGAATACATTGCAAAAATTTGAAGCCAAAACATTGGCTAAACTTCAGGAAGACAAATCTATTCCTGAGTTCTCCCCCGGTGACACAATTAAGGTGAACGTGCGCGTTAAAGAAGGCACACGTGAGCGTATTCAGGCGTATGAAGGCGTATGTATTGCGCGCTCCGGCTCCGGTGTGAATGCGAATTTCTGCGTGCGTAAGATTTCTTACGGCGAAGGCGTTGAGCGTGTGTTCCCGCTTTGGAGTTCACGTATCGATAGCATCGAAGTGATCCGTAAGGGCGCTGTGCGCCGCGCTAAACTTTACTATCTTCGTGATCGTCGCGGTAAATCTGCACGTATTACTGAGCGTACAACCGGTCACGGCTTTGACCTTACTGTTGATGAAACAGTTGAAGCGATGACACAGACACAAAAACGTGCGATGAAAAAAGCGGAAAAAGACGCGAAACGCGCTGAAGCCCGCAAGGAAAATGAAGCGTCTACAGCCGCGAAAAAAGCGGCTAAGGATGCAGAAAAAGCAGCTGAAAAAGCAGCAGCAGATGCGGAAGCAGCCGCAGCGGCAGCAGCTCCTGCAGAGACTGAAGCTCCTGCGGAAGCCCCTGCTGAAAAAACAGAAGAGTAAATCTCTTAAACCATATTTTCAAAAAGGGGCTTTATCGGCCCCTTTTTATTTGGATATATTACGATCATGACTATGAAGCCACGCACACTTTTTGAAAAAATCTGGGATGACCATGTTGTTCATAAACAAGATGACGGCACGTGCCTGATCTATATTGATCGCCACCTTATCCACGAGGTGACCTCGCCGCAGGCGTTTGAAGGGCTTCGCATGGCGGGGCGGAAAGTGCGCCGCACCGAAAATACGCTCGCGGTGATGGATCATAACGTGCCGACGACGGATCGCAGCCTTCCCATTGAGCAAGAAGATAGCCGCATCCAGATTGATACGCTGCGCAAGAACTGTGAAGATTTCGGCGTTACGCTTTTTGATTTGACCGATAGCCGCCAAGGTATCGTGCATATTATCGGTCCTGAGCAAGGCTTCACGCAGCCCGGTATGACGATTGTTTGCGGAGATTCCCACACCTCCACCCACGGCGCGTTCGGCGCGCTGGCGTTTGGGATTGGCACATCGGAAGTTGAACATGTGCTGGCGACGCAGACGCTTATTCAAAAGCCTGCGAAGAATTTACGCATCACCGTGAACGGCGCATTGCCCGCGGGCGTAACGGCGAAGGATATGATCCTTCATATCATCGGCATTATCGGCACAGCCGGCGGCAACGGCCATGTGATTGAATATGCGGGCGAAGCGGTGCGCAACCTTTCGATGGAAGGCCGCATGACGATTTGCAATATGTCGATTGAAGCGGGCGCGCGGGCGGGGCTTGTTGCGCCGGACGAGACGACATTCAATTATATTAAAGGCCGCCCGATGGCGCCGAAGGGCGAAGTGTTTGACAAGGCCGTGGCCTATTGGAAGACGCTGCCCTCCGACGACGGCGCGACATACGATAAAGAGATTGTAATCGAAGCGGCGGATATTATTCCCACCATCACATGGGGCACAACGCCCGAAGATGTTATTCCGATTACGGGCCGCGTCCCTGCCCCGTCTGATTTTGATGATGAGGGTAAACGCGCCTCCGTGGAGCGGATGCTTGATTATATGGGTTTAACGGCGGGAACGAAAATGACGGACATCACGGTCGATAAAGTCTTTATCGGATCGTGTACGAATGCGCGGATTGAAGATTTGCGCGAAGTGGCGAGAATAGTCGAAGGCAAGAAAGTTGCCGCGAATATACTCGAGGCGATGATTGTTCCGGGGTCCGGCCTGGTGAAAATCATGGCCGAGGAAGAAGGCCTTGCCGATATCTTGAAAGAAGCAGGGTTTGATTGGCGCGAGCCAGGATGCTCCATGTGTTTGGGGATGAACCCTGATCAGCTTTCACCGGGTGAACGCTGCGCATCGACTTCAAACCGTAACTTCGAAGGTCGGCAAGGACGGGGCGGGCGGACACATTTGATGTCCCCTGCGATGGCGGCAGCGGCTGCGATTACGGGTAAACTAACGGATGTACGGGGTTTAGCTTAAAAGCGCATCAGCGCGTTATACGCATCTCCAGCATGATGGCATAATCTGCATCATCAGGGCGGGGCATGCGCCTCAAAGCTTCTTCAGCCTCTTCGCTCGCATCCATGATGCCGTTCCACATCACGGTAATCCCCGGCGCCCATTGCCCAGCTTCCGCCGCGGCGCCAAAATTAAAAGTCAAACGATCTTCATTTGCGTAAGGGTAGAGACCATCAATCCCCGAAAACAGCCGCCCGGCAATTTCGTTGGGCAAATCTTGTTCGGTTTCCGCATAGGGAGTGGCAAAACTTGGACCGCGATCAAAACGATCGTCACGCCCCACCTGCAGAGAGGCTTTGAAATCACGCGGCAATATACTTCCGATAACGCTCTGTCGATCATTAAAACCAAAATGGCTGTGCGTAATATTCACTTCATATGGGCTTGAGGATATCGGTTTTAGGCGCTCTATAGTGTCCGCTTGCACGATTTGCTCTATATCAGGGCGCGTCACGGTGATTGGTTCATCGGCGCTTTGCGCGCCGGCAGGCAAAGCCATAGTCGAAACGGCGGCGGCGAGTGCTAGTTTTTGGGCTGTGTTCATTTTTCAAGCATATAGAAACAGTATGGTAAATACAAACTTTGAAAGCTTTGATTATCAACAATCAATCTGTTACACCGCTAAATATGAGCTTAAAAAATTCACCATGGCCCGATAGTTATGATTTCGACATAGACGAAGTTTGTCAGGATGTTTTTAAACCGTTTATTAAAAGCGAGATTCATAAGCTTGAAGACTATGACCATCAGCGCAAGATGGTTGTTGACCAGGACATCACCTATATTTTCCATGATCACACACACCGCGTGGCGGAGAATGTTTTTCGTGCATGCATTGCGCTTGATCTTGGTGAGCGCGTGGCGAACAACATGCGCTGGGCGGTGATGCCGCATGATATCGGCAAGCGGCTTTTGCCCGTTGATTTATGGCACAGCGAAGAAAAACCCTCTGGCCAAGTTAAACAAATTCGCCGCACGCATACGCTTTTGGGCGCGCAGATCGTGAACGAGCTTTTGCCCGATGTGGAGCACCCTTTCAAAGACCTTATGATTGATATTATGCACCACCATCATGAGCATATGGACGGAAGCGGCACGCATGGCGTAAAGGGCGACGCCCTCTCCGCGCCGGTGCGCTTGGCGGCGATTGTCGAGGCATATGACGGATATCGAATCTGGCGTCCGCATTTCGGGGATCGGGATATCTCACCACCCAGCGTATTAGAGCGGATGCGCGGGGAAAAGGGCGCAAATATTTATGACATGGAGATGTTCGAAGTCTTTGCAAAAATGAAGATGGATGACTATAAACATGGACGAATATTACAAAACGCCCAAGGACCGCAGACCAGATGAAGCCATTTACGACGCTCAAAGCCATTGCCGCGCCGCTTGATATGATTAATGTCGATACCGATATCATCATTCCCAAGCAGTTTTTAAAGACCGTAAAGCGTACGGGGCTTGGCGTGAGCGCGTTTTATAACATTCGTTATGATGATAAGGGCGAGCTTTTGCCTGATTTCGTGCTTAACCGCCCTGAATATGCGGATGCGCAGATTTTGATTACGGGCGAGAATTTCGGCTGCGGATCGTCGCGCGAGCACGCACCATGGGCGATCTTGGATATGGGCTTTACATGCGTTATTGCGCCTTCTTTTGCCGATATTTTCTTCAATAACAGCTTTAAGAACGGCATTCTTCCTATTGAACTTCCTCAGGAACAGGTCGATGAGCTTATGGAGTCTGCAAAAAGCGACCCTGACGGGGAAATCGAGATTGATCTTGAGAAACAAACCATCACGCGCGGGAATAAATTCAGCTTCTCATTCGAGATTGACCCTTTTCGCAAGCATTGCCTGATGAACGGGCTTGATGATATCGGCCTGACGCTTGAAAAAGGCCTGCATATCGACACATTCGAAGACAAACGCAATAAAAGCCAGCCTTGGGTATAAAATGCTCTCACGCTTAAAAACCAGCCTTTACAGGTCTTATTACAAAAGCTTCAGCCCTACCCGGCACAAGGTCGTGCGGTTTAAAGGGGCGGAGTTTTGCGTGCGCCCTGATAATTATATTGATCGCCGCATGTGGATTGAGGGCGGGTATGAAGCGGAACAAATACAAACCATGCTTGATACCGCCCGCATAACTGCCTTTGATGCTTTTTTGGATATAGGGGCTAATTTCGGGCTTTATAGCTGCATTATCGGGTGCTCCGGCCTTGTACCTAAAGTGCATAGCATTGAGTGTGATCCGCGAAATTTAAACCATCTCTACGGCCATATTGATATGAATGATCTTTTCGAGATGATCAATGTTCACCCTATTGCGGCGGGAGATAAGCCGGGTAAAGTGACGCTGAATATGGCGGCAAACAACAATACAGGCCGATCCAGCCTTGCGAAATCGCAAAGTAACGGCGCGAGCATTGAGGTTGAGCAAGACAGTATTGATCGTCTTTTTGGTTTTAAAAGCCAGACGCTTCTTATCAAAATTGATGTGGAAGGATATGAAGCAAGCGTATTATCAGGCATGGAAAAGACCTTGAAAAACAACGCATGTTTTATCCAGATGGAAATACTCAGCGCAGAAGACAGCGCACTTGAAAGCCGTTTAGAAACAATGGGCTATGCCCGCGTAAAGTCGATTGGCGCGGATGTTTATTTCACAAATATCAAGAACCTATAAAGGATAAGACCATGACGAAGAACCTCGTAATTCTGCCCGGTGACGGAATTGGCCCTGAAATCGTAGCGCAGGCCGTGAAGATCATTGATTGGCTTAAAGGCCATGCCGGGCTTGATGTGATCTTAACCCACGACCTCATCGGCGGTCAGGCTTATGACGAATATGGCGTGCCGTTCGCCGATAGCACGCTTGAGATATGCCGCAAGGCGGATGCGATCCTGATGGGCAGTGTCGGCGGGCCGAAATGGGACGGCGTGGATTACGATAAACGTCCTGAGGCGGGGTTATTGAGGCTTCGCAAAGAGCTCGATCTGTTCGCGAATTTGCGCCCTGCCCTTGTCTTTGATGCGTTGGTCGATGCTTCCAGCCTAAAGCCCGAGATTGTGAAGGGTCTGGACATCCTCATCGTGCGTGAACTTACGGGCGGGGTTTATTTTGGTGAGCCGCGCGGCATTGAAGATTTAGGAAACGGGCAACGCCGCGGGTATAACACCCAAGTTTATACGACCTCGGAGATTGAGCGTATCGGGCGCGTGGCCTTTGAGCTTGCGCGCAAGCGCTCCAACCGCGTGACATCATGCGAAAAAGCCAATGTGATGGAAAGCGGCAAGCTGTGGCGCGAAGACATGACCGCGCTGCATGCGGCGAAGTATGCGGATGTGAGCCTCGAGCATATGTACGCGGATAACTGCGCGATGCAGCTTTGCCGCAATCCGCGTCAGTTTGATGTGATTGTGACGGATAATTTGTTTGGCGATATTTTGAGTGATGAAGCGGCGATGCTGACGGGGTCGCTCGGGATGCTGCCTTCTGCATCACTCGGCGTTGTGGGCTCGGCGGGGCTATATGAGCCTGTACACGGCTCTGCGCCCGATATTGCGGGACAAGGCAAGGCGAACCCGCTGGCGACGATTCTTTCGCTTTCTATGGCGCTTCGGTATTCGCTTGATCGCGGGGATTTGGCGGACGCGTTGGAAGCAAGCGTTCAAGATGTTTTGAATGCGGGCATTCGCACAGCCGATATCATGGCGGAAGGGTCACGCGAGGTCTCGACGGAAGAGATGGGCGCGGCGGTTATTGACGCGCTTGCAAAGTCCAAGGCACTCGCTGCTTAATTTAACGTCATTGCGAGGAGACGCTTTAGCTTCCGACGCGGCAATCTTGATTGCGTCGCTGAAGCTCGCAATGACGGGCTTAGGCGTATAAAAAAAGCCCGAGCAAGCGCCCGGGCTTTCTTGAATTTATAAGGTCATATTACATTCTGAACGCAATTGCACAAACAGAGGACTGGTTACCTTCGTCATAACCACCCGTTGCCGCCAAACCACATGCGAGGCTATCACCAATCACAATACCAGTTGTCGGGATACCGTCATCAAGTTTGCGGTCAATACGCGCCGCTTGTGATGTTGCAAGAACACCTGAGTTAGCAGCTACTGCACCGGCTACACCATTTATAACCACATATGTCCCAACGCGAAAGTTCGCTGCTGCGAAGCTTATTGGAGCGCCTGCACGCGTGTCGCCTACTGTGAAGCCACCACCAACCGGAGCTGAAGGGTTTGTACGTCCAAAGGCTACAACGTTACCTGTGCTATCCATACCTGTGATAAAGTCAGCTGCAGCAAGATGTGCGAAGAAGTTCACGCCTTCACCAGTTGGACCACCAGCAATAGCAGGCGCTGACCCAATAGCCACACTGATGCGACCGTCACCGCTACCGTTGTTACAAGGCGCGGCGCAGTTAACCAAACGTCCGTTTGCGCCTGCTGCGTCGTTCATGTCACCAGGATAGGCGTTATATGCGTCTGTGAAACCGTCAACAGCAGCGCCGATACCTTCCATTTGTGAAATCGTGGATGTTACGCGGGCATTTGCGATCAGCTCTTGGCCTTTCAAAATCCCACCGATCAAAAGACCGATAATAATCATCACAACAGCAAGTTCGACGAGCGTGAAGCCGTCTTGCGCTTTGCGAAGGTTTTTAATTTGAGTATTCATGACTCTCTCCTAAAAATATGTGCAAAAAAATGATGGGCGTAATTGCCCGAATGAACTGGTCAAAAGTATACCGCGAAAATTGCAGTAAAAACAGCCCTACCCTTCTATCTTTGCCTTTTTTCGTGAAGAGAGTCTTAATTCTGAGGGTTTGCGCCCCTCAATCAGGCCAAGATGATCACTCAAAACGAGAAATTGAACAGATTCATGCTTTTTGAGCGGTGTTTTTATACTCTGTGGGTGACATATCTGTGGTTTCTTTGAAGGCGCGGTTGAAAGACGGCAAGGAATTGAAGCCGACTTCGCCTGAAATGACCTTCACGGAGGCATTTGTTTCAAGCAAAAGGCGTTTTGCGTCCTCAATTCTGTATTCGTTCATGAGTTGAGGGAAGGATTTTTGAAAATGAACGTTGATGATTCGCGAAATTACGGATTCAGAGGCGCCGCATTCCTGTGCCAGATCGGTTCTGGAATATGCGGGTTCCTGATATATCTTCTCGCGATCAAGAAGGCTTTGGATTTTTCGGGCGATCTTAAGCTCTTCATCAGAGAGTATGTCCTGAGCGATGGTTTCTTTTGTTATTTTTGCCGCCACAGGCTTTGGGAAGATGCGAAAGAAGCTTGTGCTGACCAGATATACAAAGCCGATCCCCAGAATTGTTTTAATAATGCCTGTTTGCTCGGCGGAGATTTGACCGTTGAGCTGCATGAACATGACGCCGAGGAATAATGCGTTCAAGGCCACGAGAGACAAAATCAGCCAATACCGCTCCCGCCCGAATTTCTGGGTTTTGATTTTTTTCAGAAGGTTTTGTTTGCTGATAACCAGAAGAAGGCTGATTGTGCCCGCCATCAGCCCCGTAACGTTCAGCAAATCCATAAAAGGTTCGCATAGGGCAAGCGAGGTGCAGTTATGCGTGGTGTTTACAGCGGCAAAAGAGAGCAGAAAGCTGAAGGGGAGAAGCAAAAGCACCCAATAGTCCTTTAAGGACGGGATATTTTTAAGATCCGAGATTTGCGTGACGAGAAGGACGCTGAGCAGCGGGCCGATAAACCAGAAGAACCACTGCCAATACGGGTAATACTCAGCGCTTCCGGACAGTCTGCTTTGCGCGGCATCGAAGAAGAACGCGCCTGCCAGCATCGCGAAATACAGGACGGGCAGGATTGTCTGGCTGAAGCCGCTTTTGCGAAATCCCATATGCACAATTACATAGACACAATGCGTCAGCCCCATGAGGGAGAGAATTTCGGGAATAGTGAATTGAATCTCGTTCATTTCTTCTTCATAAACTCTGTGCAGGTTCGGGCGTATTTATCATCTGTCGGCTCTAAAATCTGTGTGCAAACATAATGCAGTGTCGCATTGACCTCGGCGGGATGCAACTTGTCGCCTTCGGTTTTGATAAGGGAGAGCAGCATCTTATAGGCTGCGTCTTTCTCACCTTGCGCGTTCAGTACATAAGCGGGCATGGAGCGCGCCCAGATCGGCAGGTTTTGGCCTTTGATACGGCTGATTTCATTAGCAATTTCGAGGGCGAGCTCCTGGTTGTTCATTTTAAAGCGGGCAATGAAGGCGGCTTGGGCGAGCCACCGCCATTTTTCATTATCATGGGCACTGCCTGCTTTTTGCAAATACCGCACGATCGGTTCCAGCTCATCGGTGTTTTGGTTGGCGCTGAAATAATACGCGGCGAGAAAAGGCAGAAAGTTCGAAGTTTGATTGAGTTCATACCCGCGCATCAGCCATTGCCCCAGACGTTCATAATTATATTCGGAGAGATTTGTGCTGCGCCCGCCGGTATCGCCAAGATTTTGCAGCATGATCCCCATGGCGCGATAAGCGAATTCAGGGTCACCGAGGGAAGACAGCATCATGCCTGTTTTTGTCGGTAGTGGCGGTACATTGCCCCAACGGCTTTGCGTGTCCCGGGTTTGTGTCCAGAGGCCGATGTTGCAAAGGACCGCGAGAGTCAGGACGAGGATCGGGGCGAGATGGCGGGGACGGCTTAGCATTAGAACCTCCTATAGAGGAGATCAATGGCTGCGGCGCTGAGAATCAGGACAATATAGACTGCGCCTTGAAGGACAATAAAGAGGTTGGCGCTTGCGTCCAGACCATAAAGAAGCCATGAGCTTTGCGTGAGGAGATCAAGCCGCGGCATGACCATGGATATCCCTTGCATGATTACCGAGAGCCCCTCGAAGAGCGGGCCGTCGGCTTTTTGCGAATCTATGATGCCCAATAAATGCGCCATCATCCGTGCCAAGACATAAAAACCGAGCGTTGCGAACATACTGAGCGCAGGGCTGGCCAGCACCATTGCAAAGAAAAACGCGGTGCAGACCATGATTGCGTTTTCGATTGAAAGGCTGGCGATCCAGTAGATATGGTTTGCGGAAAATAAATGCGGGGAAAGCGCATATACACAAAGGCCGGAGAAAATGGCGGCAAGAATGCCGATGAATATAAAGGCCGAAGCGTAGGAGAGCAAAAAGGACAGCCGCCCGACGGGCCGCGTCAGCAAATATTCAACGTCGCGGCTATCGAAACTGCGTTTGACGAAGAACGCTACAAAGAGGCATAGGCCGAAAACATTGAGGAGACGGATACTGCCCGCGGCGAAAACAGCGGCGAATTGATCTATTTCGGTAACGGCGGAGCCGCCCATGAAGATGGAAAGACTTGTGGCCAATGCCATCATCACAAAAAGAGACACAATAAACTTATCTCTTTTCGCTGCTTTTAATACATAACCGAAAAGCAGAGAGGACATAGCACAGTTCGCCGTTCTAGAACCTTAAAGGTCTGCGGTCAGATGAAAATTTGCGGTACAAATCTTTGTCCGTGTTGTGAACAGAGTCCGCAGGATTATCCAAAATCGTCGCTTTCAGGAAGATCACAAGCTCTGTTTTTTGAATAAGATCATCACGGTCCTTGAACAGATTCCCAAGGTATGGGGTTTCGCTTAAGATCGGCACGCCTGATTCGGAATTCACGACGCGGTCTTGCAGCAAGCCGCCCATCACAACGGGCTGACCTGAGCGCACCTGAATGACGGAATCAATTTCCTGAACGCTGAGTTCAGGAACGAGTGATTGTACACCCTCGATTTTTGCACTGGCGGTTACGAACTGAATAGCAGGGTCAGGCACTTCATTGACCACACGCGTGATTGTCGGCCGCACGGCCAAGGATACCGTTTGGTCTTCTATATTGATTGAAGGCTGCACATTGACCAGCACCCCTTCCGGCACGTTGCGGATATCACTGCTGATATCTGTTTGTGTTGCGCCGCCATCTGTCGCGGTCACGTCAACATCAATGTCGAAGAAAACCTGATTGGTCGCCACGTTTAAAACAGCGGTTTGGTTGTTGAGAACCGTCAAGCGCGGACTGGCAAGCGCTTTGACCGTACCGAAACCTGAAAGGGCCTGAATGAGCGTTTGCACATCATTGCCGCCGTAGCCAATCACGAAACTCGTGCCTGTCGCGACGCTTGTGCCTGTAAGCCCGGCCGCAGTTCCGGGAACAAGGCTGGTTCCCCCGCGCACAGTGCCGTTAGAGAGAAAGTCCGCTGTAAGCTCGCCGCTGAAGAGGCTAAGGCCGCCCCAATCAATCCCTGTTACGAATTCATCGTTCAAGGTCACCTCAAGAAGCTTGGCTTCGATTAAAACTTGGGCTGAAACAGCCTTCTTAAGAAGCTTAAGATAATCGCGGATTTCTTTATGCGCTCTTTCTGGCGCGTAAACATTGATGATCCCTGCCTGCTTGTTCATTGTGAAGCTGCCTTTTTCATCAACCGCATTGGCTTTCGTGCCGGAGCTTTGCTCTTCATCATCAACGGGCAAAGAATCAACGCGCAATGTGGCTTGCGGCGCGGAAACATTCACGCTGCCGTCAGCATTCGGCGCTACCGCCTGGACGTCAGGGTTTTGGTCTGTGGCTGTTATGCGGGGGTCTTTCGTGGTTTTTAACCCTGTGGTTGCCGTACCATTTATGATTTGCTCAAGGTTTGCTTCAAGCTCGCCCCAGAAGTTCGCTTCGGTTTCAGAAGTGGCTTCGTAATTAGAGCCTGTTCCTACGCCGTCACCCGTCACAACCGCGACATTGTTGTTAATGCCGCTTTTGCTTTTGCGGATATAGCTGATGTAATCAATTTTATAGAGTTCGTTATAAGGCTTATCGAGCTCTACGCGAAGGACGTCATCATCAAAGCTATAACGAAGCCCTGCGATATCTGCGATTCGCGAAATCACCTGATCAAAAGGACGATCGCGCGCGGTGAAAATAATAGAGCCGCGGATACGGGGATCAAGTTCAATGTCGTAATCCGCCTGTTGGGCGAGTTCGAAAAGAATATCACGCACCGGAACGGACTGGTTGACCGAAACAGAAACCAAGGGCATGGATTTCATCTTGCCTTCTGTTTGAGAAATATAGGGCTGAAGCTCGGGGATGGAGGCATTGTTTTTCGCTAATTCTGTTTCATCAATCGGGCTTTCAACGCGTGAGGCCATGCCATCGCGGAAATCCTGCATTTGCATTTCGCCTTCGCGGTCAGATTTGGCGAAGTTACTTGCCAGATCACAGCTACCGAGCACAAAGCCGGCTACAACTATCAGGGCGAAATGGATTTTGAACATTGAGAGAGCTTGCATCTTGGGCATTACAGAAAACCTTACAGGGTTAAACTTTAGAAATTCACTGCGGGGATGCAGGAATATGAATCGCTATTAGCATAGCATATTTACGGGAGATGCAAGAGGTAGAAATGCCAGAAAGGCAATCAATCCCGAATTGAAAACGAAGAGGTATCAATGCCGGAAAGAGGCCCCTCTTTGATTCTTTTCGCGCCCGATAAATCAAATTGTTTGATCTTGATCTGGAGGTCAGACGGTTTGTCGGAGTTCATCATAGCGGTTTCTTCGGAAATCATTTTCTGCGCGTAAAGCGACAGCAGGCTTTGGTCAAAGCTGCACATGCCTTCTTTTTGGTTTTGCTCGACCACTTCTTTTATCTTTGTAACTTCGCCTTTGAGGATCAATTCTCTGACATGCCCTTTGTTCAGCATAATTTCAAGCGCAGGCACAAGCATACCGTCCAAACCCGGCAATAAACGCTGCGAAATGATCGCACTCAAATTCATAGAAAGGCTCAAGCGGATTTGATTTGTTTGCTCGTCAGGGAATAAATTCACGATTCGTTCAATGGCCTGATAGGCGTTATTAGCGTGAATTGTTGCCAAACAGAGATGGCCCGTATCCGTCATGGTGAGTGTTTGTTCCATAACCTCGCGGTCTCGTACCTCGCCGATCAACACCACATCCGGGCGCTGACGCAATGCGTTTTTAAGGGCAACAGCGTAGCTTTCCGTGTCCACGCCGACTTCGCGCTGGGTGACAACAGATTTTTTATGCTCGTGGAAATATTCGATCGGGTCTTCCACGGTGATGATATGTCCGGTTTGGCGGCTGTTTCTATGATCAATCATAGAGGCCAGACTGGTCGATTTCCCCGATCCCGTAGTCCCCGTTAAAAGTACAAGCCCTCTTTTTTGCATGGCAAGGCTCTCAAGCACAGCGGGCAGGCGCAGCTCTTTAATCGTCGGGATAGTGGATACAATGCGGCGGATTACAATTGCCGGATTTTGTCTTTGTTGCAGAACATTCACGCGGAAGCGCCCGAACTTGGGCAGCTCAAGCGCTGTGTTCATCTCCATATGTTCTTCGAAATCACGTCTTTGTCTGATCGTCAGAATAGCGCCGAGAATGTTTTCCAGTGCTTCTTTATCCAGAGCCGTATCGCTTAAGGTGACCATTTCGTCTTCCACACGGATTGCAGGCGCATAGCCGTTGGTAAGATAAAGATCGCTCGCTTTGCGGTCTATCATCGCCTGAAGATATTGAAAAATAGGATAATTTTCGGACATATTAGAATGAATACCCTTCATCGCTTGAGCCTGATGGCTCTCCTTTGCCGCCGCTTGAAGGGTCGCTCATCGAGCTACCGTCAAGTTTTCCGCCGCCAAGGGCTGCGGAGGCATAGTCTTCGTCTTCGCCCGCCTCATCGGTGGTCGCGAGCAGCACTCTGCGGGCTTCGTCTTTATTGATAAGCCCGGATTCGAGAAGATCGCCGACGGCATCTTGCATCGTGATCATGCCGTAGCGTGATCCTGTTTGCATCATGGAGTAAAGCTGCGGAATTTGGTTTTCACGGATCAGGTTTCTGACCGCGTTTGTACCCACGAGGATTTCAAAACCGGCCACACGGCCCTGCCCGTCATCACGCTTTAAAAGCGTTTGAGCAATTACGCCCTGAATAGAGCTTGCGAGCATAGCGCGGATCATTTCTTTGTCTCCTGTCGGGAACACGTCGATAATACGGTCAATCGTTTTAGAGGCCGAGTTGGAGTGAAGCGTTGCAAACACAAGGTGGCCCGTTTCTGCCGCAGTCAGCGCCAATGAGATTGTTTCATAGTCGCGCATCTCCCCGACAAGGATCACATCGGGATCCTCACGAAGGGCGCTTTTAAGGGCGCGGGCGAATGAATGTGTGTCTGTACCGACTTCGCGGTGGTTGACCAGGCTTTTTTTGGATTCGTGGAAGAATTCGACCGGATCTTCAATCGTCAGGATATGTTTTGATGCATGCAGATTGATGTGATTAACCATAGAAGCCAATGTTGTCGATTTACCGCTCCCTGTCGGGCCGGTGACAAGAATAATGCCTTTTTCAAGCTCGGCGAAGCGGCGCATAACGGGCGGCAAGCCTAATTGTTCCATTGTCGGCACGACGCTCGGGATCGCACGAAACACGGCCGATGACCCCAAGCGGGTTGTAAAGCCGTTCACACGGAAACGGGCTTCTTCGGTAAGTTCGATCGCGAAATCCAGTTCCATATTCTTTTCGAATTCTGCGCGCTGGTCGTCTGTCATGGTTGAATACAGCATGCCGCGGATATCATCGCTGGAAAGCGGTTCGGCCTTTACGCGCTTAAGTGTGCCGTTCACACGAATGATCGGCGGCGATCCTGCGCTCAAGTGAAGGTCAGAGGCATCGTTTTCCAGTGTAAATTTGAGAAGCTGATTTAAGTCCAAGGGAGCTCTCCTTTATTCAGCATTAATGAGGGAATACGCAGAAAATCTTACTCTCTATTTTTAACGTGAATATATGAATAGAAGGTAAAGAACCTCAAGAAAAGGTTCACAAATAGTGTACTGCTTTTTCGGCGAAATGAGAACCGCCAAACCAAAGAAGGGTAATAAAGGCCAAAATCAGGGCGGGACCGAAGGGAAATACGGCTTCCTTTTTGATTTTTTGCCAAAAAAGCCCCAAAACAACGCCCAAAACCCCTGAAAGGATACAAAATGTCGCCAAATGCGATATGCCGAGCCATAATCCCGCCGCGGCAAAGAATTTCACGTCCCCCATGCCAAGAGCGGTTTTATTCAAGACTTTCGAGGTTACCCAGCCCAAAACATAGGCAAAAACGCCGTATATAAGCGCGCCGCTCAGATAGCGCGTGAAAAGCGCCTCAATGGTTATATCTTGGGCTAAAAGCAGCATAGTGAGCCTTAAAAGCCCTATTCCGGCGAGAATAAGAACCAAAACATTCGGCAAAATCTTATGTTTCAGGTCAATGACGATGAGCGCAATCAAGATCGGGCTGGCGAGGACAAGCGGCGCATAGGCGTTTAGATCGCCTTTGTTGAGCAGGAATGCGCCAATACAAAGTGTACATGAGGCGATTTCAACAAGCGGATAGCTTATACTCACGCGGGCTTTGCAATATCTACATTTTCCGCGCTGAAACAGCCATGAAAAGAGCGGCACAAGGTCACGCGCCTTTAATTTGCAGCCGCAAGACATGCAGGCGGAGCGCGAGGTCGAGGTAAAAACGGGTTTTCCTTCAGGGATGCGGGCGATAAGGGCCGTGGCAAAGCTGCCCAAGATCAGGCCCAGAATTCCAACGCTGACCAGTTCAAAATAGAAAGGAATGAATGACATTTTGGTTTAGCGCAGCAAAGCCAAACGCTCGAACACGGCTTCGCGCGGGATAGAGCGCCCTGCGCCGTAAAGCGTATCAATCTCAAGCGCTTCTTCGTAATATTGAATCGCTTCCTTTTTGCTGCCTGCCCTGTCGGCGATGACAGCCATGTTAAACAGATGGCTCGCGTTTTTCGGTTGCATGCTGGCGGCGATCCCCAGATACCGAATGGCTTCGTCAAACCGTGCGAGTTTGGCCTGCATAACCGCGATTTGTGCAACCATACCCACATCACCGGGATATTCGTCATGCATTTCCAGCAATTGGCGCAGGGCAACGGACGGGTATTTCTTACCCATCAAGCCGAGCATATTCACCTTTGCCGCCGCATTTTGCGGATAGCGATCAAGGAATTCTTCATAAGCCTGAAGCGCCATTTCATCTTGGCCGAGCTGTTGCAGGGTGGTTGCGCGGCCCATCAAAATATTGGCGTCTGAATTGTTCTTGGCGTAGAGCTGGTCGTATATTTCAAGCGCGGATTCGTAGCGACCAAGCTTCATCGCCCTGTCTGCGGCGACAAGCTGCGCGGCTTTGCTGTCTGCTTTGCTCTCTTTGGTCGAAATAATCAGTTTTGACCCCGGCTCTAGCTGCGGATTTACTTTTCTGGGGCCGCTTTTGCGTCCCATCTCGCCGGATGGCACAAGTGATTCGGCATCAAAGAAGATGTTTTCATCAAAGCCGTCTACTTCGGCGGCGTCAGGAATACTGGGCATAGTTTCTGTTTCGGGGGTCTCCACAACAGGGCTTGCAAGCTCATCAATTGCGGGCACAGGCACGTCGGCGACAGGCTCAAGAGGCTCTAAAGGTTGCAGCTCAATTGTCGCATTAGGGGCTTCAGCAGGGGCTTCCGCCGCAGGGGCATCACCAATAGGAGCAAGGACTTCTTCTTTGGTGATGTCATCCATTTGCGCGTAAGCAGGCACAAAGGGCAAGGCGCTTACACTGATCGCCAGCACGGCTAAACATGCGGTATTTTTGAGAGATAAAAACATTATTGGTGACCTTTAAGGACAGGGAGGAAATGCAATTCGTAAATATAGGGTATCACGCCGCAGCCTTTTTCTCAATAAATTGTAAGAAGGCGCGCTCCAGTTTTTGGCTCTTATTTTCATCTTTGAAAGCCTTGGGCGTGCCTATAAAATTGATGGTCTTGCCATCGAGTATCGCGATGCGATCGCAAATTTCATCCATATCTTCGAGAATATGCGAACAAATCAAAAGGGTTTTGTTTTGTTTCTTCAAATTTATCAGTGTGTCTTTTACGTGGCTGCGCGCTCTGGGGTCGAGGCCGCTCATCGGTTCATCGAGAATCAGAAGCTCGCCGGGCGTCATGAGCGTGGAGAGCAGCCCGAGTTTTTGGCGCATGCCTTTGGAGTATGTGTGGACGCGCTTATCGAGCGCGGAAGGGTCTAGTGCGAGGCTTTCGGCCCCTGCCCTGAACTCATCGGCGGTAATGGTTTTATAGCCTGCGCTTTTGTTATAGAGCGCGGTGGCGAACTTTAAAAACTCCATGCCGGTCATAAACCAAGACGGCTCGAAACGTTCAGGGAGAAAGGCGATGCGCTGCTTGGCGGCTTTATCGTTATTGGGCAGGCCGAATATCTCGACGCGCCCCTGATCGGCAGGACGCAGATTTAAAATGGTTTTGATGAGGGTGGTTTTGCCCGCGCCATTCAGGCCGATCAGCCCCATGAACTCGCCTGATTTTATGCTCAGGGAGATATCATCAATCGCTTTGAACGCCTTGTAAGAGACGCTCACATTTTCGACATGAAGGGCGGGCGGTTTTTTATTCATTGGCGGCGGCCTTTTTAACCCGGCAGGAAGATACGCGTATCAATGTTAAAGCGTTGATGCGCGCGCAGACGGATCGGGAAAATTTGGTTGGTGTATTCATCAAACCATTTAATCTCGACATATTCTTCAAAAACCCGAAGATCGAGGACTTCTTTTGGCAGCGCATTGGGTGATACGCGCTTGCCGTTCAGCCATATTGTCCAGTTTTTGCTGGTTTTATATACGATCCCGCCAAGCGTAATATCGCGTTCTTCCGGTGGGGGTTTACGTTTTGGTTCATCGTCACGTTTCTTCAAATCGCGCATAAGCTCGGCATCTGTGGGGGCGCGCACAACGCCGCGAGAAGCGCGGGCATCCTGGATTGCGGTACGCTCCCAGAATGTAAAGAGCAGCGAAGAATATTCACCGGCGTCAAACCCGTTTTCTTCGATGGGGCTCTGCGCTTGAGACGCTGGGGCGGCGGCTTGCACAGCTTCTTGCGGCGCTTGATCTTCCGGGCCTTCCGCTTGCGGCGCTATCACAGCTTCAGTGGGCTGCTCAACAACCGCTTGAGGGGCTTCGAGAACCATGCCTTGCGGCGCGGCTTGCGTAAGATCCTGCGCGAGCGATGGCTGCGCGAGGCAGAGTAAAAGCGCTATATAGAGACCGTTTATCTTCATTGTACGCCCTCCTCCGTAAGTTGGTCTACGGGGATCATCGTGCGCCACAGCATTTCAATCTCGGCTTTGATGAGAGGGACATTTTTACCAGAGGCAATGCTGCGCAAGACCGTGCCGTTAACTTCGGCGTCCCTGTGTAGCTTCATTTTCTCAAGGCTGATATGGCCGGGGAAATATTTTTCAACCAAGAACACATAGCGCAGGATATCAATCTCATCCATTGCCTCGACCCTGAGTTCTACAGGGCTGCTTAAAATTTTATGATTGGCTTTTTGGGCAACTTCATTGTCTTCAATTTCTCCTGCGGCAACGCTGACTTGCGCCTTGCTTACGCCTGATTTTTCCTGAATAAGATTGAATAATTTTTCAGCCTGACGGCGGCCCTGATCTTTGAAGAAGCCATCTTTTTCAAGCATTTCAAATTCTGCTTTTTGATCTTCAAGCTGCTCGAATTCCAAAAGGATATTGTCGATATCCTTATTTAAACCGGAGACCTGCCCGCGCAGCATGCGGAGCTCGCGCTCTTTGGATATTTTTTCCGGCGCGAGATAGCCGTATGCGACAAGCGCAAGCGCCGCATTCACGGCCACAAGGATCGCGAGGGTCAGAATTCTTTTTGCTCCAAGCACCTTTATCATTGCGCACCCTCCTCTTTTTTATTGGAGAGTGATTTTTGAATCATGATTTCCGCAACGAAGTCTTGCTGGATGTTTTCCTGCTCCAGATCGCCGGTCTCAACCACCAAATTTTCGGTGTACTCATAATCTTTCAAAAGCTTCGTGACCTCGACTTTATGATCAGGCAAAAGTGCTGCCAAGCGGTCTTTCAGTTCATTGACCTCTTGGTTTCCTTGGTCGATATCCGTGGTCGATGGGTATGTCATGGACATGCGCAGTTCGAATAAAGGTGTTTCTTCCGGCTGCATTCCGCCCATAAAATTGTCGATAAGCGTTGGTTCTGCGCGTTTGATGTCAATTTTATCGAGGCGCAGATCTTTACCCAAAGCCTGTCCGATTTTTTTGGACAAATCGAGCGCGGGAATTTGCTGTCTCTGCAGCTCTTCAAAAACGCCGATCGAGCTTTGAATGAGCTGTACATCAAAACCCAGTTCTTTTTTACGCTCGAGTTCTTTTTGATATTGGGCGTCGAGTTGGTTTTTGCGGGTATTTGCGGTGTCTATGTCGCCTGATATTTCGATGAGACTGGAGGCCCCCGTAAAGGATTGATATCCCAAAAACCCTGCGCCGAGAACCAAGGCCAGCGTTGCTAACATCGCGGTTTTTCTGGGTTTGGAGACCGATTCAATCTCCTCTGCCTTCATCGGCAGTATAAACTTACTTTTCCGTCCCACCCATGCAACATGCAGGGCATCGGCCATTTTCTGATCTTCCTGATAGCCGACTGAAACGCCGAGAGCTTTAGCAGCCTCGCTTACGGTCATGAAGTTCAAATTACACGGTTCTTCGATTTGATCTCTTAAAATTTGTCCGGCTTCCGGCGCGGCGATGATATTTACATCAAGGCCGTCTTTTTCTTCATAGCCGAAACGCGCGAGATAGCTCATCGTGGCGTTGAATTCTAAAAACACATCATTGGCCCAATTGCGCGGATCAGTTGCGCCTTCGGAGATCGGGCTCATACGCGTAAGGGCAAGTTCGCCGTTTTTGGTGACGATCTGGCGCAAAGAGCCGCTTCTGTGCTGCCCTATAAAGACGGACCAAACGGATTTTTTATGGCCACGTTTTGTGTGCTTGGCAGACAGGGTTTTAACCATGTCGGATGCCTCAACAGGCAGCAGGCAAAAGCCCGCGATAGAAACCAGAGAATCTTGCGCGGCTTGCATTGCGCTTCTGAATTGTTCGGTTTTCGGCACGGCGGCGAAGATATAGATATCGGCGGCGGCCTGTTTTTCTGTTTTCTTGATTTTTTCGTTGAGCTGCAGCGCCGCGCGGATCGGATAATTCGGGAAAGCGACATGTAATTTACGGTTCAGCATGGTGACTTTGTCAAACATGTTCACGCCGCGCTTAAGGACTTTTTCCTTGCGGTAGTGTTGCTCGACCATGTCATTCAGAATAAGTACGGGGCGGCGTTTGCAATCTTTCGTCAGAATTTTGGCGACGCTTTTTTTGAAATCTTCCGCGCCCCACGGCACAGTTTCAACAAGCCGAACGCCCCGCGCGCTGGTCGCGTATATGAACAACGCCTCGTCAGAGACGAGCATTACGGTTCGGTTTGGCGTGAATAGTGATAAGCTCATCTGTTCTTAATAATCCATAAAGTTCCCGAGATTGATGTAGATTGGGCCAAGACTTCCGGCCGCGATCCAGGCGATCATTAAACCCAGTATAGCAGTTAATGTTGGTTGAATCATCTCGATAAGACCATCAATCGCTTCATTCACGTCATGGGTATAAAATTCCGAGACCTGATCCAACACCGGGGTCAGGTTACCTGATTCTTCACCAACTTTCACCATGCGAACGACCATACTTGGGAATTCTCCCGATGCATTGAAGGCTTCGGAGAGCGGACTCCCCGCCTGGACGTGGGCTTCCACGGTTTCCATGGCTTCGATTAGCAAAAGATTTCCAACCGTTTCACGGGAGGATTTTAGCGCGCTGATGACATCAATACCGCTTGCGTAGAGCGCCCCGAATGTTTGCGAATAGCGGGCGATAGAAATTTTTCTGATGATCGGACCGATGACAGCCGCGTTCGCATAGAAAGAATCCAGACGATATGCGATTTCATCGGATGATTTTCGCAAGGCCTTCACCAACATGAACAGCAGCACAGGTACAATCAAAACAATCAAACCGCCATAAACAGGCATGCCCAAAAGCGTGAAGAGCGGATTGACGAAAAAGTCAGAGGTTGCGATCAGCGCGACACTGAACCATGGCAGTTCAAGATCAAGATATTGCAAGAAGCCGACAATTTGCGGCACAACCATGCTCATCATAAACACAATGGTCAAAAGCACCACCACCGTCACGATGATCGGATAACGCGTGGCTTTTCGGATTTTTGCCTGAATGGCATCGACCCATTTCAGATATTTTATAAGCTGGAGGTATGAGCTTGTCAGGTCTCCGGTTTCCTCGCCCGCTTCGATCAGAGAGATATAAAGTGGCTTGAACACTTTCGGGTGGCGTTCCATTGCTTCGGATAAAGAGCTTCCGTCGGATACATCCCTGTGGATGTCGCTCATCATATCGCGCAGGCGGTCATTTTCCGTCGCGTCACGTACATCGCCCAGCGCGTCAAGCAGCGGCACGCCCGCGCTTTGCATTTGCTCCAGCTGAATAAAGAGCTGGATTACGTCGCGCAGGCTGATTTTTTTAACGAAAAGATTACCGAAGGCGCTGTCCTTGGATTGTCCGACCACAGAACAATCAATCAGCTCCAGCCCGGCGGATTGCAGTTGCTTAAATAAGTCCACTTCACTGGCAGCAGAGATCATGCCCCGAATGGGGCGTCCTTTTGAGTTTAAGGCTCTGTACTTATAACGTTCGATAGGTGTGCCTCATTCGCATTTTTTCAAAAGACACCTGACCGGATGGCCAATGGAGTGTTATTTAAGACCCACGACTTTGGATAATGCTTCCAGAGTCGTTACGCCTTCCAACACTTTTAGAATGCCATCGTCTTTCATGCTTTTGAAGCCTTTTTTCACGGCAAGCTGTTTTAGCTCCGCTTTATTTGCGCCGCCTGCCAGCAATTCATCCATCTCTTCATCGAAAGATAAAATCTCCACTACGGCTGTACGGCCTTTATAGCCCTGCCCCGCACAGGCATCACATCCGCCTTGATGCGCGCGATAAATTGTCGGCGCCGCCGCAGGATCAACACCCAAGATTTCACATTCTTCGTGATCTGGGGTGTGTTCTTTTCTACATGATTTGCACAAAACACGGACCAAACGCTGCGCGAAGATCGCTACGATTGCGCCTGCGACCATGCCGGGCTTTAAGCCGAGATCAAACAAACGCGGGATTGCGCCGAACGAATCATTGGTGTGCAACGTTGTATAAACCTGATGACCGGTCATCGAAGCTTTCAGGGCCATATTGGCGGTTTCGCCGTCGCGGATCTCCCCGATAAAGATGATGTCGGGATCTTGTCTCAGGAGCGCCTTGATACCATCGGCAAATTCCAGAACGCCTTCGCGCACATGGGTTTGACGAATCATCGGCAATGAATATTCCACGGGGTCTTCCAATGTCTGGATATTGACCTCGACGTCGTTAATTTCGTTCAACATCGAATAGAGCGAGGTTGTTTTACCTGAACCTGTAGGGCCGGTCACGATGATGATCCCTTCCGGCTTGCTTTGCGCGCGTTTGATTTGCGCAAGGTTGTGCGGGCTGAAGCCCAAAGCTTCCATCGGCATGATGCTCTCGCTCTGGTCGAGAACACGCAGAACAATGTTTTCACCGTTCACGGTTGGCAATGAAGACACACGGAAATCGGCCTCGCGTCCGCCGACATTCATATTGAAACGTCCGTCTTGCGGCGAGAGTTTATCGGCGATGTTCATGCCGGACATGATTTTAATGCGCTGTGAAATTCCGCTCCAGTGCTGCTTGTGCAGGATTTGTGCGGTATAAAGCACGCCGTCCATACGATAGCGCAGGCGGATAAAGTTTTCTTCGGGCTCAAAGTGCAAATCGGATACGCCGAGCTTTACGGCCTCAAACACCAATGCATTAACAAGGCGCACAATCGGGTGCGAGAAGGCTTCGGATTCATCAAGACTGGCGACATCAATTTGGTCTTCGCCTTCTTCTAATTCTTTGAGGATTCCCGAAACCGAACTTGCGTAGCCATAGGCTGCGTCGATTGCATCGGAAAGTGTTTTCGGCGTACAGACCATAGGCTTGATCTGCAGACCTTTTGGAATATAGCGGCGCAAAATATCAAGCGCGACCACATCATAGGGGTCGGCCATGGCAATGCGAATTTCGTCTTTTGTCATGGAGACAGGAAGAAGCTTATGTTTAGCCGCAACGCTCTTATCTATAAGTGCCAGAACCTCGCCGTCAAAAATTGTGTGCTGCGCATCGAAAAGCTCGAAGCCAGAGCTTTCGGCCAAAAAGGCTGTAAGTGTTTCTTCGTCGATAAACCCAAGAGCAACAAGAACCTCCCCGAGAAGCTTGCCCGAGATTTTCTTTTCCTGAAGTGCAACATTAAGCTGATCTTCAGTAATAACGCCCATAGAAACCAAGCGATCACCAATACGGCCTTTTTTCAAAATTCCGTTATCGGTGTTTTCATCTTTGATTTTCAGACCCGAAGCATAGGTTTTAAGCTGCTTTCCTGAAGATTGCTCCGCTTTCGCTTGATCAGGTTTGAACTGCACAGGAAGTTGATCGGCGCTTTCTTCATTATGAGAGTTTACGCCCGTATCTTGCGATGGCGCATCGCGCACAGGCTCTTCCTCAACTATTTCGCCTTCGAGGGTTAAATCCTCAAAGCTGCCAAAATCGTTATCAATCTCTAATTTCTTATCCTCGTCGTGGATCATCTTTTGCTCTTACTGTGTTTTTTAATTTGAAAGTTAATTTGAACTGTTTTGATACGCCTCAGCCTTTAAATTACAGCAAAAGGGTTAATAAAATCCCTATGAAGTTTTCATAAAAATATGCGGTGGGTAAAGAAAAAAGCGCCCGAGATTATCGAGCGCTTTTTAAATGCTTATATAAATAGGTGCTTATTATTCCGCAGCGATTGCGAATTTAGCATCCTTACGCGGCCAGCTTGCGAATTTGAAGACACTGTCATCGACACCGGCAACGGTTGCCGCGATACGGGCCACAACCAGATATGGGTCAGCATTCGCACCAGGGCGACGATCTTCGAAGTAGCCATAGCCCTTAGCAGCCACAGGCGCAGGAATACGGATTGAACATCCACGGTCTGCGTCACCAACTTTGAATGTGTTGATGTCACATGTTTCATGCGCACCTGTAAGACGCTCGTTATTCGCCGCGCCGTAAAGGGTGATGTGCTGTTGGTGTTTCGCTTCAAGCGCCTTAACAGCGGCCTCGATTGCCTTCTTACCTTCGGTTTTGCTACGCGTTCCTTTGGTTGAGAAGTTTGTGTGCATGCCTGCGCCGTTCCAGTCACCTTTAACAGGCTTGTTATCAAGCGTTGCAGAGATGTCGAATTCTTCGCCTACGCGGTGAAGAAGCCAGCGTGCAACCCATGTCTGGTCTGCCATGGCCATAATGCCTGAATCTTCTGAATCATCGCCGCGGTAACCGATTTGGAATTCCCACTGACCGGGCATAACTTCGGCATTGATACCGTAGAACATAAGACCGGCAGCCAAGCAAAGCTCAGCGTGCGCTTCGACCATTTCGCGGCCGAACACTTCACCTGCGCCAACGCCACAGTAGTAAGGGCCTTGAGGGGCAGGATAACCGTTTGAAGGCCAACCGAGTGGTGTGCGCTTACCTGCAGGGAACAAAGTATATTCCTGTTCGAAACCAGCCCAGCAATCATGCTTGTCTGCGCCAGCATCAAGAACAGCTTGAAGCTGCGCACGTGAGTTTGATTCATGCGGCGTGCCATCGGGATTAAGAACTTCACACATTACAAGCCAGTTGCCTTCGCCGCGGATCGGGTCTTTGAAGACTGCGCCGGCTTTAAGAAGGCAGTCAGAGTTATCTCCGGTTGCCTGATTTGTTGATGAACCATCAAAGCTCCACTCCGGGAAGTCTGAAGGTTTAGGGTTTTTACCCACTTGCACGATACGCGCTTTTGAACGCAAACAGCGTGTTGGGACGGCACCATCGATCCAGATATATTCTGCGAGACCAAAATTAGACATGTAAATATGCTCCTAAAATGTATGTTGAGTTGGGAATTCTCGATCAATAAAGCGCGTTTCATAAGGGTTTGCAA
>CAYGKM010000007.1:0-121501 GCA_964350695.1 uncultured Micavibrio sp.
GTTCACTGCTTATCACGACTGAAGCGATTATTACTGATGCGCCTCAGGAAGATAAGGGCGGCGATGCAGCCGGAATGGGCGGCATGGGTGGAATGGGCGGCATGGGCGGCATGATGTAGCCTACTCGCTTTTTCCTATAAAGAATAAACAAAAGGCCGTATCGTATGATGCGGCCTTTTTTGTGATTGTGAGTGATGTCGATTTTACGCAGCGACGCGCTCGGGGCCAGAGATTTCAGTAGAAAGGCCAGGCGTGATTGTGCGAGCGGCGCTAAATCCATGGGATAGAATTACGAGTTGTTTATCCGGATCAGAATTCATTTCTCTATGTTCCTCGTGCCAACCGTTTCTTCTGAAAATATCTTCGTGTTTAGGTTTGTTATATACCACGAGAGCCTTCCCACCATATTTGCGAAGATTTCGTTCTACTTGTTCCATAATATCTGCGTCAAAGGGATTGTACATAAACACAACGTTGACACCATTGTAATCAGTGTATGTGGCCGCGTCGCCAAATATTAATGATATGATACGGCCATCTTTCATATTTAATGTTGCTCTCGAGGGGTTGGTATCAAAAACATCGCCCCCTTTTGAGAGGCCTATTTTGAGTGCGTCGGCTCTCAGGTTTATAATGGCTTCTTCAACAACGGTTCTGAAAAGATCGACACCAACGGCGCGTTTAAAAGGAAAGCTTACGCCTTTCTCGCTGAAATCACCGGTTCCGCTCATGGCTGCGGCAAGAACTTTTCCTGTTCCACATCCTAAATCCGTAAGCAAAGCATTTGATGCTGAAATTCCGTAGCTGTTTTCTAAAATATCTACGGCTCTGTTTAAGCCTCTTACCACGGAGTCTGTTCGGCATGGTCTGTGTCTTACCGCGTGGCCGGCTTGTTCCGGGTTTGCAAATAGTGTGGGGTTATCTTTGGCAAGCTGTATAAACAGGGCTTCGGAGAAAAATTGGGTTGTGTTTGTTCCGTATCTTAAATCAAAATCAATATAATCAATCAACGCTTCTCTTAGTTTTCTCTCTCCAAGGGCAGAAGAATCGCCGCGATTCGACAGAAACTCGACAAGCTCCGGATGTAGCCCGAGCCCTAGCATGAAGTTAGAGACAGCCTCTAACCCGTCAAGGTTCAGTAATTCTGCGTGAAGCTCGCTCAACACTGCTGGCGGCTGGGCTTGTCCAGGCGTAAATCTTATTACTGTATTTGTCATTTTTTACTCAGCTTTTATCTATTTTGGACTTTTCGCCACGTTATCCCATGCGATATTGAAGAGAACTTGGAATCCTTTAGAAAATTCCGATTGAGGTAATATCATAATTTCTACATCATTATCACTAAAATTTATCAATGCAAGCTTGTTACCATAACAATAGAACGATTGTCTATCAAAAAGTTCCTTGGGAAACCATTTATATTCAGCAAAGTCGCCAGCGATAAAGTTGCTATCGCCTTCTTCAATCATAATTTTAAAATGGAAGGGCTTTTCTATGGTTGTCATTTTTTCAGCATGAAGATCATATGTGTTGCTCATCCATTTGATCCAGTTTTTCTCGTCTACGTTATAAACGCACACCTCGCCACCATGTGTTTTTATGGTTTCGTAAACGTCATTCATGAATGATTGGAACCCTATTGTTCCAGAGAGCTTTTTAATCTCTCCGGTTCTTTTTCGCACGCCGCTTGAGCCAAGGAATTCTACGTTGGCGTCATCGAAAGCGGTTTCAATTTTTTGGATGGTTTTCGAGTTTGGTTGATTGGTGCCGTTTTCGATTCGGGCGATGCCTGTTTGGGACAATCCTGCTTTATCCGCCAAGTCGTGCTGACTCCAGCCTAAAAGTGCGCGTCCTGCTCGAATTTGTTCGATTGTGGGCATGGCTTAAAAGTCCTTAAAATTAATTAATGCATGAATTATGCACTTTTATAGCGTCACATATATCTGTTGTCTAGTTATTTTTTTTTATGTAAATATATTTTTGCTATAAATTTCTGCTTTTTCTGCATTTTTTATAACTTTTTTGTTGACCTATTAGATTAAACGTCCTAAAAGACAGGAATACACATCAGACATAGAATCATCTCTCTCCGAATTTATGTTCGGATGTGTTTAATCCCCACACAAAACTTTTTAACCGGCTCGCTTTTGCGGGCCGGTTTTTTCTTTCTTGCACTCTACTCGGGTTGCGCTATGTTTTTTGGCATGCCTGAATTGCCAGAAGTTGAAATTGTGAAGCGCGGCCTTGAGCCTGCTCTTTTGGGGGCGCGCCTTAAGCGTCTTGAATTGCGCCGCCCTGATTTGCGCTTCCCTATCCCGGCTGATTTGCCTTCAGCGCTCGAGGGGCAGGTTTTTGAGAGCTTGCAGAGACGGGGAAAGTATATTCTCGGCTTTACCAAAGGCGGGGCAGGGTTTGTCCTGCATCTGGGCATGTCAGGCGTTGTTCGGATCGAAAATCCGCATAACCAGAGCGCGTTTGAAAAACATGACCATGTCGCGTTTCATATGGATGGCGGCGCGCGCATTGTATTTAATGATCCGCGGCGTTTTGGCAGCTTGATGGGCGCGCATGTAACGGATTGGGCGGAGCAAAAGCCGTTCAGCGCGATGGGGCCTGAGCCGCTGTCTAACGGGTTTAGCGGGCCGATTTTAGCCGAGAAATTGAAGAATAAGAATACGCCTATAAAGACCGCGCTGCTTGATCAAGCTATTGTGGCGGGGGTTGGCAATATTTATGCGTGCGAGGCGCTCTTTATGGCGGGGATCAGTCCTACGCGCTTGGCTAAGGATGTAAAAGGCGCGCGAGCGGAGAAATTGGCAACAGCAATTAAGGAGGTATTGGCGCGAGCGATTGAAGCGGGCGGTAGCACGCTCAAAGACTATAAGAATACAGAAGGTGATTTAGGATATTTTCAACATCAGTTTTCGGTATATGACCGCGCGGGATTTGCATGCCCGGGGTGTGAGTGTGATATGATAAAAACAAACGGCGTTCAGCAGATGGTTCAAGCGGGGCGTTCAACGTATTTTTGTCAAAAGAAGCAAAGGTAAAAGCAAATGAAATTTTTACGCTTATATATGTCTTTGCTGGTGATGGCGGTGGTTTCTTTTGGCGGCGCGGCTATGGCGGAAGTCAGTCAGTTTTTTAATACGGTTCAGGATTTGCCGTTGATGCAGGGCTTGAGCGAGATTGAGGAAGAGGGACTGCAATTTGATAAGCCGGAAGGGCGCGTGACAGAGGCTGTTGCATTGATCGATTCGGTCGGCGCGGCGTCTGTTTTAGCCTATTACAACGCGTCTTTACCCCAGTTCGGATGGGCTCGAATCGCGGAGAATACTTTCGTGCGACATGATGAAAAGCTGACGTTAAATGTAGAAGCGAATGAAGGGCACGAATTTTTAAAAGTGCGGATAATTCCTCAATGAATCAAAAGCTTCAAGTGGGCGCCGGAAATTAATGATTTTTTTCCACGCTATTTTCTTGACAATGGTTGTTTTGAGCGCGTATATCTCTTCGATCATAACTTAGTGTAGTTTGAGTGTTGCGGTTTTGATCGCCTTAAACTTTTAGATAAAGACTTTAATAGGAACGAAAAATAAAATGGCCAATCATAAGTCATCCATAAAAAGAATTCGTCGCAATGCGGCTCGTGCAACAATTAATGGCGCACGCAGAAACCGCATTCGTACTTTCATCAAGAAAGTAGAAGCAGCATTACTTGCAGGGAACGCTGAAGAAGCCGCCACTGCACTCAAAACAGCGCAACCTGAAATTCAGCGCGGCGTTGCCAAGGGCATTATGCACAAGAATACTGCAGCCCGTAAGTTGTCTAGACTGTCTACACGTGTGAAGGCACTCAAGTAACAACTTAAATCCGGGATGCGAAAACTTAGTAGCGTCCCAATTTTTTATTGTAATAAAATGTTTTTTACTGGTCTTTGGAAGTAATTCTAAGGACTCTTTTTAGTGGCCAAATACAATATAAGTAAAAAAATTTCTTTTTTGCATGTTTTTGTTTTGTTCGTATTGCATCCACATCTTTTTTTATTGTAGATTGAATTTACCGCATAGAAATGAGCTGTTCGAGAATTTGAATTTTCATACCTGTGTGTTCATTGAATCGATTTTCGAATGTGTTCGTATCAAGATTCATGAGGCTTTTTTTAAAAAGCCAGTTCGGGGAGTTAGCCACGTGGACGATCAGTATATCGGCACCAGTGTTAGGGAACCTTAAGACTCTAAAACATAGATTAAAACGGTGAGGTCGGCGCGGAAATGTGTTTTCGCAAAGCCTTTTCTGCGGCCAAAATTTGGTAATCGAGTTAAAGAGCAGATTTAAGTTTTGTGTTCAATTTTAAAGAAAAATGGAGAGAAATAAATGTCAGAAACCGGGGGTAAGTCTGTTGCTATCATCAAGGGTAACGCTGAGTATCAGGAAGCATCTTTAGAGCCAAGCGCAGCTGTTATGAAGCTGTGGAAGAAGGTGCATAATGATATGCGGGGCGAATTCGGTGAAGCAATTTTCCGGAGCTGGTTAAAACCTCTGTCATTACAAGCTTTCTATCATGGCACTATGGAAGTGTCTGTTCCCACGCGTTTCATGCGTGACTGGATTCAAAATCATTATGCCGAGCGTATTTTGGCGATGTGCATTGAGGGGAATGCCGCAGGCGCGGAAGACGAGATCAAGCGTTTGCAGATCGTTGTTGTGCAAGGCGCAATCATTGATGACGAGCCTGAGCGCGAAGCGCCGAAGAAGGCCAATGAAAACAAGAAAATCGATATTTCAGAAATTTCTTCTCCTTTGGACGAGCGGTTCACTTTTGATTCGTTCGTAGTAGGAAAACCGAATGCCTTGGCGCACGCAGCGGCCCGCCGCGTTGTGGAGAGCATTTCTATTCCGTTTAACCCGCTCTTTATATATGGCGGTGTTGGTTTGGGTAAAACGCACCTTATGCACGCCATCGCGCATGCGATTGAGGAGCAATATCCGGAAAAAACGGTGATGTATCTCTCTGCGGAGAAGTTTATGTACCAGTTTGTGAAGGCGCTACGCTCCGATTCGACGATGTCTTTTAAAGAGACATTCAGAAGCGTGGATGTTTTGATGATGGATGATATTCAGTTCATCGCCGGTAAAGAATCAACGCAGGAAGAGTTCTTCCACACATTCAACGCGTTGGTTGACCAGAACAAGCAGATCATTATCTCTGCGGATAAGGCGCCGAGCGACCTTACAGGGCTTGATGAGCGCCTTCGTTCACGCCTTGCATGGGGTTTGGTTGCGGATATTCATCCGACGACATATGAGCTTCGTCTTGGGATTTTGCAGACAAAGCGCGCGCTTTTGGGCGCGGAGGTCCCTGATAGCGTTCTTGAGTTCCTTGCCCTTAAGGTGACGAGCAATATTCGTGAGCTTGAAGGTGCGCTTAACCGGATCGTTGCCCATGCAGATGTGAGCAAAGCCGAAATTACTTTGGAGTCTACTCAAGAAGTCTTGCAGGACCTTTTGCGTGCGCATGATCGCCGTATCACGATTGATGAAATTCAGCGTAAAGTCGCCGAGCATTATAATCTTCGTATGGCCGATATGCATTCAGCGCGCCGCGCGCGGAATGTGGCTCGTCCGCGTCAGGTGGCGATGTATCTTGCAAAGCAGCTGACAGCGCGGTCTTTGCCAGAGATTGGCCGTAAGTTTGGTGGTCGTGACCACACAACCGTGATGCATGCCGTGCGTAAGGTTGAGGAGCTTATGGAGCAGGATGCGCAGATTGCACAAGATGTTGATGTGGTTCGCCGCGCTCTTACAGGCTGATTTATAAGCACCATAATTTAATCAAAAAGCGCGGAAAGGTTCTTCTTTTTCGCGTTTTTTTGTAATAGGATTTGACTATGCAAAAGACATTGGACGAGGTGCGGGCGCTCTATAAACAGCCGCTATTGGATTTGATTTACACGGCGGCAAGCGTGCACCGCGAGAATCACGATCATCACGAAATGCAGATGTGTACATTGCTGTCGATCAAGACGGGCGGGTGTATGGAAGATTGCAAATATTGCAGCCAATCCATTCATAATAACGCGGATCTCGAAAAAGAAATTCTGATGAAAACGGATGAGGTTTTGGCGCAAGCCAGGGCCGCGAAAGAATCTGGCTCGACGCGTTTTTGTATGGGCGCGGCGTGGCCGCGGGTTCTTGATGGCCGCGCGTTTGATCGTGTATGCGATATGGTGAAGGGCGTGTCCGATATGGGCATGGAGGCCTGTGTCACACTGGGGATGCTGACAGAGGGCCAAGCCATTAAGCTTAAAGAGGCAGGGCTAACGGCTTATAACCACAATCTGGATACTTCGGAAGAGTATTACGAGAAGGTGATTTCGACGCGCACATATCAGGATCGTTTGGACACACTGGAAAATGTTGCGAAGGCGGGTATCAGCGCATGTTGCGGCGGGATTTTGGGTATGGGAGAAACGGAAGAGGACCGCATTAAATTGCTGCACACGTTGAGCGGACTTAATCCGCAGCCAGAGAGCGTGCCGATTAATATGCTCGTGCCTGTTGCGGGGACGCCTTTGGAGAATGTTGAACCCCTCGATATTTTTGAGTGGGTCAGAGCGATTGCGGCGGCGCGAATTTTGATGCCGAAGGCCATGGTGAGATTGAGCGCAGGGCGTTTGGAGATTTCAAAAGAAGCGCAAGCGATGGCGTTTATGGCCGGTGCGAATGCGATCTTCACGGGCGAGAAATTGCTGACGACAGCGAACCCGGAGAGCGATTTTGATGCAGGATTGCTGCAGCAATTAGGGATGACGCCGCGCCCGCCGTATAAAGACGGCGAGGCAGTTACGCAGCAAAATTGTGGACGAGCCGGTGGGTGTGGGTGCGCTGCGAAAGAGGCCGCTTAATGGCTCATGTTCTCCATGCCTATCAAATAGAAGGTGACGGGCGGGGGACGCCGCTGGAAGGCGAGGCTATTTCTAAGGTTATTAAGTCTGATCAATTGGCGTGGGTGCATATGGATGTGCGGGACATCGCTACACGGGAGTGGCTGAACACCGAGCTTTCTTATCTTGATCATATTATCGTTGATGCGCTTTTGGCGGAAGAAACGCGCCCGCGTATTGTTGAGGTTGGTGATGGCGTTTTGCTGATTTTGCGCGGTGTAAATTTGAACGCGGATTCAGAGCCTGAGGATATGGTGTCTATTCGCCTATGGATTGATGATCACCGCATTATCAGCTTACAGCGGAGGCCTTTGAAAGCGGTTGCCGATTTGCAAGCCAAGCTAGAAGAGGGGCGGGGGCCTAAAAATTCCGGTGAGTTTCTTGCTGCGCTTTCTAATGCGTTGTTTGAGCGGATGGAGCCTGTGTTTTCGGAGCTTGATGACGCGCTTGATGATATCGAGGAAAAAATACTGGAGCAATCCCAAGGCGTTGATCGTAAAATTATCAATAGAATTCGCAGGCAGGCCATTGTGTTCCGTCGTTATGTCGCGCCCCAGAAGGATGCGATTGCGGTTTTGAAAACATGCGACATGAGCTGGATTGATAATGCGCAGCGGCGTAAGTTACAGGAGGGGCATGACCGCCTTATTCGCTATGTTGAAGATCTGGATGCGATTCGTGAGCGCGCACAAATCATCAAAGAAGAGGTTGCGAGCGTTATGGCGGATACTATGAACAAGAATATGTATGTGCTGTCTGTTATTGCAGCAATTTTTTTACCGCTCGGTTTTTTTACAGGGCTTCTCGGGATTAATATCGGCGGGATTCCTGGAGTTGACAACCCGTATGCCTTTACGATTTTTTGCGTGGTTCTTACGGTGGTTGTGATCGGCCAGATTTTGTATTTCAAATGGAAAAAATGGTTTTGATGCGATGGAGTTTTTTCAAAATCATTTGAATGTTTTGAAAGAAAAAAACCGCTTTCGGTCTTTGAAACTCGCTGATGGGGTTGATCTTACATCTAATGATTATTTGGGATTGGCGGGGCATCCTTATATGCGCGCAGCGGCGATTTCTTATTTCCAGGATGGCGGCGTGATTGGCGCAGGTGGGTCGCGTTTGCTGCGCGGTCATGCGGCCGAGCATGCGGCGTTGGAAGAGTATGCGGCGGAGTTTTTTGCTGCGCCTAAAGCGCTGTTTTTCTCAAGCGGTTTTCAAACGAATGCTGCGATTTTTCAAACGCTACCGTCGCGGCATGACACGATCATTTTTGATGAATATGTACATGCCAGTGCGCGGGAGGGCATTCAGAATTCCAAGGCGGCGCATATAAGGGCCGCGCATAATGATGTGGCGGCGTTTGAGGCGGCGCTAAAAAAGTCAAAAGGGCAGGCGTGGATCGCGGTTGAGTCTGTGTATTCGATGGATGGGGATTTTGCGCCGCTTGCGGAATTATATGCGCTGGCAAAAAAATATGATGCGGTTTTGATTGTTGATGAGGCGCATGGGACAGGCGTTTGCGGCGAAAGCGGTCGCGGCGTTTCTGAAGAATTAATTGTAAAGCACGGATATGATCGCCTCATTGTGCTGCACACATGCGGCAAAGCGATGGGTGTTGCGGGCGGTTTGCTCTGCGCTTCGGAAGATGTGATTGATATGATGATCAATGCTGCGCGGGGGTTTGTGTATTCGACTGCGCCGATGCCGCTTCAGGCGCATTTAGTGCAAAAATCTCTGGAGCTTATTGGATCAGAGGAAGGCGCGGGGCGGCGAAGAGATTTGCAGGTGGTTTGTAAAAAGGCGCAGCAATTATTCGGTGGCGCGGGTTCTCATGTTGTGCCGATTATTATCGGTGATGACGGAGCGTGTCTTGAGGTGGTAGAAATGCTGCAGCAAAAAGGGTGGGACATTCGGGCGATCCGGCCGCCCACAGTGCCGGAAGGAACGGCGCGTTTGCGGTTGAGTTTAAATGCGGATTTGGGTGTGGGGATGTTGGAGCAATTTGCTGCGGATTTGGACAATATTACACGAAAGAAAGCGGCATGAGCATTCACGTGCGTGCAGGCTGCGCCGAAGATGCTCGAGATATTGCGAAGGTTCATATCGCCTCTTGGCATGCTGCTTACAGAGGCATTATTGAGCAGTCCTATATTGATTCGTTGGATCTAGAATATAAGACGCAGCGCTGGAGGGAGAACCTCACTAGCCCAAAATTTAAGGATCATGTAAATTTTGTGGCGATGGATGAGGGGCAGATTGTCGGCTTTACGGATGTCGGTTCTGCGCGGGATGATGGTATGGATGAGTTTGCGGAACTTTACTCTATATATCTTCACCCTGATTATTTTTCACAAGGCGCTGGGAGTGCGTTGTTTTCGCGGGCAAGAAAACAGGCCTTGGCGCTTGGGTATGAGAAAATGTATGTTTGGGTTTTGGAAGATAATCTGCGGGGGCGGCGGTTTTATGAGCGGATGGGCGCGGAGGCGGTTGAAGGCGGCGTGAAGACTATTGAACTTGACGGGCGCCATTACCAGGAAATGAAATATTTTTGGAGTAATTTAAATGAGTAACACATGCATTATTACAGGAACGGATACGGGAATTGGCAAGACGGTTGTTTCGGCGATGCTGACGCTGGCGCTGGGCGGGACGTATTGGAAACCTGTGCAATCGGGCGTTGAAGGCGGGGTGGATACGAAGGCCGTGCAGAAAATGACGGGGCTGCCCGCGGATCGTTTTCTGGAAGAAAGATATGTCTTTAGTGAGCCGCTCTCGCCGCACCGCGCAGCGGAGATTGACGGGGTCGAAATTGATTTAGATGCGCTTACGTTGCCGAAGGTCGAAGGACCGCTGATTATCGAAGGGGCAGGCGGGCTTATGGTGCCGCTCACGCGTAAAAATTTGCTGATTAATCATTTTAAAAAATGGAACGTGCCTGTGATTTTGGTGGCACGGACAGGCTTGGGAACAATCAATCATACGCTTCTTTCACTTGAGGCGCTGTGGGGTCGCAAAATTCCTGTGCACGGAATTATTTTTGTGGGTGATGAAAACGAAGATAATATGCGCACGATTGCTGATTTTTCCGAAGTAAAAGTGCTCGGGCGATTACCAATGCTTGACTCTTTGGACGCAAATAGTTTGAGTAGTGCCTTCGATAAACATTTTAAACTTGAAGATTTCTAAAGGGGTTTTTGCATGAGCCGTGTATCACCGATTTGGCATCCTATGACGCAACATAAAACGTTCGGCCCTGCGCTCAGCGTTTCGAGCGCGAGCGGCGAGATTCTCAAACTTAGTGACGGTAAAGAGATTATTGACGGGATTTCGAGCTGGTGGGTGAATACGCACGGGCATTGCCATCCGAAAATTGTGGAAGCCGTGAAGGTGCAAGCAGGCAGGTTGGAACAGGTTATTTTTGCAGGGTTTACGCATGAGCCGGCGGAGCGTTTGACACGCAAATTGCTGAGCACCGTAAAGGCCGCGTTTGAGGGCTGTGAAGGTAAACCGCTTAATTTTGTGTTTTATTCCGATAGCGGATCAACGGCGATTGAAGTTGCGCTGAAGATGGCGGTGGGTTTCCATGAAAATGCGGGAGAGAAACGTCATAAGGTCATCGCGCTGGAAGGCGGGTATCACGGGGATACGTTCGGGACGATGGCGGCGGGAAGCCGCGGCGTTTTCAATGCATTGTATGAACCGTTTTTGTTTGATGTGAAGCATGTGCCTTTTCCGAAGGCGAAAGAGGAAATGCGTTCCATCCAGTGGCTTGATAAATATCTTAAAAAGCATGGCGCGGAAACGGCGGCCTTTGTGTTTGAACCGATTGTGCAGGGCGCATCAGGCATGCGGATTTATCCTGCGGCGGTTTTGAAAAAGATGGCGGAGATGTGCCGTGAACACGGGGTGTTACTGATCGCCGATGAGGTGATGACAGGGTTCGGGCGTACAGGCAGTCTGTTTGCCACAAGCCAAGCGGAGATTGTTCCCGATCTGCTGTGTCTGTCAAAAGGCTTAACAGGCGGATTTTTGCCGATGGGCGCGACGCTTGCGACAAAAGAGATATATAAAGCGTTCTACCATGATGAAAAAGCCAAGCAGTTCTTCCATTCCACGTCTTTTACAGGCAACCCCATGGCCTGCGCAGCGGCGCTGGCGTCTCTCGAGATTTGGGATGAAGAGCCGGTGATGGATAATATCGCCGCGATTGAAGCTTCGCACCGTAAGGCGGCGGGGTGGTATGCCGCGCGCCCTGACATTACAGATGTGCGGGTGAAGGGCTCGATCTTCGCGATTGATATTAAGGACAGCGTCGATGGATATCTTTCAAGTATCGGCGGGGAGATTTATGATTTCATGCTTAAAAACGGAGTTCTCTTGCGTCCGATAGGTAATACGGTCTATATATTGCCCCCATACTGCATAAAACAAGAGAATTTGGAGCGCATCTATGAAACTTTGTGGCGATCCCTGGACAGCCTCCGGGATGTTGGACAACAACGCGCAGCATGAGGCGCCTGTAAAAGCTTTTCTTTCGCGGCTTGTTAAAGAACCGAAAATTCACGCAAAATTTTTGAATATGCTCAGCATGCTGGAGCATATGGGAAGCCGTAAGATTATGGTGTCTCAAATGGATCGTCCCGAAGAGATGGATTTGGACACGCTTCAGCATTTGGCGGAAGAGGCGCGCCATGCGTTTTTCTTTAAACGCCATGCGGAGCGCATAAACGGCGCGCCCATGAAGGGCTGGACGGACGAAAACGTAATGACGCGGATTCCGGCGCTGATGTATTTCGGGCGCATGGACGCGGGGATTTCGAAGAAGGTTGAGGCGGGGTCCGCTTATGGCTGGGTGTCGCTGATTATTGAGCTACGCGCGTGCTGGCTATACCGCATTTATAATGAGGTTGTGGAAGAGCGGGGCGTGCATTTGCCGCTTAAGGGTTTGATAGCCGAAGAAGACGGGCATCTGGAAGAGATGTTCGAGATGTGCGGTGAGAATTACGATTTGCTCAAAGAATTGTCGGCCTACGAGACAACATTGTTTGAAAAGCACTGGGCTGCGCTTGAAGCGGCTTATCCAAACACTATGGATAAGGCGCAGGCTGCTTAACTTTCTTGCTTCCACCTGCTGAAATGCCGTGCTAAGCTCCGATTCCCATATCAATTTGAGAGTAGAGTGTAGCCCTATGAAACTGAGCATCGAACGCGCGGCCCTGTTAAGATCGTTAAACCATGTACAAAGCGTTGTAGAGCGCAGAAATACTATTCCCATTCTTTCAAATGTGATGATCAAAGCCGATGACGGCATGCTTTCGCTTTCGACGACAGATATGGATCTCGAGATTAACGAATCGGTTGCCGCGAATGTTTCCGAAAATGGTTCGACAACTGCGCCGGCACATACTTTGCATGACATTGTTCGTAAGCTTCCTGATGGCAGCGATGTTGAGCTTTCGCTGAACGCGGAAGGGACGCAAATGACTGTCAAGTCAGGCCGTTCGCAGTTTAAACTTTCATGTTTGCCGACAACTGATTTCCCTGAAATCGGAACCGGCGCATTGCCGACGAGCTTTTCACTCCCTGCCGCTGATATGCGCGCGCTGATTGATCGCACGAAATTTGCGATGAGCACGGAAGAGACCCGTTATTATTTGAACGGTATTTATGTGCATGAGGCCGAGCATGACGGCGTGAAGGTTCTTCGCGCCGTGGCGACGGACGGGCACCGTTTGGCGCGTTTTGAAATGCCTTTGCCGGAAGGTGCGGCGAGCATGCCGGGCATTATTATTCCGCGTAAAGCGATTGGCGAGCTTCGTAAGCTTGTTGATGAGGCGGCGGATACGATTCTGATCACATTGTCAGAAAGCAAAATCCGTTTTGCGTTCGATCATGTTGTTTTGACATCGAAGTTGATTGACGGGACGTTCCCTGATTATCAGCGCGTTATTCCTGAAGGGAATGACAAGATTGTCGAGATTGATGCCAAGCTTTTGACCAGCGCGGTTGACCGGGTTTCTACGATTTCCGACGGTAAATCCCGTGCGATCAAGATTGCTTTGAACGGCAAGTTGATGACGGTTTCTGCGTCTTCTGCGGAATCGGGCAGTGCGACGGAAGAAGTGGAAGTGAACGGCGATACGGATATCGAGATCGGCTTCAACGCGAAATACCTTTTGGATATTACATCGCAGATTGAAGGCGAAGGCTGCCGCTTTACGCTGGCAGATGAAGCGTCACCGACGATTATTCAGGATAATTCTGATCCGTCCGCGCTTTATGTTTTGATGCCGCTTCGCGTCTAATTCTTTAAACTATAATAAATTCGTTGCTTGGGTCTGTGTCTTTATCGGCATCGGCGGGCAGCACTTGGCCTGAATTTTTCAAGACGCTTACGATGATCTCAAAGCCCGCTTGGTGAAAAGTCGGGGTGACTTGCCCGGCAATGCCCTTTTGATGTTTTTTTTCATCTTCTGACTTTGCCCTGAGCAAAATTTCTGCGCCGCGCCCGAATTTATTCATGCAGGATTGACGGCAGATCGGGATGGTCTGTTCTATCGTTGCGGTTTCGGGTGGTTTAGGGGCGAGGGTATCAACGGCAGGCGGGAAAAAGACTATTGTAGCGGCTAAAAACATGGCGGCTAAACCTTTGGAATTCATATGCGCTCCTCGCGTGCTTTTGATCTCCCTTTAAATGTAGCGATATAACCCTTAATAAAAGGTTAACTTTGCCTTAAGAACAGTTCGGCTCGCCGTTGCTTTGCGTGGATTTGCGGCAGCTGATGGATTTCACAAGCTCGCTTGCATTAAAGCAATTGGCTTGCGATGAATTTGTCAGCGAGGCTTGGCGCGCGAACATTTCACATTGCTGAACCGAGCCGACATAAACATGCACCAGTGCATCACCTGTGAGAATCCACATATGGGTGGCGGAGGCGATGCCTTTATCCTTGGCGGCGAAGGCAGCGCCTGCGCTGAGGGCTGATATCAGAAGAAGCGTGGAAATAATCAATTTTGTTTTCATGACGTAACACCGTAATGTTAGGGTTTCGGGGGCTTAATCAGGGCAGTATATGACATTTATCCATTCGCTAAAACTTCATAATTTCCGCTGTTATGCGCAGGCCGATATTGATGATTTATCATCGGGCCTGATTGTTTTGCATGGGCCGAATGGGGCGGGCAAAACGAATGCTCTGGAGGCGGTGTCTTTGCTTTCGCCGGGCCGCGGTTTACGGGGCGCGAAAAATATCGAGATGCAATGCCAAGATACAGCCAAGGGGCAGGGAACGCCGTGGGCGATTTCTGCGAAGCTTCAAACCGAATACGGCCCTGTTCAGATCGGCACGGGGCTGGATGGGAATACCGAAAAACGGATCATTCGCATTAACGGCGAGAATGCGCGGGGCCAAGCGGCGCTGGCGGAGCATTTGGCCTGCGTCTGGCTCACCCCGCAGATGGATCGTTTGTTTCTGGATTCCTCATCCCATCGCCGCAGGTTTTTAGATCGGCTGGTGTTTGCGTTTGATCCCGGGCACTCGGGCCGTGTTACGAGATACGAGAATGCGATGCGTCAGCGCTCGAAGCTTTTGCAAGATGGCGGCGATCCTGTGTGGATTGAAGGGCTGGAAGCGCAAATGGCGGAAACGGCGGTGGCTGTTGCGGCGGCGCGTCTGGATTTCGTTCAGCGTTTGCAAGCGGCCTGTGAATCGAGCAACAGCCCGCATTTCCCGCTCGCGCATTTGCAAGCGACGGGCACAATCGAGGAATTACTGGCGGCATCTTCGGCGCTGGAGGTTGAGGATTTGTTTAAATATCAGCTTAAAGCGTCGCGCAGGCGGGACGCGGTGACGGGCGGGGCGGCATCGGGGCCGCATAAATCGGATTTGGTTGTGCGTTATGCGGCCAAGGATATGGCGGCGGATCAATGCTCAACGGGGGAGCAAAAAGCGCTGCTTATCGGGATTACGCTGGCGCATGCGAAATTGATATCCGCAGAGCGCGGCGCTCCGCCGATCTTACTCTTGGATGAGGTGGCGGCGCATTTGGATGAAACGCGGCGCGGGGCGCTTTATGAATTGCTGATTGATTTGGGCGGGCAGGTTTGGTTGACGGGGACGGATGAGAATTTATTCACAGCCGTTGAAGGCCGCGCGCAGTTTTTTGAGGTAAGGGATTCTGCGCTTACTTCGCGCTAAGCCGATACGCGAGCGGGACGCCGCGTGAGGTAAAGGATCTCCATGCGCAGGCTTTGTGTCCATTCCGGCATAGAGGATGTGTAGTGCTTGAGAAGGAATAAAGTGCCAATAGCTGTCATAGATAGGTGGATTGCAAAAAGCGGCATCAGGCCTTTATCGGCAGCGTAGAAAAGCCATAGACCTTCCGCCATTGTGTAGCCGAGCTTAACTTGGTGTTCCTTCGGCAGAATTTCTCCGCTGCGACAGGCAATAATGCCGATGATGAGATAAAGATCGCTGGGCGCTTGATAAACACAAGCGATGCCGATGGCGGTGAATAAAGCGCAGCCGATGAGTTTAATTTTCATCAGTTTGTGCATGTTGACGTTTTTCAGGAATTGCATAGTGAAAAGTTGAAACCCTGAACCGAGAGCCGCGGCAATACAGGCGACGCTTCCGGCATAAGAGCTTTCCATTAAAAAATAAACAGTACAGGAAAGGCATGCCAGAATGTTGAAACACAGGGCGTGCTTTTTGTGTTTGCTACACATAATGGCCAGAATAAAGACCGCGTAAAGAATGAAAAACACCGACTCCGGCATCGATTGCTACCCTCTTATTTTTGTTCATTAAGAGTAGTGGCGAAAGGTTACTTTCCAGTTAAAGATAGCTTGGATTGAATCTATTTTTATAAAAAATTATCCGCGGGTCTTTGCGTGGTTAATAATTTTTGTGGCGGCCACTTGTGCGCTTAGATTTGTCACGTCGAGGGTGAGTTCGTTGGTGTGGCCTGTCTTTAGAATGGTAAACTGCGCGTTATTTTTTGCAGGTGTTTCGGGGTTGGTTTCCTTTAGCATTGCAGCGCGACTTGGCGTAGTTATGCGTTTTTTGTTTTCTTCGACATCGATCATAAGGCGTATGGGCACGAAAGTCGCTTGGCGTTTTTTGGCAGTCGCTTTGATTTTATTGAAGATGTCGGTGTCTTCGGCATCTTCATCGTGGAGGTTGTTGGTGAGGACGAAGTTATATTCGGCTGGTGAAATATTGCTCATTACATCAAGAACGGTTTGTCTAATTTTTCGGGCATATGTCCATACCTCTTCAGGCAGGGGCGTCTTTCCGTCTTGGGCAATGAGATTGAATACAGGATTGTTGATGAGGTGATTGTCGACAAGTTTTACGTCGGCTTGTTTGCAGATTTCTTTCGCAATTGTGTATTTGCCTGTGCCGGGAAAGCCTATCAAATAGATCATCGTATTTTGCATTTTTATAACTCGCTAAGCAGTTTTAGAACGCGGTCGTTATGCTCTGGCAGGCCGATAGAGATGCGGATGCAGTTTTCGGTGCCTGCTTTGGCGGAAAAATCACGCAGGATGACGTTGTTTTCAGCGCAGAGCTTCATGAATTCGCCTGCGCCGTCCATTTCCACGAGAATAAAGTTCGCATCGCTTTGATATATTGTTGTGACTCTCTCTGATTTTTTCAGTTCAGCTATCACTCGCTCGCGCTCGGCGAGGAGCTTTTTGATGTTGTCCATCGCCAGAGGGCGAATATCATCGGATAAAACATGCAAAGCGGCGTCGACAGAGGCGCGGGGTAGGGGGTATGCGTCCATGGCTTTGGATTTCGCCAGAGCAATGAAATCCGTATCGCCCGAGATAAAGCAGCCCATACGCATGCCTGCCAAAGCGTAGGATTTTGAAAGCGTGCGCAGGATGATGAGGTTCGGGTGCGCGGCGAGTTTGTTTGTGAAGGACGCTTGCGCGGCGAATTCGGCGTAGGTTTCATCGAGAATCACCACTGCGTCATTTTCGAGCGCCGTGATGATGTCTTCGATTTCTGACGGGGCGAAGGTGTTTGCCGTCGGGTTATTGGGCGAACAGAGATAAACAAGCTTCACATTTGGTTCTTTTGCGGCCTTTATGATGGCTTTTGTATCCAATGTGAATGTATTTTCGCCTTTAATCAACGGCACTTCGACCAACTTTGCGGGCATGGCACTCGCGTTCACGCCGTACATGCCGAAGGTTGGCGGGCAGATGAGAACCGAATCTCTATGCGGCTCACAGAAAAGCTTGGTGAGAATCACGATGGCCTCGTCTGCGCCGCGCGTCATCATGATTTGATCGGGTTGCACGCCGTAAGCCTTGGCGTAGGCAGCGGCGAGCTCGGCGGGTTGCGGTTCAGGGTAGCGGCTAAACCCTTCTAAACCAGGTAATTCATGGGGGTTTTCATTGGCGTTCATGAAGATTTTTTTAGCCGATTTTGTGACCTCCATACCTGCCGAAACATAGCCTTTCAGGTCAAGATAATGGGTTCTCAGTAGTTTTTTCAAAATCAGGTTCATTTTGTCAATGTTTTCAATGCTTTATAATGTGAAAAAAGCCTAAAAAAATGGGTTTTTCTCTGTCCTTATCGAGGGGCGTATGCTATACAAAACAATGGCTAAAACCAAGTAAAATTAAGCGTTTAAGGATAATTTGAGAACACCATGACCGAAGCAGCAAAAGATTTAAACCCCAAGGGCGGTGACAATGATGATTACGGTGCAGATAGCATCAAAGTTCTGCGGGGTCTTGAGGCGGTTCGTAAGCGTCCGGGTATGTATATCGGTGATACCGATGACGGCACGGGGCTGCATCATATGGTGTACGAAGTCGTTGATAACGCGATTGATGAGAGCTTGGCGGGATATTGTGACCGAATCGATGTGATTATCAATGCTGAAGGGTCTGTGACCGTTAAGGATAACGGGCGCGGCATTCCGGTGGGGCAGCATTCCGAGGAAAAAGTATCTGCGGCGCAGGTGATTATGACGCAGCTTCATGCGGGCGGTAAGTTTGATGATAACTCCTATAAGGTTTCGGGCGGTTTGCACGGGGTTGGTGTGTCTGTTGTAAACGCACTTTCCGAATATCTGGATTTGAATATCAAGCGCGAAGGCAAAGAATGGCATATGCGTTTCCGCATGGGCGATGCGGGTGAGGACCTTGTGCCGATCCGCGATCTTGAACCCGGTGAGCGCACAGGGACGCAAGTGACGTTCCTTCCATCACCTGAAACCTTCACGATGACGGAATTTGATTTCAAGACCTTGGAGAATCGCTTGCGCGAACTCGCGTTCTTGAATTCAGGCGTGAATATTTATCTGTCTGACGATCGTCCGGAAAATGATGAAGACAAGCTGATGAGCCATCTTCACTATGAAGGCGGTATTGAAAGCTTTGTACAATATCTGGACCGTTCGAAAAAACCGATGCTCGATAAGCCGGTGGCGATTTCGACATATGATGAAAAAGCGGGCGTGACAGTAGAGGCGGCGCTTGAGTGGACGGATGCGTATCATGAAACAATGCTGTGTTTCACAAACAACATCCCACAGCGCGATGGCGGCACGCATTTGGCGGGTTTCCGCGGGGCTCTGACGCGGGTTATTCAAAAATATACCGAAGAAAAAGGCCTCTTGAAGAAAGAGAAGTTCAAGCTTACGGGTGAGGATATGCGCGAGGGGATGACCTGCGTCTTGTCCGTGAAGGTTCCTGATCCGAAATTCTCATCACAGACCAAAGATAAATTGGTGAGTTCCGAGGTTCGCCCTGTTGTTGAAGGTGCGATTGGTGAGAAATTGGCGGAATGGCTGGAAGAAAACCCTGCCGAAGCCAAAGCGATTGTTATGAAGATTTCCGAGGCGGCGATGGCGCGGGAAGCAGCGCGTAGAGCGCGTGACCTGACCCGCCGTAAAGGCGTGATGGATGTTTCGAATCTTCCGGGGAAGCTGGCAGATTGTCAATCAAAAGATCCTGCGGTGAGCGAGATTTTCATCGTTGAGGGAGACTCAGCGGGCGGTTCGGCGAAACAGGCACGGGCGCGTCACAATCAGGCGATTTTGCCCTTGCGTGGTAAGATTTTGAATGTTGAGCGGGCGCGTTTTGACAAGATGCTCGGCTCCGAGCAGATCGGCACGTTGATTACGGCGCTGGGTACATCTATTGGCCCTGACGAATTTGATATTGAAAAAGCGCGTTATCACAAAATTATTATCATGACGGATGCGGACGTGGATGGATCGCATATCCGTACGCTCTTGCTGACATTCTTCTTCCGTTATATGCCTGAAGTTATCGCGCGCGGATATCTCTATATCGCGCAGCCACCATTGTTTAAGGTGAAGCGCGGGAATGCAGGGGAGTTGTATATCAAGGATGAAAAGGGCTTAGACGATTATTTGATCGGCGCGGCGCTGGGTGACCTTGTGATTGTTGACGGCAAGGGGCAAACCCGTAGCGGCAACGACGTGCAGGATTTGCTGGAGCAAGCGCGCAAGCTTCGTAATTCGATTAATGCGCTGACTATTCGTTCGGGTAACCGCCGCGTGATCGAACAAGCCGCGATTGCGGGTGCGTTTGATGAAAAAGTGCAAACGGATGAGAAAGCGGGCGCTGAATATGCTGCAAAAGTTGCGGAGCGTTTGAATGAGAGGGCCTCTAAAAATTCAAAAACATGGGATGGCTCATACCGCCTTGATAAGGGGTATATTTTCAGCCGTACGCAGCGCGGGGTTACTCAATCTGTGAATATCACGCCTGACCGCGTGCGCTCTCCCGATGCCGTGCGCTTGAACAGCGCGGTGAAATGGTTGCAGGAGGTTTTTGAAAGCCCTGTTGAGATTTCACAAGGCGGCAAAGCGCTTGCGACAGTGAACGGACCGGCGGCGCTTTATGACCGCGTGATGGAAGCGGGCCGTAAAGGTCTTGCGATTTCCCGTTATAAAGGTTTGGGGGAGATGAACCCTGAGCAGCTTTGGGAAACGACGCTTGATCCGAATGCGCGAACTTTGCTTAAGGTGGAAGTTGCCGATGCGATCAAAGCGGACGAGATTTTCTCGACGCTGATGGGCGATGTTGTCGAGCCACGGCGGGAGTTTATTCAGGATAATGCATTGAAAGCTGAAGTTGACGCTTAAAAAAGCGGCCATATTTCCGTCTGGGCGTCGTTAATCTTCGGTCTCGGTGTGCTCACGTACGGATGTACGTTCCGCGCACCTCGCCTCGATTGCCTAGCCCAGCCAAAAATCTGTTTGCTTTTTTATGAGATATTCATGGTATTTTTTACAAGAAATTTTGTTAGAATTTTAAACCCTAAAATTTTGCCTTGGATAGCTATTGTTTTAATTATGTTGGGCTTCATTCAGGCTTTGCGTATGGATGATTTTCTATACTTAGGATTGTTCTCTTCAATTTCAGGCATTGTTGGTGCTTGTTTAGTAGCAAGACAAATTTTCCGTAAGGGTGTATCTAAACTTGTTTATGAGGCCCGACATAAAGATTATGGAAGTTGTGCCGGAGAGACTGAAGAAGATCGACAAACAGACCTAGATTCAGAAGCACAAGTTAGTGGAACTCTTATTTTATTACTTAGCGCTTTTTTTGTTTTTCTTTCTGAAATTATTGCATTTTAGAAAATCTCCGTGACCTTCGTGTCCTTCGTGGTTATAAACTTTATATGACATCATTATCACAAAAATTATCGGGGATTGTGGCGTGCGCGTTTGAAGCGCAGGGGCTTCCTGCGGCGCTTGGCGCTGTACGTGTTTCAGATCGTCCTGATTTGGCTCAGTTTCAGTGCAATGGCGCGATGGCGGCAGCGAGGGCGGAGAAAGAGAATCCGCGTGAATTAGCAAAAAAGATTTGTGTGGCTTTGTCAGAGTTAATGCCAGGTACTTTTATTCCTGCATTAGATGTGGCGCGTATAGAATACGTTTTGAATGAAGAAAAAGGTTCTTTCTCATACACAACACCAAACCCTGAAGCCCTCTTCAGAAGTGTTGAAATCGCCGGGCCGGGGTTTATTAATCTGAATGTCACTGACAAAGTTATTGCCAAGCATTTGTCGGAGAGCGCAGCAGATGAGCGTTTGGGTTTGTCTTCCGAAGGCGTGGGTCAGACAGCGATTCTGGATTATGGCGGGCCGAATATAGCCAAACCGATGCATGTGGGGCATTTGCGCTCTTCGATTATCGGGGACTCGCTTCGCCGTATATTGCGTCTTGCGGGATATACCACGATTGGCGATGTGCATATGGGCGATTGGGGCACGCCGATGGGCATGATTCTCTCCGAGCTTGAGATTATGGGGCATGAGGGCGATGTGAGCATGGCGCAGCTTGCGCAGATTTATCCGAAGGCTTCGATTGATTGTAAGGCTGACCCTGCGCGCATGGAGCTTGCGCGGGCGGCGACGAAAAAATTGCAGGACGGGGATGAGGCGTACACCGCAAGATGGCGGCAATTTATTGATGTGTCTATCGCGGGTATGAAGGAGAATTTTGATGCGCTGGGTGTGCATTTTGATGAATGGAAGGGCGAGGCGGATGCGCATCCCTTTATTGAAGGCATGATCGAAAAGCTGAAGACCGAAGGGTTTGCGGTTGAGAGCGAAGGCGCGCTTATTATTGATATAACCCAAGAAGATGACAAAAAGGAATATCCGCCGCTGATCTTGCTTAAAAGCGATGGCGCGGTGATGTATTCGACCACGGATTTGGGGACAATTATTGATCGGATGGAGCGGCATAATCCGGATAAAATACTTTACGTTGTTGATCAGCGGCAGTCTTTGCACTTTGAGCAGGTGTTTAGGGCGGCGCGAAAAGGCGGGTTGGTCGATGAAGACCGCCCGGAGTTGACCTTCGCGGGGTTCGGTACGATGAACGGGACGGACGGCAAGCCGTTTAAGACCCGCGCAGGCGGGGTTATGAGACTTGACGATTTGATCTCGATGGCGATTGATAAAGCGAAAGAGCGTCTTGCGGAGGCGAATTTACCCGATGATATTGATGAAGCTGAAAAAGCAGATATAGCAGAGAAGGTGGGTTTGGCGGCGATAAAATTCGCGGATCTTCAAAATCCCCGTCAATCGGATTACGTGTTTGATCTCGACCGTATGACTTCGTTTGAGGGCAAAACGGGGCCGTATTTGCTATATCAGGCGGTGCGGATTCAAAGCCTTTTATCAAAAGCCGACGCGCAAGGGTTGGCACGCGGCGCGTTTGTTCTGGATGAGGGGGACCGCAGTTTGGCGCTCTTACTTTCGGAATTTCCTGATCATTTTGATTTGGCGCTGCTCCATTACACACCCCATGTTTTGTGCGAATACGCGTACAGGGTCGCGCAGGAATTCAGTTCGTTTTACGCGAACTGTCATATTCTATCGGAAGAAAACGAGGATTTGCGCGCCAGCCGATTGACGGTTTGTGCGTTGACCCATCGTACGCTTATTATGATTTTGGATGTCTTGGGCATTCACGTACCAGCGCGTATGTAACGGATCTCATTGACATCTTCATAAATTGGCTCATAATGGCTAAATGCTTGGTGCAAACAGAATTATAATCACGCCTGAAATTTTAAAGCTTGTCGCGGAAATTGATGAGTTTAAAGGGCTTTGGACGGGCTTGGAGCGTCACACGACGGGGCTAAACTTGCTTGGGGATGTTGCTGATTATGGTGCGAATTTTAAACGAGTATTGGGGCCGCTCGAGGCGCAGCCGATAACCGTCGATATAATTTCCGTTCTCAATGCCAGCCAAATTGGTGAAAAAGGCATGAGTCCGCTTAAAGCCAGACCCAATCAATTGCCGATTTCAGGCGGTGACAAAGTTTTCGGAACGCTCGATACTGCTGAGCCTGATCAGGTGCGCCCTGTGCTGGAGAAGCTCTGCGTCTGGGTGAATGAGAGCTTGGATGATGATGCGCTGCATCCGCTATTGGTTATGGCGGTGTTTATGTCGGTGTTTTTACAGCTTAGCCCCTATGATACGGGAAATTTAAGGACTGCCCGGTTCTTGGTGATGTTGATGATGCTGAAAAGTGGATACACATACGCGCCGTACGTGTCCTTATCACCGATCATGGAAGCGCAAGGTGCGCGAATTTTTCAATCGCTCAATCACAATCAGAGTTCATTGGAAGGAGGCGCACCGGATTGGTCTGAATGGTTGTTCTGCTTTTTGGGGATGCTGACGGCGCAAAAAGAGTCTCTTTATAAGCGTTTGACCGATAAGGAGCCAGAGTTGTCTAATTTGCCGGCGCTTTCGGCGCGGGTGATGGCACTGTTTCAGGAGCATTCAAGATTGCAGATGAAGCAGATTATCAAGCTGACAAACGGGCGGCGGGCGACGTTGAAGCTTCGTTTAGGTGAACTTGTTGATAAGGGGTATCTGAAACGTCACGGACAGGCACGCAGTACTTGGTATTCACTCGTTTGAGGGCGTAAGCTCTTGGTTATAGCGCTCGAAGTTTTGCGTGGCTCTGGGAAGCCAATGATCTTTAATTTCGTCTTCAGATAAAGAGCCCATATATTTGCTAAACTCGACAGGAATGCCTGTAACATCGCGCGTGACGTCTACGTCTTGCGCGGAATATTCATAGCTACCGTTGTCGCGCCCAACTTTGGTTATATTGTATAAACTGAATCGTGGTTTTTTGCTGAGCGGACTGAAAATCTTAACATTGGCGAAATAGTTTTTGCCTTTATGGCGGATTTCTACGTCGGGCGGCGCGCCGTGCTTTTTTTCAAAAGGCTCTGTTTTCCATGGCATTGCGGGGTCCGGTTTTTTAATGATTGTTCCAAAAATATACCGAAGGCCAAGCATTTTTATCTTTCTATCAAGACTTGATAAAAGGTGAAGTTGCCGCCGCGAGAGTAGCACCCGGAATTAAACGGGCCGCCCGCGAGGATGATTTCTGTTTCATCGGCGAAAGTGCCGACATATTTGGTGGTGGAGGCGCCGCCGCCTGTATCGGCGGGGATGCCTGTGATTTCGAGGCGTTTATTGATCTCGGCGCAGACGCTTTCAAGCAGATTGGGCAGGGCGGCGATTAACTCCTCATTTGACGTTGCGTCGGCATCGCAGCCTGTTGCTCCTGCGCCGATGCCTTCGATACAGGTTGAGCCTGTATAGACCCAGTCGCTTCCGTCATTGGCGTTTTCGGGCGGGGTCTGCCAGCTGATAGAACCGCCTAATGTGTTGAAGACCTTGTTTGTGTCCGGCTGCGGCGCGCCGTGGGTGTAGCCTGCGACAATGGCCTGGTCGAAGCTGATATCGTTTTCGGATATACCTTTGCGGCGCAGGCGACTGACGGCGCGTTCGACTTTTTGCGCGCTGTCGAGAATTGTCGAGGCGCTCAAGGCTACGCGTTGATTAGACATTTGCGAAGTTGTGTCGCTGCGCATGCCGCGTGACATCGTAAAGCCGAGGGCGGCGAACAGGGCGACGGCGACGAGGATGATGATGAAGACGTTTCCGCTTTGGTTTGAGGGGTTATTCGGCGGCATCTATGTCGTCTCCGTTTTGTTTTTCTTTGAACAGGGCATCGCGGCCTTTTTTGGCGGCTGTCTCGATGATATCGAGTATCTCTTTTGGAAGTGATTTTGGTTTTGTCTCCGCGCTGCTGACGAGGGCGTCCCAAGATTTTGAGTCGGGGCTTGTTGAGTCCTTCGGGGTTTCCGCAGGGGCGCTTGGCGGCGCGGCAGGCGCAGTTTTGGGCGCAGCTTGCGCGGGTGGCGGCTGAGATGTCTCGCTGGTTGCGGGTTTGTCTTTATCGCCATGGAAGAAGCCCATAGGGTTTGCAGGCGTTTCTTTTGGCGCATCAGTCGCTGGTGTTGCGGGTGGTGGTGCAGTGCTAGTTGGTGCGGCCGGAGGCGTAGGAGACGCAGCTGGTGTTGGTGGAGCTGCGGGGGCGGCAGCCGCAGGAGCGTCAATGGCGTTATTCATTGCATGCACTTCAACAAGCGCCATTATCCCGCGATCCACGGCGGAGGCATTTGCCTTCTCGCCTTTTGCAAAGCCTTCATTCAGGGCTTCGATTTCGGGCGGAATTTCGAGAGCGACATCGGCACGCTCTGCTGTCCATGTTTTATTGACCATGAGGTCGCGCAATTTTGTGATCGCGCCTGAATGTTTGACCACGTTTTCATCAGGCGGCGGTAATGCGAGGAAGCGGGTGACGCGCATGGCCTTTGCAAAGCCGGGGTTAGAATAAAAGATGGCGCAGTTCACGACCGTGCTGCCGAATGTTACAACCGCCTGGCCTTCAATAAAACCGCGAAGTTGATCATATTCCGCGCGCGGGCGGGATTGCACGGAGGCCTGCTGGGTATCGAAATAAGATCCGAATTCCGTTCCCCCTGCCATCTGGAAACCCGATACTTCGGTCACGAGCGCCGAGCCGACGGTCTTTTCGAAGAACTCTTTTGTTTCTGTCGGGTCTTCGAGTTTGCCAAAAATCTTGATGTTACAGTTGGCGGTGATCGAGTTGGCTTCTTCGCGCACACGTTTTTTCATGGCCGGTAAATCCTGTCCCGAGAAAACGAGGCAGAAACCAAGTGAACGGGCCTGTGCGGCCATAACGGCCATCCCTTCGGCGGTATAGTAACCCACCTCGTCAAAGACGGTCATGAACGGCGTTGAGGAGTGCGTGGCTTTGTTTTCAATCACCGTTGCGGAAGAGCCTTCCACAGCTGAGCCGAGCGCCGAGCCCATCATCCCTTTCATGGTCGCGGCAACAATTTTACCCAAGTTGGCGATCTCGTCACCGGATTTTTCGAGAGCGGGAATCAGCACGACAAGGATGCGGCGGTTCAAGACCACATCGACCATGTCCACATCAGCGGCTTGCGTGTCAAAGATGTAACCGTAATCATCACCCAAAGACTGGAGGGAGCGGGTGAACTGCATGGCAAGGTAGCCGTGCTGTTGGCTGGATGTTGTTGTGTCATATTGCGGCGTGTCGGGGCCGGGCGGTTTGACATTCCCTTGATCGTCATAGGCATCAGGCATGAAACCGGGCAGGGTATCGAGATAGCCTTTAAGACCGACGCGCAGCTCTTCGGGCACGACATCATCGCGGGCGAGCTTTACGATGGAGTTTAATCCCAGATTATCCCGCAGAATTTTAACGGAAAGGGGAATGTCTTGGTGGTCACGTTTCCATGTCAGTACGGGCATCATCGCTGAGACAAGGGAGATCGCACGTTCTGACCACATGGCGTTATCACCTTGCGATTCGGGCATCAAGGATACCAGCATGTTCGTAAGATATGAGGCCGAGCCGCTTGAGAACGGGTTCATGGTGTTTGACGGGGCTTGCACGTCCGAGTTACCGGTCATGTAGTTCAGCACGAGCAAATCATCGTCACGGCCAAAGCGGCGCACGAGCGAGGACAGGGATGACCAGAGGTCGGTATCGGCTTTACCATCAACATACACGAAGCCCGAACCCCAGCTCAGTGCGTTTGTGACCATAGATTTCAGCCCTTCCGTTTTACCTGCACCGGTTGTTCCGAGATAAAGAAGGTGTGTCCGCGCATCCGAGTTTGTAAACCAGACTTCTTCTTTGGTCTTTTCAACATTGCCGAGATAAAGGATGCCTTCTGCCTTACCGGGTTTACCGTTGCGGCCGTTATTGGGGTCGGGGAAGGGCGCGCCAAGCGGCATTTTGAAGGCGAGGGCTTTATTCCGCGAGGTCAGCCACCAGAAGAATAATAGTAAGAACACCATCAGGACATCTGCAAAGGCCAGCACCCAGTCATTCGTCATGATCATCATGGCGGCAATGACGAAGATGGAGGTTGAATAGCTTTGTTTTGCGAATGTGTCGCCAAGGCGCGTCCATAGGGGGCGGACGTCCCGAAGGACGGTTTCGTGTTTATGCTCGTATTTCCTCTGGTCTAAAACCATTTAATTGTCCCCTATTCCCTTTGCAGGGCGGTGCTGCGCGACTTGCGTAGAGAAACTACGCCCCGTCACCGCTGGCGCCTGCTGCAAAAGTAAAATGAAACAATTAGTGTGCATTCTTAAAAGTCCTTATTGTCTCAAAAAGTCATCTGCGGAAACGGGCACGCCTTGCGATTCACGGGCGCTTTGCGCGGATTCCGCGGCTTGTTCTGTGGACGCACCTGTATACGTGCCGGGGGCTTGGGGCAGGATTGTGGCGCTCAAGGTGAATAAGAACCAAAGCCCAATCAGCACCACGAGGGCGAGAAGCCATTTTTTCCAGCCCCCTGACTTTTTCGGCTGGGCTTGCGGCGCATTTGAATTACTGGGCGTCATATTTACTCCGCCTGATGGTCTGATTTGACCATGCGCGTTTTCGAGCGCGGCAGAGGCGGCGAGAAGTCCGTCAACGGCCTCATCTTTGCTCGTGAAATCAGCGATATCATCTGCCGCGCCGCGCGGGGTTTTCAAAGACAGCGTATATAAACCTTTTTTGTCATCGGAGCGCACTTCCAAAGCAGACGCTTTGGCCTGGTCGAGATCCATTTGCCAGACCACGGGGGTTTGCGCACCGGGAAGCGAGAGGATGAGTTTGCCGTCGACTACGCGGGCTGTGCTCTCGGATGCGCTCTTATTGTGCTTTTTACTTTTTATCATTTTTCAAACCTTTCTGAATTTCTTTATCTATATTGCTTTTTTCACGCCGCGTTTTGAAGACTGGCTGTAATCGAGTTGCGGAATGGGGCGTGCTTTCCTTGATTTCATATAGCTGCTCAGCGTTTCAATCGCGAAATCTACTTTCGGGATGGGGATCGGGCGCTGCGTAAGGCGCTCGGCCTTAAAGTGTGATATCGCACCGATGGCCTCCATGTGGTAGCTCTGGCGGCCCAAATTGTTGAGCGGATACCACAGCGTTCTGTCATGGCCGCGTAGCCAAACAAAGGCGGATGACGCTAAAACGCCGCCCTCTTCGCGAGCGGTTGTGAGGCCGCGTAAGAGCGCGGTTGTTACGAAAGCATGCTGGTTGCATTTCGCAAGCGTTTCAGCGGCGAGGTCTTTGCTCTTGAGCACTTTGCGCGCTTCGCCGATAAGTTTGCGGTCGCGATTGAGTTTTAAACCGCCCTTAAACGTCCAGCACAGTGCCATGCGCCCGAGCATTGCATCGGCTTCGCCGCGTTTTCTTGCGGCTTTCAAACAAAAAGAGGCCAGTAGAATTTGTTGATAGGGCTCGAGCGCCATAGGCCCTTTCCACCGTCCGCCGAGCTGGCGGGTGAAGGCTTTTCGGGCGACAACCTCGTCTATGCTGCCATCGGGCGCGGTGTTGTTGGTGTAAGCCAGCCATTCTTCCGGCCCTAAAGCTTCGGCAAAGCTTGGAAGTTCTGCAGGAACGGGCGAACCGGGCGGGCGGGGGGCTTGTGTGCCGGGGTTGAAGTCAACGAATGGCGCAATAACGGGGAAGTTGTGCGCCTGTCTATGGATGAATCCTTCAAGACCGAGGCTGCTTCTGTAATGAGTAAGCGGACCTTTGAAGATACACCATAGCGCGCCGAGCATAGTGACGATGAACAAGAAGAGCCGTAAGGGTTGCATTGACAGGGCATTGATCAGCATCAGGTGGTCATAGTTTAAGCGGTCTTTCGGCCATTCGCGCACCTTTTCATACCATTCCATCCATGATATTTCCGTGCCTTTATAGATGACCGTGTAGCCTTGATCTCCCCATATTCCGACCATATTGCCGAGCTGGATAAACCAAGAGATCACCCACATTTCGCTTAAGCGAATCCACGCCACGCCTTCGCGGACGACGGGGGCTTGATATTTCCAGAACAGCCATACGAGGATCATCAGGATAACCCCCATGATCATCCATCCGATTGCGTTCTCGTGTAACGTATTTTCAGCCTGTTGACCGCCTGCCATTCTTAGCCTTTAGTGTTTGAAAACCTTTATTATGATAGCAGAAAAAACAGGACCGCTCCAACTCTGTAGGCAAAGAAATCGAATAATCGACATATTTTGACGAAAAATATTTGCAAGTGCATTTTTTTTTGTTAAAAGCATGCTCAATCTTTTAATCATAAGAGATTGAACGTCTTGGTATGCCCTTATAGCTCAGTTGGTAGAGCAGTTGATTTGTAATCATCAGGTCCGCGGTTCGAGTCCGTGTGAGGGCACCATTTTTCTTCCATACATAATTTTCTGACAATCAGGCTTTGAGTGGTGAGGGCGCAGTTTCGGGGGATGCCTTTAAACAGAGAGGGCGGCAAGAGCGCGGGGTGATGTTGAAGTTGCTGAACAGTCTTTAAAGCTTGGTATAAAAACTTTATTTTTGTATTTACTCTTATCGGACATGGCTTTATAAAACATCCTAATTCAGCAAGTGGTGTGCTTATTATTAAGTTCGTGTACCGTTCACGTTAAACATCACTTTAAAATGTTGGGGTATGGCCAAGCGGTAAGGCACCGGTTTTTGGTATCGGTATCCCTGGTTCGAATCCAGGTACCCCAGCCATTTTTATTTCCTTTGACACGTTTTGAGAATTTATGTCGCGAAGCACCGCTGTGTTGGCGCTTTGCCGTCTTGCGCTATTTCGACACGCGCAGAGAAACCCATTTTTAGCCCAAATATAGCCTGTTTTCTCTACCGGCCATTTTGCCGCGTGTTGGAAGTCCGCGAGCCGCCAAAATCAAATGCGTAATTGAGACCCATCCGATAAACAGGGTTTTTACCATTCCCGTAAAGCGGGTTATCAACGGATTTAGTCAATGGAAACGCAACCGTCGTATCAAGCGTAAACCCTTTCTCACTGAAAGCCCTTGCCCCAAAACCTGCCGAAGCCGCGGAAACGCTCTTTATCGAAGCGCGCTCCTCGTTCCATACTTTTCCGATATCATAAAAAACAAAAGGGTTCACCTTAAGACTATGCACAGGCTTAATCCCTACATATTGAAGCTCCGCCGAGGCAGAAATGCCGTGATCACCCGTGATTTCAGAAAAATCATAGGCACGACCCATGCTGATGCCGCCAAACCCGAACTCTTCCGATGAAAAAAGAGACTTTGATGCCCATTGCGCCTGCATAGAAGTTTTCAGAACCACCGCATCTGCAATATAGGATTGACGACCATAGGACGCCTGTAGCTTCGTGAAATCTGGCGTTGCTCCCTGGCGAGACAGATTAATGTCATTCTTATCACTGGAACCTAAAATGTTAAGGCCTTTTGAAAGCTTAAGATCAATGGTATTGGCCCCTAAAAACCGATCCTGAAAATCATAGATTACGCCTGCCCGTGCTACTCTGACCTTATCTCTGGTCAGGGCCGTGCCTAATATGTCGGTATTGCTGTTAAGGCCGTCCAGCATCAGAGATAATTTTAAAGTCTTGAACCTTTGACGCACGGGCGTCCACGTTACATCGGCGCTCCATTGCGCAGAATCGCTTTGAATATCATTGGATTTCAGGGTAAAGCCCGGTGCGGAATTGGTTCTAGACACGGATAGCCCGAGCTCCAGAGATGGCGATACTTGGACTTTATGCCCTGCGCCCAAAAGCCATAGCTCATTCCCGTTCGGTAGACTGGCAAGCCCCGTGACAGAGGTTTTGTGATGGGGGCTGAAGGAATGCTCAAGTGCAATATTAGATCGCAAAGGGCCGGTAAAGCGCGAGCCGTAATTGTTAATTCCTAAAAATCCGCGGCTAAGCTCTTCTCTGGGAACAAGTGTAAGCTCGGTTGTGCCGTCTTCTCCATCTTCAGATTTCCCCAAAACCGCTTCATATTCCAACCCGTAAAGATCATTCAGCCGTAAAAGCACGCTTTCTAACTCATCTGCAAGAAGGGGTTTTTTTTGGCCTAAATCCTTTGTGATTTTAAGCGCTAGGGGATCGGGGTTCTCGCCGTCAATAACAACCGAAGCAATATAGCCTTCAATAACTTTTATTTCTGCGTGGCCATCATCAACCGCTTGCTCGGGAACATAAGCCCGCGATAGAAAATAGCCCTCGTTTCTATACTTTGTTGTGATGGCATTCGCGATATCCCATAAAATAGAAAGAGGGACATCTGACCCGTATAAAGGCACATATTGGCTTTCAAATTCAGCCGCTTCAAATACGCTCATACCGTTGATTTCGATAAATTTTAAAGGGAAAATAACGCCTGCGGCGCCTTCAGGGGCCGCGCTTTCATATTGGGCCTCGCCCTCGGGCGTAGGGATGGCGGTTTCTTCCTTAAATTCAGGCACTTGCTCGGATAATACGCGGCTGCTATCCGCGGAGCTTGGTACGCTCTGGGCATGCGCATTCATTGCGCAAAATGGCACAAACACAAATAAAATAAGAATTTTTAGCGCTAACCTCAATTTATTAGGCCTCAATATAGTTAATGCGAATAAGCCGTATTTTTGTTACAATAGTGATATAAGTAATTCATAAATAAGGCATTTTAACACGTGAAGTATAGATTGTTAACAACATCAGCATTGACCTTTTTTACTGTCTTTGCAAGCGCCATACCAGCCGTTTTCGCAAATCCGGAAGGCGGCGTAGTTGTGGGCGGCGAAGCTACAATTTCAGAAGCCGGAAAAAAGCTGGATGTGCATCAACATACAGATCGCACGGTTATTGACTGGCGAAGCTTTGATATTGATGTCGACGAGCATACGCAATTTCATCAACCTTCTTCTTCTGCAACGGCTCTTAACCGTGTTAACAGCGCAGATCCTTCGCAAATACTCGGCAAGCTCTCGGCTAATGGAAATATCATTCTCGTAAACCCCAACGGTGTGTTTTTCGGCCAAGACTCCCGCGTGGATGTAAACGGAATTGTTGCCACGAGCGCGAATATCGATACTCAAGATTTCATGCAAGGCGGAAATGATTTCAACAAAACAGGAAATCCGAAAGCGGCGATCATCAATAAGGGCCTGATAACCGCCAAAGAGGCTGGCTTGGTCGGGCTTGTCGCGCCGAATGTATTGAATAACGGGGTCATTCAGGCCAAAACGGGGCGCGTTCAGTTATCGTCGGGCGACGCCGTCACACTCGATTTTTATGGTGACGGCCTTTTAAAAGTGCGTGTTGAGGATGAAAATTTAAAATCGCAAATTGTTGGCAATACAGGAATTTTGAGCGCGCAAGGCGGAACAATCGCCATGACCGCCGCAGCGGCGCGCGACACGGTAAATGCTCTCATAGTTTCAGATGGGACGCTTGATGCGCGCAGCGTCTCAAATCAAGGCGGACGGATATTGATTGGTGCAAGCGGCGCGAATAAAACCGACAAATCAGGCGCAAGTTATGTATCAGTGAGAGGCACGCTTGATGCTTCTGGGCGTGATAGCGGCGAAAAAGGCGGGAAAATTGAAATTCTCGGCGACCATATTGAACTCACCGAAACCGCATTCATTGATGTTTCCGGCCATAGTGCAGCAGCATCGCCAGCGAGAGATAACGCGGGAAGCGCGAGCCTTACGGACACCAAACAGGTTCGATCAGAAGAGGCGTTTTTGGCCCAAGATAGCCGCGCAGGAGGCAGTATTAAAATCGGCGGCGATTACTTAGGTCAGGGCGACACTCAAACTGCAACAACCGTGAGCGTTGCAAAGGGCGCGCTGATTGTGAATGACGCGGTTGAAAACGGCGATGGTGGACGCACGATTATTTGGTCAGACGATACTACAGAATTCAGCGGTTTGGTTGTCGCGCGCGGCGGCGCGGAAGGCGGTGATGGCGGATTTTTAGAAACGTCGGGCAAGAAAAACCTTAAAGCTCAAGGCTATGCAGACTTAACGGCGCGTGCGGATGGATATGATAAAGGCACATATTTGCTCGACCCCGCAAATATTACAATCTATGGCAATGTCGATGAAAACTTTCAATCTACGGATGGCAGTGTCGATCTTACGAATAGTCAGGTTTTAAATGCAGATTTTTCAGACTCGGCGCAACGTTTGAATCATTATGATATAAATACACCCAATGGAAGCTTTGCAAATGGCGCGACCGTGGCATCCGGTTCGGTAACGCGTAATGCAAATGCGCATTTCAGGTTGGATGTTACGATCCCCGGAAGCCCCGCAGGCACGATTTATGAGCAAGGCGGCACAGGGCAGGGTGTTTGGGTTGGGTTTTTGGCGGATGGCACATTGGTCTTTCATGCAGGAACGGGCAGTTCATTTATAAACACAACATCAGCGCATCTTGAAATAGCCCCGGGAAGTGCCCCCACAGGGGCAGGTACTTTATCATGGGAGATTGATGTTGCTGGTAACACGATTATCGCATTTTGGAACAATGTTGAGATTGGCCGCAACACAGCAACATCCAACTTCACTCAATGGGCGGGGACTGATAATGGTAGGGTTGGAGCAATATCAAACTCTGTTGTTTCGGGGGCCAATACGGCTAACTTTAACGGCACGATCACCGGCTCTTTAAAATATTTTAACAAAGCAAATGCATCAAGCAGCGAGATTGCCGATCAATCAGGATCAGGGAATAAGCTTACGATAGACACGTTTGAAGCTAATGTCGCTTCAAATGCTTTTGGCACCGTCGATGGCGTGATCGTTAACAACAACCAACGATATATTGTTGCGAACACAACAGACATCAATGATGGCGCACGCGGTGCTATGGGGCGGACTATAACCTTCAAAACAGACGCCGACGTCACAAGCGAACAAATCATATATAAAGAGGGCGGCGGCACTAACTCTTACCTTGCTTATATTGAAAGCGGTATATTGAATGTTGTGTTCTACAACAATACGGGCGCGCAATTAACCTCGCGTCAATTCGCCGTAGACCCCAACAAATCATATACTATGACATCGGTTTTTGATGCGACCACGAACGATTTTACGGTGCAGGTCAATGGCGAGGTTATGAGCGGTACAGCTTTGGGGGTGGGCGCTGATTTCTTGAGCCATACAGGCGCGATTAACTTCGGCGCCTCAGACTCGAGCTTAAGAGACGAAATGAACAATGTATTTACGCCCGTAAATACAGTCTCCACTTTTGGCCAAGCGATTTTTTATGACCGGTATTTGAATGAAACTGATCGTGCATTGATTGACCAATATCAATCGACCAAATTCGGGATCGCCCTCACAGGGCCGGGCACAGGCGGCACAGAAGTGGCGCAAGCCACAGCCAGCGATGGATTTGGCGTGTTTACAACCGATTATCTTGAGAGGCTCTCCGCCACTGCTGATATCGCGCTGGTTGCTAATAATGCCATCACATTTGATTTAAAAGGTGACACACTGAACCTGACCGCTGATCGATCAATCAGTATGACTGCGACAAACGGCTCAATCACCGATCTTTCCGCCGGAACAATTCGTGCAACCCGCACAGCCGCAGGAGGAAATATTACATTATCTGCCGGCGGCGCTGGTGATATCATCTTGGATACAACAAATCTTGAGGCGCTAAGCGGCGGGCTTGTAAGTCTTTCTGCGGGCGGCGATATTAATATCGCGCAAACCAGCGCGTTAAATCTGGGCAGCGTCAGCGGGAGCAGCGTAAACCTGCGCACAACAGGCGCTGCAAGCGATATCACAGTGAATGGTATTGTAACCGCAACCGATATAGGAAACGCACTTGTTCTGGCATCAGGCAATGATTTTATCAATACGGTAGGTGCAGGTGCTTTGAGCGCAGCAAACGGACGCTGGCTTGTCTATTCAACTGATCCCGCGGATAATACCCGTAATGCGCTGCTTCCCGATGCATCGGATTATAACAAAACATTTGCGGGCAACGCACCGGCAACAATAGGCGCGGGTAATCGCTTTATATTCTCACGCGTCACCGCACCGACCATTACATATGATGTTGATGACGATAATGTTGAATATGGAGACGCCTATGCGGGCGGCTCGTTGACGTATAACACTGGCCTTGTTGCCAGTGATACAATTGCAAATATTGGTCAAAGCGGTGCGGCCACCTTCAGCGGTTATACTGTCGGAGATAATGCCGGCACCTATGTGAACGGGTTAAGTGGCGCAGTGGGAACGCTCAGCAACGCTCTGGGGTATCAATATTCGTTTAATACGGGTGATTTAACGGTCGATAAAGCCACGCTTAATGCAAGCTTGCTGCCTTCGGTGCTCACGCGTACAGAAGGCGAGCCCAATCCGGTTTTCAATATCAGCTATAGCGGGTTTAAGCTGGGTGAGACAGTTGCTGTCATTGATACGCCCGCCGCGGCATCAACGCTTGCAACACCGGCAAGCGGGCTTGGCACATATCCAATCACAATTTTTGGCGGGATTGATAACAACTACAACTTTAGCTACACGCCCGGAACCCTGCAAATTCTCGAAGCAATAGCCGACCCTTCTATAATTCCATCAACCGTGGAACAAAATTTTGCGGGTAATGTCGCGCAGCAAAATGAGAGTTTCAACTTGTTTAACCCTACCACCCCGACGTCTAATATTTTCTCAGGGGATATGGACATAGAAATAGAGCAGGATGTTCCGGATCAAACAGGCGCGGCGAAACAGAGAGTTTCGTCTAAGCGAAAAATCAAACTCAGAATTAAAGAGGCGCTCGCCAATTTCTATGATTTAAAAATCAAAGATGGCACCCTTTAGTTAATTTAGACGTTTAAAAACCAGATAATATTTAGCGACAGACCTTAAGCACAGTCATTTTTTCTTATTTTCAAACATTTATATATGATTTTGCTGTTAAAACGCGTTTTTTGAGATCGGGTTTATTACTGCCGGAGTATTGTGCGGTTGGCTCAATATCTTTGCTAATCCGGTTTAATTTATTCGTCTAAAGGCTGCGTTTTAAAAAAACAGGTTATCATAAAAAGAAATGCTTGATTTGATAGGATATTATCCTTTATAAAGCGTCAGTCTTTAAGGCATTTCTCTTGCGTCCCGTTCGTCTAGAGGCCTAGGACACCGCCCTTTCACGGCGGCAACACGGGTTCGAATCCCGTACGGGACGCCAATTACTCACATTTTATAATCCGATACAATCCAAAAAACATAGACTCAGTAAGGGTTTTGGGGTATATTCAACTTCAAGCAACCCGATATAGTCCTATGTTATCCAAGAAATATGGGGGCCTTAAAGGGGGCTTTTAAAAAGAGCCGAATTGAGGAGGCCCCCAAAATGAACTTAAGCGCCAAAGCAATTGAAGCCGCAAAGCCCAAAGACAAAGCCTATAAGCTGTTTGATGGTGGGGGCCTTTATCTGGAAGTGAAGCCCCCAAATAGCAAGCTATGGCGCTTGAAATATCGTTATCTGGGCAAAGAGAAGAAGCTCTGCATTGGCGAATACCCTACGATCAGCTTGGCGGATGCCAGAGAACATAGGGACGAAGCCAAAAAGCTCTTGGCCAATGGACATGATCCTTCCGCCGTTAAGCAGGAAATAAAGCAAGAAAAGGTCAAAGAGCAGGCCAATACCTTTGAGGCCATAGCGCGGGAATGGCACGAACATAAAAGCCATGAATGGTCAGAGGTGAACACCAAAACGGTTATAGACCGCCTAGAACGTGATGTATTTCCAGAGATTGGCAAATATTCAATTAAGATCATCACACATAAGATGCTTTTAGATTTGGCGCAATCAGTCAAAGAGCGCGGGGCGCATGAGCTAGCCAAGCGGATTATCCAAATGAGTGTCCATATTTACCGCTATGCAATTGTCACAGGCCGTGCCGAAAACAACATTGCAGAAGATTTAAAAGGTATGGTCAAAGCTAAGCCAAAAAGCCATTTTGCCGCGATTGAGGCCAAAGACTTACCGGAGTTTATTTCTGACCTTCGCAATCACAAGGCCAAGCTGAACCGTCAAACCTATCTGGCTGTAAACTTTATGATGCTCACCTTTGTAAGAACAGGTGAGATGATTGGAGCAAAGTGGAGTGAATTTGATTTAGAGCAAAAACAATGGCTTGTTCCTGCCGAACGCATGAAGATGGACAAAGAGCATATTGTACCGCTTTCAAACCAATCAATTGAGATTTTGCAAGAGTTACGCGAATTACACAATCACCCTGTTTACGTTTTTCCAAGCCGTGGAGACAGAAACAAAACCATGAGCAACAATACGATCCTTATGGCTTTGGGGCGCATGGGATATAGAGGGAAGATGACAGGGCATGGGTTTAGGGCGCTCGCCATGAGTACAATCATGGAAAAGCTTCATTACCGTCATGAAGTGCCGGACGCACAACTTGCCCATGCTAAGCGTGGTGATGTGGCCAGAGCCTATGATCGCGCTAAATTCTTGCCCGAACGTATCAAGATGATGCAAGAATGGGCGGACTATCTGGATAATATTGCGCGAGGCGGTAAAGTCCTTACTGGCGACTTTGGCAAGAAAAAGAGAGCATAAATGTCTAGTGCAATAAAAATGTCTTATGAAATAAAAATGCAAGCGGATGATTTTTTTAATGCCTATCGTGTGTTGAGGGAAAGTGACGAAGTCATGATGGGCAAGTTAGAAAAGCTATCTGGAAAACCATTAGTGAGCGAAACAGCTTTTGGGGCGTTGCCTGTATCAACCCCAAGTGTTGTATGCCTAGCATTTGCGTTAGAGCTTTACATTAAAGAGTTGTATGTTGTTCTAAAGGCCCGAGACAGCAACGAGGAAGACGTTAAGTTGCATAACTCTATGCCAAGTGCGTTGCGTTTGGATAATTCGGAAGAGCATGTTCTTAGCCACTACATGTTTGCTGAATTTCAAGATGGCGCGATTGGAGGCTACTATTACAATCGACCTCAAGAACAGTTCGGATATAATGGTAAAGGAAACCAAGCTCGACCTGACTGGGAGAGCGATTGCTCGTGACTAAAGAGGGGAGTATTTAGATGCCAAAATGGACAATAATTGCACTGAGCCTTGCGAGCCTGTTTGTATTCACCAAATTAGTGATCCCAACCAAGTTAGACATCTGCAATCCAGCGCCTTACCAGATACGAACGCTTGCAGTGTCAGGCAGCGCTCAAGACTACGATTTTCTTGGGGACTAAGTTTGCCCCGCTTGGTGCTGCTGGAGGGTTTATCACTAGCTCTTCTCGCTCACGCGCGAGAAATAAATAGTTCATTTGACCGAGCTTAAATACATCAACGTGTAAGTTCACCTAGTCAGGGAATTCTGCACTTAGGAGAGCCATTTTCCTCTTGATGTCATTTAACAACTCTTTTTGGCATTTAGACCAGATAACAGACTTTTGAGCTTCAATTCCATCAGCGAGATGAATTGCAACACCGTATTCATTGGCTTCAAAATACTCGCGAAGAAAACTTATATTCTCCTCGTCCAAAGTCCCGTGAAGTAATGTGCATAGCTTAATACCGTCACGCATAATCTCATCTTGAATTTCATGTACACGATTAACGCATTTGGTCATTTTGGATTCCTAGGAAGGTTGCGAGGGAAGGATGTTACAAGGTCAGCGCCGTCATCAACGACGACTTGATCAACGCCATTTACGTTATGGGTAGACCTAAATCGCCCGTCAGCTTGTATAACTCTTCCGCCACTGGGTTTGGGCATTGTGGCGATGTCAGAAGCATTGTTCATTACATCATCAGGCGTCCAGTTCTGAGGAAATTCGGATTTGCCTGCTTTTCCGGTGCCAGCCAGATGACCTCCTCCAGTACTATCGCCATTAAGAATGTGGTTTGTCTTCTTTGAAGACGCCAAATTTAATCCACATTGCCCAGCTTGTGTACAGGCGGCGTTTGGAGGGCGTGTGCTCACCTCAAATCGATTTCGATCTATGCGTTGTTGCTCTTGCCACCGTGCGTTTGCGGCCTGTCGTTCCTGAAAAGCCCTATTAGATGCAGCTTGCTCATCCGTTCTGCGAATTGCAGCACCTAATTCAAGCCGCTGTTGTTGAGGTAGGCTTTGTGTATTTGCGGAGCGCAGCTGAGTTGTATCGGCTACAGTCGCTGCATTTGATCTTTGGTTGATGGCGGCCGTCTGTTGTGCCCGTGTAGCTTCTTGTTGAGCGCGTTGTTCACTAGCTTGGCGAGCAGCGCGTCGTTGCTGAGCTTGCCTTTCTTGCGAAAGGCGTTGCACTGCGTCGTGGTTCTGGCGCTTTTGAGTATCTAGAATTTGGGCAGAGCGCCGTGCATTTTCTCTAGCTGCGTCTTGAGAAGCGCGAGCGGCTTGGTTGTAATTTACTACATCCGCACGACGCGCTTTCTCACTGAAGGTTTCAGTTAGGTTACATGCCATCCGACCAGGTGCGCTTGAGCTGCCGCAATTGGCATAGGCCGATGGCGTCAAAATACTCATAGTGAGTAGAAAGAATAAGCTAACAGCGATAACCCGATAAATCATTATGCATTGTCTTTTTATAAATCTTGTCAGTTCTTAATGAAATTAGCAGTATCCATACCGAATGAGAAGTCTTTTCGTTTTCAGGACAGTCTCCAGACTTATTTATGAAAACCCCGCGCTCAGAGTCTGAATCAAAACGTTCATCAATAAAATCAGGCTCTTGCGAGTCGTCGCGTTGCGATACGGATATGGGCGATGAAGAGCCAGGCGATGGCGCTTTCGAGGTGGGTTTCCCAGTCCTTGGCGAGGCGGCGTGAACGACCGAGCCATCCGAAGGTACGCTCGACGACCCAGCGTCTCGGCAGGACTTCGAAGCCCTTGTCCGTTCCTACAAGGTGGCCGACCGCCGCGCTGGCACGAAGACCCGCGCGCTTGGCCTGCTGGTATTGTTCAAGCGTGTAGTTGAGCGGATTTCGCTCCTGCGCGTTGATCAGGCCGCGCGGAACATCCCATCCATGCTCAATAAAAAGTTCGCGGCTGACATCCCGCATCTTGAGCCGATTGAAAGGCATGGGTATGGCGCGCATCTGGTGTTCATTTTCACGTCCGCTTCGTACCGCTCACGACCAGGCTTTTTAGGCAAGTGGCCAAGATCATCATAATATCTATCTCCACCAATTCTCTTGCCAACGGTTTCAACTTTTTTGGGAGTGGTTAGACCAGCGGCGCGCGCTTCTGCTTTCCTCATATAATTTCCAGGCAGCCTACCTGTTCTTCGAAGACTAGACACAATAGGTTCTGCCGCCTCGGAAAAGCACCACGTGTTCACAATATCCTAGAACTTTTCAGGCAACTGCCACCAGAATCTCAGCAAAAAATTAGAAACTATCCTGCCATACAGGAACTTGTTGCGTTTTATGCCATGGACAAATTTCCGTTATATATCCCTCAAGATAAAGGTAAACAGCCGATTACTGACGTATTGGAACAACAAATCCATAAAATAAGCGATGCTTTTGAAAAGTGGCGCTACTCTTACGAGTATGGGGCACTGACTTATGAGGAAAGCACTGCTTTGGCTTTAATTAAAGCTGTTAAATCGGCCGCCAATAACGCAAGAAAACGATCAGCCGCATAAATTTCTGCTTTTCTGGATAATATTTCATAGAATTGGACTGTAATAGTTGGCAAATTTCGTGAAAAAGCCTAATACTGGCTTATGGCTGAATCACATAAAAAAGACCCTGCAATTGCTGATTTGTTGAGTGGCGGCCTCTTTAATACGGCACATATAGACGAGCAAATCAAAAAAGATCAGGAAACTCGTCAAAAATTTATTGATGCACTAAAGCTTGCTCATGAACAGGGCGAAGACATTTCAGAATATGTATGGCCTTATGAATGGGCGTTTCGCAAACGCCCTAAACCTCACCATGCCAGTAATATTATTTCGCTAGCCGATGCGCTTGATGTGTGTGGGCAGCATTTTTATGGCACTGCATGGGATTCCCAAGACTGGTATGCCCGAAATTTAGAAGAAATAGAGCGATGGAAGCCAGAAGATAATCTTTATAGGGCTTATAATTTTTCCGATAAAAACAAAGCTGCGGATTTTACCAATAGGCCAGAGGAAGAAAAAGAGGCGTTTATTCGTAAACAAAATATTTATAGCCAATTAAGTAGTTGGCTTAATCAATCCACAATTGAGGCTTTTACATTGGATGATCAGGGCAATAAAAGCGATATTCCAAGCAATATGTGGCTGTCTAGCCATGCGCTGGATATTTTAGATGAAGGTATAATCCACGAAAGAGGAGAGGACGGACACAAAACAATCTCTGGAAAATCAGATTTTGTTTATCTTAATAAGGAGCAATTGCAAAAATCTCTGGGTGTATTAGAGCCAAAGAAAGAAATAAAAGAACGCAAGCCCCTGAAACCGGATGGCATTACATGTCCCGAAGGCGTGTGGATACGTGAGGCCACGTTATTGCTAAACGAAAAGCTTTTTGGTGAAGAGGCGGGCCAACAAAAAGTTGGCGAGGGAATACGCCGTTTGATAGAAGTTTTAGTAACAAACCCCGATATTGAAGTTTTCACTATTAGTAGTTATGGCGGCAAAAAAGAACCAATAGATCGAGATTATTTAAAAGGCCGTCAGCCTACAAAAGACTTCATACGCGGCTTCATTCCTTACAGCGATGGTTTTCATACCAGCAAGGAAGATGGACGTTTTCTTTTTGTGAATAAGGAACATTTTGAAAACTATCTGGCAGATAAGCCCGTTCAAGAAATTCCTTCAATAGAAGAAGGGCAAGCGCCGGATTCTTATATACCCGCCTACCTTGAGCTTATGCTTAAAGCCGTAAAAGCTCTAAATCTTACACCTGATAAACGAGCCAATATGGATGAGATTATAAGTTGGTTAAACGAAAATTGGCCCCCTAGTCTGGAAGGAAAATCAGACATTCTCATCAAATATATGGCCACGTTAATTAGGAGGCCGGAAGATAAAAAGGGTGGAAACACGTCTTGGAATAAGAAAAAATAGCCCAAAGGGACTAACCCATTAACAGATTGAAAAATAATGTAAATTTTAATGGGTCAGACCCCTGATTCCCTAATTGATAAAACCCTTTCAACGTTCCGAAGCCCATATCAAACATGGTTGGATTGTCTTGTGTTTAACAAAACGAAGGTAATTCAAAATGAACAATCAAATACTTCCCGAAACCGGCTTTGTCAGACTGCCGGAAGTTTTAAAAGTCTTCCCCGTTTCAAAGTCCACATGGTGGGCAGGCATAAAAGACGGACGCTTTCCGCAACCTGTCAAGCTCGGCCCCAAAATCTCTGCATGGCGGGTTGAAGATATTCGTGGATTGATAGACGCCCTCAATGGCTAGGAAAAAGCGCACTTATAACACGCGCCGGATCAAACGTGATTATTCCTATCGCTTGCAGGAAATTTCAGAATGTCTTGAGGTGCATAAGAACGCAGTCAGAAATTGGCTGAAAGAAGGCTTGCCCAAAATAGACGAGCAAAAGCCTTTTATGATCCACGGTAGTGATCTTATTGCTTTCCTGAACAAAAGGCAGGCCGGACGCAAACATAAATGCAAAGACAATGAGTTTTTTTGCTGTAAATGCCGCGTTCCCCGCAAGGCCAAGTCCGGGTCTATAAATTTCATAATCCGCAATGAAACAAAGCTGAATATTCACGGCAAATGTGAGGCTTGTGACACGTCCGTTTTTAGAGCGGGATCAGTCAAAAAACGGGCTGAATATGAACAAATTTTTGCAAATGAGGCGCAAGCAAAAGAACACATAACAGACCGTAAAACCCCCACCGTTAATTGTCACTTGAAAGAGGATGAAAAACATGAAGAAAAAGACTCCCAAATTTCACCCCCAAAACGAGCGTATCAAGCAGACTTATTTTCTGTTCTTGAAGGAGGCTGATCAAAAGGCGGACAGCACAATTGATGGTATCCGCAAAGCCATTTTGCGCTTTGAAGAATATACGGGCTTTAAGGACTTCAAGACGTTTAACAAAGAACAGGCCATAGCTTTTAAAAAGCACTTTGCCAATATGAAGGCAGAGCGAACAGGCAAGCCGATAAGCAAATCTACGATGCTTTCTACGGTCAATGCTTTGCAGGCGTTTTTCAAATGGCTGGCCTATCAGAAGGGTTACAAATCAAGAGTCCATATCCCTGACATTGAATATTTCAATATGTCCGAAAAGGAGATTCGTATGGCCAAATCCCCCGGATTTAAGGAATTTCCGACACTTGAACAGATTAAAACAGTCATTTCCTGTATGCCGGATACCACGGACATAGAGCGCCGTGACAGGGCTTTGCTGGCCTTTACGATTTTAACGGGAATGAGGGATAGCGCCATAGCTTCGCTGTCTCTGAAACACATTGATTTAAGCCGTGATCCTGTGCTTGTCCGGCAAGATCCGAACGAGGTTAAGACCAAATTCAGTAAGCGCATTGAAACCTATTTCTTCCCGGTGGGTGAAGAGCTGCGGGACATTGTTCTGCATTGGATCAAATATCTGAAAGAAGAAATGCTCTATGGCCAAAATGATCCTGTTTTCCCTCAAACTAAGATTGGACATGACGAAAACCAGTCCTTTAAGGTGCAAGGCATAGAGTCTGTTCACTGGTCAAACGCCACGCCCATCCGCAAGATTTTCAAAGAGGCGTTCGCAAGAGCCGGTCTTAAATATTACAGCCCGCATTTATTCAGAAACACGCTGGCTGACTTTGGGCAGAAAGTCTGTAAGACCCCTGAACAGCTTAAAGCATGGTCACAAAATCTTGGGCATGAAAACGTCCTAACCACATTTACAAGCTATGGAAATATTGATCCTCACAGGCAAGGTGAAGTGATTAAAGGACTGTCAAAGTTTAATACAGAAGAAGAGAAATTGGATAAGGCATTACGTTTATTGGAAGGACTAAAAAGTAATTAACTACTCTCACAATCATTTTCTATATTGTTTCTTGAGGAAGCATCGGATTGGCTATTAGCAGCTCTGACTTCTTGCTCATACCTCCGACTTTGTGAGGACTCTTTCATCCAATCAGGCCAATCTTCAACAGCTTCTCTAGAATCGCTTAACTGTGCATTTAACCATCCATTTGGCGACATGTGGAACCCCTTAATTGACTGATATTGTTATATACTTGATATTTTAATTACGCTGATTCTATAGGCGAACGCAAAGTATCTATCCCCAATATACACAAGTTTTCCGCTCTTGACTCGTAATTTCTTATTTTTTTGACTTTTTTGCTCTTAAATCTTCAATGGTCATTCCTACAACATCAGTTAAATCATTTTCGGTATGGATATAATTATCATTGAAAATTTTAATTCTTGGTTGAGCTGTTTTTGTTGACCATTTTTTGGGAATCCCATTATTTTCCTTTCTTTTAGAATGTTTAAAAAAGTCATGGAACCTAGAAGGAGAGATTCCTACAAAAGGTTCAAATATAACTTTATCTTTAGGATTGTGGGGAGGGTCAACCACTATTGAATCTTTGTATAGGTCTTCTGCTTTGCTTTTAGGGTAAGGCTCTACATACACAACTCTTTTAATGCCTGCCGAAATAATATGCCTAGCACACATGTGACATGGAAATGTTGTGCAATACAACGTAGCATTTTTTAAGGATATTCCCCTTTTGGCTGCTTCACTGATCGTAGCCATCTCGGCATGTATTATTCTTCCATATTCAAGTAAGCCAGTAATATCTGCGTTCTCAAATTTTGGTTTATGTTTGCCATGCAGTAGCTCTTCGGCTATTTCGTGAGGTTCTCTTGTGTCAGTCACAAGGCCAATGTCTTCCTCTTGAAAATAAGAGATAGTTTCAGCCAAAACCTCTTTTTTCAAACGGACGCTACTATCTTCTCCAATTTCAAAATCTCTCGCTTTATCTCCTATATCATCTTCCCAATATTGCCCGCCTCCATATTTAGGAACTTCATTACAGCCGATTGTCAGTAAGTCACCTTCAATATTGGTTATTGCTGCCCCGACTTGTCTTGATAAATCGGCAGAGCGTAATGCAGCGCTAAAGGCCATAAACATACCAAACTCATCTTTTGTAGGAGAATGAAAAGGATAGTTGAAAGCAGAGTTTACAAATCGTGTAATGCTGTCTTTAATTTTAGTTTTTGAATGTCCAACCTCAAGAAATAAATCAGCCCTTGGAAATGCCTTACTAACCTCCTGTCCAAAATCTTCAAATTCTTCTAATAAATCTGTTTCAATTAATCTGTCAGCATCAGCCATAAAAGCGTTTGCTTTGGAAGGTTTACTTCTAGACTCTGCAATTTTTCTGGCTAAATTTTCTCTTCTTGTTTGTTTTGGAGAGTATATAGAGATTAGAAAAAAAGCAGGCCCGTAAACACTTTTTAAGGTTTCAATCTCTTTTTCGTTTTTTAAAGACCTAAGAATATAAGCAGTTTTTGGCGTAGACTTGTGAGGGTTTCCAGTTTCTTGTTTACGGCAATTCTGAATTTGTGGAATTGCTAAAGCTGCTAACGCATCCATCCTTTCCATTTTACTTCTAATTGCATTGCCTGCCTTAATAAAGCTATCGTAGTACTCATCTGTATATTTAGTTTTGAGTTTAATCTCATGTATATCTTTGGTCTCTCTAAGAGCATCACTTAATTTTATAATTTTTGGCTCGTAACTTACTTCTTTAAGAGCCGTTGAAAGCAGGTCACAAACAGTATCTAAGTCTGTTCCTAAAGGAGCCACTAAGCCAATAAAAATTTCAGGGTGTGGCTTATGTATGAATTTAGGTAGTTCAGTCCCTTTTTCTGGTTCTTTTGTCATTTTTTCTCCTGTGACAAAAAGTTAATTTCATCAATCTCTTTCATAATTTTTTCTGTTTCAGATAGAGCTACAATTATACGCTGATAATGCATAATGTCATCAACGGATAGCGTGCGGCCTTTACGGTCTTTTAGCCATTTTTGCGCAGGTTGATAACCGCCGATATAAAATCCCCATGCTGTTTCCGGCACGTTGCCGAAATACTGGCTTTCATTGATCCAAACTTTGCCATCACGATAGCTATTTTTTCCAATGGTCTGAACTTCGTTATCTCCGGCTTCGGGATAGGTGGTGATGAGATTGTCCAGCGCATCACTTTCCATTAAGTGCAAGCCGCGCAGCTCTGTACCCTTTTCAGCTAGTGCCTTAAATATTTTAGGATCGGACGGATACGTAATACGTGGAAAATCAATTTTCAAAAACTCAACATAGCGCTTTCGATAGGTTGGACTGTGTAAGACCGCATAAATATAATCAAACAAAGTTTCAGGCGTTACATCAGGAATAATCTCTTTGATTTTACCGTATATTCTTTGATCCAGATTAGGGATTTTTTGTTCTTGTCCCATATCGCTTTGATATAGATAAAGCGGAAAAATAAAAGCGTTGTTAGATGTTTTTGAAGAAAGGTGAATTACCTCAATCATATTTTCAGCTAAAAAAGCATGAGCAAAAACTTCCCCTTTTGTCATTCTTGAAGTAATTAGGCCGATATTTTTCTTGTTAACAAAATGATCTGTAATTTTAGGCACAGGCCAGCCTACAAGCCCTTTAGATTTTCCAGTATAATACATGTACTGTTTATCAAAAGGTCGATAATTGATAGGAATTATTTTATCTCTATCTGCTCCTGAATCTACAATATCTTGCTTGGCCCAATCATATTTCCAGTCACGAACATCTTTGGCGATTTTGTATTTTTTTCTAACTTCATCTTCATCAAGGGTAAGAAAATCCTGAATTGTTTCATATGAATTTTCTATAGTTGGCTGAATACAAAGGTTATCTCTCTTTGTTATCACGCCTGTATTATTAACAGGAAACAGTTCAGTAACTACGAACCCCTCTTCGTATGCAGCCTGACCTTGAAAGTTCTTTGGTACAAAAAAGTAGTAAGGCTCTTGATAATCCAACTTTTCAAATAGAATAGAAGACAAAGTATTTTTAGACAGAAAATCATATTTTGACTGTCGTTTTCCCCAAAGATGAGCGTGGTGAAGATTAGCTAAATCTTTTTGATTAGTCTTCTTGGAGTGTTTTACGGCAATGATGATGCTAACCCCTTCAACAATATCAAAAACGTTCTGATCAGCACTACCATCAGGTGCATTTTCCTTTTGAGGGTTTCCATGAAGGTCAATGATATAAATATCGTTGAATGTTTTTAGAAGATGGTATCGCATCCCCCTAAAAATAGGGCCGTCTAAGTATGAATGACTTGTAATATAAGCTAATACGCCTTCTTGATTTTTATCTATAAAATGCTCCCCCATGCGGATGAACTTGGCGTAGTCATTATTGATCCATTTTGAATTTTTTTCTTTAAGCCTACCTCCGCTCGGCTCTTGTTTATAGGAATCCATTAGCCCCATAATCCAATCGCCTTTATTTGCACTTTCACCATTATAAGGTGGATTGCCAAATGCTACCATTATAGGCATATCGCGCTTTATACGAGTGGCTTCATTTGCCTCATGCGATAGCCAGTTTGCAAATGGTAGATAAGAGTCTTCATGATGCTCTTCAAGACTATTAGTAAGAAAAACACTTAATCTCGGCGGTGTCTTTGTTGGCTTGTAGCCTGTTTCCTGTAAGAGTAAGTCGATTTTCATATGGCACATGGCATAACTGGCCATCAGCAATTCAAAGCCATGCAGGCGCGGCAGAAGGTCATTTTCAACGTAACTGCTCCAAACACCTTCCTGTCCTTTATACCGCTTATAAATCTGCTTTACGGCTTCGGCTAAGAATGTGCCCGTTCCAGTGGCAACATCCAAAAGCTGAACTTTATGAACTTCCGTTTCATACATTTTGCGGCCAGTTTTCGTACGCTTATCGGCTTCTTGTGCGGCAGTTTTAATTTTAATTTTGCTCGTATCAGCAATCCCATCTTTCAAATTAAAGTGAGTTTTTAGCACCTCATCTGTGGCGCGAACTATAAAATTCACAACGGATTCTGGTGTGTACCAAACGCCACACAATTCCTTTAATTCTTTATCGTATTCGGTCAAAAATGTTTCATAGAAATGCAGCATGGGGTCGTTCTGCCCCGTGGCACTGCCAAAATCCTTCAAGATTGCGTCAAGGTCGGAGAATAGGAAAACCTCACACAGCGCATCCACGATCCAGACAACGCGCTCATCAAGCTCTGATCCGGCGATATAGCTGAAAAGCTGGCGCAGAAACGGGTTGCTTTTGGGGATGAGTAGTAAGGCTTCGCTACGGGAAAAATCTTCTTTGGTTTTGTCATGCAAACGCGCCGTAAACAGACCGTACGCGATTGTCTGCGCATATACATCGGCAAACTGCTCTTCTGTCATGTCGTGCATCAAAACGTTCTGGAAGGCTTTGAGCTGGTCTTTCAGGCTGCTGTCATGTTCCTTGTCATCCACAACATTGAAAAAGATGTGTTTCATCAGCTTGGCTTTGTGCGCCATCATCTTTGCTAGTTGTTTGGCGGATTTAATTGTCTGGCCTTGGAAGGCAGAAAAATCCAGTAGCAGGGTTTTCAAGCGGTCATAATTTTCGGGAATGGGCTTGATCTGGCCGTTTTCAATCTCCGCAATGCGGATAACATCAACTTTTTCACCATGCAGATAAAAACGAAATTCCAGATAATCAGTCAAAACAAGGTTATCAAGGGATTCCAGATAGCGTTTAAGCTGGTCAGTCTTTTCGGTTTTGGATAAATCAGCGTCTACGTCCTTGGCTTCAATATAGCCAACGTCAATTTTGCGCCTGTGCAGAATAAAGTCCGGTGCGCCGCATTTGATATGTTTGGGATCATTTACAGCTTGCACGTCAGGCATAACCGACTCTACTAATGCTTTAAGGGCAGGACGATACGCATGTTCTGCGGCAATGCCTGATTGATGCTCTCTTTGAACGTCTTCTATGTATTTTTGAAACGGCATAAAAATCTATCTTTTGCTTTCAATATTAATCCAGAAGAGCTTATATGGTGTTGATACTATTTACAATTCATGACTGTAAGGGAGGCTTTCCCCATGCGAAATAATATTTTTGGTTGGCTTTTATTGGCCCTCATAATTTGTAGAGCAGGAAGTGCCTTTGCTTTCTGTAGCGAACCTTCCTTTTATCAAACGGAACCTTCTGCGCCGGGTTCTTACGCGAAACCTGATGTTCCGTATTGTATGCAAGCTTATGGTGAGGGTTGTGATAGGTGGGAGATTGATAGCTATATTAACGAAGTAAACGATTACATAAGAAAACTAAAAAACTATGCGGAAGAGGCTCAAAGTTTTGCAAATGAAGCAATTAATTTTTCCAATGAAGCAGTAGACTACGCCAATTGCGAAGCCAAAGATGTGAATACGCAACATGAATAAAAATAGCGTTGATAGCAATACATGGGGGCCTTATTGGGGGCTTCTTGGATTTTGAGAAACTTATTGCTGAATAATATCAGTTATTTGTTTACCAAATGCGAATCCCGTACGGCGCCAATTATTTCAATGACTTAGCCAATCTCCGTTAACGATTCATCCGATATATGCGCAATAAACAGGGGTGAAATTCGCTGGGTTCAGCGTTCACTTCTTCTATATTTAATGACTGGCTGGAAATGATTATTGTGGGAAGTGCTCTACATGTGTTTCGGCAGTGCGGCCAAAATAAACGGCGCGTTTGCCAAGGAATGAAACGATGTATCCGGCGCATCCGGCTTGCATTACCTTTTTACAAAAGCCTTCATAGGTATAACCCTCGACTTGCTGTTGCGCTTCCTTGATGGCCGATTGCAATTGTCCGGCGCTAAAATCCTTACTTACCGATCCGGCATCATGGGGAAGGGGCAGATCAACATTGTCACCGTCAACCAGATAATACGTGGCGCTGCCGCGCAAAAAATCGACGTGATAACTTTCAAATCCGTTTTGCATGAGCGTTGCCACAATTTCAGGAAAACTCATTGAACCGTCATAAGCGGCATCAAGGCATTTTTGAGCGATGGGCTGGATATCTTCTTGCATTGTTTTGTCCTTTGTAAGTGTTTTGGCGAGCTTACTGTTTTCATCCCTATTCTTAGTCTAAAAACCAAAACCCGTCATAATTTTAGCAAAACACCAGTATAAGCGGTGCTTCTGGGCGGTGATTTGCGTTTTGGTGCTATTTTTGTTAACTAAAGTACCAGAAACATAACATATGGGAGAAGTTTGTTATCAAACAGCGTGATAACGATGACATATATGTTCTTGCCACAGATTTGGACGGAACATTTTTAGAAAGTGAAAATAGACAAACGGATAAGCTTTACGCTTTTTTAAACGACAACCCGAATGTGTTGCTCGTATTTGTCACAGGCCGGAACGCGGAAATTGTTCTTCCTATCCTTGATGATGTGTTTATTCCTACGCCCAACTATATTATTGGCGATGTTGGCGCGAGCGTAATTGACGGTCATACGCTGGAGCCTATTCAATCTATACAACATGATATTTCAAGCAGGTGGAGTGCGACGCTTCGGGATATTGCTGATATTTCAGGGCTTGCGGGACTTAAACGACAGGACCAACCGCAGGAACGCCGCATGTCCTATTATGTGGACCCTGCGCAGAAACCCGAAGCTGTGATTGCCGAATTACAGACCCGTGATTGTGACGTACTACACTCCAATGAAATTTATCTCGATATTTTGCCGCGCGGTGTGAATAAAGGCTCTACGCTTAAAGCGCTTGCGGCGCATTTAGGCATTCCCGAAGAGCGCGTGTTGGTGGCCGGTGATACAATGAATGATTTCAGTATGTATGAAGCCGGTTTTAAGGGCGTGGTTTTGCAAAATTCCGAGCAGCCATTGAAAGACGCGGCGAAAGATTTTGAGCATGTTTATTTTTCCAAGGCGCGCGGTACGGACGGAATTTTAGAGGCCATGAAGCATTACGGCATTGCGCCGGATAAGAACCCTGAAATAGAACCGAGTACCTATGGGGAGTCGGATTTGGTGATGGTTTATCACCGCTTGCCGTATCAAGAAGTTGAAAAAAATGGCGAGATGGTCAAGCAGAAGCATTCCAGTCCGAACGGCATTATACCGACGCTTTTGGGGTTTTTTAGTCAAGAGCAGAAGGGGTCTTGGGTTGCGTGGTCGCTTTCTGACACGCGCACACCGGAAAATTTCGTAGAACATGTGGATGTTGATAAGGAAAAGTATGCCAATCTTCAGGTTTGCCGCGTTCCTTTAACGGAGTATGACGTTAAGATTTTCTATCAGGTGTTTTCAAAAGAAGCGTTTTGGCTGTTGCTTCATTCCTTTCATGAGCGCGTTGTGTTTAAGCATAAACATTGGGAACATTTTCTTGAGGTTAACGAGATATTCGCAAAAAAAGCCGCACAAGAGGCTGCTGAAGGGGCGGTTGTTTGGATTCATGATTATAATTTGTGGATGGTGCCGGGATTTTTGCGCCAGCTTCGCCCTGATGTCAAAATTGCATTTTATCATCACACGCCGTTTCCGTCGGCGGATATTTTCAACATGATTCCATGGCGGCGCGAGATTATAAATTCGTTGTTACAGTGTGATTATATCGGCTTTCATATTCCGCAATATGTCGAGAATTTTGCCAGCGTAGTGAAGTCAAATTACCGGACGGACATTAATGAGCGCAGGCAATCCTCGCCTCGCTTTCTGACGTATGGATGCGCCATAGGGGCGGATAGTTATGCAACTTCGCTGTCTACGGATTTGGACACGGTGCGGCTTGGTGCGCATCCGGTGGGCATTAACGTGTCTTATATTGAGTCGTTGGTGAAGAGCGATAAGGTGAGACAGCTTTATCAGGAGATTAAGGATGAAATTGGCGAAAATAAATGCATTGTTTCGATTGAGAGAACTGATTACACGAAAGGGCCAATTCAAAAGTTGAGAGGGTATGAGCGCTTTTTGGAAGATCATCCGGAGCTGCACGAAAAAGTCACCTTGATCATGGTTTGTACGCCGCCTGCCAAAGATATGAAAATCTATGAAGAGATTACGCAGGATATTGCCTATAACGTCGGCGTTATTAACGGGCGTTACGGCACGTATAACTGGACGCCGATTAAGTTCGTGAATCGTATGGTGCCGTTTGAAGATGTCATTGCCTATTATAAAGCCGCGGATGTCGGATGGGTTACGCCGCTTCGTGATGGTCTTAATTTGGTGGCGAAAGAATATGTGATTGCGAAGGAGGCTTCCGGCACTAGCGGCGCGCTTGTTCTATCTGAATTTGCAGGCGCGGCGGTGGAAATGCACGGCGCTATTTTGGTCAACCCTTATGACATAAGAGATATGTCAGAGTCGCTGCATAGAGCTTTAATCTCATCTGAAAATGAGAAGAAGACGCGCATGGAAAGACTGGCCAAGATTGTCAGAAGATTTGATGTTAATCATTGGGGCGAGGATTTTTTAAAGCATGTGAATGCAGATGACCTTAAATCCGGCGATATTTTGAAAGTTGCTTAGCAATTTGAAGATTGTTTCATTCGACTGAAAGAAGGCTGTCGGCGTCCGCGACGTCTATGCCAAAGGCTGTGCAGACCATCGCCAGAAGCTCGTCGAGTTCGAAGGGTTTTCTGAGCACCTGGATATTATTCTTCGGCAGGTTTTCAATAGAAAAATCAAAATTATCACTTTTTGTGGCGCCGGTTATAACGATGATAGGGGTTTTGGCGGAATCTCGCCATTGATTGCGGGCTTTGTAGATTACGCTGAAGCCGTCTTCTTCAGGCATTCGCAGATCGGTGATGATTAGGTCATAGCTTCTTACTTGCAGACGCTTGGCCGCTTGTTGCCCATTCGCATACGCCTCAACTTTAACCCCGTAATTGCGCAGGAAATCAGCTACCAAAATCTGGATTTCAAGTTCATCGTCAACAAGCAGGACTTCTTTCATATTCTAATCCGTATTATGATTATTTCGTAGAGTTAATATGCAATCTTAGGTTGTATTTATGTAGGTGTCGAGTGTTTATCACTATTTAAGATAACGCTTATATACATAGCCTGTCAAAATATAAGGTTTTTTAAATGAAAGTACTGATTGTAGACGATAGTGAAGCGGATCGTATGTTGCTTAAACATGCGATATCCGGCTTTGATAATATGTTTGATGTTGTGGAGGCGGCATGCGGGCAAGATGCCTTAAGCATGATTAAATCCGAGAGCTATGAGTGTATTTTCCTCGATTATAAATTGCCTGATATGGACGGCATAGAAGTCCTTCAGAACATTTATGATAAAAAAACACAACTTACGCCCTGTCCGGTAATCATGCTGACGGGACTGACCAGCCAAAATGTTATCGTCGAGGCGCTCAAATACGGGGCGCAGGATTATTTGATAAAAGATAGTGTGTCGCCTGATTCTTTGAGTCTTGCGATTCTTAAGGCGCGGAATTTCTTTGATTTAAAGGTCTCCAGGAATCAGGCGCAAGAACAGTTTCTACATTCCCAGAAAATGGATGCGATCGGCCAACTGACCGGCGGTATTGCTCATGACTTTAATAATCTGCTGACGATTATTTTCGGCAACACACGGTTGCTGGATTTTATGTTGAAGACAGAACCTGTTGATATTGATGAAGTGCAAAAGAAAGTCCTGTCGATAAAGGGTGCTGCGCAGCGCGGCGCAGATTTGGTGAAGCAGTTGATGGTTTTTTCCCGCCAACGTTTATTGGAGCCGAAATCCGAAAACTTAAACATTTTAATCGAGGGCGTTCAGGATTTTGCAGCGCGCTCTTTAGGTGCATCGATTGAAACGCGGCTTAATTTGAGCAGCGATCTTTGGCCAATCGAGATTGATGCGGCTCAATTTGAACACGCGCTCATCAATATTGTTGTAAATGCCCGGGACGCAATGCCAGATGGCGGCGTCATTACATTTGAAACACAAAATATAGATATCCATGAGGGTATGGATAACCTTCCTGAGGGGTTAATGCCCGGGCCTTATGTGCAGCTGACTGTGTCGGACACGGGGTACGGCATGGACAAAGAGACATTGGAGAGGATTTTTGATCCGTTTTTTACAACCAAAGATATCGGCAAGGGTACGGGGTTGGGGCTGAGTATGGTTTACGGGTTTTTACGTGATTCCGGCGGCGGCGTATCTGTGACGAGTGAAAAAGGCAAGGGCTCGAGTTTTTTGATTTATCTGCCGCGCTCTCAAGACCTTTCGCCCGCGGCAGACGTGCAAGGCGATGTCCCCGAAAAAATTACAGGTGGGTCTGACAGTATCCTGATTGTAGAAGACGAAGCGGAAATTCGAAATTTAGCCGCCGCGCTTCTCAAATCATATGGATACAGCGTTATTGAGGGGCAGAATGCTACGGATGCGCTAGAGATTCTAAGTGGTGATAAGCACGTTGATTTATTGTTTACAGATGTCGCGATGCCCGGTGATATGAACGGTATTCAATTGGCGGCGCGGGCGATGGCGTTGCGTCCAGATTTGCAGGTGCTATTTACAACCGGTTATACTCAAGACAGCGTTCCTGATTATGATCTCATACGTGATCGATATTCTATGCTTTCAAAGCCATATGAACATGTCGATCTTATGCGTATGATTCGAGTTCTTTTGGGGTGAATTTTATAGGTTGAAAGTCTTTTAAATGCTTGTTTATCAGATTTTTCTTATGTACAAATACCTTGGATAAATTATCCGTATATGCGTTTGAGTTTAAATAGGTTTCTTATGAATACAATATCCCATTCCATTAACGTCCTTATTGCTGATGATCTAGAAACACATTCGTTTTTTCTGCAGTCTTCATTTTCACAATCCAAGCTGGATGTTCGTGTGCATTCGGTAGTGGACGGGCAGGCGGTTTTGGCTTTTTTGAATAAAGAGGGCGAATATAAAGATGCGCCGCGACCGAATTTGATCATGCTTGATTTAAATATGCCGAAAAAGAGCGGTTATGACGTTTTGAAAGAGATTAAGGGAAGCGCGGCTTTGTGTCAGATACCCGTGATCGTGATGTCGTCATCGACGAACCAAGGCGACATTGATAAGGCTTATAGTCTTCATGCAAATGCGTTTGTTTCCAAGATTAATGCGATGAATGATATGAAAAGCTTTATCAATTCAATTGAGCAGTTCTGGTTTATGCAGGCGGTTTTGCCGTATGTGGAAACGAGTGAAGACGGGGCTTAAGGGCCTTATGCCTGAACGGTATAGAAATCTTTCAGCAAGATAAAGCCGTTCTTGGCGGTGATCAGCACTTCGCGGCTTAGGCGGGCGGCGATTGTGCCGGCGGGAAGATCGTGCTTTTCCACCCAACAATCATAATCATAGACGACCCAGATTTGTTCATCAAAAGGCGCGAGGCTGCCATAGCGGCCAAAGGCTCGGCCAACGCGGTCTATCTCTTCCACGGTTTGGTCCCATTGCATTACGCGGTCATCATCGCTGGGGGCTTTGAAATGTGTGGCCTTGTTTTCGCTTTGAGGTTTTGCCTTTTGCCAGAAATCGGGAAGATTTGCCGCGAGATTCGAAATCAGGTCGGGCGCTTTAAGGGCGATTTTTGCCGAATATGTTTCGACGGTTTCATCGGGTTGAAGGGCGATTTTTTGCTGCAGTAAAATGTCTCCTGCATCGAATTCCTGTGTCATTTTATGGGCGGTAAATCCGGCGGCCGTTTCGATATTGTTGATGATAATTTCAGGGATTGGCATGAGTCCGCGCCCTTGCGGCAGATATGTCGGGTGAATGTTTACGGCATAGGCATTTTCCGATTTTATGTCAGGAATTTTGTGCGGATATCCTGCAGCAATAAATAATTCGCCGCCCTGATCTATGAAATTTTGAAGGTGGGACTCGTTTGCCGGTGATTGTATGAAGGGGATGTTTAAACGTCCTGCTAAATTCTGGCACTCGGTGTTGAAATTAAAGACGTTGTCGCATTGGAAGCTGAAAATGCCGATCATCTGATGGCCGTCTTCCATCAGGCGCATCATCGAAGGCAACATAAAATCATATCCGAAATAAACATATTTCATATTTTGAGTATTGGGGAAGTCAGCCTGTTAGGCAAGGGGAGGTTTTAAGCTTCGTCGTCGAAGATGCGGTCCAGCTCTTTGGCAAGATCTGAGGCTGCTTCTATGCTTTTCAAATTTGCTTTGTACTGAATTTCCGCAAGGGTGATATTCACGGCTTCTTCGGCCAGATCGATATTTGGTACGCCGATTACACCGTCTGAATTGGCGAAGGGTGAATCAGGGCTGTAGGCGGGAGAGAAGGCGTTGCCTCTGGCGACCACTTGGGCGCGGACGCCGCCATTTTCTTCCGCTGTTTGCTGCGTGGTTAGGGGGGTATAGGGCGCTTGCCCGCCCTCATCAAGCGATCCCACGGTTTGTAAATTTGCGATATTGGACGCGCTGGCGGCCAGTTTCTTGGTCGCGGCGTCTAAACCTGTGAGTGCAATGTTAATCGCGTTAATCATCCTTTTATTTTACCACGAGAATCGTTAAAATTGTATGGATTTCGGGTGTTTTTGCTTGATTTATGTGCTCTTTAAAGAGGTTTTTATGCGTTTTATTGTTTTTTTTCATATGTTTATCGTTTTTTTGGCGTTTCCTGTGCATTATGCCTCTGCGGAGCTATCCTGGGGGAAAGCCGGACAATATATCTGGGGGCCGCCAAATCATGATGAAACGCGCCCACATGTTGATGAAGCAAAAATTCCGCATAACAGCCAATGGGCGGATGATGGCTGGGATCCGCAGCAGTGGATTGATGATCGCGGCAGCGCCGAGGCCGTTATTAACGGGTTTTACAATTCGGGCATTGTGACCGATCAGTATTTTGATGAAGATATTCCTGTTTTAGAAGTCGGGCAGCCCTTTATGGATTTGTCCGCGCAAGAGCAGGGGCGCGTAAGTGCGTTTTTTGACTATGTTTATCATGTGACGGATAAGAGTGAGCGTCGCTCTTTCTTGGTGTATTATCACAAAAATAACGAGCCTTTGGGCGTGTTTACGCCAAGCGGGCTGCAGCTTCAATAAGCAGGAGGTTTAAATGGTTAGTGGTCTTTATGCGGCGATTTTAGCTCTTATACAAATCAAGCTTACACTGGATATTGTTAAAATTCGCATGGGGCAAAAAGTAAGCCTTGGCGATGGCGGTCACGAGGATTTGACCCGTAAAATCCGTTCGCATGGCAATTTTATTGAAACCGTTCCGATTGCTTTAGCCTTGATAATTATTGCGGAATTAAGCGGTGCGCCGTTTTGGTGTCTGCATGCGCTGGGTGTTGTGTTGATTTTGGGGCGCGTGCTTCATGTTATTGGTATTCGCTCTAAAAAGGGTCATGGGAAGTTTAGATTTTACGGCATGATCTTTACGCTTTTGAACATCTTGCTTGGCGCGCTTTTATGCGCGTGGCTCAGCTTACCGCTTATTTTACCGTCCGAGATTTTGACTTAAGACTTGTTTCTGGAGGCGGTCTTTTTGGTGCGTGCGAACGAGGATGATCATGTTCGCGCAGATGATGATAATCGCGCCCGTAATCACGTTCCATGTCGGCATTTTATCCCAGAGTAAATAATCAAAGGCGAGTGACCATATGATCATGGTGTACATGATCGGTGCGATTACAGACGCCTCGCCGAGCCTGAAAGATTGGCTTTTGGCGAGGAGTGAAATTAGCCCCGCGCCGCCAAGGCCGAGGATTGTCCAAATCGCGGGCAGCGAGAAGCTGGCATCGTCATAGCTTGCGAAGGGCCAGTGCAGCGCGGTGATGATCGAGCCGAATAGCATGAAATAAAATGTGGTGGTGACGGCGTTTTCTGTGTTGCCCATCCATCTGAGTGTTGTATCGACGCTGCCTGAACAAAACCCCCAGCCCAAGCCTACGGCAAGCCCTAGAAGCGGGATTTGTAAATCGCCCGCGAAGGGATTGGCGATGACGACCACGCCGATGAAGCCCAGAATAATAGCACCGATACGGTATCGCCCAACGCATTCTTTCAGGAAGATCATAGACAGGATCAGTGTGAAGATGGGCGAAGTGAAGAGCAGCACGGTTGTTTCGGCAAGGCTCATAAGGGATACCGCCCACATGCCCAGGGTGATGCCCGCCGTACCGATGATGCCGCGGAAGAGATGCGCCCATGGGCGGTTTGTTTTCAGGACGAAGAATTTATGGGCAAAAAACAGCCAGCCCACAAGCGCGACGAGGGAAATAAAGTTTCTGAAAAACGTGACTTCAACAGGGCCGAAATATTGCGCGAGCAGTTTGGCAAACATGCTCATGGAGGCGAGCATAACGGCGTTAAGGCTTGCGAAGCCCACGGCTAACCAGAGGTTTTGTTTCAGGGCGCTCATGCGCTTGCCACTTTCTTTTTGTGCTCTCGGTAAAGAATATAGGCTTTTGCGGCAATAATGACCAGTGCGCCGAGATAGACATTAAGCGTCGGGAAATGATGCCAGATTAGTATGTCGAAGCCGCTCGCCCAGATTAAGCCTGTGTAATTGAACGGCGCGACCAGAGCGGGGCTGCCAAGGCGGTTTGCGGTGGTCAGGCAATATTGCCCTATGCCGCCGAAAACACCGATGGCGGCGAAAAATATCATATCCATGATGCTGACGCTTTGCGCAAACCACGGCATGAGCGCACCGGCCATAATGACGCCCGTCAGGATGAAGTAGAAGGTGATGGTGATGGCGGGCATGGATTTGAGGGTACGCAGGACCAGATACATCGCGCTATGGCTGATGGCGGCGAGGATGCCGAAAGTTATGCCGATTGTCGTGACCGTGCCGCTAGGTTGAACAATCAGAAGTCCGCCGCACAGGCCGATGAAGATTGCGATCATGCGGTATGGCCCGACGCGCTCTTTGAGTAGAAAATGCGCGCCCAGCGGGGTCAGGAGCGTAGAGAGGAACAGGATCACTGTGAAGTCGGTATAGGGCAGGTATTTCAAGGCGTAAAAAGTTACGGCCATACTGGTGATGCCGCCTATACATCTGATAGCCAGTTTACCGGGTAAGCGAATTTGAAACAGGGATTTGTCTTTCCACGTCATAAAAATAAAAAGCGGGAGCAAGGTGAGCGCGTTGCGGTAGAAAATGATCTCAACGACATGGTGGGTTTCGGTCATAATCTTGGTCAGCGCCCCCATTACGGCGAACAGAAAGAAGGTCAGCGCGGCGTATCCCATGGCGCGCATGGGGTTGTCGGCTTCGGTCATATCTTTGACGCTGGGGTTCATGTTTGTATCCTAATGCAAAAAGGGCCGCGAAAATATCGCAGCTTTAGAGAGCGTGTGTGTTTTATCTGTGTGGGCAACCGGGCCAACAGCAGGGGCGACGTTTTCCATCTCTAAGATTGTCGCAACCCCAATTTATTCTTTTTTCTCTAGTTGTTTGTTTTTTTGCAGATTCAATCCAGCATATCCACTCGTTTCGTGCGAGAGGTGTGATGTCTACCCATGTTTCTAATGCCTTGGGGGTGGCGGCTAATGCTTTTTCTAAATCGGCAGGGAGATCGTGCACTACGCCACCGAGAATTTTCTTTGTCATCTTTTTATTACGTTTTATTAGATTTGTGGGTGCATTAAGTCTTTTTTAGCATAGGCCGTCAACAGGCGGTGTGTTGTCTACATACATAAAAAAAGGCCGCATTGTTGAAAGCGGCCTTTCGTTTGTCTGTAATTTAAAGCTTAGTTTTTGTCTTTATCAACCAGCTTGTTCGCGCCGATCCAAGGCATCATCGCGCGGAGTTTCGCGCCTGTTTCTTCGATCGGGTGCTTGGCTTCGCGTTCGCGGATTTCAACGAGGCGGGTAAGGCCTTCTTTATTGCCGCCCATGAAGTCTTGTACGAATTTGCCGGACTGGATGTCAGCCAAGATGCGTTTCATTTCTTCTTTGGTTTCGCTTGTAATTACGCGCGGGCCGGAAACATAATCACCGAATTCCGCAGTATTAGAGATGGAATAACGCATATTGGCAAGGCCACCTTCATACATCAAATCAACGATCAGCTTAAGTTCGTGAAGACATTCGAAATACGCCATTTCCGGTGGATAGCCTGCTTCTACGAGGACTTCGTAGCCGCATTTAACCAATTCGGATGCGCCGCCGCACAGCACCGCTTGCTCACCGAACAGGTCGGTTTCGCATTCGTCTTTGAATGTTGTTTCGATGATGCCGGAGCGTCCGCCGCCAACAGCCGAAGCGTATGACAGCGCGAGGTCTTTGGCTTTGCCGCTTGCGTCTTGGGCTACAGCGATCAGGCACGGCACGCCGCCGCCTTTTTGATATTCACCGCGCACCGTGTGGCCCGGGCCTTTTGGCGCAACCATGATGACGTCCAGATCAGCGCGGGGCTTGATGAGTTCGAAATGGATGTTAAGGCCGTGGGCGAACATCAATGTCGCACCTTGCTTAAGGTTGGCTTCAAGCTCATCGCGGTAGATGTCGGCTTGGTGTTCATCAGGGGTGAGCATCATGACGACGTCTGCATGCGCAGCGGCATCGGCGGGTGTCATCACAGTGAAGCCTGCGCCGTGCGCTTTGGCTGTAGATGATGATCCATCGCGAAGACCGATAATAACCTCGGACACACCGCTGTCTTTAATGTTTAGTGCGTGCGCGTGGCCTTGTGAGCCATAGCCGATGATTGCGACTTTTTTGCCTTTGATCAGGTCAAGGTTACAGTCTTTATCGTAGTAAACATTCAAGCCGATAGTGTTTACGGGGGTCGCTTGCGCGGCTGGTTGTGTCATTTCATTGCCTCATTAATTTATCTAAGACCCGCATAAAACAGGGTTTTAACGAGAGAATCAAGGGAAAAAGGCGCAAGTTTCTTGCTCTTTTCCTTATGGCTTTTCTACCAGCGCGAGGTGCTTTTCCCATTAAGGGTTTATGCGCTCAGGTTTAAGACTTCTGGACGTATAGGGTTGGTGAGGCGTATGTCGGTTTCAAACGTAGAAAGGATGCTCTGCCAATCCATCAAAACTCCTTTGGCGTCTGCGCCGACAACAACGAAAACCGACCCTTCAGATGAGTTTTCAAAGATTGTTTGTCCTGCTTTTGGCCCTTCAGTGATTACTTTTACGGCGGCATTGAACCCGCGATAAAGCTCTGGTCTATCAAGGCCTGTAATGGTGTTCGGGTCATGCATAAAACGTGTCGTATGGTCTTTAGCGAAGCCAAAAATATCTTGGCTGCGTTCCACATCAAAATCACCGGCCCTATACATTTGCGCGGCGAAACGCGCTACGGGGTTGTCGTGTTGCTCGAGCCATTTTTTCTCGTGGGCTTCCCGTACGCCTGTTTGGTGCGTTAGGTCTAGTGGGAATATAAGCGTTGGTATTTTGTATTTCTGCAAAAGTTCGAAGGCTATTTTTGCCGCGGGTGGGTCTTGATAGATGTTAAATTCGGCGTAGTTCGTGATATTTGTGTGCCAACGCATTGTGTCAATGCCTGCGCCCATAATGGATATGCCCGCGATTTGTTTCATCGCTTCGGGTTTTTCTGTCTCCAGTGCTTGCAATATCAACGCAATGTCCGTCATTGAGCCTGTGCTGACTAAAGTTAAGGGCTTGCCACCTTCTTTATATCTGCGGATGATTTCGTTTTTGGCGATTTCAACGCCGTTACTAAAGACTTTGATGAGCTTTTTGCCTGCTTCAATATCTTGGGGCTTTTCGGGCTTTGCACCGTCCAGCCCGTCTTCACCATGTTCACCGGCAGCATTCGGGGGAAGCGTGTTTGAGTTCATGGGCATTTGCGCCCCTACACCGACGGCGACGCCGAAAGCATTTGTGAGAGCCAAGAGCCGCGTTGCATTGTCGAGTGTTGTTTCACCGCCAACATTGCCAAAAGAAGGAATGACCATGAGTGGTTTAATATTGCTTCTGGAATCGAGTGCCAAGAAGAGAGCTATTGCGTCATCCGTACCCGGGTCGCAAAAGAAGAAGGCCTCTTGCTCATCACTGCCGAAATGTTTTTCAATGAAAGACTCTGCGCTTGTAATTGGGCCGAACGGCCCTTGCTTATCGCGAGGATAATAGGTTTCCATGTTGTCACTATTTGGGCGGATATTGACTAAGCTCTTTGCTTCCTCAGTATCGAAAAAATTATCGCAGACGGGTGTTAACGCAGTGTTAGGCATTTATTTCTCCATGTGGAGATAGTCTTAAATAAGGCCTTTATTTATGTCAATCAAATTATTGCTTTTCAATCGTCTCGATGATCATTTTTCCCATCAGGGTTTGATGCACGGGGCATTTCTCGGCGATTTCAATCATGCGGGCGCGCTGTTCGGGGGTAAGGTCATCGCCTTTAAGGATGATCTCGCGGGTGATTTTGTCGACCTTGCCGTCATTATTTTCACAGGTTGCGCAATCTGCGGCGTGGATTTTCTCATGATCTAAATGCACTTCAATTCCTTTGAGCGGCAGGCCTTTATGCTCGGCATACATTTTAATCGTCATAGACGTACAGGCACCGAGTGAGGCCAGAAGAAGCTCGTACGGGTCTGCGCCTGTATTGTCACCGCCGACATCTTGCGGCTCATCGGCGACAATGAAATGCCGCCCCATTTGAATATGCTGCTGGAATTTGCCAAAGCCTGAAGAGCGCACAACCACTGCGCCGTCGCGCACGGGCTTCATGTGGTCGATATCGGTGAGCTTATAGCCTGCGTAATGGCTGGCCCACGCGGCGATCATGCGCCCTGCATAGGCTGCGTCTTTATGCTCGTTCAATAAATGATCGGCACAGTTCAGGGTTATGAAGCTTTTCGGGTGTTTGGCGAGTTTGTAGATATGTTCTGCGTTTTCTATGCCGACTGTGGAATCTATAGGAGAGTGGAGAATCAGAAGCGGCTTTTTAAGCGTGCGGATGGCCTCGTCCAGATTTTGCGCGTGCAGATCATCGAGGAATTGTTTTTTGATGGTGAAAGGCCGCCCAACCAATTTAAGGTCTGCGTGGCCTTTGGTCTCAATTTCCTCGATATGATCTTTGAAATGGTGGGTGACATGGGTGACGTCGGCGGGCGCGCCGATGGTCGCTACGGCCTTGATTTCGGGGATGTCATGGGCGGCGAGGAGGGCGGCGGATCCGCCCAAGGAATGGCCGATCAGAATTTTCGGGGCTTTGACTTCGGCGCGCATAAAGTCGGCGGCTTTGATGATGTCTTCAACATTGGTGGTGAAGTTGGTGTCGGAAAAGTCGCCCTCGCTGCCGCCAAGTCCTGCAAAATCAAAGCGAAACACGGCAATGCCCAATGCGCTGAGCGCGGTTGCAATGCGCCCGGCGGCGAAGACATCCTTGGTGCAGGTAAAGCAATGCGCGTAAAGCGCGTAGGCTTTGATTTCGGTGTCGGGCGTGTCGAGGCGGGCGGAAAGCTTATGCCCGTTTGATCCTGTGAAGGTGAGTTTTTGCATGGCTTTTCGGGTTACATAGCCGCTTCGACGGCGGCGGCAAGTTTTTGATTTTCTTCAAAGCCACCGACAATCGCGCCGTCTTTATAGCCTATGATCCGGCCGTTTGAATCCAGTTGATAGATTGAGGCGTTATGCGCCAGTTTTCCGAAGCTGAATTGCTCAAGGAAGACACAAGAATGGGTTTGTTCGAGAGAGAAAAAGCCGTCATATACTTTGATATCCAGTGTTACCTGTCTGTATCCGGGGCCTTGAGCTTTTAAGTTTTTGAAATTTTCGCGGTCTACGCTTTCGATGCTATGGCCTTCGGGAAGGAAAGCTTCGATGCCTGCTTTACAGCCTACGACGAGTTTTTTATCTGCGGTTTCCCTGTCGACGCAGCCAGTAAGGGCTATAAGAGAAATGCAAAGTGTGATGGTGAATAAAACGCGCATAATTAAAATTCCTGAAATCAAAATTTATATCTATTAACGCATTTTAGAGTATTTATTACTCCACGTCATCATGCGTTGTCGCGCCGCGGGAAATGGCGGCGACGCCTGTGCGGGAGACATCAACAAGGCCAAGCGGCTTCATGAGGTCAATAAAGGCATCGACCTTCTCGGTTGTGCCGGTCAGCTCAAAGACAAATGATTCGAGAGTAGAATCTACCGGCTTTGCGCGGAACACATCGGCAAGGCGCAGGGCTTCAATCCTGTTGGCGCCTGTGCCTGCGACTTTAATCAGGGCCAATTCACGTTCGATATGCGGGCCGAACACGGTGAGGTCGCGTACGCGTTTGACGGGCACGAGTTGCTCAAGCGCGGCTTTGATTTGTTCAATAACAGCTGGCGTTCCGCTGGAAACGACCGTAATGCGCGAGGTGTTTTCTTCGTGGTCTGTTTCGGCCACTGTCAGGGAGTCGATATTGTATCCGCGCCCTGTGAAAAAACCGATAACGCGCGCCAATACTCCCGGTTCGTTGTCTACGATGATTGCCAAGGTATGGGATTCAACAATTTGATCTTTTGGCCCGGGGGCGTAAACGGATTTGGATTTTGCTTCGCGCTTTTTTGCTGTCGTGTTCATGGTAACGATTTATACAGAAGAATGCGCCTTTTGCAAATTACAAAAGGCGCGTTGTCTTATGCTTTAGCCGCTTCTTGCGGTGAATATCCGTTTTTCTCGAGATAGGCGAGGCCCTCTTCGCTGATATCTTCCGCGCGGCCCGTCACCCACATGCGGCAGTTCGGAGAGTCGCACATACAGGGGAACTGGTTAAACAGCGTATCTTCTGTTGAGGCATAATCCATGCTGAGATATGAGCCTGCAGGGATGTCCTTCAGGGCATAAACTTTTTGCTGGTGCATATCCAATGAACAGGTCGGGCTGCAATCATGAAGCAGATAGCCGATGAAATGCGGATCAACGATGTTCAGGCCCGGTTCGACCTGAAGCGAGTGTTGAAGGAGTTCCGATGTCACCATCCCTGTGAAGGAGCCGATAACTTCTCCTCTTTTGTATGGTTTCAAGGCGCGTACGCCTTTACCGCATTCTTCTGTATCACAAAGCTCGATAGAGCCTTTTTGCGCGAGTTGCTCAATCGGGATGTTTTTATCGTTATAGTTTGCGAGAAACGCATCCGGGTAGATCGTTGTGTTTTCAGCAGATTTTGTGATCGGTTTTTTCAAAGGCAGAGTGAAGCATTTTAACTGCGGGAAGCCATTCAAAACAGTTGAGTATGTTGTTGTGTATACGCCTGTGTTCTCCAGAACAACTTTATCGCCGTGTTTGAGATCCATCGGCAATTGGTAGTTGAAACATTCACGGTAAATTACATCGTTAGAATCGCAAGTTTGTCCCGCCAAAATTACGCGGCCTTGCTTTGCATCTGATGGCTTTAAAGGCGTTACAGGATAATCGATTTTTTCTTCGACGAGACCGCCATAGCGCCCTATGTCCAGATAGACCCAACGTGTGTCTTTATCTTCATGGTCTTCGCGAACTTGTACGACTTCGCTTAAGATATGACCTGCATTTCCGCACATATAGCGGCCAGGTTCGGTGTAAACCAGAGGGGGACGCGCGAAATGGCGCTGTATGAAGGCTTCAATAGCCAACGCGAAGTCATGGATGCGCGGGGTTTTTGATCGATATGTTACGGGGAAGCCGCCGCCGATGTCCAGAACCGTTAGGGGGTGACCGGCTTCTTCAAGCGCAGTGAATATCTTTGAGGCGTCCATAATGGGCTTTTCCCACGATTCAGGCACGAGTTGCTGTGAACCTGTGTGGAAAGATACCCCAAAAGGTATAAGGCCAAGAGCAGGCGCTTCTTTAAGCCAGTTTTCGGCTTTTTCAGCAAGTGCTCCGAATTTCACGGTCAGCGGCGATACCGCGCCTTTGCCGTCTGCAATGATGCGGCAGATCACTTTTGATCCGGGGGCCGCGCGCGAGATTTTCAAAAGCTCTGCATGGTCGTCGAATACGAATTCGCGGATGCCTTTTTTATAGGCGGTGGCCACTTCTTTTTCTTTTTTAAGCGGGTTGCCGTAGAGGATTTTTTCCACGGGCGCGCCGGCTTTCAGGCAGGCATCAATTTCGCCGATGCTTGCGACTTCAAAATAGCCGCCGAGCGCAACCAAAAGCTCAAGAACTTTTGAATCGGGATTTGCTTTGATCGCGTAGTAATGACGCGCATCGGGCATGATGGAGCATAGTTTTCTATAGTTTTTTTTCACGCCCTCAAGGTCTATCAAAAGATAGGGGGTCGGAAGGTCTTCGTTTTGAAAAAAGTCAAGAATCGGTTTAGGAACTGCCATAATGGTTACCTCATGGTTAAATACTGTTAAAGGGATAGTATTTTGAGGCCGCGTATTCCTTGGTCTCCGTTTGTCTGCGTAGCGATAAAGAACCTGTTTAACTTTATTGTTCACTCACAAATAGATTAGATTTTTAGATGATTATGATGATTTTTAATTTTTGTAAATAAAAAAATGCATGTGAGATTTTTTTGACATAATTTTTAATTCCGTGTAAAGATTTTGCATGAGTGAAAATGCACAGAAACAGAGCGTTATCGGGGTTATGCCGCTGTATCTTCGCCCCAGTGCGAAGATACAAAATTTGTGGGCGGCCTACCCGGAAATTCAGGCTATCGTCCTTATTGATGATGATCAAAGCGTGTATGCATTTGTTCCCGCAAATGAAGAGATGATTGAGCGGTTTAATGCCTTGCCAGCAGCGCGAAGGGTTTTATTCGAAACAGGGCAGAGCCGCGAATTTCAGGATTGGTTTCATAAAGGTAACTTTCAAGAGACCCGTGGGAGGGCTGCCTTTTACAATCCTGACCGGGGGTTGTTAGGAAATGCAAAGATTGCACTCGCTCCGGAGCTTTTGGGACATTTTGGTGTTGAATCCGAGAAAGCCCAGAAGATGGTGATTTCCCGCGAAGGGGATAGAGGCGTTTTTAAACCCTATTCAGGCAGTTTTAAAGTTGATGACGGGGGGCTGATTGGTGAGAAGCGCAACAGAAATTTATCCATAAGCCTCACGCCTGAGGCGTTTAAACGGCTTCCGGCTCATCAAAGGGCATCGCTTTTGGCGGTTTTGGCCGCCGCCGCGCATAAAGGCGGTGTGGGCGTAGAGATTTCCGAGCTAGATGATCGCTCTGAAAATACTCTTAGCTTTACGTTTTCAGAGACCGATCTTTCGGGGCCAGAAGGACGAATCCTTTTAGAAGCTGTCGAATCAAGCCTCAGACCCCCGGAGCTTTTTTAAACCAGACTTTTATCAAAGGCCGCGGCATCTGGTGAAAGAATCATCTCGTTATGCGCTTTGCCTGACGGGATCATCGGGAAGCAGTTTTCCTTTTGATCGACGCACACATCCACGATTGTTACGCGGTCAGTGGCCAGCATTTCTTCGATCACGCTGTCAAGTTCATCTACGTTGGTCGCGCGAAGGCCCACGCCGCCATAAGCTTCGGCGAGTTTCACGAAGTCAGGAAGGCTTTCGGAATAGCTTTCGGAATAGCGCTCACCGTGTAGCAGCTCTTGCCATTGGCGCACCATGCCCATCCACTGGTTGTTGAGGATGAAGATTTTGACGGGCGTTTTGTATTGCACCGCGCAGGACATTTCCTGAATATTCATGAGGATTGATGCTTCGCCGGCAACGTCGATGACGAGGGCATCGGGGTGGGCGATTTGTGTGCCGATAGCCGCAGGCAAGCCATAGCCCATTGTGCCGAGGCCGCCGGAGGTCATCCAGCGATTAGGCTCGTTGAACGGCAGGAATTGCGCGGCCCACATCTGGTGCTGGCCAACCTCGGTGGTGATATAGGTTTCACGTGCATCCTTCTCGGTGAAGTGGCGCAGGCGCTCAAGCGCGTATTGCGGTTTGATGATTGTTTTATGCTTCTTATAGGCAAGGCAGTTTTTGCTCCGCCATTTGCCGATTTGATCCCACCATTTTTTCATGGCCGCGTCGTCGGCTTTGTATTGGCGTTTTTTCCAAACATCGAGCATCGCGCGCAGCGCCTCTGTCGCGTCGGCGACAATCGGAATTTCCACGCGGATGTTTTTATTGATCGAGCTGGCGTCAATATCCACATGGATCTTGGTCGATTTTGGCGAGAATTTGTCTGTGCGGCCTGTCACGCGGTCATCAAAGCGCGCACCTATATTGATCATCACATCGCAATCATGCATCGCCCAGTTGGCCTCGAATGTGCCGTGCATACCCAGCATGCCCAGCCATTGTTTGTCATTGGCGGGGTATGCACCAAGACCCATGAGGGTTGAGGTGATGGGGAAGCCTGTCAGGCGCACAAGTTCACGCAAAAGTGCGGAAGCTTCTGGCCCGGCATTGATGATTCCGCCGCCTGTGTAGAATACGGGCTGTTTGGCGCTGGCCATCAGCTCCACGGCGGCCTCAATCGCGGCCATGTCGGGCACGGTGCGCGGATTATAGCTTTGCGCTTCGGGCTTCATCGGCGGGCTGTATGTGCCATCAGCAAATTGGATGTCCTTCGGGATGTCGATCACGACAGGGCCCGGGCGGCCTGTGCGGGCAACATGGAAGGCTTCATGCACGACGTTTGAGATTTCATCGGCGTTCTTGATCAGGTAGTTGTGCTTGGTACAGGGGCGCGTAATGCCTGTTGTGTCGGCCTCTTGGAATGCGTCTGTACCGATCAAAAAGCTTGGAACTTGGCCTGTGATACACACAAGGGGAATGGAATCGAGCAAGGCATCGGTCAGGCCTGTCACCGCGTTGGTCGCGCCGGGGCCGGAGGTTACAAGCGCGCAGCCAACCTTGCCAGTGGAGCGGGCATAGCCTTCGGCCGCGTGGAGCGCGCCGCCTTCTTGGCGAACAAGAATATGTTTGATTTTGTCTTGGTTTTTGAAGATTTCATCATAGATCGGAAGCACTGCGCCGCCCGGATAGCCGAAGATCACCTCAACGCCTTGATCGATAAGGGCTTTGATAACCATCTCCGCGCCCGTCATTTTTTTCGGGGCTTTGGGCTTTTGATCGGCTGGCGCCTTGGGGGCGTCTGCTTTGGCGTCTTTGGTGCTCATTGTGTTTTTAGTCCTTTAAATCTTTCGAGTTGTTTGTAGCGTTTTTGTCTTCGCATATGCAATAAAAAACGCCCTTAAGAATATCTGAAGGGCGCGGCGTGTATGGCTGTTTTGAACAAATCCCTACCTGCGCGCACCTCCCACGAGGAGCACGACATTCAGGTTGACGAGGATGGTGTTCAAAATATTCATAAATTCAATAAACCAGTTTTCAAATCTCTTGGCAATATAAAACAGGGTTTGGGTTGTTCCGATAAGCGTGATTGGAGAGACACTTATTTCGGAACACCCTATTACCTATTTGTATTTTCTTACTTAAGGCTTTTGAGCCTTTTGTCTTTTGAGCGAAGCTTGTTTACACACATTTCTCTATTTTTATGACCGCATTATCGCTTGTCCGTGCTTCACTCTGATAATGTATTTCAGCATAGATAGTTACGTGAGGTCAATATAAAAAGATATAAAATTACGTTTTAATCTATAAAAAGTAATAATATTTCAATTAAAGCTGATTCCTGAGCCATGTCATTTGCCGTTTGGCGTATTGGCGGGTGTCGGTTTGGGATTTTTCGATGGCGCTTTCTTTGCTCATTTCCCCGCGTAAATAGGCACGCAAGTTTTTAAAACCTAGCGCTTTGGTGAGCGGCACGCCATCTTTAACCTCGCCGCTTTGCAGGCGGGCGTCGAAGGCCTCAACTTCCTCTAAAGCGCCATTATCAAGCATCCATAAGAAGCGCTCGTTACAGCGCGCGTAAAGTACAGCGCGCTGGGGTAGAACCTTATGCACTTTGAAGTCCCAGTTTTCAGGCGGGGCTTCGCGGGGCAGCTTTTGCCATTGCGCCAAAGATTTGCCTGTGGCCTCCAGTACTTCCATCGCGCGGATGATGCGGGCTTTGTGGTTGACGTGAAAGCGCTCCGCCATGACGGGGTCGCGGGCTTCAAGGTCGGCGTAGAATTTTTCAGCGCCGTCGCGTTCATATCTTGAGACTACTGCTTCGCGGACATCGTCTGGAATATCGGGCATGGGCGAGAGGCCTTCCATGAGGGCGCGAATGTATAGCCCCGTGCCGCCGCAGATGATCGGGGTTTGGCCTTGGGCGATGACTTCATGGATGAGGGGTTCCACTATCTCGCGCCAGTTTCCTGCGCTGCAGACATCGTTGGGGTGGAGGGTGCCATATAGAAGATGCGGCGCGGCGGCGCGGTCTTCGGCGGAGGGCTGGGCAGAGAGGATCGGTAGGTCATCATAAATCTGCATGGAATCGCAGTTGATGATGACACCGTTTTCGCTTCTCGCCAGCTCAAGTGCCTTGGCGGATTTTCCGCTGGCTGTCGGGCCGGCGATAATATGGATCAGCGTTTTGGTAAGTGATCCCAAGGTTTAGCGCTTACTTCTTTTTCGCTTTGTCTTTTTCTTTAGCCGTATCTTTCGGCTCTTCGAGTTTCAAAGCCATGAAGCGCATATCGCCTTCGCGATCAATCAGCAAGAGCACAGAGCCGCGCCCTTTGCTTTGCGCGTCTTCAACAACGCTCATAACTGTTTCAGGGTCGGTGACGGGTTGCTGGTTAATCTCAACAATAACGTCGCCCTTAAACAGGCCTTTTTTCGCGGCTTCAGACATCGGCTCTACCTTGCGGATAACCACGCCTTTAGTGTCAGCGGAGAAGCCGTAATTTTCGCGCAGGGAATCGTCGAGCGCAAGAAGGTTCAGGCCGATGGGAGCAATCTCAACGCCTTCGTCCTTGATTTTTTCCGTGCCTGTGGCGTCATTGCTTGAGAGAAGGCCATCTTCCTCGGCTTTTTCAAGTTCAGCGATTTTTACGCTGGCGGTGCGTTTTTTGCCATCGCGCCAGAAGACAAGACGCACGTTTTCATCAATCGGTGTTTCGGCAACGATCCGCGGAAGCTCGCGCATCTCGTGGATTGGGTGACCATTAAACTCAAGGATGATGTCTCCGGCTTTTAGACCGGCTGCTTCTGCAGGGCCTTCGGGGGTTGCGCTGGCGACCAATGCGCCGCTTGCATTCGGAAGGCCGAGGCTTTCGGCGATTTCTTCGGTGACAAGCTGGATACGGACACCAAGCCAGCCGCGGCGTGTGCGGCCGAACTCGATAATCTGGTCAATAACAGGCTTGGCAAGTGCGGAAGGGATGGCAAAGCCGATCCCGACCGAGCCGCCTGATGGAGAGAAAATCGCGGTGTTAATGCCGATGACTTCGCCGTTCAGGTCGAACATCGGGCCGCCGGAGTTTCCGCGGTTGATCGAGGCATCGGTTTGGATGAAATCATCATACGGGCCGGCGTTGATGTCGCGGGCGCGGGCGGAGACGATACCGGCTGTGACGGTGCCGCCAAGCCCGAAGGGGTTACCGATGGCGAGAACCCAGTCACCGACGCGCATAACATCGCTGTTGCCGAATTTTACGGCGGTGAGTTTTTTATCTGTTTTAACCTGAAGCACGGCGAGGTCTGTTTTTTCGTCGCGGCCAAGGATTTCAGCATCGAGAGTTTCATCGTCATGGAAGGTGACGCGGACTTCTTCTGCGTCGCGGATCACATGGTTGTTGGTGATGATGAGGCCTTTATCGGCATCGATTACAAAGCCGGAGCCAAGAGAGGCTTCAGGCATCATCGGCATGCCCTGACCGCCGCGGCGATCCATGAATTCTTCGAAAAAATCTTCGAATGGCGAGCCTTCGGGGAATTGCGGCATGTCGGGAAGCTGCTGCGCTTGGGGCATATCGGGCAGCTTTTGAGTGGAGGAGATGTTTACAACGGCGGGCAGGAGTTTTTCTGCGAGGTCGGCGAAACTGTTAGGTGTGTTTTGAAGCGGCTTGAAAAGCGCTTCAACCGGCGTTTCTGCCTGCGTTGCGGGTACGCCTAGCGTGAGAACTGAAAAAGCCAGAACCAGTGTTAAGAGACTATTTCGCATGTTGAAAATCATCCTTTCCTTGAATGTATTAAGGGGAATCTATTCCCCAAAATGTTTAAAGAAATCACTATTCGGTGACAAGATCAGTTGTGTTTCAGGGTTCGCCAACGTGTTTTTATACGCTTCCATTGAACGGATGAAAGAGTAGAACTCTTTATCCTTATTAAACGCATCGGCGTAGATTTTAATAGCTTCCTTGTCACCTTCCCCTTTGAGAACGGAACTGTCACGCTGCGCTTCGGCGATAATCACTGTGCGTTCTTTTTCGGCTGTTGAGCGGATTTCAAGGGCGCGCTCCTCACCTTTGGCGCGGGTTTCCGTAGCGCGTTTTTTCAGTTCGGACTGCATACGGCGCACGGTGGATGTGCGAAGGTCGGAAGTCAGGTCGGCGCGCACGATGCGTACATCGACGATGGTGACGCCAAGATTGTCTTTTTTCACATTGGCGTTTACGCGGCGCAAGATGTCACGCATGACAATAGCGCGCCCCGGTGAAAGAAGTTGCTGGAGGCTGGTCTTACCAAGCTCGGCGCGGGTTGCGTCATTCAGGATGTTTTCGATGCGGGAGTTTGCAGCGCTGATTGTGCGCAATGTTTTCAGGAATTGCAGGGGGTCAGTGATTTTGTAACGGGCGAAGGTGTCGAGGATGATCGGCTCCCCTGTTACGTTTGCGATTGAGGATTTACGCTTTTCTTCTATTTCCGCTGCGGCGGCTCTTTCCTCGTCTGTTGCGTCTGTTAATTCATCTGCGGCTTTTTCGATATCTACGCTTGAGATCACGACTTGCTCTGAGTCGGGGTCAACCGAGAGAATGCGCTTGTCGAAATATTGCACGTCTTGGACGAACGGAATTTTTGTATGAAGGCCGGGGCCTTTGACGTACCCAATTGGTTGTCCAAGTTGAAGGACGATGGCTTGTTCGCGCTGGTCAACGATAAAGAAGATTTGCGACGCGCCGATGAGGCCAACGGCGATGATTGCGAGGAGAATGAGCAGAGGTTTGTTCATTGTCTATACGTCCTTAATTTGAATTTTTTGTGGGTTTTTCCACAGTGTTTAAGTTGTTCAGCGGCAGGTAAGGCACTACGCCTTGGTTGCTGCCGCTATCCATGATGATCTTGCTCGCATTAGCAAGCACGCTTTCCATGGTTTCGATGAAAATGCGCTCCCGCGTTACGTCCTTGCCGCTTAAGTAAGCTTGATAGACGGAGTTAAAGCGCTCCGCATCCCCGTTTGATCTGGCGACGGTTGATTGCTTATAGGCCTCAGCTTCTTGGAGCATCTTGATCGCTTCCCCTCTTGCGCGGGGCAGGATGTCTTCGCGGTATGCGTCGGCGCGGTTTTGCACGTCTTCGGCATCTTGTTTCGCGGATTGTACGTCTTGGAAGGCGGCCTGCACATCAGGGTGGACTTCGGCGCGTTCAATCAAAACCTGCGTGATGTTCACGCCGGATTTATATTCATCCAGATTGGTTTGAATGATGTTTTTTGCGGCTTCGGCCACTGCTGCACGGCTTGTTGTGATAATCGGGAACATATCAGTTTGACCGACAACTTCGCGGATCGCGCTTTCTGCGACCTTCTTAATGGTGTTTTCCTGATCGCGGATTTCAAAGGCAAAGTCTTCGGCGCTCTTGATGTTCCATTGAATCACCAAATCCAGATCCACAATATTGCGGTCGGAGGTCAGCATCAGGCTTTCTTCGGGGATATCACGGTTGCCTGTCGGGCCGCCGCGGGCGTATGTTTCAACGAAGCCGATATTCATGCGGCGAATTTCTTCAACATTAATGACGCTGGCGGTTTCAATCGGTGCGGGCAGATGATAGCCCAAACCGGGGTCGGCTTGTGTGCGTGACCATTCACCGAAGCGTTGGATCACGGCGTTTTCACCGGGGTTTACGATATAGAAGCCGCTGGCCATCCAAAGGCCGAGTACGGCGAGGATAACAAGGCCGATAAGGGGCGCACCGGAGAAGTTGCTCGGCATAATCTGGCGGAAATTGTCTTGGGCTTTGCGAAGCATTTCATCAAGATCGGGAGGTTCCTGACCGCCGCCATTGCCGCCTCTTGTGCCACCCGGGCGTCCGCCGCGATTGCCGGAGCCTGAGCTTCCGTCATTGCTTGGCTTGCCCCAAGGGTTTTTCTTGTCTTTGTCGTCGCCGCCCATAATTCTTGTATCCTTGGCTGTAATATGGTGTAAATCCGAATGAGGATAACTTTATTCTTTTTGAGGCTTAAAGCAAGGGGCTTGGCGGCAAAAAGTGGATGAATTTGAATGGTTAGCGAAAAACAAATTTTAGAAGCGCTGGGCGATATTGCTTCACCGAATGATGCGGGAAGCATTGTTTCTGCGGGTATGGTTTCGGGGGTGCAGATTTCATCAAGTGGAGACGTTATCTTTGTGATCGAGGTTGATCCGAAAAGTGGCGCGGCGATGGAAGATTTGCGTCAGCGCGCAGAGGCCCTCGTGGCGAAGATAAACGGCGTACAGAAGGCGACGGCGATTTTGACGGCAGAGCGGATGCCGGAGGCGAAGGGCGCGGCCAATGATCGCGCTGCGGATCCGCATGGTATGTCTAAAAACCCGCGCTTGAACGTTGCGGCGAAGAAGATTATTGCTGTTGCTTCGGGTAAGGGCGGCGTTGGAAAGTCTACGGTGGCAGCTAATATTGCAAGAAAATTGGCTGAAAATAGCCAATTAAAGATTGGGCTTTTAGACGCTGATATTTATGGGCCGAGCCAGCCAAAGATGTTTGGTTTGGAGGGGCATAAGCCGGAATTTACGGACGAAAAACAGATTTTGCCACCAGAAAAAGACGGTGTACGTGTCATGTCTATTGGTTTTATGGTTGATGCCTCCAAGGCGCTAGTGTGGCGCGGGCCGATGGTGCAGAGCGCGATTTATCAGCTCTTCAGAGATGTGCAGTGGGCGGATGAGGGGGAAGTGCTGGATGTTCTTATCGTCGATATGCCACCCGGTACTGGCGATGCGCAGCTGACGCTCGCGCAGAAAGTGAATGTGGATGGGGCTATCATTGTATCCACGCCGCAGGATATAGCGCTGGCCGATGCGCGCAAAGGCGTTGAGATGTTTCAAACTGTGGGCGTGCCGATCCTTGGGATTATCGAGAATATGTCTACGCATATCTGCACGAATTGCGGGCATGAGGAGTATATATTTGGCCATGGCGGTGCGAAAGCCGAGGCGGAGAAGCTTGGCGTGCCGTTTCTTGGCGAAATCCCCTTAAGCGCCGATATTCGCGCGAAGAGCGATGCGGGTGAAGGCGTTGATTTATATGTTGATCTCACATGCTTGTAATTTTGTTTACATAATTTATTTTTTTATGTTATAAAACTTCATGTCCTTAAATGCTTTGAAAGCCGAAAAAATTGTTTTGCGTTTTGACGATGTGGTCAAGATGCGTACGGGCGGCGTTGAGTACTCGGATATTTGTTCTCAGCTTCAGCGAGTATTTTCAGAAGCTTCTCTTATTGAAGCCCCTATAAAGGGAGGCGCTGTTTTTATTTCCCGAAGCATTGGGGGTAGCGGTAATGTCAGCCTCAATGTTTTTGATCGACCTGATCCTGAAGACCGCTCTTACATTGGTAAGGCTACGGTCGACGTTGATGAAGTTGAAGGTGTAAGCTTTACTGATATTCGTCTTACCGCAGATTTTTATGATGCGTATATAGGCAAAGGGGTTGGCACGGCCTTGTATAATACAATTGATAGAGCACTTGAGCCGTTAGGGGTTAAGGTTGTGCCGTCTACTACACCTTTAAAGCCAGGCGGAGAAGCGCTTTGGAAGAGACGTGATCCGCAGGCGTTGGCTGTGCTGGAGGCTTTTAAATATTTGAAGCATGAGTTAAAAAATGGGGCGAGTGACCCTGAGTATATAGTTACACTGGCTGAACCCGAGCTTTGGGATGCGGCTGTTAGCTTTTTTTCCGCTCCAGCGTAAAAAACGTGAAGCTGGGTCGGTTTTTGGGGTTGTCGGCGGAGCGTTTTTCTTCCGAAACGATATTCCATTCATCCCAATCAAATTTAGGAAAGAAGACGTGGCCTTCATAGTCACGGTTAAGCACGGTGATGTATAGGCGCTGCGTATAGGGCAGGGTTTCGGCGTAGATTTGCCCGCCGCCGGTGATGAACACCTCGTTCACGTTCATTTCAATCGCCATTTTCTTCATGGCTTCTATACCCTCACTAAGGGACGCGTACAGGAACGGGCCTTCGTTTACTGTGGGCGGCGTTTGGGCGCCGTGTTCTTCCATATCGTTAAATATGCTTGTCGGGTTGGGGTGGGGGAGCTCTTTATAGGAGCGGCTGATGACGATGTTCGGGCGGCCGGGTAAGGGTTTGCCCAAGCTTTCATAGGATTTACGCCCCATGAGGATCGGCTTGCCGAGCGTTGTGCGTTTGAAATGTTTGAGGTCTTCGGGCAAGTGCCAGATCATGCCGTTATCTTTGCCGATGGCATGGTTTTTCGCGACGGCGACAATGGAGGAGAGCGTAATGTTCTTGTGTTTAGACATGATTTATATATAAATCACCTTCATGGAAAGTCACGTCAAAATATTCCTCGACTCGGTCGAAGTCCCGTTAAAAATCGGGATTTATGATCATGAGCAAAACGTGCCGCAGCGTGTGGTTGTGGATGTTGAGCTGTATGCGGATCACAAAACGTATCTGCGCGAGGTCGATAAGGATTCCATCATTGATTATGCGGTGGTTTATAACGCCATCACATCATGGGCGGAGCGTCCGCAGGTTCAGCTTATCGAGGATTATCTGAAAGAGTTGATGGATTTGTGTTTTAAGTTCGATGCGGTGACGGCGGCGCGGGTGGCGATTAACAAGGCCGATGTGTTCGGGCCGAAGCAGGGCGCGGGCGTTGAGCTTATGCTAACGCGCGGCGATTTTAATCAGAGCGAAGGCTCATCTTCGTAAGGGTCACGCGGACGATAGCTTGCTGCTATCTCACCCAAGGACACAGCAAGCTCTCTTGTAAGCTTTGTGGCTCTTTGCGGTGTTGAGTTTTCATCAGCGGCTAATCTTATGATTTCAGAAAATGTTTCAACGTCCTCTGGTGAGAGTGAGAGCGTTTGTTCGAGGAGGCGCTGTGTTCTTTTGAAGTTTTGGATCACTTCTTCGTGCGTGATGGAATCTCTGTCATAAACGCGGCGTTGTAGCATTTCCCAAAGTCTTGAGGCTGGCATTTCGCCTTGAATGTCCTTTTTATCGATACATAAATCATTTGGAAAAGGAATGTTTGCAGGCTTGCCATCGGCACCTAAAGAGACGATATCTGCACGCCTACCTACGGCTCTGACAAAGTCTTTGCCAAGACGGAATGTTTTGTCTTTTTTTAAGCTTGTTTTATACGCCATGATGCCATCCTTTTTTTAAGGGTTATGGCACATGTTTTGCAATATGGCAAATTTAAACCGCGACTTTGCCTTTGATGTGGGGGTGGGCTTCGTAGCCTGTGAGTTCAAAATCTTCAAATTTAAAATCGAAAATTGATTTCACATCGGGGCTTATCTTCATGGTCGGCAGGGGGAATGGCTCGCGGCTGAGCTGCAGCTCGGTTTGCTCTAAGTGGTTGGAGTATAGATGCGCATCGCCCAGTGTGTGAACGAAATCACCGGCTTCAAGCCCTGTGACTTGCGCCATCATCATGGTGAGCAGTGCATAGGACGCGATGTTGAACGGTACGCCGAGGAAGATATCGGCGCTGCGTTGATAGAGCTGGCAGCTTAACTTTCCATCTGCGACGTAGAACTGAAAGAATGCGTGGCATGGCGGCAGCGCCATTTGGTCAACAACGCCGGGGTTATAGGCCACAACCAAGAGCCTGCGGCTATCGGGGTTTTTCTTGATTTGTTCAACGACATTGGAGAGTTGGTCTATGCTCGCGCCGTCGGCGGTTTTCCAGCTGCGCCATTGTTCGCCATAAACGGGGCCAAGATCGCCGTTTTCATCGGCCCACTCATCCCATATGCGTACGCCGTTTTCCTTGAGATATTCGATGTTCGTATCACCCGCAATGAACCAGAGAAGCTCATGGATGATCGATTTGAGATGACATTTTTTAGTGGTGACGAGCGGGAAACCTTCAGAGAGGTCAAAACGCATTTGACGGCCAAAAACGCTTAAGGTTCCTGTGCCGGTGCGATCTTCTTTCTTGGTGCCGTTGTCGAGGACGTCTTGCATAAGGTCGAGATATTGTTTCATGGCTTTTATCATATGGGATTTCAGCCTTTGAGGTGAAGGGCTGAGAGTGGTTTATACGCAGGAATATATTTGACATAATTTATATATTCATATATATTCGGCTGAGTTTTTTTTAAGGAGCTTCAAGCTTATGAACGATTTTGAAATATGTAAGGCCTTTATTGATGGCCATGTGCGCCGATTGGAGCGTTGTCAGTCTGTAATGCCTGAAGGGCGTTTTGCTTTAGGCGAAATATGGACGGATGTGAATGGCACGCTCGATTCTATTGAGGAACTTGAACCCTTCTTGATTGATTATGCGAAGCGAGGTGGTCGTGTGCGTCTGATGTCTGATAATCCTAATCAGAATTTGGAGCGTTTTGATCTTGTGAAGCTTTTTCTCGAACGCGGAGAAAATGTTTCTACATGGTTTAGAGCTAAACCTTTTCCAGCGCCTTATCCCGGTATGGGCTTTGATGATCAGATGTTTTTGCCTTCCCCTACATTCCGTGATGCAGCATTTGTTCATCCTGCGCCAGAAGATGTGGGCTTGCCCGAGGACAGCTCTCAAAAAGACCTGAAGAAGTATGATTTCTTGTTGGCGTGGGAGGCTTTAGGAACTGGCCCTGATGCAGAAGCGCAAAAAGATCAAATTTTAGCGCCGCTTTTAAGATTCGGCTGAAGCAGTTGAAACATCCCTATGTGTGTGTATATTGCGCAAAGTGCAATTAAGTCGCGTGGAAAATGTGAGCGTTATTAGACCTATATTTGGAGATGAAGCGAGAAAAGCCCGTAATTTGGGCTCTCTTTTACCTGTGCGGGTTGTGGGCGGCGCTGATGTTCATCATGTTGATATTAGGCAAGACCCTCAAAGAGCGGAGCGCAAGGCACAGGAAGCCAAGACTGCTTTGGTGGCGGCACATCCTTTGAATAATTCTCATGAAACAGAGCAGGCTATAGGAGCTTTGCAAGTTAGCTTGTCGGCAAATTATAATGGTTTGAGCGGATTGGAAGAACTCGATCTAACTTTGCTTAAGGAGTTTTATAATGCACCTGAAGAGGTTCTTGAGGCTTATAAAGCCGGTACGGCTTTTGAGCGCGCAAATATTATGCTTGCGCTACGCGGAGAACCTGTCTTAAAGCCTTATGTTACCGGTGGCCCAGAAGACCCTTCAGCATAAAACTTCCCAAAAAATAAAATACCCTATATAATAGAAGTGTCGGGCTTGCTCGACTATGACGTTACACGCGGTTGCGGAATAAACGTTCGTGGACCCGGGGGCAGTACCCGGCAGCTCCACCACTATTCGAGGATTGGTCGAGGATCGGCAAAAAAAGCGGACTTAGTCCGAAAAGCTGGTCCACTTTTGAAAGAAGATCGAATGGCGGCGGGGCTGAAACAGGATCGACACACGCAATAAAGGTGACATGCGACGTTCGGCTTTCCGCCGTTACCGGATAAAACTATATAAATGCAAACGATAACAATGCATTTGTAGCAGCTAACGACAATTCATTTGTCGCTGGTGAAGCGATTGCTGCCTAACGGTAGTAATTGTGCGCTACGCACTAATCCCTGAGAACTAATGCTCTTAGGTGGGGTTTGGTGGTTACCTCGCAACAGAAAGCCACCACTTTTATTTCCCCATATAAATCTTGTGTATTGACCCTTTGCCTCGCGCAGGGGACACTTCTATTTATGTCAGAGCCTTTAAAAGTTTCCCCTTTATATGTTTATGCTGCCACAGTTTTTTGGGCGGCGGGGGTGGTGTTTTCCCTCACTCCGATTGAGGCCTATACCGCCGAGAGTTTTTTGGCGGCGGGGGTGTGTCTTTTTGTGTCCGCATTTCTGGCGGTGGTTTCTGCGGAGGATATTGATTTGGGATCGCTGCTGCGCGCCCCTGTTGCGCTTGGCGTGGCCGGATTTTCCGTTCTCGCTTTCATCAGCGCGGCGCTGTCTGATGTACCGTTTGTGAGCTTTATTTTCGCGTGTTCGTTTGCAGCCTTCCCCATTAGTTTCTTCATGTTTTCCACTTGTTTTAAGCCGTTGATAAAGCCTATCGGATATGGTTTGGCGGCGCTTATCGGGGCCATGGCGCTGTTTGCCGTATTTCAATTTTTTGCGCTGCCTGATTGGCTGGTTTTTAAGCTTGTCGCTTGGCCGTTTTCGAACCCCAATTCTTTGGCGTCGTTGTTTTCTTTGGGCTTTTTTTGCGCCATTGGCTGGATGCTGGCTGCGCCGTCGCGGGCGGCGTCTAATCTGGCGATGGCGCTTGCGATTTTATGCCTTTGGGCCGTGTTTTCTGCGGGAAGCCGCGCGGCGGCTTTGGCTATAATTTTTGTTCTGCCGATTTTTCTGTTTTGTTTGAAGAGCTTTGTGCGGGCGCATATTAAATGCCTTGGGATTGTTGTGTGCGCAGGCATTTTGGCGTTTGCCGGATTTGCGGTGTTTGGTGATAACGCGCCAGGGGTTTCGCCTGCGGCTATTCTTGTTGACACCTTGCAGGGCGGGCAGTCTTTGCCTTCGCAACGTCTTGAAATATGGGCGGCGGGATTGGACATGTTTAAAGATCATTTCTGGAGCGGTACAGGGAAAGGCACGTTCTTTTTATATTATCCTGAATATCGCGATGGCGATGTCGAGACGGCAGGGTTTATGGCGCATAATGATCCGCTGCAATTTGCCGTGGAGATGGGGGCGCTTGCACCTATTTTGTTTTATTCACTGCTGGCGCTTGTTTTCCTAAGGACTTTATCTGTCGTAAGAGGTTTAAGCCTTGAGGATCCAAAACGGATTGCCATTCTTGCGCCGTTTTTTGCGCTCTTTGCGATGGCTCTGCATGCGCATGTGACCTTCCCTTTTCACAGTGTTCCGCTCTTGATTTTAAGCGGCGCATTGCTGGGGTTTTGGTTTTTGCAAACGGGCGGTTTTGAGCGTAAGCAAGGGCTGCCTAAAACCGCAAATATGGCGTTTCGGGTGATAAGCGGCATTGTTTTAATTGGTCTGGGGTTTTGGTTCGCGCGTTTTCAAGCCAGTGAAATTCTGGTGAGCCGCGCGCAAAAGAGTATGGATCAAGGTCAGCTTGAGGCTTTCGCCGCGCAGGTCAACATGGCGGGGGATTTATCCTATGGGCTGAATGCCCGCGCGCTCAGCGAGGCGGCTTCTGTTCCTGTAGGGGTGATGCAATTTAACGGACCGCTCATGGATGACGCCGAGCAAAGAGAGGTGTATTTGCAGGCGATGGGGCTTTTGGATAAAGCAGAGGCGGCCAATCCGCGTTTAGTGAATACTTTTTTCTTACGTGGGGAGCTTAAATCCTATGGGGAGAAGCTTGTGCCCGAGGCGCTTAAAGGGATGAGCGCGAAGGAAGAACTTGCGCGGGCCCTGGAGATTGACCCTATGCATATTCGCTCGCGGCTATTGTTGTCGGATTTATACAAGCGGGAAGGCGATCCCGAGAAAGCGCTCGCGGTTTTAAAAGAGGGCTTGAAGTGGAATTATAAAACCCAAAGCCCGCGCTTTTACTATGAGAAGACCGAAAGGCTGGCGCGGGAATTAGGCCATGATGTCTCGCCGCCGTCAGAGTAGACAGAGCGCGCTTTCAGGGCCCCGGCTTCAAAAAAACCATACTATAAAACTGGGGGTATTTATGCGTGTAATACGAGAAAGATCATAAGCCCCCTTGATTTCACACCCCTAAATCTGCACTTAATACAACATGACTGATGATCAAGATATTTTAAGATACGATAAAATGGTAGAAACCGCGCTGCGCGGCGTGGTTCGCAAGGCCATCGAAGAAGTGATGTCGTATTATGAAGATAGCGGCGGCATGCCGGGCGAGCATCATTTTTATATTACCTTTCTGACCGATTATCCGGGCGTGAAAATCCCCGATTATTTGCGCGATCGCTATCCGGGTGAGATGACAATTGTTCTGCAATATCAATTCTCGGGTCTGGATGTTGATGATCAAAAAATGAAGGTGTCCTTGTCGTTCAATAATGTTCCGGAGCAGCTTGAGATTCCTTTGGCGGCGATCAGTATTTTTGCCGATCCTTCCGTGAATTTTGCGCTTCAGTTCCAGCCTCTTGGTGATGCGATAGAAGAAGGTGATTTGTCCATTCTTGATGAATTGGATGATGATGACTTCCCAGATGATGACGGCCCTAAAGGCGGTAAGAAAAAGTCTAAAAAAGGCGATGACACAGGCGAAGTCATCTCGCTTGATCAATTCCGGAAAAAATAATATGACCCCTGAGCCAGGCCCTTATAAGGTGCTGCTTAAACGCGGTGAGTTTGTTGATGACGCGCGCGGCGGGCGCGTTGTGCCTTTCAAAATTTATTATCCCGCAGATGTTCCTGAAAAAGTGCCGTTGATTGTCTGGAGCCACGGCTTTGGCGGCAACCGCGATGGGGCGGCGTTTATTTCGCGGTTTTTGGGGTCTCACGGGTATATCCTGCTTCACCTTACGCATTACGGTACGGATAGCAGTTTGTGGGAAGGCAAAGACGGGCATCCATGGGATATATTGAAAAAGGTTTCTGTGACACGCGAGACGACGCTCGATCGATTTAAAGATGTGCCGTTTGCGCTTGATCAAATGAAGATATGGGCGAAGGAAAATCCGGAAGTCGGCGAGGTCCTTGATTTTGAAAATATCGGCATGTCGGGGCATTCTTTTGGTGCGATGACGACGCAAGTAATGGCGGGGCAGGCGTTCCCTGATGAGAACGGAAAATTGATTACGATGCGCGAGCCGCGCTTTAAGGCAGGGATTTTGTATTCGCCCGTGCCGATTAATCATCTGGTGGGGGAAATGCCCGAGCCGCATATTTACGGGCCGATTGATATGCCGCTGCTTCATATGACAGGCACAGATGATGACAGTCCGCTGGAGGGGCATGGATATGAGCGGCGTTTGGTTGTGCATGATTATGCGGGGAACCCTGAGCAGTATTTGCATGTTTTGGAGGGCGGCGATCATATGGTGTATAACGGCACGCGCGGGAAGCTTGAGGTGAACCCCTTGCGGGAGGCACATGAGGAAGAAATCAAGGCGGCGGCGCTGGGGTTTTGGGATGCGTATTTGAAGGCCGATGAAACTTCGAAGGAATGGCTTGTAAAAACTTTGAAGCGGGCTAATTGAGTGTGATGAGCAAGAACGCAATTGAAATTACCAATCTGAACAAGACTTATAAGGGGCATAAGAAAGCGCCGCCCAAAATGGCGCTTACAGATGTGTCTTTGAGCATACCCAAGGGGCAAATATTCGGGCTGCTTGGCCCTAACGGGGCGGGAAAATCCACGATCATTAATATAATGGCGGGGCTTGTGACCAAGACATCCGGCGATGTGAAAATTTGGGATATCGATATATCTAAAGAACCGCGCGAGGCGAAGGCGGCGATCGGGATTGTGCCGCAAGAAATTAATTACGATGCGTTTTTCTCGCCGCTGCATTTGCTGGATCTTATGGGCGGGCTTTACGGCGTGCCGAAGGCCGAGCGCCGGAGCATGGAGTTGCTTGAAATGGTGGGGCTCGCGGATAAGGCCAATGCCTATACACGTAGCCTATCGGGCGGGATGAAGCGCCGCCTTATGATTGCAAAAGCGATGGTGCATTCGCCGCCGATTTTGGTTCTGGATGAGCCGACGGCGGGCGTGGATGTGGAGCTTCGGAAGCAGCTTTGGGAGAATGTTCGGGCGTTGAACGCGAAGGGGATTACGATTTTGCTGACGACGCATTATCTGGAAGAGGCCGAAGAGCTTTGTGACCAGATTGCAATTATCAATCACGGCGAAGTGATTGCGAATGAAAGCACGGAAAGCCTGCTGGCGCGGATCGAGGGCAAAGAAATTCGGTTCCGTCTTGATCGTCCGATGGAGGATGTGGCGGGCGCGCTTAACGGGTTTGCGGCTGAAAAGGCTGGACAGCGCAGTGTATTGGTGCGCTATAACCCGTCCGAGACACAAGTCGGGGAGATGATTGCCGCGATTCAAAAGGCGGGATTCGGAATTGTTGATATTTCGACCGATGATAGCGATCTTGAGGATGTGTTTATCCAACTGACTCAATAGGGTTTTTGGAACCTTATTTGCAAAAATTCGTTAGGTTTTGTATTGTCATCTAATATTCAAAACTTAAGGAGAACCCACATGACCACTATTCGTGAAGTAATGACCCCTGCGTTTAAATTTGTTAAGCCTGATACGACTGTTCAGCAAGCAGCAGAGATTATGCGTGATCTTGATTTCGGGTTTTTGCCTGTCGGCGAGAATGACCGCTTGGTGGGGATGGTGACAGATCGTGATATTGCTATCCGCTCGGTTGCTTCGGGCCAAAACCCCATCAGCGCGACGGTTCGCGATATTATGAGCCCAAAAACATATTATTGTTATGATGATCAAAGTGTTGATGAGATTTGTGACAATATGGCGGAAATCAAGGTTCGCCGTTTACCGGTTGTAAACCGCGATAAACGCCTTGTCGGCGTTGTTTCCATGGGTGATGTGGCACAAGCTGCGCATCGCGCGAAGACAGGTGACGCTTTGCAGGAGATTACTGTTGAGTGCGCGAGCCACGCGAAGGCCGCTTAATATCCATAAATTAAATTGACTTGAGGGCTGCCGCTGGTGTTATCTGGGGGCGGCCTTTTTCATGAGGGTTATGCGCCCGTAGCTCAGGGGATAGAGCACTGGTTTCCGGAGCCAGGAGTCGGAGGTTCGAATCCTCCCGGGCGCACCATTCACTGCATTTTCACGGGCGGTCTAAGTTTTCCTAGCACTGTGTGAGTCCGAACCCCCTCTTTTTAAAGAATAGGTCATGCGCCAGAGGCGCAATGACGGGGTTCGAATTCTCCCGGGCGCACCATTCTCAATTTGTTCGAATGAGCTTGCCCGGTTTATACAAGCTTCGGACTTCGTTCGCAGGGGCGCGCCATTTTATTTTTATATTTTTATATGTTGTCGTTTGCACCCCAATGGAAATGGCGAGCGGAATGGTCTGTCTTAAGCTAATTAATTGTCGACACAATGTCTTATTTGGCAGAATTATAAAGGCTTAAAATTTCACTTGAATTGAGTGCGCGGTCATAGATTCTGGCATCATCGATGCGACCGCGGAAACGGCGGGTCGTTGTGCCTGCCATGCCGCCAATGGTGAGGTCTTGACCGCTTTCATCGAGTGTTCCGGTTTTTGCTGTCGGGCTGTCAGCGGTTTCTACTCCATTTATGAAAAGGCGCATTTGGCTGCCGTCCCATGTGCCGACAATATGGTTCCAAGCGTTTTGTGTCATATCTGAGCCGGATGGCGTAATTTGTGTCGTTCCGGTGCTTGTCGATAATCTAAACCATGGGGTGTAGCTATTTTGTACCATCCCAATTTGGTAATCATCGCCTGTGCCGCCATCATTTTTACTGATAATCCGGCTTCCGCTGCTGACAGCATCATTCGTTGGGTACACCCAAGCGGAAAGTGTGAGGGCCGAAAAGCCTTCTAGCGAGGCATCGTTAGCGATGGTGATAACATCGTCTGTGCCTGAATCTATGGATGTTCCGACTTTACCAGATGAGGCTTCGTCTGTGACATCATCATCATCGCCGTCTGTCCATGTTCCTGTGTTCGAACCGACGGCATCGGCGATGGAGCTGCCCGATGTTTCATCGAGTTTCCAGTGGCTTACGAGACCGGCAGTCGGCTCGATATTAAAGGCGTTTTCCGACAGCGACCCAATCTTCGGAGTTGCAATATTGGATTACGGTGTAGTTTTCGTTAAAGATGATGTCGCCTGCCGCGCCGGTCGGGTTTGCACATCCGCCACCACCAGTGCCGCCGATGGGGCCCATGGCGACATATTCTGTGCCGTTGCAATATTGCATGACCAGATCATCGGCGTTGTAGATGATGGAGCCGGGCTGCGTTGTTGGGGTGGAGCAAGGGGTTTGGTCTTCAAATCTGAAGGTTTCCAGATCGTCAGATGGATCATTTACGAGTGCGATGGTGTTAGGGTCGAGCGCGGTCAATCTTATATATCCGCTGAAAGGTATAGTTACGCTTGTACCGGCTCCGACTTGTGACCAATCCGTGCCATTCCACTCATAGGTTCTGAGCTCTTCATGGGTTTCTCCCCAAAGGGCTATTTTATTGGTGGTCAGGGCGGCTATGCCGACTTTGTTCATCGAGCCTGAAAGATCATTCCCGATTTGAGACCAGTTCGATCCATCCCATTTATAGGTTCTGAGGGCGCTGACCGAGCTTGTGGCATAGAAGGCGATTGTGTTTGTATCGATTGTGGCCAGAGCAGGGTTGAAGGCATTTGTGATGAATAATTCATTTCCGACCTGAGCCCAGTTTGTTCCGTCCCACGCAAGTGTGGTGAGTTCGAATACGCTCTGGCCGATGAACGCAACAGTATTTGTGCCGAGGGCTGTTATTGCAATATCTCCGCTGATACCTGTCAAAGTATAGCTGTTGCCAACTTGACTCCAATCTGTTCCATCCCATTCATAGGTTGTTAGTTCGTCATTCGCATCATCTGCTAAAGCGACTGTATTAGAGCCGATTGTGGCCAGAGCAGGGTTTCCTATGCCAGTTAGGTCGAGAGCGTTTCCAACTATGCCCCAAGTGCCGGCACTCCATTCAAGCGTGGTTAATGCTTCATTATCTGTATCAATGAAAGCGATGGTGTTGCTGTTGAGCTTAGATAGTGCGGGATTTCCGAAGCCGGTACTTAAGGTTGCGCCGTCTTGCGCCCATGTCATGTCAGAACTTGTGCCGCCGGGTTGGGTGGTTGCATCCGTCAGCGCGCCGTTTTCGGTGAAGTCGCCGCCGGTGCCTTTGTTGAGGTGCCAGTCGTCTGTGTTGCCTGAGAGGAAAACATCAGGGGCGAAGCCGAAGGGGAGGGAGCCATCGGGGCCGAGATACATCGGCATGCCGTTGCTTGAGATAAATTTGGCGCGGTTAGCGGCATCGGAGAGGTCGACATAGGTGCCAAAATCAAGCCAGAAATCGGCGATATCGCCTTCATAGTCGAAGTCCGTTCCGCCGCCAATAGAATTTCCAATGGTTGTTTCGATTGCGCTGAAGCTCATATGGCTTGTGTTGTCATATGTTGTGACGGTGTCAATTGCGGAAACGCCATCAATGTATATATGGCGTTTGGCGGCATCTTTGATGTTGAAGCTGTACATGACATGGTGCCAATTTGTGTCGGTAATGGCATCAGATGTGATTTCTAAAACGACCGTGTCGGAAGAGTTTACGGCAATAAAGCTTAATTTATTATTGGCTAAAATATCAATATCAACGCGGCGTTCAACATTGGGAAAAGCGGCGTTGCTCATATCAAAAAAGACTTCCAATGCGTTGCTGACGGCGGCGCGTTTAATCCAGAAGCTGCCGCTCCAAGATGTTACATTGTCTGGGCCGAAGGCGGTGCCGTAAGAAACGTGGTTGGCGCCGCCACTCATGCTTACTGCGTTGGGGCTGTAGGAGCCGAGGCCTGTGTGCACCCATTGCGTGCCGTTGTGATATTCGATCGCTTCAGATTTTTCGTTGTAGCGCAGTGCGCCGGGCTGTGTGCCTTCTATTATTGCGCCTACGTCTGCGGCGGTTAGGACGCGACTGTAAACACGGACATCATCGAGTATACCATCGGTATAATATCCGGATCCAGGTGAGCCGCCGATCTCTTGATAGCTTGTGGAAGAGCCTGGGTCAGCTGTCAAGACTGCGGGTGTGCCCGCTACGCCATCAATATAGATAATGCCTGTATTGGTTGAGGCATCATATGTACATGCTATGTGATACCAGGTTCCGCCTGTGGGAACGAACCCTTCAAACACCGAATCAAAGGGAATGCCGCAATAAAAACCATCATCATCTGTGTCATAAAAGAGTGCATATTCAGGATAAGAAGCGCCATTGTCTTTTGAAAAGATGAAGGCCACAGAATCACTGTCTGCAAAATTAACCCAAGCAGCGATTGAATATGAGGCGACGTTAAAGTCGGCATTATGGGGAATTGATATTCGGTCATTTGCGCCGTCAAAAGTCAGGGCAGTTCCGAATTTTCCGATTGTTGTTTCTTGAGCTACGCTGTTACCGCTTCCGTCTGTCCATGTTCCTGTGTTTGAGCCAGCGCTGTCGGCGATTGTGGCGCCGGTGGTCTCATCAAGTTTCCAGTGCCCGATTAGTCCGGAGCTAATATCTTGCGCTTGTGCGGGCGGCGCGGTGAGTGCAATGCCAAGCCCTATAGTCATTGCGAAGAGGCAAAGCCGACGAGGCAATCCGAATAGAGATGGATTGCTTCGCTGTGCTCGCAATGACGGGATCAGATCCATATTCCGTGTGCCCTTACTCTGCTTTGGAGGGTTTGCGGTTCATCACCAAGACAATACACAATGTGCCGAGCATTCCCAAGAGGGCATAGAGCCATCCATTTGCGTTTGTGGGAATGATGGAGGCTTTGTCAGCATTGCCTGCGGTGGCTTTGTTCAGGAGTTCGACCTGAGATTTGATGTCTTCAAGTTCGGCTTTCAATGCCATGTTTTCTGCGTGTACGGCTTTGGTCGCTTCGATCATGGGAGCAATCAGGCCGATATAGTTCACGGATTTTGATTTCATTTCATCGTTGGCAGTGTGGACAAGCTCAGGGAATATCTCTTCCAGTTCCTGCGCCATGACACCGAATTCAATGCGCTTATTGGCATCGTCTTTCATGGAGAAGCTATAGGTATCAACGCTGGCGATTTTCTCGATCATTGATCCGCGCGTAGAGAGCGGGCTGATGTTCTCTTTCAAACGACGGTCGGATACGTCGGTGATTGTGCCTGTGTATTCGATGTCGCCTGTGACGTCGATTTCAACATTGGGGGTTTCATTTCCGCCAAAGCCAATATGTCCCGTATCATGCTCTGCGTACATGATCGTGCTCCATGTGGCTCCGTTCCAATATTCAACTAAGAGGTCTTCGCGCTGTGCTGCTGTCGGGTGGTTATCGCCGCGGGCGGTGAAGTTCCAATGAGTGGTGTCTCCGTCTCCAAAGGATGCTCCGTCGCCTGACGTTGCCAGTACTAAGCCAGTATTTGTTGCTTCGGTACCTTCTAAGAATAAGACAGATTCTCCTGCTGAGTTATAAAAATGAGTGTTCTTTGCAGGGGTGGTTGTGCCAATGCCCAGAGAGTTTTCGACAAAAGCTTGTCCGCCCGGTGTGACATAGAATGTAATGTCAGGTGTTCCGCCGGAATCGCTTCGGGTTAGGAATGTGTAGCGATCATTGGAATCTGAGCTGTTGAGGTCACTTACCATCGCAACATGAGAGCTTGCGTTGTTTGTGGCCGCTTCAACTTCAAAGAGGTCTTTACCAACGGATGACATGAAAATTTTATCGCCAGCACCTTCTCCGATGCTCATAAGCTGTCCGTAGCCTGCTTTAACGAAGCGGATGATGTTATCATTGGCGCCGTTGTCGACACTTATATAAGTATCATTGTCGGTATCTTGAATGCGATCTGCGCCGCCGCCGCCGCAGGCTTGCCATTCGAAGTCGCCGACGGTTTCTTCGTAGGTCAGGCATTCTTCGTCTGCGGGGGCATCAACGGCTTTGAGCATGGATTCTTCGATCGCGTCGGCGGCGATTGTTGTGCTGACGCTTACGCCTGTGGGGGCGGCTGCGCCTGTTGTTGCGCCGATATTCACGAGGTCGCCGACATTGATGGTGGAGCCGATGGTCAGCGTATCTGAAGCGGCTGCATAAACGAAGCCAGCATCACCGGCAAAAGCGCCGCCGTCATTATATTGGACTTGGGTGTCTGCGCCGCCAGGTGTTCCACCGCCGCCGCCGCCGACTGTGACATTGATGATATCGCCCGCAGAATCTTTTCCTTTGAATTCGATTTCGTCATTCGCTGCGTCAATCCAGACGGAATATTGTCCGTTCGAAAAGTCTCCATCCGCTGGTGCTGCAGCGGGGGCATCGAGGAAAATCTCGTTATTGGCGAGGTCACCATAGATGAGGTTCCCGATATTAAGTTCGCTTGTTGCGGCTGCGCCTGAAGCGTCGACGTTGTACCCGATCATAATATTGTCGGTTCCGGCAACGATGTTGTCTCCTGCGAAGGCCCCAAGTGCTGTGTTGTTGCCGCCAGTTGCCGCAGAAAGCGCTTGTGTTCCTATAGCCGTGTTATTATCTGATGAAACGACTGCGTCTAGTGTAAACGTGCCGATTGCGACGTTGCTATCACCTGAGGCGTTGGCGGTCAGAGCATCGTAGCCAATAGCTGTATTGCCGCTTGCGCCTTGGAAATCGCCCGCCGCTATGCTGTTGAGGGCGTTAATTCCGACTGAAGTGTTGTATGTGTCACCTAAATCAAGAGCGCCTGCGGCAAAGCCGATGAAGAGGTTGTCCGCTGTGTTTGTTGAATCTGTGAGGTCGTCAATTGCTATTGAACCAGCAGCGGAGGCACAGCTGACCCATTCGAATTCGGTGGAGCCGTGCTCGTATGTTAGACAGAATTCATCTTGCCCCGCGCCTGCCGCGCCTACGGCACTGAGCATTGCGGGGTCGATTGCGCCTGCGGCGATTGTGGTGGCGCCAGTGTTGGCCATTGTCACATCACCAGACATTGCGGCGAAATTGCCTGTGCCTGCGCCTGTACCGATGAATATTTCAGTATTGGCGATGTTGGCCGCGCCTTGTCCTTCAAGGTCGTTGGTTTCTGCACCGCCGGCAAGGGCTGCAAATTGGGCGGCTGTGAAACAGTCATCGCCGTCTGCGTCACAATAATTGGCTGCGCCGAGGTTTCCGGCAATGTCAACGTCTAGAGTTACATCGCCTGTGCTGAGTGTGTCGGAGCCGATGGCTACGCCGTTGGAGGTGTAGACGATAGAGTTACCGACATCCAGCGTCCAGTCTGTTGCGGGGGCCGGTTGGCCTGTGATTTTACCGATGCGCACGCCGCCGAGGGTGTCGTCATATTCGATGTAATCATTGGTGCCGTCGGGTGTCCAGATTCCTGTACCGACATCGGAGGCCACGAAACAGTCTTCGCCGTCAACGTCACAGTAATTGGTTGCGCCAAGCGGCCCGTTGACTTCCATCAGCAGGTTTTGTGCATCACCGCCGACGCCTGTTGCGACGCTGGCAGTGCCGACGCCGACATCGCCGTTAGCGAGGAGGTTAATGCGTGATGTTCCGCCTGTTACAAGGCCGAGGATGTCTGCTCCGCCGGAGTAAATTCCTGAATCGGGGTCGCTTGTGAAGCTGTATGATGGCGTGGCTTCCGCGCCTGCTGCATTATAGATACGGCTGGCGGTTTGGATTATACCTGCGACGTGAAGGTCTTGGCTGGCGTTGGCGTTTAGGCTGACTGCCACAGAGGAATCTGCGCCGATTAAAACATCGTTATCTGCGTCTACATTGTATTTAATGTCGTTGGCTTCGTCGGCGTCTGCCCATTTTCCTGCACTATCAAGTGAATCCGCATCTACGAAAACAAGACCGTCGCCTGCGCCGTTTACGACGACGACTTTATTCGCGTCTGCGGCTGCGCCTGCGTAAGAAGACGGCGTATCGGAGAGGTCTATGAAACCATCCGTACCAACGCCGTCACCGCCGCCGCCGCCTGCACAAGCTTCCCATTTCAGGGCGGTTGTGCCGTTTGCTTTTAAACAATAGCCATCAGAGGCCGCGCCTGTGTCGAGTTCTGCGACGCTGACTGTGTCGTCATCAAGGGTAAATACGCCTGCATTTGTGACAGAGATATCGCCTGAAGGGACGACGGGGTTAAAGTTTGTGCCGTCTGCAATCAAGAGCGCAGTATCTGTGTTTGTGCCCATGACGATATCATCGCCTGAAACCGTGAGATCACCTGTAACATCCAGATCGTTTGTAATGGTTACGTCATTGGTCGAGAGATCGCCTGTGATTGCGCCGCCGATATTGAGGTAGTTTGATGTCGCCGGGAGGGGCACATCTGCGTTATGGCCGATTACAATGTTATTTGTGCCAGTTGTCAGGGTGGCTGCGGCATTTGCGCCGAGAATCGTGTTGTCGTTCCCTGTTACGGATGGGCCTGCCGCCTGACCCAGCAGGACAGTGCCGTCCGTGCCGAGTGCGTTGCTGAGCATGGTTACGGCGTCAATCAGATAGGCATCTGCGGTGTTGATGTACCCTGTTGCATCGACTTCGCCGTCAGAGCTTACAATAAATATAGAGGACGGCGTGCTGTCATTGATTGTGAGGGGGTCGGATGATCCGTCATTTGTTGTTGCCGTGATCGTGACATTGTTGTTCAGGGTCGATGTTCCGGCAACGAGGATGTTTCCGTTTGTTGCGTTCACGGTGAATTGGTTTGTGTTGACGTTGAAGTTGCCTGTCACATCGGCTGTGCCTCTTAAAGTGGTGTTGCCGTCGACATTTAATGTGCTGTCAAAATCAACTGCGCCTGTGGCTTGGATTGTTCCGCCGACATCTAATGTGTCGTCAGGGGCAACAACATTGATCCCAACGGCTGTGCTCGCCGGTGTGCCGCCTTGGAAATAGATGCTATTGGCATCAACGCTTGTCCAGAGATTTGCGCCTGCTGCTACGGATTCCCAAACATCGTTTGCGCCGTCACAAATTTCCAAAATTGGTGGGGAGGGGTCATCATTAACGCGAAGAATAAGGTTGTTCGCGGCTGAACAGTCGCCATCGCCTGTTCCGGCAGTATCATCCGTGGGAAGAAGCATGGAGGCTGCGCCCAAGCGAAGTTGCGGCGATGCGCCGCCGAGATTGGCCGTTCCTGCGGTCAGGTCAATGTCACGATCAATTGTTGCGGTGGTTGCGCCGCTTGGTGTCCATAGGCCGCCAGAGCCTGAAATGGCCTGATTATAAGTCATGGCTTCGACGATATCATCGCCTGCGCCGCCATCGGGATCGACATAGTCATTGCCGCCGTTCAGACCGTGGCCATAACATGAGGTTTGGAATACGCCGTCAGGGCCGGCTGACATCACCGCGATGGCAATGTTGTTTGTATCTGTTGTTCCGCCCAAAACGGTTCCACAGGCCGCCGTGTTCGCGGCAACGGCAGCGTCGCCGTGGTTCCATGCACAATATCCGTATGCGTTACCCCAAGGGTCATTTTGTGATGCGCCAACGGAGGGCAAAATCCCGCCGCCTGTCGGGCCTGTGCCTGTCGGGGCTGGGCCTTCCGTATATCCATCACCTGCGGCTTCACCCGCACAGGTGACTTCGAGGCTGTCATCATCCGAGTTTGCAAGGATAAGACTTGCGGCAACGCGCAGTTCTGATTTGGCTTGTTCGCGGCGGTTAACCTCTACCATTGTGGAAAGCGGGCCGCGCATTGTAGACATGATTCCTGCGCCGAGTACGCCGACAATGGCGACAGCGCCGAAAAGGGTGAAGAATACGTTTCCGCTTTCGCCCCAGCGGTTTTTCTTTTTCGATTTTATTTTTGATTTATCGGCGGCTTTAAGCGCATCCATTTGCTTGGATTTATCTTTACCTGATGTCGTGCTTGTTTTTTTGCTCACTGCAGTGCCCCCAAAGCCCTGTTTTAATAGAAAAATTTTCCCACACTCCATTATGCATCAAATAGGTTACTAAATTCTTATCGTAATGGAAGATTGGGGCGGGAATTTTGGGGATAGGGCGGTTTTATTCCATAAACAAGGGATTCTGCGGTCTTTTTAGACATAAATATTTGCTGTAATGACTTAAGATGTCGAATCGGTTGGGGTGATTCTCAGAATGATTCTTGTAAATCGAATTTTTTCAGTGTGTTAGCTTGTTTTTTTGCGAGAGTGTTTTCATCAAAATCTTCGATCAATTCGTTGAACAGGCGATACCAGTTTACTTCGGCGTTCAGGTGGATGAAAACCGAGCCGAGGCCGAGGGCGGCGCGGTCCATAAAGACGAATTCACGCGGCACGGAGATTCCGCCCATATCTTTTGAAAGATCGCGGAGTTTTGTATGCACCTTTTCGGCGGTTTCGCGGCCATATACCGCGCCGTCTGCGTGGCCGATGACGCGGGTTTTATCTTCCATGATCGGGCCGTAGAGAAAGCTGGCCCAGATATTCAGGGTTTCGACCTGCTCTTTAGACAGGTTTTTAAAGCCCCATGTTTCATAGGCGTGGACAGCCAGAGCATTATCGCTGCGCATGAGGGCGTTATAGAGATCAATGACGCCGCGCACGAAGCTGGGTGGAAATATCCGAATGCAGCCGAAATCCAGAAGATTAAGCGAGAGATCTTCACGCACCGTGTAATTGCCCATATGTGGATCGCCGTGAATGATGCCGCTGTAATAGAGCGGGACATACCATGCGCGGAACATATTGAGCGCGAGTTGGTTGCGCTGTTCCTGCGGGGCGTTTTTGAAGGTCATGATGTTTTTGCCCTGCAGCCATGTGGATGTTAAGAGGCGATCTGTGGACAGGGCGTCTATGACTTCGGGCACATGTACGCCTTTTTCATCTTTGAGCATATAGGCGTACATCTTGGTTGCTTTGGCTTCGCGGGTGTAATCCAGTTCTTCGCGCAGGCGCTCTGACAGCTCGGTGTGGATGTGCTCGGTTTTGATGGATTTATCGTATTGACCATATATGCCGAAGATGAGTTTAAGTTGATTGAGGTCTGCGTTGATGGCGCTTTGCATGTCGGGATATTGAAGTTTACATGCGAGCAGGCGGCCATCATGGTGCGTGGCCTTGTGGACCTGGCCTAAAGAAGCGGCGGCGGCGGCGTCTTTATCAAAGCTTTTGAAGTGGCTTTGCCAGTCGGGGCCAAGCTCTGTTTTCATGCGGCGGCGGACGAATGACCAGCTCATGGCGGGTGCGTCGGATTGAAGCTGGCGGAGTTCTTCTGCGTATTCTGCGGGAAGGGCTTCGGGGATTGTTGCCAGAATTTGCCCGACTTTCATCAGCGGGCCTTTGAGGTTGCCAAGGGCAAGTGTGAGTGTTTTTGCGTGCTCGGCGCGTTCGATTTTAAGGCCGAAGAATTTTTCACCGGCCATTTTTGCGGCTAAGCCTGCCATTGTGCCCGACACGCGGCCATAGCGCGTGAGCTTTGAGCCGACAGTATTGTCCTTGATGTCTTTGAGTTTTGCATCGTTATCCATGGTTCTTAAGATGGCGGTTTTGATGGTGATGTCCAGAGGGAAATGATAAAAGAATAGCTATGAATAAAGATGATCTGCAAAAAATTCGAGATGATATCCTTAAGGAGGCGTTGCCGGAGGTTATTTTTAATGGCTGGAATTGGCCAAGCGTTGAGATATCCGGCGTGAATGCGGGGTATGGTAAAGCCATGGTGGCTGCGGTTTTTCCCGATAAAATGATGGACGTTTTAGACGGGTTTGCCGATATGGCGGATCGGGAGATGCTCCGCGCGCTGTCTGGAGTTAAGGCGCAGAATTTGCGGGTGCGGGAGCGTGTACGTGTAGCTTTAATGGCGCGGTATGAGTTTTTAAATCAGTATAAAGAAGCCGAACGCCAAGCGTTGCAATTTTGGGTGCATCCGCTTCGTAAGGTTAAGGCGGCGAAGATAGTGTGGCGCACGGCTGATCGCATTTGGAATTGGGCGGGTGATGAGGCGACGGACTATAACCGCTATACGAAGCGCGGCCTTTTATCAGGGGTGATTGTTTCCACGACTTTGGCGTGGCTGAATGACCCATCCGAAAGCATGGATAACACCGCAAGCTTTCTGGACAGGCGCATAGAAAATGTGATGCAATTAGGGATGGCTCTTAACAGATTTAAAGGGCAAAAACATACAAAGGCGTCTTCATGATCCGTTTTCTGGTTTTGAGTATTTTGGTGGTGTTCGCCGCGTTTCCTGCGCAGGCGGGGATTTTGGAGTTTCTATTTCCGACGCTTCGCAATAATGGGCCGCAACCGTCCGAGACGCTCCAAGCCCCATTTGCCGACCCACAAGAGATTAAAAAGGAAGATGCGGATAAGCCCAAGGCCGCGCCCGAAACGTCTATCCCGCTTGAGTTCCCGCACAGATCCGGCAATGCTATTTCGGCTTGGGCGGTTATGGCTGTTTCTGAAAGCCTTATGTTTGATGAAAAAACCTATTCGGAGACGTTGAAGGATACTGAGAAATATTTTTCGTCTAACGGGCGGGCGGCATATATGAAATCTTTGGCGGCGCTGAATGTTCCTGAAGTTGCGCAGTCTTCAAAATATGCATTGCGGAGTTTTGTGATTAAAGATCCGCTACTCTTAAATGAAGGCAAGGTCGATGACCGTTTTCGCTGGCTTTATGATGTGCCTGTTTCGCTTACGACGATGGAGCGCGGCGTGAAAACATATGACGATGCAAAGCCGACAACCCGCGATGTGCGCATTCGTGTACAGCTTGGGCGTACAGACAGAGCCGATAATCCCGACGGGATGTGGATCGAAACCTGGGAGGCCACGCCGATCAAAGACGGCGAAGAAAAATAGAGTTTCTTTGAATAAGCCCCTTCACAAGCGCGCTGAGTTTCCTACAATCATAGTTTAATCGAATCATATGATCTTTAAGGAGACACTACCTATGTCAGAGAATGTTGCTGAATTCCAACCTGTCGAGCCGAAACAAAATCAAGAAGGCGAAGCCAGAGATGTTGGCGGCGTGGGCGGTGAGCGTTTACGCAGCTTCATTGAGCGTATCGAGCGTTTGGAAGAAGAAAAAGCGGCATTGATGGAAGACATCAAGGAAACTTATGCCGAAGCCAAAGGCACAGGGTTTGATGTGAAGACTATTCGCAAGGTTATATCTTTGCGCAAGATGGATAGTGAAAAGCGCCGTGAGAGTGAAGAGCTGCTTGATCTCTACAAAACTGCGATCGGCATGTTTTAGGGCGCTCCATAATTTTCACGCTGACATCGTTATTTTTCAGTCTCGCAATGCTCACGTACGAAAACTACGCGGCGCGTTGCTCGCTTTGAATGCCTTGTCAGCATAAAAATTCTGTTTGCTTAACTTTCTAACGCTTACTCTCAATTAATTTTTCAACTACGCTCGGATCGGCGAGGGTTGAGATGTCGCCGAGACTGTCGGTTTCACCGCTGGCGATTTTGCGCAAGATGCGGCGCATGATTTTGCCGCTGCGGGTTTTTGGCAGGCCACGCGTGAATTGGAAGATATCGACTTTTGCGATCGGGCCGATATTATCGCGCAGGATTTTATTGATGGCGGTTTCCATGTCTTCGCTGGGTGTTTGGCCTTCGTTTAAAATGACATAGGCGTAAATGCCTGTACCTTTGATATCGTGAGGGTAGCCGACGATTGCGCTCTCGGCGACGGCTTCATGTTCATTTATGGCTTCTTCGATTTCGGCGGTGCCGAGGCGGTGACCGGAAACGTTGATCACGTCATCGACGCGGCCCGTAATGCGATAATCGCCATCGGCGTCACGTTTTGCGCCGTCGCCTGTGAAATACATTCCGGGGAAAGTGGTGAAGTATGTTTCGACGAAGCGTTTATGGTCGCCGTAAAGTGTACGCATTTGCCCCGGCCAGCTATCGAGCATCACAAAATTGCCTTCGGTTTCGCCTTCCAGAATTTTGCCGTCGCCGTCAACGATGGCGGGTTTCACGCCGAAGAATGGTTTTTGCGCCGATCCTGGTTTTAGCGTGTGGCAGGGTAGCGGCGTGATCATGTGCCCGCCTGTTTCGGTTTGCCACCATGTATCCATGATCGGGCAGCGTTTTTCACCCACTACATTGTAATACCATTCCCATGCCTCATGGTTGATGGGCTCGCCGACTGTGCCGAGAATGCGAAGGGATTTACGTGATGTCTGGCTCACGAATTCGTCGCCTTGGCTGAGCAGCGAGCGGATGGCGGTGGGGGCGGTGTAGAAGATGCTTACTTTGTGTTTATCGACGACGTTCCAGAAGCGTGACCAGTCGGGGTAGTTTGGCACGCCTTCGAAAATGATGCTGGTTGCGCCATTGGCGAGCGGGCCATAGACGATATAGCTGTGGCCTGTGACCCAGCCGACATCGGCGGTGCACCAATACACCTCGCCTTGTTTATAATCGAATACGACTTCGTGGGTAAGGGAGGCGTACACCATATATCCGCCGGTGGTGTGGAGGACGCCTTTGGGTTTTCCTGTGGAGCCTGACGTGTAGAGAATGAAGAGCGGGTCTTCGGCGTTCATTTCTTCGCATGGGCATTCGGGGTCTTGTTCGTCGATCAGATCGTGCCACCAGAGGTCAAGTTTTTCATTCCATTTGATATCTGCGGCGCTGTGCTTGAGGACGAGGACTTTTTCGATTTTTGTGTTTTTGACCGCTTCGTCGACATTGGTTTTGAGAGGAATAGCCTTACCCCCGCGCACGCCTTCATCGGCAGTGAGGATTACTTTAGCGTCGCAATCAATGATGCGGTCATGCAGGGCTTGCGGGGAGAAGCCGCCGAATACGACGGAGTGGATTGCGCCGATGCGGGCGCAGGCGAGCATGGCATATGTGGCCTCCAAAACCATCGGCATATAGATGATGACGCGGTCGCCTTTTTGCACGCCGAGGGATTTTAGGCCGTTGGCGAGAAGCGAGACTTCGGTGAGGAGTTCGCCATATGTCACGTTGCTGTCTTGGTGGGGTTCGTCGCCTTCCCAGATCAGGGCGATGTCGTTTTGCTTGGCGGGCACATGGCGGTCGACGCAGTTATAGCAGGCGTTGAGCGTGCCGTCTTCGTACCATTTAATGGATACATCCCCCGTGAAATTGGTGTTTTTGATTTTGGTGGGTTTTTTAAACCAATCGAGGCGCTTTGCTTGCACGGCCCAGAAGATATCGGGCTGGTTGATCGAGCCGTTATACATTGCATCATATTGCGCTTCGGCGATGTTGACGTTTTCGAGGATATCTTTGGATGGGGGGTAGGTTTTTATCATGGTTCGGCTCGCGTATTTATGATTACGCGCCGATTATCGCATAAAGGAAAAAACTTGCAAAGGATGATGAAACGCTATAATTAGTCATAATTATTTTCAAGGAAGGCTGAGTAACATGGATGACGTTCGTATAACGCAAGAAAATATTGATGCATTGTTTAGTCATATGCACCCTTTGGAAAAAGAAGCGATTATTGCGCTTTTGGATCCTTTAGACATTGAAGATGACAATGAAAGAAACTCTTTGCTTGCGCTTGCGCTTTGTGAGTATGAGCTGCTTGAAAAAACAGCGGCTGTTGTGAGTGAAAGGCAGATGGAGCCTGTTATCGAGGATCTTTTTGATGACTACAATAAGTCGCGTGAAAACTGTGATAGAGACGCGTGGAACTCTCGCGCTAGACGTATTATATACTATTCTCAAGCCTTTTTAGCACGTCAAACATCGGATAATAAATTTTTTAGTGACATCTTGGAGGGGCGTCCGTCTCTGGGAAAAAAGTTTGCTGAGAGATCGACCTTTTTTAGCTTTGATGAGGCTTATAAAGAAGGGGATAGAAAGTTTGAAGCATTGGCGACAGATTTTTGGGACGTTTTGAATACGCTGCGCAGTCAGTATGGTATGGCCAAATTAACGCATGGCCGTGATGGACAAGAAATTGGGAGCCCTGCTTAAGCGGCTTTCTTTAGCCCGCCGATTGCGCAGACTTCTTGCCATTCTTCGAGTGTGACGGGAGACACAGACAGGCGGACTTGCTTAACGACTTTCATATTCGAGAGCAGAGGGTGCGCTTTGAGGTCGGCAAGAGTGACTGCGTTTTTAAGAGCCTCAACAGGTTTTACATCAATGGTATAAAATTTGCCGTCTTCGTTATTTTCCGGGTCAGGATCGACATAAGGTTCGGAGATCATTTCAATGATACCGACGATTTCCTTGCCCTCGTTTGAGTGGTAGAAAAAGCCTTTATCGCCCGGTTTCATGGCTTGGAAATTATTGCGCGCCTGATAGTTCCGTACGCGTTTTTCCCACCGGCCTTCGCCTTTTTTGACTTGGTCGTCCCATGAAAATTTATAGGGTTCTGATTTGAGGAGCCAATACGCCATAGGGTTTTCCTTTATTCTTTATTTGTCTTTTTTGCGAGTTTCTTTACCACTCATATTATATCTGAAGGGACGGTTCAACATTTCCTCAATGGCTTCATCGACGGGCAGGCCTTCATGGAGGCATTTATAAACGGCTTCCGTGATTGGCATATCGACGGCGAATTTTTTGGCGAGATCAAGTGTGGCTTTGGCTGTGTGAACGCCTTCGGTTACGGCGCTGCGGGTGGAGAGGATTTCATCCATTGTTTTGCCCTCTCCCAGAGCCGCGCCTAGCGAGAAATTACGTGATTGCATGGAAGAAGCTGTGAGCATGAGATCGCCGATACCGCACATTCCAAGGAGCGTTTCTTTCTTTGCGCCCATGGCCACGCCGAGGCGGGCGATTTCGGCAACGCCGCGCGTGAGCAGGGCTGCGCGGGCGCTTTCGCCGAGCTTTCGTCCATAGACAACGCCGCAGGCAATGGCGATGACGTTTTTGATTGCGCCGCCGAGCTGCGTGCCGATGATGTCTTCTGTCACATAGGGGCGGAAGTTTTTGAGGCCGAGGGCTTCCTGAAGCTCGCGCCCGACGTCTTTGTCTTCTACGCCGATTGTGACAGCGCCGGGCAGGCCACGCGCGATTTCGCTCGCGAAGGTCGGGCCTGTGACCACGGCGATGCTGGCGTTGGGCACGACTTCTTTGGCGACTTGGGAGAGGAGAAGGCCGGTATCAAGCTCGATCCCTTTCGAGCATATGGCGACGGTCTTGCCTTGCGAGAGTTCGCCGCGCATGGCTTTGAGGGTTGCACGCACATGCTGCGCGGGGGTGACAAGCAAGATGATGTCGGATTCGGCGGCTTCGCTTAAGGACTCTGTGGCTTTAAGGTTTTTGTCGAGCGGAATGCCGGGCAGATATATGGTGTTTTCGTGTTTTGTGTTGATGGCCTCGACAACCTCGTGTTCGCGTGCCCAGATAATGACCTTGCGGCCACCTGCGCTTAAGGCCTGTGCCATGGCTGTGCCCCATGCCCCTGCACCAATTACACCAATAGAAGCACCCATATTATCTCCTGCTATTATCACGCTTTTACCCCTGCACCTTGCCTTGGCGCGGCGCTTGGGTCAAGTGGCCAGCGGGGCCGCGCTTTGAAATCCAAAGTGTTTTCGAGGCCTTCGGATAGGCGTTCTAGCCCTGCCCATGCGATCATGGCGGCGTTGTCTCCGCAGAGGCTTACAGGCGGTGCGTAGCTTCGGATTTTGTATTTTTCACATAAGGTGTTTAGTTTTTCGCGAATGGCAATGTTCGCGGCGACCCCGCCCGAGATCACGAGCGTGGGGGTGTCTGTTTTATACTCGGCCTTAAAGCGGGTAATGGCGCGTTTGCAGCGATCTGCGATCACATCTGCCATTGTGGTTTGCAGGGCATGGGCAAGATCGGCGATATCATTGGGTTGAAGATCGCCTTCGGGCAGGGCTTCGACGCTCATGCGGATAGCGGTTTTCAGGCCTGAGAAAGAGAAATCAAGTTCTTTGCGGCCTTTCATGGGGGTAGGCAGGGGGAAGCGTTCAAGCGCGGCTTTCGGATCTTTGCATTTTGTCGCGAATTCCTGCACGCGCGGGCCTCCCGGATAGCCAAGGCCCATCAATTTTGCGCTTTTATCGAAGCATTCACCTGCGGCGTCATCCAGTGTTGTTCCCCAGCGTTTATATTTTCCAACGCCTTCGGCGACGAGGAGCTGTGTGTGGCCGCCTGAAACCAGAAGAAGCAGATAGGGGAATGCGATTTTATCTGTCAGGCGCGGTGTGAGTGCGTGGCCTTCGAGGTGATTTACGGCGATGAAGGGTATGTTTTGGCTGGCGGCGATGGCTTTGCCTGCGCACATGCCGATCATTACGCCGCCGATGAGGCCGGGGCCGCAGGTGGCGGCAACGCCGTCTAAATCGCTGAAAGAGAGCTTTGCATCGTCCATCGCGCCTTTTATGAGTGTGTGCAGATGGTCGATATGCGCGCGCGCGGCAAGTTCAGGAACAACGCCCCCAAATGCGCGGTGCTCTTTAAGTTGCGAGAGGACGAGGGAGGAGAGGATTTCCCCTCTTTCGTTTACTACGCTTGCGGCTGTTTCATCACAGCTTGTTTCTATCCCTAAAACCTTCATAATGCTTTCTTCGTCTTTTGGCCTCCGAAGCTTGTTTTTCTGCGCTTCCGGTTCGCATGTACTTCATGTACATTTACGCTTCCGGTTCTCAAAAACCAAGCTTCTCGGCGCAAAATACTTTGAAAGGGCTCGAGGCCCAAGGGAAATAATGAATTTGCAGAATAAAATTATAAGAATTGGAACGCGCGGCTCGGCTTTGGCGATGACGCAGACACGTACGGTGTGCGCTAAGCTGGCGGAGGTGTTTCCTGACCTTAAGACCCAGATTGTGGTGATCAAGACATCCGGTGATTGGAGCCCATCAGACGGTGAGGTGCGCTTATCAGAGGCCGAGGGCGGCAAGGGGTTGTTCGCCAAAGAGCTAGAGCAGGCCCTGCTTTCAGGTGAAATCGACGCGGCTGTACATTCGATGAAGGATATGGATTCAAACCTGCCTGAAGAGCTTGTGATTGACCATATGTTGCCGCGTGAAGATGCGCGGGATGCGCTGCTTTTTTCTAGTGAAATAAAGAAAAAGGCCGAATTTAGCCAAAATAAGTCAGGTGGTTTTGATGCGTTACCTGAAGGGTGCGTGGTGGGGACTGCGAGTGTCCGGCGGGCGGCGTTTATTTTATCCAAGCGTCCGGATATCAAAATCGAACCGTTTAGGGGTAATGTCGGGACGCGAATTGAAAAAGTTCGAGGCGGGCAAGTGGGGTGTACGTGTCTTGCGATGGCTGGTCTAAACCGCCTTGGGTTATCCCATGAAGTAGATGTAGTTATGAGTGTTGAAGAGATGCTTCCAGCCGCCGGTCAAGGGGCGGTTGGTGTTGAGGTGCGCGAAAGTGACAGCGATATGTTAACCATTTTTGGCCAAATAAGCTGTTTTAATACAGTTCTTTGCGTGAAAGCGGAGCGTGAAGTTTTACGGGTTTTGGATGGGTCGTGTCACACGCCGATTGGCGCGTATGCAACGCTTGAGTGCGGTGAGATTTGGCTTCGTGTTCATGTGGCATCGGAGGACGGAACGAAAAATTTCACAGATGAAATCAAAGGGGCGGTCAGGAATATTGAAGAGGCGATCGCTTTGGGTCATAAATTAGGGCAGAGAATAAAATTGCTTATACCCGAGGAGGTATTGGGACATGAGTAAGGACGTACATAATCCATTGATTTTGATCACGCGCGCGCAGCCTGAAGCGGGCGAGTTTGCGGCGGCATGTGAAGCGGCGGGGTATGACACCGTTGTTGAGAGCGTGCTGACTTATGAGCCTATCCCATTTGAGGCTCCTGATTTAAAGACGTTCAAAGCTGTTGTTTTCACAAGTGCGCGAGGTGTACGTGCATTTGCGCCGCATTGTAATGATATGACGAAAGCGGTTTATTGCGTGGGTGATAATACGGCAGAGGCGGCGCGCGACGCAGGGTTTAAAGTTGTGCATTCCGCGCAAGGTGGGGGAGAAGAGCTGGCGGAGCTTTTAGCCTCGCAGCGCATTGCGCCGATATTATATCCGCGCGCGGAAGAAGTTGCATTCCCGCTTATGACGACGCTGGTGGCGCAGAATATTCAATGCGTTGAAGTAATTGTTTATAAAACCGTAGCGGGTAACAAAATGAGAACGGAATGCGCGGCGCTTTTGCAGGGCAGGGCGATTGAGGCGGTGACTTTCTTCTCGAAGCGTACGGCTGAAGTGTTCCTGAATTTGGCTTCTGATAATGGTTTGACGGATAGTTTGGCGGATATAAAAGCCTTGTGTATAGGGCCAAAAGTGTTAGATTACGTACAGACATACAGTTGGCAAGCGGCGATAGCCGCGAAGCGCCCCGACCGAGAGGGCATGCTTGCATTGTTAAAGGATACATTTTCAGGAGAGAAAATAATGAGCGCATCTAACAAGAAAACAGCGATTGATAACGCATCAGAGATTATTGAGCGGTTTGGCGGCATTCGTCCTATGGCGAAGAAAATTGATGTTGCGGTGACGACCATTCAAGGATGGAAGAAGCGTGACACGATCCCTGCGGCGCGGCGCGATCAGGTTTTAGAAGCGGCGGCGTCTTATGATGTGGATTTGTCCGATCTTGTGAAGGGCGCGCCCATTGCGAATGAAAATTCGAAATCAACGAAATCTGCGAAAGACACGTCTGCGGTTGTTGAAAATCCCTCAAATTTTGAAGTGCAAAAGGCCGAGTATTCCGGATCTACTGGCGCACATGAAACGGTGGCGTTGACCGAAGAAGCGCCTGATGAAGAGCCGGAGGCTGCGCGCGTTGCTCCATCTTCTTCCGTGTCGCCGACAGCCATCCGCGCCGAGAAGCTCTCCGAGCCGCTGGATCAGAAAATTGCAGAAGCCGAGAAAAAGGCGATTACGAAGAGCATTTGGATCAGCGTTGTTCTTTTGCTGATTGGTATGGCGGCGATTGCCGCGCTTTTATGGCCGCAGAAAAAGGACAGCCTTCAAAATGATGAGCGTCTTTCGGCGCTGGAGCAGAATTTGGATAATGTACAAGGTGATGTTGACGCCGTGAAGCAGCAGCAATCGTTTTTCGGGGCGTTGATTCCTGATGATCTGGATGAACAGCTTGCGACTTTGCAGGAAAAAGCAGGCGCAGCGCAGGAGCAAATCGGGCAGGTTGTGGAGCGCGCGAAAGTAGTTTCCGATGATGTGCTTGGTGAAGATGGCGGTACGTTTGAAGAGCGCGCGGCAAAATTGCAAACGCATATGAGCGAGATCGCAGCCGAGCCGGAAATGGCGGCGCTGCTAGAGAAGTTTAATTTTATGCAGCAAGATCCGCAAGGGCAAAGCCAGATCGAGCAGACCATGGCGGAGTTGAGCGCAGTGATTGCCAATGCCCGTGATCAAGCCTTGAATGGCGGTCAAGAAGCGATTGAAGGCACGATGACCAAGGCGCTTGAAGGAGCGCGCCAGCAAAGCAGCGCGGTGAGCCAGACATTTGAAAGCGTGCCGACGACGGATTTGAAGGCGGCGGCGCTGCTTCTCGGGATGACACAATTCAGGTCTTCTCTGGACCGTGATAATGATGCGTTTGAAGATGATCTTACTGTTTTGATGGGCTTAGTCGGCGAAGATAATATCGAGCTGCGCGGGGCGCTTGAGCGTTTGGCGCCGCATGCGCAGAGCGGCGTTCTGACGCCGGGTGGCCTTGGCACAGAGTTTAAAACTTTGGCGGGTGATGCGGTTGTGGCCTCTTTGAAGGGGGATGATGTGTCTATCGCGGAGCGGACGAAGGCGCGTTTCAATGACGTGTTTCAGGTCGAAAAAAACGGCGAGCTTGTGACGGGCACGGATACGCAAGCCACGCTTCAGAAAGCGGATAAGATGATTGAAGAGGGAGAACTTGAAGGCGCGATAATCCAAGTTCAGCAGCTGGACGGCGCCGCCGCGGCGGTGATGAAGCCTTGGGTGGATGAGGCGCAGATTACGCTGATCGCGCAAAAAGCGAGGCTGATGCTTGAGCAATTTGCGAATATGAAGGTTTTGGGCGGCGAAGGCTTGCCTGCGGATGCGGCGTCCGGTCTTGGCGCGGCAAGCGGCGCTATTGGCGGATCAAAGCTCATTCACGATGAAAAAACAGGGATTAATATTCTGAAGAAGAATTCTGTTCCTAATTTCGGAGCGCAATAACCCTTCGTTCAATGTCCTGAAAGGAACGTATGTAGATGATTAAAGCTTTGTGGTTTTTGTTAAAAGTTACAGCTTTGATCGCTCTTGTTGTTTGGCTTGCGGATCGCCCCGGCTCTATGCGCCTTGATTGGGTGGATCTGGAAGGGAATGACATTGTTGTCAATGTTCAGATCGGCCTGTTTTTGGCGGGGCTGTTCGGTTTCGTTTTGCTCTCTATCTTTATTTATCAAACCATAAAAACCTTTGTCGATTTGCCGAAAAGCATGGCGCGGTATAACGAGGTGAAGGCACGTGAAAAGGGCTATAGGGCGCTCACGATCGGCCTTTCGGCTGTGGCGGCGGGGGATACCCGCACGGCGGTGAAAGAGGCCGCGCGGGCGCGAAAATTCTTGCCGCAGGATACCGGTTTGCCTTTGCTTTTGGATGCGCAGGCGGCGCGTTTGGATGGGCGCGAAAGCGATGCGGCGAAAAGTTTTGTCGCGCTTTTGGAAGATAAAGATGCGTCGTTTTTGGGCGTGCGGGGCTTGTTGCAGGCAGCGCTGGATGCGCGTGATTTTGATACGGCTCTTACGCTTGCGAGCAAGGCTTTGAAAAGCTATCCGAAGCAGGTCTGGATTTTGAAAATTGCCTATGATCTTCAGCTCCGCGCCAAGCTCTGGGAAGAGGCGCGCGGCACGCTTAAGGGTTTGGAGAAAACAGGCGGTGTGAGCAAAGATAAGGCGCGGAGTGATCGCGCGGCGATGTTGGTTGCGGAAGGTGATGACGCTTTGGCGCGCACATACACGATTTATGCGGAAGAAACATATAAGGCGGCGACGAAGGCTGCGCCTGAATTTGCACCTGCAGTCACGCGCTTGGCGCAGATGTATATTGCCGGGGATGAGCGTAAAAAGGCGGTGAAGTTGATTGAAAAATCATGGAAGCTTCATCCCCATGAAACGTATCTGCCGATATGGGATGCGCTTATCGAGGAGAGAAAGGCCGAAGAGCCGCTGGAGCGTTTAAAATGGTTCGAGCGATTGGCGAAGATCAATGCGTCCGCGCCGTTTGGGTTGATTGCGGCGGGACAGGCGGCGATGGATGCAGGGCTTTGGGGAGAGGCGCGTGAGTATTTGATGCGGGCGCAAGGGGAGCAGCCGAGTGCGGCGCTATACAGCGCGCTGGCGGAGCTTGAGGAGCGTTCGACGCATGATGAGGCGGCGATTAAAACGTGGCTGTCACGGGCGATTAACGGCGCGCCGCAGAAGGTTTGGGTGTGCCGCGAGACGGGGCGGATGTTTAATGAATGGATGGCCAGTGTGCCGCCTGATGGACGTTTTAACACGCTTGAGTGGGGCGATCCTTTGGCCTATGGGGCGCAGCAGATGATCTTGATAGAAGATAGCGGCGATAATGTGCGCTCTGTTCTGGAAGCGCCGAAAACGGACGCAGCTTAAGAGAGGCTTTAGAGGCGTAATTTCCCCTTTTGCATGAGCGTGAGCAGGCCAACGCCCGCGATATAACCCCCCATATGTGCTTGCCATGCCATATCTCCACCGCCCAGCAATCCAAGCAAAAGCATGAACAGCCCCCAGAAAATCACGACCGGCCATGGCCCGCGTTTAGTGAATTTTTGCACGGCAGGGTTAAAGCGGTTTTGCTGCATCATCAAGATGATGGCTGCGCCGAACAGGCCACTGATGCCGCCTGATGCTCCTATGACGGGGTTGGCGGTATGCGGGTTCAGGGCAAAGTAGAGAAACGCGCCTGCAAGCCCACAGGCAAAGAAGAACTTGAGGGTAGCGCGCGTGCCGAAGGCTTTTTCAAACAGAATTCCGAGTGATAATCCCATTACGCCGTTAAACAGCAAATGCATCCAGCTGCCGTGGATTGCCATATGCGTGAACGTGGTGAGCGGGCTCCACCAGTTATATTCGAAGCCGCCGGTGAAGCTTGCGGGGATGAAGCCGAACATATAAATCATTTTCAGGCGCAAGGCGGATGAGCCAAACACGTATAGGCCGATATGCACGGCGATAATGATGCCGATGAACCAGCGCGAGAAGGGCGGGATGCGATCAAAGTTGAAAAAGGCCGGGCCTTTGGCGGCTTGGTCTTTTTTGTATTGTTTGCGCCAGCGCTCTTCCTCTTTGCGTTCTTCGCGCTTTATGCGGTCGCGCTCTGCCAGGCTCGGGAATTTAACGATTTTTTCTTCGTCGTCTTTTGGGCCTTGCCCGTTGCTTTTACCATTTATGCTCATGGGATTGAATATAAGCTGCGCAGAAATCGCCGCAAGAAAAAAGCGCCTCCTGTGTTTATTCAGGAGGCGCTTATTCGCATAATTTTGATTGGAGTAGTTGTATGCGTTTTTGTTAAATCATTTACATTCCGGGTCGATAACCGATATCGGCGTTCTTCTCGCGGTCGTATTTGTATGTTGCTTGCTCGTCGCCTTTTGGCTTCATGAATGAAGGCGGTGCATATTTTGTCACCAGCTTACCGGCTTGTGCGAGCATGTCAGTTGCGGCGATTTTACCGTGTGACAGGCCTTGTGCCAGTTTATCCATTGCGCCGGCATAAGCGTTTGCAGCCAATTTTGTACCAAGGACGACCATTTCGGTGATGTTACCAAGCGTAGGGATTTTACCTTCCATTACGCTTCCGAATGCGTCTGCGGCCATGAGCTTAAGGTCATCGAGGTTTTTCTTCGGGCTTTTGCCGCCTGATCCACCTTTACCTTTCGCTTTGCCTTCTTCCTCGTCTTCCTTGTCGTCGTTGTCGTTTACAACTTCGATGTCCACATATGTGGGCGTCTGGAAAGACACAGGATAATATTTCAATTTTGATGGCTCTAAGTCCTTGCCGCTCAAACCTGCTTTGACTTCAATGCGGATTTTATCCGGATTACGCCAATCAAGTACAACACAGTGGCTTTTAAACTCGCCCGGTTGACGGCATTGTTGGACAATTTTCTTACCCGGATAGAACGCTTCGGTTATACCGGCTTCTTCCAAAAATTCTTTTACGTTCACTTTCATAATTACACTACTCCTCTAGTTTTTTTACTCTTGTGGCCTTTGCATCGTGGCGCGGGCCATCTGTTCTTGTTTGTCGAAATTACCCTTATAATGCCCGTAAATCGTTAAGAAAGATTTAAGACTGTTATGGAATCTTTCGATATTGCGGAAATGCTTGTGGAATAAGGATTTTTTGCGATTTTATTTTTGTTTCTGCTATACTGGAACATGAGGTTAGGAGATTAATATTTAATGTTTAGAGCGCTGATCTTAATGGCGGTTATGATAACGATGTGCGCGGGCGTGAGTGTCCACGCGCAGAGTTTGTACATTAAAAAGAATAATTCCAGCGCTGATCTTGATGAGGGTGATGCGAAGCCTAAGATTTTTATTGCGCCTAAATCCACGACCGGTAAATCTCCCTACACAAAGAACACAGGCGTTCAGTATAAGGATAAGCTTAAAGTTGCTCAGGATCTTCAGTTCAACAAGAAGCAGATTGCGGCTTATGAAGATTGGAAGAAGAGCGCCAAGAAGCCCGAAACGATAGCCGAGATGGTTGCTTATGCGCAGGCGGAAAAAGCCGTGGCGCAAGGCGTGATGCTGGAGCGTCGTCAGAAGCTGATCGAGTATCTGGCGAAGAAGCAAAAATTGCGCGAAGCCAAGCTTGCAAGAGAGGCGGCGGCTAAAGTTAAGGCATCGCCCAAATCTTCTCAATCATCAAAGGAAAAAAGTACTAAAATTTAAAGTCTGATCCATGTAAGTTTTTTCATGGATGTTTTTCTCTCATTTCCCGAATCAACATTGATTGCTTTATTCCTCGCTTTGCTTGCGCTTGGCGCGTGCGCGGGTGTACTTGCGGGGCTTTTGGGGATTGGCGGCGGGTTGGTGCTTGTGCCGGGGGTGTTTTTTATTTTCACCTCTTTGGGGATGGGGTCTGATTCGTTGATGCATGTATGTGTCGGGACGGCGCTTTCGACGATTATTTTCACAGGGATGTCTTCTGCGCGGGCGCATTGGAAGCGCGGCGCGGTTGATTTTGATCTGGTGAAGCTGATCGGGGTCGGGATTGTTTTCGGTACTATTGCGGGCAGCGCGCTGGCGGCTGTATTGGACGGGCGGACGTTGCTTGGGTTTTTCTCCCTCGTGCTGTTTGTTCTTGCCTATTTGATGGCGTTTCCGTTGAAGGTTAAAACGGTTTGCCCGACCAAGGGGCCATTGATTTATGGCGCGGGCGGCGGGGTGATTGGCACGATTTGTACGCTGATGGGGATTGGCGGCGGGGCGCTGAGTGTGCCGTTTATGTGCTTTTTAGGTGCGCCGATCCACCGCGCGGTGGGTACGGCATCGGCACTTGGCGTTGTTGTGGCTGTGCCTGCGGTGGTCGGGTTTATCTTTATCGGGTGGGACATGCCGGGGCGGCCACCATTTTCCTTTGGGTATGTCAATGTTCTTGTGTTTTGTATCGCGGTTTCGATGACGGTGGTCTTTGCGCCTTTGGGGGCGGCGCTTGCACACCGCCTGCCAGTGCAGGTTTTGCGGAAAGTGTTTGCGATTTTTCTCGTAATTGTGGCGATTGAAATGGGCGCGGAGTTTTTTAAGTGATCGCGCAGATTTTACGCATGGATATGACAGGATGGCGGATTTTCGCGCTGGTTTTGGGCTGCGCTGTGTATGGCGGGTTTGGTGCGCCGACGCCGGATGTTTTTGGCTGGCCGGAGATGTGCGTAGCGGCGGCCCTTGTTTTCGCAGTGGGTGCGGGCGGGGTTAGAGAGGCGCTGAGCTTTGGCCCCGCAGCGTACTGGAAGCGAAGCGGGCAGGCGCTATTGGCGTTCGGTGTTGTTGTGCCGATGGTTATGGCGGCGATGGCGGGACATGAGCGCGCGGCGATTTTGCGAGACTTTGCACCGTTTCTATTTATGATGCTAGGCGTCTTTATGGCCGATGTTTTTGATAAACGTCCACAGAGCTTTATGGCTTTGGCGATCTGCGTAGGTGGCATTGGCGTGTTTTTCTCTTTACGCGCGCTGGGGATCAGCGGACAGACGCTAGCGCTCGACTATCTCGCAAATATGCCAAGCGTGTTTTTCGCGTGTTTTGTCGGTTTTGGGTTGGCGATAAGCCTTTTTGTGATGCGCTTCAGCTTTAGGGTTTTGCCGCATGCTGTCATCCTCGGGGTTGTTTCGGCGGTGTGTTTTTTGCCGATGGTGGACGCCGCGCAGCGCGCGAGTGTGGGGCTGCTTGCGGTGCTTGCTCTTGCGCTTATGGGCGCGCTGTTTATGCGACACCCTAAGCGGGTATTGGTTGCCGCTGCGGGGCTTGCAGTTTTGGGCGCGGGGCTTTGGACATATTTTGCGGGCGTGGCGTTTGATTTATCGCTTAAAAGCCAGCGCGTCGGTGTGAATATGCGCTTTGAGGAGTTGGCGGCGGTGTGGGCGGCGATTTCCGCGCATCCACTGAATATGGCTTTCGGGCTTGGGTGGGGCGCGAGTTTTTCATCGCCTGCTGTGGCGGATATCGAGGTGTATTATACCCATAGCCTCCTTACGAGCATGGTTTTAAAGACAGGGCTTATTGGCCTGAGCCTCACGATTTTTTATCTGTATGGCCTTGGGCGATTGCTGCTAACGAGTTTCTCGGAATTCCCTGTGTTTGCGCTTGGGCTTTCGGGGGCGATTGCGATTGATGTATTTTTATATGCGAGCTTTAAGTCCTTGGATTTCGGGCTTATTTTGATGCTTGTGCCCGCGCTTTACAGTTATGCCCGTTTTTCCGAACAGGAAGACCCGCAAAAGATTGAACGCCGCGAGAGCATACGGTAAATTTAATACTCAATCCAATCGAAGAATGTTGTTTTCTCCCATGCGCAGACCGAGTGTTTTGTTTATCAACCGAGTTTATCCGCCTGTGCGCGGGGCTTCGGGGCGTGTGCTTCGCGATTTGGCGCGCGGATTTGCGCGTGAAGGCTGGCAGGTGACCGTCATTACGACGGGCAGCAAGGCTTTGACCGAGCGTGACGGCGCGGTGCGGGTGATCCGCGTTAAAGGGGCGGCGGAGCCTTCGGGCGTTTTATCGTATATGTGGATTGGCCTGAAGATGTTTTTTGCGGCCTTGCGGCTGCCTGCGACGCATATGATTGTGACGCTCACCGATCCGCCGCTTTTGGTTGTTGCGGGGCATGTTCTTAAAAAGATTAAACGCAATCGTCATTTGCATTGGTGTCAGGATTTGTATCCGGATTTGCTACCCGCGATGGGCGCGCGCGTACCGTCGTTTTTGGTGAGTATTGCCCGCTCGATCAGCCGCAAAGCCATGAGGGGCGCGGATCGCGTGATTGTTGTGGGGCGCTGTATGGCGGGGCGTTTGAATGCCGAAGGCTTTGATGCAGCGCATATTACGCTTATTCCGAATTGGCCAGATGCCGAGTTGATGGGCAAGGTTGCCGATGTTTCCAATGAAATTCCTTATTTTGCGCAGAACCCGGAAGGCGTGCGGGCGCATGAGCAGCAGGTTAAGCACGGGCCGAAATTCCGCGTGCTGTATGCGGGGAATTTGGGGTTGGCGCACCCGATTGACACGGTGATGGCGGCGGCGGAGATATTAGACGCGCAGCATCCGGAGATTGAGTTTGTGTTTGTGGGCGAGGGGGCGAAGTTCGATCATATCGCCAAAGAGCGTGCGAAGCGGCACTTGCAGAATATTCGTTTGCTTCCCTATCAGCCTGTCAGCCGTTTGAAAGACTTGATGGAGAGCGGCGATATTCATCTTATTTCCATGAAGGAAGAAACGGCCGGTATGCTTGTGCCATCAAAGCTTTATGCGGCGATTGCGGCACATAGGCCGTGTTTGATGGTCGGGCCTGTGCGTTCAGAAACCGCGCAGGTGATCGCCGAATTTGAGGCGGGCGCGGTTGTACCGCAAGACGCGCCTGAACTTCTGGCAGAAGAGATTAGACAATTCCGGCTGGATCGTGATAAATGGTTTAAGGCTTATGAGGGGGCGCAAAAAGCCGCGAGTGTGTTTGTTCCCAAAGAATCGATTAAGGCCTGGATAGAGCGAGCATGGAGCTTGGTCGAAAAGGATGTGGGATAGGCGTTTGAAGCGCAATGTCCGAAGAGAATTTCTAATATGAAGAATATGTCTCATGGCACCGAAACAACATTAGGCGATTTTGCGCTGGAGTTGTGGCGGGCGAGAGGTTTTGTGCTTTGCGGGCTGATTGTGGGGTTTGTGGGTGCGGCGCTGTTTGTGCTTTCGGCGGTTCCCCATGGCAGCGCGCGTTTGGTGATTGCCCCTGCCAGCCCGATGGAAGCGATGCAGATAAGTGCCAATCAAAACCGCCCTGTTGCAGCGGATGATTCACAAAAAAGAGCAGATAGTAATTTCGCGCGTTTTGACGCCGTGATGAAGGGCGTTTCTGCGGCGCGGATTTTGCTGCGCGAAGATGATATTTTGACGGGACTGGAGAATGATAGAGCGTATCGTTTTGATGACTCGGACCAGCAGTGGAGTCCTTCAAAGCTTGCGGAATATATAGAAAGCCGGGTGCATGTAGACCCTGTGGGGGAGACGTCTTTGCGGATATTATCCTACGAGCATTCTAACCCGAATTTTGCTGCGCTTTTTTTGCGGCGTTTGCATGAAGTGTCTGATGGGTTGATCCGACATTCGATGCGCCGTGATGTGAATGAGCGTATTCAGTATTTACAAAAATCTTTGGGTAATACAATGAATCCGGAGCATCGGCGGGCGCTTACGGATTTGCTGATGGAGCAGGAACGTTTGAAGATGCTGGTGTCTATCGAGCAGCCTTATGCGGCGGCGCTGGTTGAGCCTGCAGCGGCGATGCCGCGCCAGAGCTGGCCTGATGTGCCGCTTGTGTTTGCGGCGCTTGGGTTCGGCGGGGCGTTTATGGGGTTTGTGATTTTCAGTATCATGCAAGCGACGCGCAGCGCGCCTGCACAAAGAACTTTTAAGTTCAACGAACCAGAAGCGGAACCGGCGTTCAAGCGCTCCGATAAGCTGCAAAGCTGGATCAAGAAGAACAGCGAGAATAACAACGAGCCGCTGGATGGGCGGGCTTCAGGCAGTTTGTCCTCGCGCGATGCGGCGGAGTGAGTATGTTTGATCAGGCTATTCCTGTCAGTGTCATCGTTGTAACCAAGAATGAAGAGTCCCGCATTGAAAGATGCCTTGAGGCCTTGTCCGATTTTTCGGAGGTGATTGTTGTTGATTCCAAGAGTGAGGATAGGACGCTCGAAATTGCTGCGGATTGCGGGGCGAAATGTTTGAGCTTTGAGTGGGATGGGCAGTATCCGAAAAAGCGCGGATGGTGTTTGGATCGTCTTGAAACGCGCAATGAGTGGGTGTTTTTCGTGGACGCAGACGAGATTGTCCATCCGTTTTTAGCGGATGAAATTCGGATGTTAAATTTGCAGAGAGAAGAGGCGATCGCTGGATTTTTTGTGCAGGGACAGTATGTTTTTAACGGGGTTTTGCTGCGGCATGGATTAAAGAATAATAAGCTCGCGCTGTTTCATCGCGCGAAGTTTGAGTTTCCTGTGGTGGATGATCTGGACTTAGGCGGCATGGGCGAGATTGAGGGGCATTATCAGCCCGTTTTGAAGGCGGTGCATCAGGGGAGCGAGATCGGGCATTTGCAGTATCCGCTTATCCATGAGGCTTATAGCGATTTTAAAAGTTGGGAAGCGCGGCATTTGCAATATGCAATGTGGGAAGCGGGGATGAACCGAAAGAACGCGTGGCCGAAAGATCCGCATGCAAGGCGGCAAGGGTTGAAACGTATTTTTCGCCGTTTACCGTTTCGGGGGCTGGCTGCGTTTGTGCATTCTTATGTGTTTAAGCGCGGGTTTTTGGATGGGCGCGCAGGGTTTTTATTTGCGAAGAGCCGCCAGCTTTATTACGGGATGATTTCAGAAGCCAGTAAAGTGCAGGCGCGCGCGTCCTGATAGCCCAAAGCCCGGTTTGCACGCCATAGAGCGCAGCATTTTTCGCGCTGCTGCAAAGTTTTAAGTTTTTTCTGATTTGAAATTGTTCCGCTCGCCCAAGAGTGGCTTTGGTTTGCGATATGCCGCCGCTTTCGAAAATGCAGATGGGCAGGGGGACGTAAAGGACGCTCTTACTGCGTGCGAGCAGGCGCGCGGTCAGGTCATAGTCAGCGGCGATTTTATAGCGCTCGTTATAGCTCATGTCTTTGAGCGCATCGCGTCGATAGAGCATGGCTTGGTGGTGGGTGAACATGCCATTTTCGATATGGGGTTTGCGCGCAGGTTTAAAGAGAGTTTGCCCGTTTTCAAGGCGCTCAAAGGAGTCTCCGTAGACGAAGTCTTCGCCATTCATGTTTTCGCGCAAGGTTTTAAGCACATCAATGCCAGCGAGGGCGTCGCCCGCGTTGAGGAAAAGGACATATTGGCCGCAGGATTCGCGCAGCCCTTTATTCATGGCATCATAGATTCCGTTATCGGGGGCGCTCGTCCAACGCGCGGTAGTCTTTTCGAGGTGATCGGGCGTGCCATCATCGGAAGCCCCATCAATGATAATCCATTCAAAATCTCTAAAGCGTTGATCTTCAATGGACTTTTTAGTGGTTTTCAAGCCGGGAAGATTGTTCAACGTGACCGTAACAATCGAAAAAAACGGCTTTTCTTTCATCGTTTGCGGCACAAAACCCTCCGAAAATTAATATTATCTTAATTCTTTATACTTATATTAAAGGCAAGGATGCCAAAAGTGCATCTAAAAAGGCAAATGGGTAATAAAGTAGAAGGTGTGATCAATGGCCGAAGGCGATACCAAACTTTACGTTGATGATAATAAAGCAGCGCTCGCGCGGGCTTTTCTGAAAGAGCTTGCCGGTGATGAAACAATAGGCGGCGTTCGCCATGACTCTCTTACAGGTACAGCCGGTTCTGACGGCAAATATTCCACAGCAGAGCTGGATGAACTCGCGACAAATCTCATAAACAGTTTAAATGCCGCGATTCCCGACCTTATGGTAGAAAATGCGGATAAAAAACTAGAAGTTAAAACGGCTTTTGGGCTTAAGACTGAAGGTGAAACAAAGCTTAGAGAATTGATTACAAAATCAGGTGCGCAGACGCCTGAAGACTTGATGAAGGTCTTGAAAGCCGAGCGTTTTGAGGTTGCGGATCCAACACCTGCGGATCCCACTAATAAAGAACAAATTGGTTTGACCGCATTTTTGTTAAGCGTGCGCGATGATGGCGCGCAGCCATTTTCGGTTGCTTATACAGCGGATGAACGCCGTGCGCTTGAAGGTCTTATGAAGCAATTCGGCATGGGCGGTTTGAGCGGTATGTTTGGCGGCGTCGCCCGTGATCCGAATATAAATCAAGATACGACAGCGTCCTTGGAAAAGGCTTTTGAGGTTTTGCAGGGCGGTAATGTTGGTGATTTGGCGCAGCTTTGGGGCGAAGAATTGCCGATGCTAAAGGATGCTAAAGGTAACCCTACAGAATATGATGCATCGAAAGTAAATTTGTGGCGCGGGCCGAACGGTTATGATCCGGCGATGCGTGGGTTTTTCAACGGGCAAGATGTTGCGTTTAACGGCACTCTTAACCCCGAGATGGATTATAATTTTTCTACACCTTACGAAGCTTGGCCAGGCTCAAATATAACGACAGGCGGGCAACCGCAAACATTCGATAATTTGATTACACAAGGGTTGGTGAATTCCGGTGCGGTTTCGTTTGATACGCCAGAGGCGCGCATTGCCTTTAATAATTTTGCAACAGCGCAGATTTTTGGCACTGAAACAGAGCTTGCGGTGACATCCAAAAAAGAGTTTGCCGAGCGGATTGCGGCGGAATTTGAAGGTGGTAAAAATGGCGTCCGCGTGAATACATATTATGAAGACCCGACAGGGCCAAGCGGCGCTGTGCCCAATACAGCCGGGTATGTGCCGCCGGCCTCCGGCGCGGCAACACCCGCCGCATCTACGGTTGTGCCTGTGGTGGTAGGGATGGCCGCTGCTAGTCCGTTTGCCGGTCGCGGGGCTGTTGGCGGCGGCGTGCCAAGTGCTTATGTATCACCAATTCAGGAAGCGCCCGGAGGCGTGAATTTTGGCGAGACGATTGAAGTTGCCAAAATTGCGGAGTTGCCGTTTCGGGATTTGGATAGCGCGCTGAGCGGTGATCCGGGAACAACAGAGATTATGAGACACCGCGAGATGGTTGTTTCTGAGGATGGTATTTCCCATTTTGAAGGGAGCGAAATGATTTCGGCTTATGATCTTGGGTCTATGAATATGCAGCAAATTACGCCCGTTCTTGGCGATGACGGCAGCATAGATGCATTTTTCGTGTCGCAGAAGCCATGGGAAAATGGCGCATATCAAGAGGGCATGGGAGACGGTTATTTCATCGACGCGGATGTATTTGATAGGGAAGCCTTAAAACAGGAGCAACCGGCATTATATGCGCAGCTTAAACTGGCATCAGAAGAGCCGGTTATTGCGCAAGCACCAGTGGTGGGAGCCCCTGCGGCGACCATTGGGGCTTCACCAAGTTAATTAATCTTCGCTTAAATCATCAATAAATATTGCAGTGACAGCCAGATTTGAAAGAATTTGGCTGACGTCTTTTGCGCTTTGGATGAAGTCAAAGGGTTTGGGGTCACGCGGCACGACGATGGTGGAGCCGGGCGGGATTTTTACCGGTTTATAATTCCATGAGGAGACTTGGAGCGGCTGGGCGCTGCCATCGGGGTAGATGACAAATGCGCGGTCTGCATCGGCGTGGAAGGTCAGGCCTCCTGCCTCGTCAATATAATCGAGAGGGCTTTTGCGCTCGCGGAATTGGAGGGATGCGCTGGAAAGGACTTCGCCGCGTACACGCACAAGGAGATTGCGTTTGGGGATGAAGATACGGTCGCCTGCCTCGAGCAGCATATCAAGTTCCGGTTGAGCGGTGAGGACGGCGGGATCGGCTTCGATGGTGATGCGTCCTACGCCTTGGGCGGAGCGGAGTTCGGTGGCGAGGGAGCGGGCCTCGGCGATTTTGCCCGCGTTCACGCTCTTATCATCGGCTTCAAGCGCGGCGCTGACGGCGAGTTCCACTTGCGCGGCCTGGGCTTTGAAGCGGGCTTCTTCGGCGCGGCGTTCTGAATCGCGGGAGAAGATTGCGCCGTATGCGTAGGATTGGTCGGTGAGGCCGCCAGCGCGCGCCATAAGGTCGGAGATTTTATCGCCGGGCATGAGATCATAGCGTCCGGGGTTTGCGACCTCGCCCATTATGAGGACGGAGTTGTCGGCGATCTTGGTGAATTTCTGGTTTACGCGCACGGAGTCGCCGGGGCCGATGATGATTTCATCGGGGTTGGTTTCACGGAAGTTCACGCGCATGCGGCGATCGGATGGGCCGTTATGGGAGGAGGTAACTTCGATGTTGGAGGTGTCGGCTTCTAAGGCTACGCCGCCAGCCACGGCGAGAACGCTCTCAAGGGAGATGCCGTCTGAGATCGGGTATGCGCCGGGTTCGCGCAATGCGCCGCGCAGGAAGGTCGAGCGCTCACGCAGGAACGCGGCGAGGGTATCGTCTTTAATCATATCCAGTTCGCTTTCCTCGCCCGATCCGTAAGCCACATTTTGGATGCGGATGTCTTTGGGCGTGGCGGAGAGGGATTTGATTTGGGCGTTGGAGAAGAGGTGGACGGTATCGCTTTCCTCCAGCGTGCGATCAAACTGGCCTTTGAGGACGAGGCGCAGCGGGAAGTCTATGAGTTTACGGGTGAGTTGGTCATCATCCCAGCGCTCGATTACGCCGATGAGAGGGTATATGTCTTGGCCGAGGACATCGTTGCTGGAGAGGAGCGCGGAGAGGGTTTTGTTTTGTGCGAGAGCGTGCAGTCCGGGGCGCAGCGTGTGGCCTTGGAGGGCGACTGTGCCGGAGCGTTTTTCTTGCCCTTTCGAGACCATGAGGATTGAGCCATCACCGAAGATGGGGGCGAAGGCGGATTTGTTGTCATTGGTTATTTCGCTGACATGTTCTTGGCCGTTTGCGGTTACGCCGAGCTTCATGAAGCGGTTTTTACCGGGCGACAGCACGCCTCCTGCGAGCTCCAGCATTTCATTGAGGCTTAGTTTTTCTGCGTTGTCTTCGGGTTTGTGGAACATGCCGCGGGTGCGCGGGAGAATTTCGAATATGCCCGTGCGTTTGGCTTCGCCTGCGATGGCGAGCGTCGGGCCGATGGGCGGGATGATGAGGCGGTCACCGTCGCGAAGCCCGAGATCCATATTGGTTGAGCCATGCATCAGCAAGCCATAGAGGTCGATGAACATGCTGCGCCCGTTGCGCACAAGTTTGACTTGGCGAAGGCTGCCCGTTTTTTCGATGCCGCCGCTTTCCATGAGGGCATCAAGGACGGTGTGGAAGACGGTGAGGGTTTTACGGCCCGGGCGTTTGACGTGGCCGACAACAAGCACACCGATTTGACGCACGGATGTTAGAGAGACATAAGCGGTGGTGTTGTGGAGTTGTTTTGCTGCAGCTTCGATGGAGATACGCACGTGGCCAATGGAGCGTCCTGCGGCGGGGATCGGCGGGAAGTCCTGAATCAGGATTTGTCCCTGTGAGTTTACGCTATAGCGGGCGCGGTCATTGCGCTGGCCTGTGAACATGATTTCAAGCTCGTCGCCGCTGGCGAGTACGAAGTCGTCCTGCACTGCGCCGGAGGGCATAGAGGGCGCGTTTGCGGCAGCAGCGGAAAGGGCATTGCGCGCAGCATCATCGGGGACACCGAAGAGGTCATAGCCGAATTGCTGCAGTTCATCGACGATGCGTTCGGAGTACATGACCTCAAGTGCCGAAGGTTTTGGGGCTTGTGCCAAAGGGGTTTTGAGAGCGGCGCGCGCTGCTGTTCTGGTTTTTGGGGCCGCGAGGGCTTGGGTGTCATCAAATGCGTATTGGTATTGTTCTTGAGCAGGGGCTGCGCTGAGCCCATCATTTTGAATCCGTTTGAAGCTCTCATATTGACGGATTTGGCTTTGACCTCGGGTGTCATCGACGCTCCACGGCACGACTACGGGTTCGCCGACTTGGGCGAAAGCGAGTGCGGGAAGCGTTAAAATAAAAGCACCGAAAAGCGCAAGTTTTTTGTAAAGCATGAACGAGAGCCGTTCGAAGAGAAGACTTACATATATGAGTATGCATGCAACCATAAGGTTTGTGAATCTTTTTCCTGCTCCTATCCACGAGAACTTGGCTTTTTTGCGGCGCCGCCTTATATAAGGGGAATGGTTTTGAATATGATTAAGTTAATTGTGGGCTGCGAAGATCTTGAGCAGTATGCGCTGTGGCAGGCGCAAGAGGTGATGGATTATCACGGACAGTTTGCGGTCCCTTGCTGGACTCGTTTTTCGCCGAAGCGGGCGGATGAGATTGTGCGTAGCGGGGGGGCGCTTTATCGGGTGATGAAAAGCCGGATTGTTTGCCGTTCACGGATTTTGGGTTTCGAGATGGTGGAAACAAAAAGCCACGGAAAGCGCTGCATGATCATGCAAGACCCGGAGATTATTACCACGGTCGCGCAGGCGCATCGTCCGTTTCAGGGCTGGCGATACTTTGAAGGCGGCAAAGCGCCAGCGGATAAAGGCGTGTATATTTTGGGGCAGGCAGAGGAAGAGCCGCCAGAGGAAATGGCGGATGGTTTGCGCGAGGCGGGGCTGCTTTAGTTTATTGACATAACTTTTTTTATGTGGTTTTATGCGGTGGTTATTTTATAAAACCATGGAGCAACAATGACCGAATTTTTCAAAGACCCCGCATTTATCACTCAAGATCCGGCTTATAATGAAGTTTCCTTGATGGGCCGCCTTAGCATTGTTGGTCTTAATACGGCGCTTGCGAAAGAGCATGACGTTCAACCTCTTTTTGATTCTGAAGGAATTGCACACGTAAAAATGGATGATGTTCCTGTTGAGGTTATTTGCGCGGCGGGCGGTTTGATGAAGCCTGTTAACTCTGATGACCCAGAGGGTCTTACCAGAATGGATTTTGCGAATCTTGCGATTGAGGAAGGCGCATTTACTATGGTTGCGGGCGCTGGGCATTATGGGCTTATGGATGGCAGCCTTATGCGCGCCGATGTTGTTGTAACGAATGGTTCCATTGGAAATTCTCATACAAAAGCGTTTAAAGACCCGCTTCCGGCTCCTTTATATTTAGTTGCGGATACATGTTTTGATGACATTGAGGGCGGTAATGCTTCAACCCTTAAGCATTTATGTGACACGTTTGAGAATCCCGCAGAGCATGTGAAGCTTTTTTCTCCGTTTTTTATTGGGCGCGGTGAAGGTTCGATTGGGACGGGGACAGGCGCGCCTACGGCTTGTGTTTTGATTGCAGCGAGCTTGCGGCAGCAAAAGGGGTATGGGCCTTTAAAGGCTACACTTCGTGGGTTTGACGGGACGTCTGATTTTCTTCCCGGTGTTGAGGAAGAACTTCCGCAGGAATATTTGGAGCGTATGGAGGCGGATGATGTTTTTGTTCGCGTTGATGGAAAAGTTTTCAAGGGACAGAAAACATTTTTAGCGCAGACATGCGAGCTTATTTATGCGGCGCATGCATATCCAGATTTGATTAAATCGCTTGAGGTTGATGGTCCTGATTCGTTTAATGCTCTGATTTTTAATGTTGAGGGCCTGCCCAGAACTGATTTTGAAATAGCTGGTCCTGATGGAAAGTTTCATTCTGTTTTTGAACAGGGGAACGCAGCGCGTCCAGCTCCTCGGACTTATGAGGTTTAATGCCCTTTGCGGCGACTTTCGTACTCTTTGGCTGTTTGTAAAATTGTGTATGCGACGACCGTGATGTAGGAATTGATCCTGCGGTAAT
>CAYGKM010000008.1:0-119999 GCA_964350695.1 uncultured Micavibrio sp.
TCATCTCTTACTGTTCCGGCATCGTTCGGAACAGTATTTCACGCCCTCCCAAACAGCTTCCCACTTCTTTCGCCAGGAGAAAGGGCGTCCGCATGTCACGCATATTTTTTCGGGCAAGTTTGGTTTTTTATAACTCATACCATCTCGCCTTCATCCATCGCGTTCAAAAAGCGTTTCGCATCGGTTCGTATCGCCCTCAACTTCTCATCATCCATCTTGTTGAACGTCCGATAGCTATGGCCCATCCGCGGATTATTCGAAAACCTATTCTCGTGCTGATCCACGAAATTCCAATATAAATAATTAAACGGACACGCCTCAGGCCCGTTTTTCTTGCTGACCTTATATGAACACCCTTTACAATAATCCGACATACGGTTGATATACGCTCCGCCTGCAATATAAGGCTTGCTCGCCAAATACCCGCCATCGGCAAATAGGATCATCCCGGAAACATTCGGGAGTTCCACCCACTCATACGCATCCGCATACACAATCAAATACCATTCGTTGACGAATTTCGGATCAATCCCCGTCAGCAAACAAAAATTACCCAAAACCATAAGCCGCTGGATGTGATGCGCATAAGCATTTTCCTTCGTCTCGGTAATGCATTGGCGCATACAATTCATCTTCGTATGCCCATTCCAGAAAAACCACGGCAGATCGCGCGATGCCTCCAGATAGTTTTCTTCCGCATAACCAGGCATCCGAAGACAATAAATCCCGCGCACATACTCGCGCCAGCCCAAAATCTGGCGAACAAACCCTTCCACCGCATTTAACGGCGCTTTACCCTCGCGATAAGCTTCCTCGGCCTTTTGGCAACACTCTAAAGGGTTAAGCAGCCCGCAATTCAGATAAAAACTGATGTGACTATGGTACATCCACGGTTCACCCTGCACCATTGCATCCTGATAATCGCCGAAATTCAGGAGCCGCTCATCGATAAACTTATTCAACGCATAAAGAGCCTGATCGCGCGTCACGGCAAAATAGAATGGCTCGAGGTCTCCGAAATGATCGCCAAACCTCTCCGCCACCAAGTCCATGCAATCGCGAGTAATATCATCAATGTGCCCCATGTAAGTCGCGGGCACATCAAGCCCCTCTTTCGGTGACTTTCGGTTTTCAGAATCATAATTCCATTCGCCGCCTTCCGGTTTATCACCATCCATCAAAATCCCGTATTCGCGGCGCATCTCGCGGTAGAAAAATTCCATCCGCAAATTCTTGCGCCCCTCCGCCCAATCCCGAAACCGTTCAGGGCTGCATAAAAACCGGTCATCCTCGCGAATTTCTACGGGCACGCCAAAGGCCGCTTCCCAGCCGCACATATCTTCAAAAACGCGGTACTCACCAGGGAATGTCACAACGATACGCTCCGCCTTAGACTCTTTTAACGCGCGCTTAACTTCGCCTTGAAACGAGCCTGAATTGCCCTCATCATTAAGCCTAATGTAACGAACATTCACACCTTTTTTTTCTAGCTCGGCCGCAAAATGCCGCATCGCCGAGAACAAAAACGCAATCTTCTTTTTATGATGCTTAACGTATGTCGCCTCGTCCCACACCTCGCAGATCAGAACAACATCCTTGTCCTTATCAAAATCTTCTTGCAAGGCGGCAATATCGTGACTGAGCTGATCCCCTAGGACGAGCCTTAAAACCCCTTTATTCACGGCTCTATTTCCTCGCCCTTATAATCAAATATCTTGCCCGTATCTTGGACGCTCAAACCGTTTAAAACACTCAGCATTTCTCCGGTTGCATAGGCGGGGGTGAATAACTTGCCGTCCGGCACATGCCCCTGAAATGGCTCGGAAAGACTCGTATCGACCGTGCCGGGATGAAGCGCAACAATAATCGCATGCTTGTTTTTTCTCCCGATCTCAATCGCTGAATTCTTAATCACCATATTCAGCGCCGCCTTGGCTGCGCGGTAAGAGGTCCAGCCGCCAAGCCCGTTATCGGAAATACTCCCCACCCTCGCGGAAAGCGCGGCAAAAACGCACCGCCTATCCCGCGGCAAAAGCGGCAGAAAATGCTTCGCCACCAATGCAGGGCCAATGGCATTCACCAAATAAGATTTCGCCAAATTCGCCGTATTTATGTCCCGCAAGGCTTTCTCGGGGGATAATCCCGCCTTATCATGCAAAAGCCCCGTCGCCACAATAACAATATCGGCTACACCAACACTTTGCGCCGCCGCCTCAATGCTGCTCTCATCCGCATAATCAATCGCGCCCCAAATGACTTTTTCGCTCTCAAACACCGCCTCGGCGCGCGAAAACGCAAAAACCCGCACCACCTTGTCACAATCCGCCAAATGCTCGATAAACCCGCGCCCGATCCCGCCGCTTGCACCCACAACAACAACGTTTAAATCAGAGCCGAAATTTGATAGAATTTCCTCATATGCCATGCTGTTCATACGCATAGCATATAAAAACAGATGAGTGCCCGCGCCCAATCAGATATACTAAAAACAATATAAACCCGACACGTACACCAGAGGTTTTCATATCACTTTGTCTTTTTAATAATATGAAAATTAATTATTGATACATTTTTACTAAGTTTTTACATATAAAAAACCTGAAAAAACAATACACTAAAATTTAACACTTCTCATTTTGTCATTTTTAACTAAGAATTAATTAAAATACTGGCAATATGGTAAAAGGACAAAGGGTTTAAATTTTTTAAAAGGCTCTAACGGGACAATCAAATGCAAAAAACGATTATAAAAAAGATCAAGAACGAAGATGGCCTCACGCTCATAGACATAGCCGTGATTATGATCATTATCGGCATTCTGCTTTACCCCTTCCTGCAATCACGCCGCCTTTCACTAGAAAGCGCAAAACAGGCTTCCACCCAAGGGGCAATAGGCCAAATAAGCGAGGCCATTGAAGCCTATTATTTCGAAAACGGCTATTATCCATGCCCAGCAAGGCCGACACTCGGGCCGAACGATCCGCCAGATGCTAATAATATCGAATTTGGCGATGAAAACAGACTTCCGCCCGTGGCACCCGCAACCGTCGGACTTTGCATCACAGATGCCGGAAATGTAGATATCCCCAACCCCGGCGACACTGTGTATTATGGCGCGGTGCCCTTCAAAGCTTTAAAACTAACCTTGGAGCAAAGCCTGGATGCATGGAACAACAAAATAACATATGCCGTCACAGCGACCCAAACAGACCCGGCTACCTTCACGCCCAATGGCGCAATCACTCTAATTAAAGAATTCGAAGTCATATCAAACGCAAACGGCGAAAAATGTGAAGCAAAAGATGACGACGCGGTTTCACTTGCGCCTTCGCCCAGAACATATTCAGATTTGCATCTTGTGTTATTTTCAAAAGGCGAAAACGCCTTGGGCGGATATACACTCGACGGAATATCTACGGGCGCATGCCCCTCAGGAGTAAACGCAGCGCGTGACAGCGAAAACTGCGATAATGATGACACTTTCCGCCTACCGACATGCATAATAAACCCAAACCCGGGTGCTAATTTCTATGATGATGTTTTTTCCCTGAGCGCAACAAGCGACTGGAACACTCTGCCCAGTAAAATTTGGGACACCGCCCAAGATCCGAACAACCTCGGCAGCGTCGTAGGCTATATCGGTATCGGCAATCCTAATCCGCAACATCACGTGGATGTAAACGGCAACATCCTGTCCGACACCGTTGATAGCGACCCGAATAAAAAAGGCAACGTCCACGCCTCTATATACTGCGAAGCAGCTGGAGAAAAATGTTTTGACCCGAAAAGCATCGCAGGTGACGACCCGAACATGACATGTTCAAACGGAAGCGGCATGGATGGCCTGGGATCAAACAAGGCAAAATGTATACAAAAACTGCCCGTCGGCAAAAAATCATCATGCCCTGACGGGCAAGTTGCAAAAGGCTTAAAAGCAAATGGAGAAGTAACATGCGGATAATCAAAAGAAACCTCTCAAGCTCAAAAGGCTTCACCCTTATTGAAATGGCGCTGGTCATCTCCATTGTCGGCATATTCATGGCCGCCATGGCACAAATTTATGTTGAAATCAAAAAAGCCGAAAACGCCGCCGACACACGCATAGACGTGGCGCAAGTCACGCGCGCCATCGCAGATTTCCGCAGCATTAACGGCCGCTACCCCTGCCCCGCATCCCTAACCGCAAATTATGGTGATGCCGATTATGGCCGTGAAACAAATTGTGAAGACTTAAGCGCACCAAATTTCGCCCTCAGCGCAGGCGTAACCGCCGCAGGCGTTGCCATCGTCCCCGGTCTTGATGCTGGCACAACCCGCGTTCGTGTAGGCGCAGTTCCTTTCAGAGACCTCAACATCCCCGAAGAGCAGGCCTTTGACGGCTACAGAAACCGCATATCATACGCGATTACAGAGCCTTTGGCAGTCAGCGCGACATTCACCCCCAATGGCGGCGCTATATCCATTATCGACGATCTTGGAAACTCAGCAATCACGCCGCCCAACTCAGCTCACTTCGTAGTCTTTAGCGCGGGTGAAAACGGCGCAGGCGCTTATAATTCAGCCGGTGCGCTTAACCCCTGCACCGCAGGCACAAAAGAAGCCACCAACTGTGACTTCACAATAAACGCAGAATTCGTGTCCGCCTCTGCAGGAAACGCAGGCGAGGGACAGGCAGGACAATTCGATGACGAAATCCTCTTCGCCACCCACAAAGACATCCCCACATGGGAAACACCTGCCGGCGGACAAAACATTGCGATGAAACCAAGTGGCGGCATCGGCGTAGGAGCAAGCGCTTCCGAAGCCCCTCAGGAAGATATGCAAGTTGACGGCATCGTGCGCGCGCAAGACGACCCTTTAACAGATGATATAGAAGAAGGCAAAGTGCAAACTCAAAGCCTATGTGACTATGATAGCGAGACCACAGATTGTTTCGCCTCTAGCCTGATCGGCGGAGAGCTTGAAAAAGGCGGCGGCATGGCGTGCACTGACGGCGAATTCATGATCGGTATTAAAAACGGCGCGCCCGTATGTTCGGACGACATCCAGATTAGATGTCCTGCCGGTACATCTGTATTAGGCATCAAAAATGACGGCTCACTAGATTGTGGCGTCGACCCCAACTCATGCCCCACAACAAACGTCCAGATTTGTGGTGAAACCAAAGCACTCTTTGGCGGCAAATGGGGAGTCCCGACCCTTGCAGAAGTCGAAGGCGGCCTAAATCGACAAGAGCGCTATGTCTGTGAAAACGGCACTTGGAAATTCCGCGATTATAACGGCGTGTGTTCTTGCCCCGCAAGTAATACAAAAATTATACAAAAAAATTGTGCACAATGGACGGAATGCGGCAACGTACAGAGCGGCAAAAAAACCGTTGAAGAGGGTTTATTCTGCCCGCAAGGTAGCTGGCAATCAAATACGATTGATGATTCACAATGTACCTGCAGAGAAACCTCACAAACAAAAACACATGGCTGCCCGAATGGCTTTAACAAAGGCAACATTACAGAGACACACCAAAACACCTGTAATGGCAATACACCAAGCTGTGCAAGAACCAATGTTGTAAATACATGCGCATGCGAAGCCGAAACAACAACACGCAACGTAAATTGCCCCGATGGCATGGACGGAAGATATCAGGAAGAGCGCACGTTCAATTGCCCGGGAGGTTCAACCAGCCCCGGATCATGGACAGGCTGGACCGAAGTTCCGGGCAGCCAAGCAGCAAACTGTAAATGTACTCCGAAAACAGAAAATACCACTAAAGCTTGCGGCGCAGGCATGGTCGGAGAGATTAAAGTAAAAACCAAAAAATCTTGTCCCTCCGGTGAAACAACTGTCGAAGAAGACGCTTCGCAATGCCAGCCCGCACCGCCGGTATATTGCCAATGGGGAATGATCTCATCAAGCGGTCAAACCACAAGCAACAGCTCAGGTATAAAATCAGGGCAATCATGCGACTGTGGAGACGGCACGACATCTTGTAAGAAGTTCCTGGATGGAAGCACCTACGAACTCGGGGTCTGCTCATGCAAATAAAGCCCGACAATAGTGCCAAAGGATTCTCGATTGTTGAACTAGCATTGGTTCTTATCATCTTCGGCATGGTCATCTCAACAGTCATGCTTGGCTATAAATATTACCTGAACCGCAACCAAGCAGACACAACCGCAGAAACCTTTAACGAGGTAGGGACGGCGCTTTTTGAATTCCAGATACAAGAAGGCCGGTATCCCTGCCCTGCACGGCTAGCGGCTGCTCCATCGGACGCCGATTACGGAGTTGAAAACTGTGCAGGCGCATTCGTAGCAGCAGGGCGTGACGTCGACATGGACGGCACTCCTGAAAACGCGCTGATTGGCGGAGTCCCCTTCAGAACACTGATTGACCCGAATAATGACGGCGACTTCGCAGACTCCCCCTACCCCGATTTCACAGAAAAAAATGCTTTTGACTTCTGGGGCAATAAAAAAACATATGTGGTATCCGAGCCACTCACCAACGCCCTGACCTTCCATCAGGATAGCGGAGTCATCGACATCATTGATGAAAATCGCGACTCCTTGTTAGAAGTACAAGGAACTGCACAAGCGCTCATCATCTCCCACGGGCAAAATAGAAAAGGCGCCTACACCAGAAACGGAAATCTCGTTGAAAACTGCGCTGTTGGTATCCAGAAACAAGCAGATATAGATGCTGGCGCCGTCGGCACACCGCCCGATGAAACAGAAAACTGCCAATATCTGGATGCAACCTTCATGAACGGTCTGCGAAACGACACCAGCTATAATTTTTATGACGACATCATGAAGGTTATCCTCAACAAAAAATCATCTCTCTGGGAATACACAAATGTCGCCTATGATAATAAAGGTACTGACGATCCCAGCGACGATGTCTTCATAAACCAGGTCGCAAACACAAATGGCGGCTACGTCGGGATCGGAACCGATGACCCCGCAGAAAAACTTCAAGTTGCAGGCGACATTCAGGCCTTCGGCATCCATGCAGAAAAGCTCTGCGATCAAGGCGGCGAAGATTGCCTCCTGCCCGAGGCTATAGCCGGTGAACTCGACGACATGAAATGCCCAAGCGGCCAAGTCGTCACAAAAATCGAAAAAAATACCGTCTCTTGCGAAAATCCGTTTAAAAACGCGATCTCAGGTACATGCCCTAACGGAACAAATTTCGTCGGCGTCTCCAGTAAGAGCGGCCTTCTCTGCGAATAGATAAAAGTTAAGGTAAATCAGAACAAAAATAAGGTGATAATTTACCTTTGTCGGGCTATACTGAAGAAAGTACATTGCACCCCTTTCAATAACCACTCGGTTTATTTATGCATTTTTCAAAATTCCACATATCTTCAAAAATCATTTTCGCTGGCCTTATGCTCTGCGCATATGCTGCCTTGCCACAGCCCGCCATCGCGCAAATCGCTGCGCCGCCCGAAACCGTGGCAGAGCCGATCGACATCGTGCCCGCAAAAACTGTCGACATCGTGGAAACAGACCTTAACGCCCACACGCATCCGCCAATACGCCTGACCCCGGATAAATCAGAACTTATTCGCCTTGATAAAGACGCCGCCACCATCGTGGTCGGCAACCCCGCCCATTTAAGCGTTCTGGCGGAATCGCCAAAAACACTTGTACTCGTGCCAAGATCCCCCGGCGCAACCTATTTCACCGTGCTTAACGCCAAGGGCGAAGTCGTCATGCAGCGGCACGCCATCGTCGCCAGCCCGAAAAAAGAATATGTCCGCATCCGCCGCACATGTTCAGGCTCTGATGCAGGCTGCGCGGAAACAAGCGTTTTCTATTGCCCCGATATGTGCCACCAAATTGCCGTAGCACGCCCGGATGAAGCCTCTGATCAAGAACCTGCGGCAGCTGCCGCCGAAGGCGCAGCCCAGCAATCTAATGGCTCCGGACAAGCCCCTCCCGTAACAGATTCAGAATAAACACCATTACCCCTTTCACCTCCCCAAAACTGTGATAAAATGCATCCCAGTATTCAGCGTTAGGTTCACAAAAAATGAAAACATATAAACTTTCTACACTCTCCCTCAGCTGCGCAGCCCTCTTGCTCGTCAGCGCCTGTCAATCCGCCACAACATCAGGCATGACAGATGATCGCTCCTTGCGCACATCAAAGATCGACGCGGCGCTGGACAGAGCCTCCTCAAGAGATGTCACAAGCGGCACCTTGAGCTCGCTCGAAAGACAATATAAACGCAACCCCGAAGACGAAATCAACGCCGCGACATTCGCCGCCGCCTTGAGACGCTCAGGGCAGCCTGAACAGGCCGCCACCATCCTTGCGCCCTTTGCCAAAGACAAAACCGCTTCTGCCGCTTCTAAAAGCGAATATGCCGCCATTCAACTTGCACTCGGCAACTTCGAAAGCGCCGAAGAATACGCGCAAACCGCCATTCTGCAAGATACAGGATATTACAAAGCCTACCAAAATCTCGGTATAGCTCTGGATGCGCAAAATCAGCCTGAAAAAGCCGAACGCGCATACCGTAAAGGCCTAGAACTATGGCAGGGTGACCCGACATCTATCATGAATAATTTGGCATTGAACTTAACCGCGCAGGATTATCTCGATGAAGCCGCAGAAATTCTGCAAAAGGCAAAAGCTCTTTCTCCTGAAAAAGAAGAGATCGAGCGCAACTTGCGCATCGTTTCAGCCCTGCAGCAATCAAACGGCGCACCTGCTCCGAAGCCCCCTTCAAAACCCGATATTTAAATCATAATTTTTTTTAGCTGAAACTTAGTCGAAGGATTTTTTCTTTTGGCTAGGAATAAGGAGCGCCGCATATGTATTATACGCAAGCGACGAATGACAACGCCTAAAAGGAAAAAGGCGAAGACTAACCGCCGCCAACGCCGGCTGCAGATGCTTGAATCCCCGCCGGCCCAAGAATAATGATAAACAGTGCGGGCAAGAAAAACAGGATCATCGGCACGGTCAATTTCGGCGGCAATGCTGCGGCCTTTTGCTCGGCTGCAGCCATACGCATATCACGCAATTCATCGGACATCACCCGCATCGCCTGAGATATCGACGTACCATATTGCTCGGCCTGAATAAGGGATGTGGCAAAAGACTTTGCTGCGCCGCTTCCGACCCTGCGCGCAAAATCCTGCAAGGCTTGGCGGCGATCATTCAACATCGCCATCTCCGCGCTCAAAATCCCCAGCTCTTCGGCCAAAACATCGGAATGCTCCGCCACTTCATGCGCCACGCGGTCGATCGTTTGTTCCAGACCAATCCCGCCCTGCACACAAATCAGCATCATATCCAGCGAGTCAGGAAAGCTTAAATTAATCTCCTGCTGGCGTTTCATAGCCGTGTTTTTCACAAGGACATCGGGCAATTTATACCCCGCAATAAACGCAACAAAAATGAACAAAAGCGTCATCATACTCGACACTTCTTTTTCACTTCCCGATATAATCAACATCGTGAACGCGCACAAAATAATCGGCAACACCGCCTGCGCAATCATAAACTTAAAGGGCGCACTCGGGCTTCTGATACCCGCCTGCAAGAGCTTGTCACGAACCTTTTCGCCCATCTCTCCTGCGATTTGCTGCACCTTATAAAACGCAGCAATCGAATCCTTCGCCGACACATTATCACTCGACTTCGCACGGTGAATATTCGGATCCCGTGATGCGGCAAACAAATCCTTACGGCGCTTTTCAATCACGGATTTAAAGCGTTCTTTCTTATCGGAGCGATTTAAAAACGGCAGCGCAAATGCTGCAAACGACCCCGCCGCCAAAAGTGCAACAATAAAGGTGATCAACGTATCATTCATGGCCGTATCCTATATTTTAAAGTTAATCATGATCTTCATAACAAAAATGCCGACCATCATCATCCCGAAAGCAATGGTCAGCAACACATTACCAAAAGGTGTAATAAACAAAACTTCCAGATAATCGTAATTCACAAAATACATCCCGCCCGCAACAACGCAGGGCAATGCACCGATAATCGAGGCCGAGGCGATCGCCTCCGATGACAGCGCCTTAACTTTACGCTTCAACCGAAAACGCGCCCGAATAACGCCGGACAAGTTCATAAGAACTTCAGACAAGCTCGAACCCGTTTGCGCCTGAATAGACAACCCCGTGGCAAACATCTGCATCTCGGGCAAAGGCATGCGGCGCGTCGCTTCTAAGGCCGCTTCATGCAGAGGAACGCCGATCTTTTGCTTATCATAAATCCGCCCCATCTCTTCCCCCACAGGACCTTCAAATTCGCGCGCAATCATCTTGATCGCCTCTGATACAGGCATACCTGCGCGCAGCAAACGCACCGTCGCTTCCAAAGCATCGGGAAACTCGGAAAGGAAATTCTTCTGGCGTTTCGCCGCCATCTTTTTAACTACAAAGCGCGGCAAGCCAAGCAAGCCTATCACCGCCACCATCATCAACACAGGCGGAGACATCCCCATCATCTTTCCCAGCCCCGTTAAAACAACCATCGAAACAATAGAGATCAACCAAAACTTATTAACCGACAGGCTCAATCCCGCCTGCTCCAACTTCAAAGACATCGAGATTTTCTTCTTCTTGCCCTCTTCTTGCTGCTGTTCTTCTTTAAGCTTTTTCGCGAGATCCGCGCGGCGTCTATTCTTGTCATCCTTGACGTTCATATTCGCCGATGTCCCACCGCGTCCTTGAATTTTCTGGCGCATCTGGTTTTTGCGCGCCGCTTCCTGATTCATCATAAACAGCGCCGTCCCAATCAGAACAACCAGCAATATCACAGCAATAATTATGATTTGAACCATCATGGTCTTAAAAAATTCCCTTTAAAGCCTTAGCGCAAAAGCCGTTTTGGCTTGGCTAGGAAAATGAAACGACGCGTATTTTCATACGCGAGTTGAAATTTGACGCCGCCCAAGACGAAACGGTGGAAGCGCTTAGTCGAAGGCCTCTTCCATTGCATCCATAACTAACCGATCCACACCAAACTGACGCGCATTATCAAAAAACTTAGGGCGAAGACCGCTTGAGCGCTGCTTAGTAATCAGCTTCCCATTCTCGTCTTCTCCTTCAATATCCAAAACAAAAAGATCCTGCATGGTTACAACGTCGCCTTCCATGCCCGTCACTTCAGTCACATGCGTGGTTTTCCGCGATCCATCGCGAAGGCGCTGCACCTGAATAATAACATTAACGGCAGACGCAATCTGCTCGCGCACCGCCACGGTCGGCAAATTCAAGCCGCCCATCGCGATCATGTTTTCCATCCGTGAAATCGCTTCACGCGGGTTGTTCGCGTGCACCGTACCCATGGATCCGTCATGGCCTGTATTCATCGCCTGCAGCAAATCAAACGCTTCCGGCCCGCGCACCTCACCAACAATAATCCGTTCCGGCCGCATCCGCAGACAGTTCTTCACCAAATCCCGCATCGTCACCTCACCAACCCCTTCAAGGTTCGGCGGGCGCGTTTCCAACCGCACCACATGTGGCTGCTGCAACTGCAATTCACAGGCATCTTCGCAGGTAATAATTCGCTCACCGGGTTCAATATAACGCGTCAAACAGTTGAGCATCGTCGTCTTACCCGAGCCCGTACCGCCCGAAACCAAAACATTCACGCGGCAACGGCCCACGGCTTGAATGAGCTTCGCACAAGACGGTGACATCGACCCATATTCCAGCAATTTATCAAGCGTCAGCTTATCTTTCGTGAACTTACGAATGGTCATGCACGCACCGTCCACGGCCAAAGGTGGGATAATCACGTTCACACGGCTACCATCAGGAAGGCGCGCATCACAAATCGGGCTGCTTTCATCAACGCGCCTGCCAATCGCGCCCACAATTCGCTGACAAATCGTTGTTAAATGCTGGTTATCGCGAAATTTAATCCGCGCCCGCTCAATCTTACCATTCGTCTCGATATAGGTCGTATCTGGGCCGTTAATCATAATATCGGCAATATCATCGCGCTCAAGCAGCTCTTCCAGCGGACCAAAGCCCAGCATGTCATCGGCACATTCCTTGGCAATGCTCTGCAATTCGGCGGGTGTTAAATCCAGATTACGGAAGCGTGCAATTTCTTCCACCGCCGACTGCACTTCCTCGCGCGCCGCCTTGGCTTCCATATTCGCCAAAGCTTTAAGATCAATCCCGTCACGCAAATCCAGCCAAATGCGGTTACGCGAGCGCTGCAAACGCACCGCCGTAATCGAATCCGTATTATCTTCTAAAACTTCATGCCCGACATCCATCTTCTCCGCCGTAAACGGATCAGGCGCATCAGAGCCGCTAGTCTCCTCGTCCTCGGGCGTGTCTTCAACAACAGGCTTGGGCTTGGCTTTCATCTTCGGCGCAGAAACCACAACTTCTTCGCTCACAGGCGGCTCTACAGGGGCTTCCGCTGTGCCTTCAGGCGCATCGTCTTCAACCGCCTCGTCTTCTTCCTTCACAACCTCCTTAACCGCTTTTTTCGGCTTAGGCGCTGTTTTAGAAGGTGCAGGTGCTGATCCTGATTTCTTACCAAACATCTATTTACCCTTAGAGGACAATTTGCCAAGCAACCCGCCGAGCAACCCTGTCTCTTCTTTTTTGGCCGCGCCTTGATTAGGCATCGGCATTTTCAATATCGGCAGCAGCGTTTCTTCGATCAAAACCCGCGCCTCTTTATCATCGGTCAATTTCTTGCTCTCGCTTTCATTGCCTAAAAACATCTTCGGCTCAAACGGTAAAAACGCCGCAACGCTGCGCTCCATCGCGGCCTCGATATCGGCCTTGCTCACTTCGCTTTTCCCGCCCATGCCTTGCATGTTAATCAACAAACTCACGTCTTTATCATTGCCGCCGCGCACATCTTTAATCTCGTGAATCAATGTTCGCGCAAGCCGCAGCGCAGGTAGCGTAGGCGTAGACACCAGAATAATCTGCGAAGCGCGGCTAATCACCGTTCTTTGCATATCCTCCGGGCTTTGTGAAATATCGGCAATCACAATCGGATAGCGCGCCATAATCATATCTATCAATTCTTCGAGCTGCGGAGTGGTCACGCTATGCTCCAGCATCACATCACCGCCGGTCGCCAAAACGCTTAAATTCGGGCCTGCAATGTGGATCATCCGCTTCAGACTGTCACTGTCATTATTTTCCGCCGCCTTCACGGCCTCCGCAAGCGTAGTACTCGGCTCAAAGCCCATCCCTACGCTTAGGGTCGACCACCCGCCGGCGGTATCCAACAACATCGTCTTACGCTTTAAAATATCAGACGTCCCGCACGCCAAGGCTTCCGCCAACACAGAAGCCCCAACCCCGCCTTTCGCACCGATCACGGCAATCAGGCGGCTGCCCGTCACACCAAGCTTATCAATCAAGCTTTTCGCAATCACTTCCGCCAAAACAGGCGCTTCCACAGGGCGCACAAGATAATCACTCACGCCCATATCAATCAATTTACGGTACAAATTCACGTCATTATCAGGACCAATCACAATCGCCGACGTTCCCTCGTCGCAATGCTCGGCAAGCGCGCCCAGGCGCTGTGAAAACGAATCATCAATCGTATCTGTCTGGATAATTATAAGATCAGGAGAGCCTTTATCCGCAAAACTCGCAATCGCGGTTTCAACATCGCCTTCATGCGCCGAGATAACCACGCGCGCAAACCGCCAATCCTCTTTCAAGGATGTCGCGGTTTTTAACGTATTCCCGTCCTTTGAAAACACCGCAATCGCGGCGTCAGGCAAAAGAATAGACGTTGTCTGTGTTGAATTTTGGTTACTCGGCTCACTCATGTATTTTTCAGCTCACATCCTGTTGATCTGCAAAGGTTTTGTTAAATGAGTATAGCCTATAAAAGGTTAAAACTCTATTGATCCCCCGAGGCGTTCTCACCGCTCAGCTCAGCTGAAGGCGCGCCCGTTCTGTATATCTCGGTAATATTCGATGCGCGGCGGCCATCCGAAGTTGTATTCGTATCAGCCTGCCCGTACAAATCTTTCGGGCGGGCAATTTGCTTGGCAAAAAGCGTATCCACGCTGCAGCCCATCTCGTAATCCGGATCCGCGTCCGTACCGCGATTATGATATCCGGAGATCATCTCGCAATCATCGGGCGCAAGCGCATTAAAACCATCGTAAGTAATCAAAACTTTTGAAACATGGCTGCTTTTAACAGGCAAAATATTGGTTTTCACATTATCAACACCATTGGCGCGCAAATCATCGGCCAGCTTCGCCGCCTTGGCGCTCGCATTCATCGCCGTGGCCGTGCTTGATTGCGGATCATACGTCACTGTTAAATCCAGCGGCCCAGAACCATGGCGCGCATAATGCTGCGCCAAAGCAGCGACCTCATGGCTATCAAAATCTTCCACGGTGGTATCTTCCACAAAACGCTCATGCTCGACCTGCACGCGTTTGTCGGTAATTTTTGTCGGCGAATCCAAAGAACACGCCCCCGCAAACACAACAGATGTCAGAGCCAGAATTTTCAAAGATGATTTAAACATAAGAAATCCTTATATGTTTCGTTCGTTAAACCCGGACCTAATCCAGAATATATCCAAAACCTTGCTTGCCTTCAAAAATGCTTTCATCGACGTTAAAGTTACGGCGAATATTCGCTGCAAAAGCATTCTCCAGCTTGTTTGACTTGTGGCGCGGCACTGGCGCAGCGCGGTCTTGCTCGGCATATGGCTTCACAAGATACGGCGTCACAATCACGATCAATTCTGTTTCTTCGCGCTGAAAGCTCTCCGATGACACAAGATCGCCTAGCACAGGTGTATTGCGAATGCCGGGCAATCCGGCCATCCCTTTAATAGAATCCGATTGAAGCAAACCGGCAATCATAAGGCTTCCGCCGCTCGGCATTTCCACGGTCGTATCAGCGCGGCGCACATCAAGTCCGGGCACGCGGATATCACCGGCTGTCACCGCGTTTTCAAAATCAAGCGAGGATACTTCCGTATTCAATTTCATATTGATCCGCTGATCGGAAAGCACCGTCGGACGGAAATTCAAAGACACACCAAACTCGCGGAATTCCAAAACAAGGTTACCGACTTGGTCACGTCCGACAGGCACAGGGAATTCCCCCCCCGCCAAGAAGCTCGCTTCCTCACCGGACACGGTCGTCAAATTCGGCTCGGCCAGAATATTCACAAGGTTTTCTTCCTCCAGCGCATTTAACTCCGCGCCCAAAAGACCAATCCCGCGAAGCCCCGTATCAAACACAACGCCGCCAATACCGGCTGCTTCTTGCGAAAGCGCAATGCCCGCTCCGGTCGCAAAATCTCCATAATCACCGCGCGAAGTGCGGCTGCTTCCGGGCGACGCGCCAAAGACGTTTGCGCCCGCAGGGTTCGGGTTATTCAAATATGTTTCCAAACCGAATTCACGCAATACGCTACGTGTCGCTTCTAAAATACGAACCTGCAGCATCACCTGCTGCTCGCCGCGCACCTCAAGCAAATTCGCAATCTGCTCGTCAATCGGGTCATCATTATCCTGCAAATCACTCACATAGTGCCCCACAATATTCGTAACTTTCCCCGCCACTTCGGGGTTCGAAACCGTCCCTGTCAGCAAAATCTGATCATGGATAGAACCAACCTTTACCGTCTCATCAGGAAACAACTCATTCACGAGCGCTTGAATAGCATCAAGATCATAAGACACATGAATATCCATGCGGCGCACCACATCACCATTCGCGTCCAGCGCAATGAGGTTGGTATCACCAACGCTCAAACCCACAACATAAAGACGGTTAGATTGCACCGCCTGCACATCAACAACCTCAGGGTCCGCCACCAATACATCCGCGACATCCGCCGGAAGATCAATCAACTCCGCCTTACCCAACGGCACATTAATCGGCACGTGCTTGGTCAAGCTCGCAGCAGACTGCAAATCACCTTTCGCCGCCATCGCATTCATGGCAGGGCCGGAAGCCACAAGCAAAACAGCCAGAGCCAGTCCCGCAAAAATTCTTTTAAGTGCTGTAAATCGCATCGTCATTGAACAAACTTCCTGTTGGTTACGCAGTGTTAAATTTAAGAAGATGTGAGAGGCCGGAATTGGCCGAAAACTAGATTAGCGGGTCGGTTGAACAACCACCTGTTCGCCGTTATAGATTCTCACAATATTAGGGTTAATTCCAGAATCCTTTTGGATTTTTTCAAACTCTTTAAAAATGTCGTTATTCATATTTGTCAAACGCGCATCTGACATCACAGGCCAGCTTTGCTCGATCATCTGCTCATCACCGACACCGCGCAGCGCCAGCGTAATATCGCCAAGCTTGGAGGCAAGGAACAAACGCTCCGCATCCTGCATATCTACGGCAATCGTCACCGTCTTACCGACTTTGATTTTTTCATCTTCGGGGCGCTCGGACATCTGGTCCACCGCCAAAACTTTAACATTTTGCAAAATCGTCTCTGTCGCCAATTTATCAAGATTAAGCTCGATCATATTTGCAACCGCAGGGTTATCGCTGTCTGAATTAATCGTCTCGCGATATGTCAGGATAATATCAACAAAATCACCGGGGCCGATAAAGCCGCCCGCCATAGACGAAGCATCCACCTCAATCGCAATCGCACGCTGCCCGGAGAGCAGGCTCGCAGAAACCATATTCCCTTTCGCCGTACCAAGAAGCGCCGCTTTCATAACGGGCTCGCCCTTCCCGACATTACGCGCCAAGCGCCCGTCTTTAAGCGGCACATCCGCATTCTGGTCTTCTATGCGGATAACCGCGCCGGGAAACACGCTCGATTTCGGCCATTCCTGCCAGCGCAAATCACCGTCTTGCAGCTCGCGCCCGATCCCAAGATCCTTCGCCGCCACCAAAACTTCTACTTTCGCTTCCTGAACCGCAGCGGCATCATCACTTCCACCAAGTGTCATTTGCACCAGCATGGCAACCAATACGGCCACCAAAACAGCACCACCAAGGACGATAAGAATATTTTTATTCATGAAAATAACCTCTGAGGTTTTTGAAATAGAAAATTTAAGAAACGCAGCGCAACGTATTAAATGATGAAGTGCCAGTTAATAGGCGTGATAAGAACTATCAATTCAATTATGCGGGGTTTTTATTAAAAAAAGATAAAGGAACTATGGATATTAAAATTAAATACAAACAAGCTACAAAATCATAAGAGAAAAGACGCCATGACATCCCCATTAAAATACCCGATTTTTAAGAAAGAAGCCAGCGCGCCGCCAACAATCGCAATCCCATAAGGCACCTTGCTCTCTCCTTTTTGCAAACGATCAACCCAGCCACCTTCTTTCGGCGCCTTAAAGGGCTTTTGCTTTTTGATCACCAATCCGGCAACGCCCAATAGGCCGCCAATCACCGCCATATAAAACAAAAACGGCAACAAGCCGGACAACCCCGCCCAAAGCGCATAGGCCGTGCCCAGCTTTGAATCCGCCGCGCCAAGACCTTTCAGCGCGAACATCGCCGCCGTTACGCCAAACACCACCAGCGCCGCCAATAGATGCGACCAGATAGAGACAAACACATCATCGCGCCCCGCGAGCCATAAAAGACCAAAGGCCACTACAAACGATCCTACGACCAAAGCGCTATACATGTTCGGAATAACCATCCCCTTGAAATCGGAATACGCTGCTAACAAGCCTGCGCCGCAAGCAACAAACAAACACATGAGAAAGACGATAAGAAGAAGCATGAGGCGGCCTCCGATAAGAAAAAGGAAAGGAATAAGAGAGGAAAGAAAAAGCCCACCAAACGATAAATCTGGCGGGCTTTTAAACTTTAAATTCAAGCCAGGCGAGAATTATTCTATTTTAGCATTTGCTTCTGCCATTTTACCTTCCATAGAGGTAAATGTAGCATCAAGCTGGTCGCCGAATGTAAAGACAACGGCAACAATCGCCAATGAAATACCGGCAGCAATCAGACCATATTCAATGGCCGTCGCACCGTCTTCGTTCTTAAGATAGGCTTCTTTAAAAGCAAGCAATTTCAACATATTTAATCTCCTTTAAGATTTTAGATAGGACTTCGGTTAACCCACGCCTCGAAACTTTTTTGACAAGATTTAAAAAGAACCCGAGACCCAACCGTTACTATATTTAGAATATCGAATGATATTTAAGGGAAGGTTAATTTACGCAGTATTCGCATAATAATTTACAAGAAAAATCAATAGGATACAAGTAAAAAACCTTCTTTATTTATGTAAAGTTTTATCAACTCCTATATGTTTGTGAAAATTCAAATACACCTCCTAAAAGCAGGGCATTAGTTCTTAATATGCAAGTTACTGAGCTCTTGCGCGATCTCACGAAACACATTCACAAGCTCGTCAGACGTTTCCACATGCTCATGATATCCGCCATTCGCGGCGCAGTCCTTGTAAAGCTGCTCGGTGTAATCATCAATACCGCCATTCACATCAAATGTGATGGTGTACACCGTCACATCATCCTGCTCGTCCATGTGTTTACACACATCTTCAAGGCGGTCATCAATCTTCGAACTGGAATTCACCACATTGTCATAGCGATACCCATAGGCAGAATACGGGTTACTGTAAACATTATCCCCGTCTGTCATCATCACGATCACTTTACGCCATGCATGGTTATCAAAACTCACGCCTTCAGTGAAAGGATAGGAATCCGACAAAACGCGCCACCCCCAGACCATTCCGATATTCCCGTAAGTATTTCCGTTCGCCTGCATTTCATTAATGCGGTTCTTAAGCGCAGTCATATTCTCGCTGAGCGGCAAGATAGACGCCTTCGGACAGATATAATTCTCTGAGCGATAAAGCCCTTTCGCATTTTTCTTATATTTCCAGTTAGAACATAATCCGCTTGAATTATATCGCGTACAATTATAGTCGTTTCGATAATCACATAGCGCATTATCATTGTTTGTATCACGGCACCAACGATACATATCCCAAGGGCCTTCAACATCTTGCGTGTCGCTTCCGCCATCATCTTCAATGACACAAATATCCGTATCGCTGTCGTTGCTGAAATTCAGCCCTTGCGGGTTGTTCAAAAAAGCCGTGTCATAATTCCCGCCGGCATCATTATACCCAAGACCATATGGCCCCACATTCACCGATGTCGCATAGGGCACAAGACCAATCTTCACGTATTCGTTCTCGGCTTCTACAAATTCACCATACCGGTCCAGACAATCCGTAACTTCATCAGAATCATACGTACCGTAAAGGATTTCCACAAATTCACACGCCGCCGTACGCAGCTTGCCGATATTGTTATTCGACGCCATAGAGCCTGTATTATCCAAAACCAGAACAACCTCCAGGCCCTTCACTTCGCGCTGCACCGTCGTGCTGGCGGCAACTTCAATCTCGTTTATGCCCCAAATTCCGACAAAACTCGTGCCGTAATTCGCATAGCCTGAAACCGTCACTTCATTACCGTTAATCACCACAACAGGCTCAAACACAACGCCTAATCTGTCTTCAGGGTAATTCGCATCAAAGAACGCTTTGACTTTCGCTTCAATCGTGGCCGGGTCCGTCGAAGACGCCGCCGCCGCCAAGGCCGCCGCATCCAGAGCTTGCGCCAAACGCTGCTGCACCAGATAGGCTTGCGAATAATCAAGCGCCATCCCGACAGAGCCGACAACCACCGGCGCCATCAACGCGAATAAAATCGCAATCGTACCGCGTGTGTCTTTTATAAAGTCTTTACAATATGCGAACATTTTCGTTCTCCTGGTTTTATCAGGCTCTCTGATTAAACTTATTCTTTACCCACCACGCTGCTTTTACGACCCTTGGCAAAGGCAATTTCCTGCATAGCGATGTTATTGATAATAAACCCCGCGAATAACGGCTCGAATAAATATGATACAGCAACCACAACAACGCCGCTATTATCATCCGATAAAGACGCAACGCGCCCTTCTATATTACTCAGCGGGGGCATATTCTGCGTCTCGCGCCATTCAATCAACGGGTCACCATCTTCGTCAAAACGTACACTGATAATATCAATCCCGTAATTAGTAGTGTCCATCGGATCAAACGCTAGTTCACCGGCTTTTACGCTATCCGCTATCATCGCATCATCCACGCTCGTGTTCCGCGTAATCAAATCCGCAACCACCTGGCTGGCGCGAATGGCTTTCTGATTGGCCAAAATGCCATTACCCAAATCAAACGTACCCAACAAAAGGGTCAATAAAACAGGGAAAATCAGCGCCGCTTCTACGGCCGCAACGCCCTCTTCACTCTTCCACCATGTTCTGAAAAACATCATCATAAACTCTTATGCCCCTTCGAAGTCATAAGGCTCGGTTTGTAAAACCAGCGTAGAAATAAACCGGCGTTTATTGCTCGGCCCCGCCAGCAATGTGCCGACAAGAGGCGTCAGCATCTCGTAATTATAACTCACGCGGATTAAAATGCGGTCATTCGATCCGCCTGCATCAAACCCTTGGCTAACCAAATTTCCATCACCATCAAAGGTCGGGTTATATGTATCAAAATCTGCGAAACTCGCCATCTGAACCACTTCAAGCTGCACTTCATTGCACTTAATCAAAACATTCGCGTAATCACACAGCTTTTGACGAAACGCCGTTTCAGGGTCTTCGTTGCCTTGCTGCAGCTGGCCTGTGCGCACCATGCGCGCGGCTGATCCCGTCGCGCCTTCAAGCAAACTCGCGGAGGCATACATGATTGAAAGCTCGACAATGCCGAGGCTCAAAAACAAATACGGAATGAAAAGAAAACTAAACTCCAAAGACGTTGTTCCGTCTTTTTTGCAAAAATATTTTTTAAAAAAACTACCCAACATTTCCCAACCCGATCATGCCAAAGTGCGGCATTTTCATTAAATTGTTTCTAAATTTCAGGCACAAAAAAAGCGGCGCGCCGCTTCTTAAAAAACCCATAACCCTATACTTTATTATGGGGTATAAACGATGAATAAAGCCTTAAGATTAAATAGGATTATTCTCTAGTCGTCATAATCATCAATATCAATGCCACCCTTCTCAGCAACACTGGCCTTATCCTTGGGTTTATAGCTCCCCATAACCTCCTGCCCCCAACGCTCAACCAAATCAGCTTGGCGCTTTTCAATAGACTTCATCCGTGAAATTCCACGTTGATACAGCAAATTCGAAACGATATATGTCAACGCCCAATCAATCAGATACCCAACCCCCGCCGCCATATAAATAACGATAATCGGAATAACGCTCAACAAAATCGCAAACGCCTTATCCAGCGAGTGATCCGTCATCCACATTTCCATCAAAAACGGAACGCAGCCCGCCAAATTCATCGCCCCCACAGTAATGGTGCGAGTCTTTTTCTTCGATTTATCCGTGAAATAAGCCGCGAAAAATGGTAGCAAACCCAGAAAAAGCAGCACTGCTGTCGGCAAAAACACCGCCGCCAGCAAAATAAAACCAATCAAAAACACCTGAACCTTAGGCTGCTTCTTTCTGCCTTTTTTCTTTTTTTTACCCGCTTTGGGCTTTGCTGCTTGTTTTGCTTTCTTGGCCATAACCCCTGTCCTTTAAAAAATAGAGCTGCCGGAAAAAAACATCAGTGCAGACCCAACAATAACAATCGCCGCCAAACCGGCCGCCACAACTGCGGCAATCTCTTGTCCTGTCTCTACACCAAAAGTTTCTTGGTTCTCTAACTTCTTCTCAAGCTCTTCTTTTTCTTTTTGTAAGCCCGCAAATTCTTCCAACGCTTTTCGATAAGCCTTGGCGTCCTTATTCATCAAATCAACATTATCAAGAACCGCAACCATCTTGACCAAATCCCCGCCTTCGGAAATTTCATCAATCGCTTTCTTGATTTTATCCCTCACCTTTCGGTCGTGATATTCCTCATATACGGCCGCTAGTTTATTTGCAAAAAACGCAGACAACCCCGGAAGCTTCTCAATCTCATAACCCTTTTGAATCGCCGCCAAGCACTTCAAATTCCCCAAAATTACTTTATGCTGCTCAGGCTGGTTAAGCTCGAAGATAAAAGATTCAATCACTCTGGACTCACGCTGCATCAAATACGCAACTGAATGGCGGTCCAAAAACATCCCCGGTGCGTTTTTCTTCTGGCACATCTTCTCGAAAGCCACCAGCATCTGTCCGGGCGATGTCACATAATATCCTTTTAAAACAGGGCTATAACACGGTGCCTCAGGAGAAAGGATATACAAACACCGCTCAAGCCCCTCGCCCAATTTGTTGTTTTTAACAATCCGGCGGCACTGTTCGAACTTGTGAAACAGCGCATTAATATCCAAATTCGGATTTGACTGCGTCGCAATCCAATCCAGCACCAAGCCCGAAGCCAGCATCTCCGCATAAACTTTCGGGTCTTGCTCCAACACCATAACTTCTGCCAAAGCCGGCCCCATGCCGTCTCCGTTAATCTTCAAACCTTTAAAACGAAGCGGCGCAATCGGGTCCAAAGCAGCAGAGATATTACTCACCAGTCGCTCTTCAAAACCACTCCCCGTACCGCCTTGTTTTGAATTTTGAACCGCCTTTTCGACACTCGCCAAAACCTCATCATCTTCCAGCGAACGCTTAATCCATTGATTAAGGCTGTCATCTTCTACAATCCGCTTAAGCTCCGTCGGGTTTGTACCGATATCCATCGCCAAACGCTCTGCAAAAATATATTTCTCGTTTGAAAACGCAATCGAGCGCGCGGCTTTCTTCCGCGCCAGCGCTTGCCTTGGCGAAAGCCTCGTCCCGTCCATCCAGATCAGAACCTCGTCAACCTTCCATCTCTGCGCAGGGTCATCATGTAAAAGCCCGCGCAAAAGTTCCAAAATATCGCCCTTAAAGCGGTCTTTACCCGTAACAGCGGCATAACTCCCAAGCTGAAGTTTCTGCCTTATAATTTCTTCACTGCTTAAGTCCTTGAGCGGGTCATTCCCGCGCAAACACACTGCCAGACTAACCCCAAGCGCATATAAATCATCCGCCAGCGTCCCGACCCCACGCGCAATAGGATCCGCCATAGATCGCTCAACCGTCTCATAAAGCACAGGCTGCATATACGAACACGGCCCGCTCAAACAATCACCGAGCATAATACGCTTCGGCTGCCCCGTCGCCTGCGCATCAAAAAAATTGCTGGGGCGGATACCGCCATGAACAAAATCTTTATCCTGAAAGTCCTGCAAAACATTCACCATCGGCTTAACGATGATGTCCATAACGCTTTCTTGCTTCCATCCTAAAAATTGCGGCTTATCATGCGTGAGAATCGGCTTGCCCAGATTATCCAGATATATAAAAACATAGCGCTCTTCTTTTGCGGGCGGCCAAAACACTGCGCCATGCAGCACAAGCGTGCCCATATTCGGGTTGATAATTTTGCCGTAAGTCTTCGCCGCCTTTAATCGCGGCACAAGGTTGCGTTCACACACAATCGCAAACAACCCCGTGCCCGCCTTGTCCTTTGCAACCGCTTTATACGCTTTATTGGGGCCGTTATTGTAACTGGGCAAAGGCACGCCGCAATGAATATCAACCTTCTTTTGAAAAGAAATAACATCGGTAGATGCCGGCGCTTCCGGCTCCGCTTCTTTCGGTTTTCCCTCCGCAGAAGGCGCGGCTTCAGAATCTTGCCCACCCTCTTCTACAGGGGCGTCATCCGGCGCGTCCGCGCCTTCTTGAATATCTTCCGGAGTTTCATTCTCGCTGCTGCTGTCTTCTGACATACGGGCAAACCTTCAATTCTTGATGCCTAATACTATATAAACATGCGTTTAGGCATGCTTATTTACCCAAAAATGGGTCTTGCATAAGAATTGTATCATCACGTTCGGGGCTTGTCGAAAGCAAAGTCACAGGCGCGCCTATCAATTCCTCGATATATTTCACGTACTTAACGGCTGCCGCAGGCAATTCTGCCCAAGTGCGCGCGCCCCGTGTGCTCTCGCTCCACCCTTCAATCGTCTCGTAAATCGGCTTCGCCGCGGCTTGCTGCGCGGAAGATGCTGGCAAATAGTCAAACTTTTCACCTTCAATCTCATAGCCCACGCATATTTTCAGCTCTTCCAAACCGTCCAAAACATCAATCTTCGTCAGCGCAATCCCGTGAATACCGCCAAGCTTGATCGTCTGACGCACAAGCGCCGCATCAAACCATCCGCATCTGCGCTTACGCCCTGTTGTCGTGCCGAACTCATGCCCCTTTTCACCAAGGAACTGCCCAATCTCGTTATCTTGCTCGCTCGGGAACGGGCCTTCACCCACCCGCGTCGTATAAGCCTTCGTAATCCCAAGCACAAACCCGATCTGATCAGGCCCCATGCCAGACCCACTCGCCGCTTGACCTGCCGCCATGTTCGATGATGTCACATACGGATATGTGCCGTGATCTACATCCAGCATCATGCCTTGCGCGCCCTCAAACAAAATCTTTTTGCCCGCCGCATGCGCTTCATGCAACGCTTTCCATGCCACGCCCACATACGGCAAAATCTGATCACGCACATCCATAAGCTGCTCGAAAATCTCTTTCGGGCAAACCTCTTCCGCGCCCAAACCCTTAAGCAGCGCATTATGGTGCAGCATCATCGCCTCAAGCTTGGTTTTCATCAAATCAGGATAGTTCAAATCGCAAACCCGAAGCGCTCTACGCGCAATTTTGTCTTCATATGCCGGACCAATGCCGCGCTTGGTCGTGCCTATTCGCTCATCCCCGCGCGCCCGCTCCAGCGCCTCATCCAGCGCCCCATGCACGGGCAAAATCAGCGGCGCATTCTCCGCAATCATCAACTTCGCAGGGGTAACATCCACGCCCTGATCCTGAATAGTCTTGATTTCCTTCATCAACGCCCACGGGTCAATCACAACGCCGTTACCGATAATCGAAAACTTATCTTCACGAACAATCCCGCTCGGCAACAGGTGAAGCTTATACGTCACCCCATCAATAACCAGCGTATGCCCCGCATTATGCCCTCCTTGAAAACGCACAACAACATCCGCGCGGCTCGATAGCCAATCGACAATCTTACCCTTGCCCTCATCGCCCCACTGAGAGCCAATTACCGCTACATTCGCCATTGCTATTCATTCCCTATAATCGTTGTAAACCCTTGATCCTGAAGATCCTTAACCTCTGCCCAATCCGCTTTGCCGGATATGGTTTTGATATCTTTTTTGATATGATCGGCAAGCCCCTGACGAAGCGTATCCATGTAGAACGTGAACCCTGCGGCGCTTTCGCGCGGGGTCTCTCCTTCATACACGTCATACCGTCCGCCGCGCCCAAGTTCGCCGCGAATATTTTTCGCAAAAATCGTGAACGCCACTCCGTTATGATACTCAAACCCTTGCGTCTCCAGCGGATCAATCGTCAGCTTAAAGCCCGTGAGGCCCAAACCTTTAATCGCCGCCTGAACGCCGGACACAACCGCTTTCAAACGCTTCGTGTCTTTCAGGCCAATCTTATCAAGCGCCGCCAAAGCCTTATCGGCATCCCCCGCCAGCTTATGGCGCAAAGCGTCCACTTCGGTTTTCGGCGTTTTCGTCAGCGCAAAAATCTCGTCCACACTGCGCGGCAAGGCAAAATCAATCGTCACATCTTTGACGCCCAAATCCGCAAGCCCCTTAAGCGCAACGACGCAAATCTCGATATCACTGGCCACAGTATCCGCGCCGATCATCTCACAGCCAACTTGCGTGAACTGACGCTGCGTGCGCGCTTGGCTACCGCGCGTCCGTATAACATCATTCGCGTAGGTCAGGCGCAGCGGACGCGGCTCTTTTGCCAAACGTGAAAGCGCAATCCGCGCAATCTGCGCCGTAATATCACTGCGCATCCCCATCATGCGGTGCGTCACAGGATCCATCACCCGAAATGTCTCGGAGGCCAAAGCCGCGCCAGGGCCAGGCGCCAAAAGGCTTTCCTCGAACTCGGCCATCGGCGGCTTCACGCGCTCATAGCCGAATTTCCCGAACGCCGCCATAAGCGTGCCAATCGCCGCATACTCAACCTCGGCATGCGGCGGTAATAAATCTTCAAACCCGCTTGGTAAAAGACTGGGCAGAAGCGCTGTATTTTGGGACTTTGAACTCATATCGAGTAGGACTTTACGCACTCTTGGCTACGTTTTCAATGACCTTGCACAGCCCATCGACGATATTCTCGACCTTCGCGGGGTCATCACCCTCCGCCATCACGCGAATAACAGACTCAGTGCCGCTTGCACGCACCAAAACGCGCCCGTCATTTGCAAAATCACTTTGCGCTTTTTCAATCGCGGCTTTCACTTCATCGGTATCAAGCGGCTTCACCTCGCCATCAAAACGCACATTCTTCAAAATTTGCGGCAATGGCGTAAACAAATTCAGTGCCTCGCTTGCCTTCTTGCCGCTTTCTTTCAGCAGCGAACATATCCGCAAAGCCGCAAGCAGCCCATCACCCGTGGTGGAATAATCCGACAAAATAATATGCCCGGATTGCTCCCCGCCAATATTATATCCGTCTTTCATCGCCTCCATAACATAGCGATCACCGACCCCCGTGCGGATCAAATCCACGCCCTTGGATTTCAGCAAGCGCTCAAGCCCCAGATTAGACATCACAGTCGCCACAAGCGCCCCGCCCTTCAACAAACCGCGATCATGCATCGAAAGCGCAAGCGCCGCCATAAGCTGGTCGCCGTCTATGCGCTCGCCCTTTTCATCCACCATGATTAGGCGATCCGCATCGCCGTCCAGCGCAATCCCGATATCGGCATTATGCTCAACAACCGCCTTTTGCAAATTATCCGTCGCCGTCGCGCCGTATCCATCGTTGATATTACGGCCATTCGGTTCAACCCCGATAGAAATCACTTGCGCTTCCATCTCCCAAAGCACTTGCGGCGCAACCTTATACGCCGCGCCGTTCGCACAATCCACCACAACTTTCAAACCCTCAAGCGTCGTACCGCGCGGTAAACAGCGCTTCACGCTCTCCGCATACCGCCCAACTGCATCATCAAGCCGCGCCGCTTTCCCCAAATCCGCAGGAAGCGCCACATTTTCACTTAAAGTCGGATCATCAAGCGCCGCTTCGATCTCAAGCTCGATCTCGTCATCCAGCTTGTACCCGTCAGACCCGAACAGCTTAATTCCATTATCTTCAAAGGAGTTATGCGAGGCCGAAATCATCACACCCAAATCCGCCCGAAAAGACCGCGTCAGCATCGCAACGCCCGGCGTCGGCACAGGGCCGGTCAAAATCACATTCATCCCCATGGAAAGAAAACCTGCCGTGATCGCCTGTTCCAGCATATAGCATGAAAGCCGCGTATCCTTGCCGATCACAACGCGGTCGGTCGGCTGCCCGTCATGGCGCGCGCGCAAAACCTTTGCCGTCGCCATCGCAACCTTAAGCGCCATATCCGCTGTCATGGGGTAAGTATTCGCCCTGCCCCGTATTCCATCTGTTCCGAAATATTTACGTGTCATGTGATTGTTTTACGCAATTTATGCGTAATTCACAACGATATAAAGCAAACAGCTTTTGTCTCGGCCAGGTAAACAAAACGAAGCCTATTAACAATAGGCGAGATGAAGTTTGACAAAGCCCGAGATAAAAAGATGGAAGCCTTTAAGCGCTTGTCGGCACAGATGAACGCGGCGGAACATCGCCCTTATCATCATTGCCGGTATCGCGAAGGATCGCCTTGCCCGCAAGGAGCGATTTAATCTCGTCCCCTGAAAGTAATTCATACTCCAAAAGCGCTTTCGCAAGCTTATGCAGATCATCCAGATTATCCGTCAGGATTTTTTTCGCTTTATTATATCCACCCTCAACAATGCGGCGCACTTCCGCGTCCACAATGCTTGCGGTTTCATCCGACATATTCTTGGTTTGCGTCACAGAATGCCCAAGGAACACCTCTTCTTGATCCTGCGCATACCGAATAGTGCCAAGCTTATCGGAAAACCCCCATTCGGTCACCATCTTGCGCGCCATATTGGTGGCCTGCTGAATATCGCTGCTCGCGCCCGTCGTCACTTTTTCCGCGCCAAATATAATCTCTTCCGCCACGCGGCCCCCCATAGCCACGGATAAATCCGCCTCCAGCTTTTCCAAGCTGAGCGATAAACGGTCATTCTCAGGCAGGCGCATAACCAAGCCCAAAGCTCGCCCGCGCGGAACAATCGTTGCCTTATGAACAGGGTCACTCGCCGGCTCGTGCATCGCGACAAGCGCATGGCCTGCTTCATGATACGCCGTCAGCTTTTTCTCATCATCGCTCATCACCATGGATTTGCGCTCTGATCCCATCAAAACCTTGTCCTTGGCATCTTCAAATTCTTCCATCCCGACAACGCGTTTTCCGCGCCGTGCCGCGAGCAAAGCGCCCTCATTCACAAGGTTCGCCAAATCCGCACCGGAAAATCCGGGCGTTCCGCGCGCAAGCACCAACGCATCAACATTATTCGCCAGCGGCACTTTCTTCATATGCACTGCGAGAATTTTTTCGCGGCCCTTAATATCGGGCAAAGGTACAACCACCTGACGGTCAAAACGCCCGGGGCGCAAAAGCGCAGGATCAAGCACATCAGGGCGGTTCGTCGCCGCCAGAATAATCACCCCTTCATTGCTCTCGAAACCGTCCATCTCAACCAGAAGCTGGTTCAGCGTTTGCTCGCGCTCGTCGTTCCCGCCGCCAAGCCCTGCTCCGCGGTGACGCCCAACCGCGTCAATCTCGTCAATAAAGATAATGCACGGCGCATTCTTCTTGCCTTGCTCAAACATATCGCGGACACGGCTCGCGCCCACCCCGACAAACATTTCCACAAAATCAGAACCTGAAATCGTAAAGAACGGCACATTCGCTTCGCCCGCAACCGCGCGCGCAACCAATGTCTTACCCGTGCCGGGCTGCCCGACCAATAACGCACCCTTTGGGATTTTTCCGCCTAGGCGCGAGAATTTCTGCGGGTCACGCAAAAACTCGACAACCTCTTCCAATTCCTGCTTGGCTTCGTCAATACCGGCAACATCATCAAACGTGACGCGCCCATGTTTTTCAGTCAGCATTTTCGCCTTCGATTTGCCGAAGCCCATTGCGCCGCCGCCCTTGCCGCCTTGCATCTGGCGCATGAACAAAATCCACACCCCAATAATCAAAAACGCAGGAAGCAAAGACACCAGAATGCTCATGAAGCTCACCTGCTCGGGGTCTTCTTTATCTGCTGAAATTTGCACGGCTGTGCCCGCAAGGCGATCCACCACATTCTCGTTCGGCGGAACCATAACCTTGAATTTCTCACCGCTTGCGGCAAAAACGCCATAAACAGACTGGCCCTTAATCGTGACATTGGAGATACTTCCGCTCTTCGCCGCGTCCATAAATTCACTGTAAGACATGCCCTGCCCGGCAGACATATCTTTCTGCTGATTGCCCTGCACAACATTAAACAGGAAGATCATAACCAGCGCGATCGCGAGCCAAAAAACTAAATTACGGCCAAAACCATTCATATCACAGAGTATCCTTTCAAATGGGTCTCTTAGGAAACTATACTTTTTAGGCTATTAAACAAGCAAAATCTAAGGTTTTTCATGCATAAGGGAAAAGCGCTGACCATCCGCCTCCACTTCGAAGACAACCCCGCCCAGCGTGCGTTTGCGAAAACCCTCTTCGGATAAAAGCGCATCACACAAGGCCTCGACCTTCTCAAAACGCGGCGCATACTCCGCCGCTGAACGAAGCGTCGAAATCGCTTTCAATACGCAGCGTAAGATAATCTCGTCCGGCTCCGTCTTTAAAATACTTAAATTTAATACGATACGGTTCGAATTTATTTCTAAAACAGCGTTGCTATAAACGCTATCCGCAATTCTCTCAAGCGCCGTGCGCGCTCGCCCAATCCGCTTCGCGGTCAGGGCCAGCCGCTTATTCGACAGCCCTTCTTCCTCTAGAACTTCGCGGCTTCTACGCAGCCGCACCCGCGCATAATCTTCGTTTCCATTCGACGGATCACTTAAATATGAAACTTCCGCGGCCTCACATGTTGCAATCAACCGCGCCTTGGAAATATTCAAAAACGGGCGGCACAAAGCAACCCCGTCCATCTCCTGCCGCTCCCGCATCCCTGCCAAACCGTCCAAACCGCTGCCCTTGGCAAAGCGAAATAAAATTGTCTCTGCTTGGTCATCCTCGTGATGCGCAATAAAAAGCTGCTCAATCCCCAGCGCGTTGCAATGGGCAATCATCAAGTCATACCGAGCCTTGCGGGCCTCTTCCTGCACGCGCGCCTCAACGCCCGCATGATCCCACTTCAAGACCTTTAAATTCGGAATAATCTCTTTTACCCGCGTTGCCTCTTCTGCAGATTCCGCGCGCAAACCATGATCCACCATAAGCGGATGCAAATCCAAGCCATCCACGCGCGAAAGGCCATACCACAGCGCCATACTGTCAGGACCGCCAGAAACAGCCACGGCCACAGCCACAGGTTTTTCAGAATTTAAGAAGGGGGAAAGAAGGGTTTCAAACTCTTCAGGGCTGAGAGCTTCAACAGACATATTAAATTAACAGTTCAGACGCGAACGCTCTTGCTCCGCGCGGCGCATAACAGGGCCGGAACTCGGCAAATTTTCTTTATCAAGCTGCCCGAGCGCAACGCACGCATCTTGCGTCTTACCAAGCGCACTAAGCGCCATGCCGAGTTTCAATAAATTATCGGCCGTTTTCGCATTATCAGGATATTGCTGATACCCTTCTGCAAAAAGACGCGCCGCAATCTCGTAATTCCCGCGCACATAATGCGTCTCACCCAACCAATATTTCGCGTTTCCCGCCAAAGGATGATCGGGATATTGTTCCAAAAAACCCTCAAACTCCTTTTGTGCAGGATCAAACTTATCCTGCTTCAAAAGCGCAAAGGCATTATCATAGGTCGCCGTCGCCACATCAGCCGTGGGGTTCACCGCGCCTGATGGGCTTTGTGAAATCGTCCCCAGCTGCCCGCCTGTATCGGAGGCATCCGACGAATCCAGATTATCCGAACTCCACTGATACCCGTCGACTCCGCCCTCGTCTTCAACATCGGATGACGTATCGCTGAGCGGCTCAGGGCCCGCATCAATAACCGGCTCTGAAGACACGGAAGGCGAAACCTTCCCCCCTTCAAGATCCTTCACCCGAAGCCCCAGATCACTCGTCGCGCGGTCCAATTCCCCGCGCAGCTGACGGTTTTCAAAATTCAGCTCTTCAATCTTGCCGCGCATCTCCCGAAGCTCGCCTTCCATTTGCTGCAAGCGAATCTCGGTATCGGCGCTCGCTGGCGCACCCCCCGCAGAAGGCACATCGCCCAAAGGCGGGGCTTCCCCTCTGTAAACCGCGCGGTTAAGCGTCTGAACTTCGTTTTCTAACCGCTTTATGCGGTTTTGAAGCTCCGTCGTAGATTGCGCAAAGCTTGCCCCGCTGCCGAAAACGCTAAACGTCACAAGCAAGAGAACCAAAAGGCCCGAAATGCTCCGGGCCTTTTTTAATACTGCATACTGTTTCAAATTCAACATTGAACGTCCTTAGTTAACCTTCGCAACGCCGCGACGGTTTTGTGACCATGCTGTTTCATTCGCACCTGGAACTGCTGGTCTTTCCTTACCGTAGCTCACAGTGTTGATGCGCGCTGGGCTAACGCCCAAAGCAACAAGATAGTTTTTCACAGAGTTCGCACGACGCTCACCCAAGGCCAAGTTGTATTCACGTGTTCCGCGCTCATCCGCATGACCTTCAATTGTGATGTTCACGCTTGGATATTGCTGCAACCAATTAGCTTGATTATCAAGTGTCGAACGGGCTTCTGCATTCACGTCATAGCTGTCTGTCCCGAAGAACACACGATCGCCGACATTCACAACCAAATCAGCCTGTGTACCGGCTGCAGGACCTTGTCCAAGACCGGCATTATCACCTTGATAAATTTCATCCAGAGGTCCCGATATCCCGTCTCGCTCTATTCCTACCTGATCCGCAGGAATTACATCCTCGCCATCGGTTGTTGAACATGCGGTAACCATGAATATGGCACCAAGTAGTATTAGACTGCGCAAAAACATTCGTTTTCTCCTGAGTGTTAAAAATAATTATTCAGTTTTAATCCCTTCAAAGCCCCTACGCAAGTAGAAACCATTTTTGGACACATCTATTTAACGCATTAAAAACCATTTAGTTCAATTGATCGCTCAATTCTCCGAGAAGCATCTCCGCTTCATAGCGATCACGGGAGTTTGGCGCCTTTTCGATATAAGCACTTAAAGAAGAAATCGCGGCTTTCGCTTGATCGGTTCGAGCATATAACACCCCCGCATCCAGCAATAAACGATACTCGTCTGGCGCAATCTTGCGCATCGTTTTTACAATCTCCAGCGCGCCCTCATAATCTTCGGCATCAATCTTTCTGTACTTCAAATTATTCTGTAGCCGAATCAATATATCGCGATTACTAGCCGGCTCGTAATACTCCGAAGACAGCTCCGCATCCGGCCCCAAAGCCTTTTTGATATTCGCCCGTAAATCCGGCGCATGCAGCACCTTTCCATCCTGAAACGGATCAAAAATCAAACGCTGCCCGTCTTTTTGAATGCGGCAGACAAAATGCCCGGGAATATTCAAACCCTCCACATCCCACCCTTGCGCACGCCCTGCATGGATATATAAAATCGAAAGTGTAATCGGCAGCCCCTTGGCCCGATCAATCACCCTTACCAAACTTGCATTTTGCAAATCATCGTAATTTTGAGAATCGCCCGTATACCCGTATTGATCGCTTAAAATATTCTGCAAGGTCATAAGCTGAAGCTCGGCGGTTTCCTCCGCCACTTCATTCTTAAGCTCGTCATAACGCACGGCGACATCTTGCGCGATTTGCTTCAGGTGGTGAACATATCTATCTGCGGAAATGCCCTCATGCTGGGCCATCGCTAAGGCCAATGAAACTCTGGCCAAATCAATGTCTTCATCCGCTAGGCTCGAAGCCTCCTCCAAAACCTCCAGCGGATCAAAGGCAGCCTTCATGCGCGATCACTGATTCCATTGCACGTTTTCGCTCTCTATCGGCTGCGAATACACATCATTCGTTTCATTCACACGGTTAATCTGCATATCGCGGGCGCGCAAGTTATCCGCCTGCACAGGGTCACGCACGATATAAGGCTGCGAAGAATCATACTCTGCACCCTGATCCTGATATTGCGCCTCCGGGGCAATCACAATCGGATCTTGCGAATATCCCTGCCCGTCTGCTGGTGCCTCTGAATAGGTCTGGCGCACATAATCTGGCGTGTTGCTGTTTTGGCCCTGAACTGGTTGCCCGGGCACGTATCCTTCGCTCTTCTGATAAACCTGAACATAGCTCACAACGCTTTGAACACCGCTAATCGTGCGCGCAAGCTGTACAACGCGGTTCAACTCTTTTTGCGAATTCGCATAACCCATCAGATAAACCGTGCCCTGCACCGTATCAATGGAATAATTGATCGATTCCACATCACGCTCCAGCGTCATCGCCCCGCGCAAACGCGTCGTAATCCATGTATCTTTCGCAAAGCCTGTAATCCCTGTGCTTTCCGCCACGCGAATTTCGTTAATAACCTGTTGAACGCCCTTCGGCTGCCACGCTAAACGGATCGCCTCTACGCGGTGCTCCGGGTTTTGCACAACCCCGGTCACCAAGACGCGACCATTATTAATCGTCAAATCAAGCTTCCGAAACGCTTCCACGCTATATTTAAACCACAAATCATTAATTGCGATTTGAATGCCCGCATCATCAACCGCCCTTCCCAATCCGCCTTCTTGCGAAGCGGCAATACCGGCCGTCGCGCCAACGCCAAGGGCCGCGCCCGCTACTGTACATGATGAAAGAATAAGAGCCGATGCGGCAAGCAAGAGAGGGGTTTTGGTCATGGGTAAATCCTGAATCGAGAAAACGAATACTAGAGCGTAATATTATGCTCCCGCCATCCATGCATTGTCCAGATGTGAAACAGAGATAGCCCCAACTTCCTTTAGAGTTTCGTTCGGGTCTTCAGAAACCGTAATCACATCGAACCGCATCCCGAAATCCGCATATTCCGCGCGCTCACTCATATAAAGCAGCGCCGCATTCTGAATCCTCGCCCGCGTTTTTGCATCTACCGCATAAAGCCCGTCCGCCTTGTTTTTGCGCGCCTTCACTTCCGCAAACACAATCGAATCTCCATCCCGCGCCACAATATCCACCTCGCCGAACCTCGTCTTATACCGCATCTCTAAAATCTCATAGCCCTTCCCGCGAAGCATCTCCGCCGCCAAACCTTCCGCGTCCACCCCTCTTCGATACGCATCTTGTTTTTTTATAAGGCTCATAATTTCAGCGCCATTTCATAGAGTGTGGTTTTTGAAACTCCCGTATCTTTCGCTACCTGCGCCGCGGCTTCTTTCGTGCGCATGCTTTTAAGCGCCACTTTCAACCGCGCCTCTAAATCACTCTCCGTAAAACGAACCTCATCAGGCGGTGCAATCACCAGCACAATTTCACCCTTCGGCAAACCCTGCTCTTCATAATGCGCAATCAACTCGGCGGCTGTGCCTTTGCGCACCTCTTCATACATCTTGGTCAGCTCCCGCGTCACCGCGACAACGCGCGCGCCCATCACAGCCTCGATATCGCCAAGCGCCTTTAACAATCGCGGCGCAGTCTCAAACGCCACCAACGTCGTTTGCACCCCCGCCCATTCTTCCAAAACGCTCTTTCGCGCCCCCGCTTTTGATGGCAAAAATCCGATAAACGAAAAACAATCACTCGGCAGCCCCGAAAGCTGCAACGCCGTCAAAGGCGCGCTCGCCCCCGGCACAGATGAAATATAAATGCCGCGCTTTTGCCCCTCGCGCACCAGTTTAAACCCCGGATCAGACACCATCGGCGTGCCCGCATCACTGATAAGGACAACCACCTTGCCATCCTCAACCTTGCGCAAAATCTCGTCCCTGCGCCCATCATCACTATGATCATTATAAGACAGCAACTTCGATGAAATATCATACGCCTTCAGCAGCTTCCCGCTCACCCGCGTATCTTCACACGCCACCAAGTCCGCCGCGCGCAGTGTATCAATCGCCCGTAAAGAGATATCCCGCAAATTCCCGATCGGCGTCGACACCAAATAAAGACCCGCACGCAAAGCCTTCACTTGCGCTTGTTCAGACGATAAAATTTTTGTAGGCTCTGTGTTCATCTCAACAGTGTGCCAGAAAAATGAACCATAAAGCCATGCCGAAAATCCAGAACAGCTTTCTTTTATTCGCTCTTATAATAGGTGCATTATTCCTCCAAGCCTGTGATACAGGCGGCGGATATAGCTCGCGCAGCGGCGGCTGGAACAACCAAAGCCCATCCGCGCAAAGCCCTGCAAGCCAAGCGCCAAGCACTATCGGTGAACAAACACCCTCCACCCCGCAAACCCAAGAGCAGATCGCGCGTGACGATAACCTGCCCGCCGTCAAAGTCGGCATACTCCTACCCTTAAGCGGTCAGCACGAAAAACTCGGCAAAGCCATGCTCGACGCCGCCCAAATCGCGCTCTTCGATGTCGGCCACAGCAGTTTCGAACTCATCCCCCGCGATACCCTCGGCACGCCCGAAGGCGCATCCCAAGCCGCCTCCGCCGCCATCAATGAAGGCGCGCAGCTTATCCTCGGCCCTGTATTCGCCGAAAATGTCCGCGTCGTAAAACCCATAACCCAACGCGCAAACATCAACATGATCGGCTTTTCCACCGATTGGACACTCGCCGGCGGTAACACTTTCATCATGGGCTTTCTGCCTTTCGACCAAGTGGAGCGCATCACGCAATACGCCAGCCAGCAAGGGATAAAGCGCGTTGGCGTACTCGCGCCCAACACCGATTATGGCCGCATCGTCCAATCAACGTTCTCGACAATGGCCCCAAGATACGGCATCGCCACCACCCAAAGCGCATCCTTCTCCCCGCAAAGCACCAACCTTGCGCCCGATGTAAAAGAATTCTCGCGTTACGATACCCGCCTTGCTTCAAACGCGTTGGCGCAAACGCCTTATGATGCCATCCTCATGCCCACCGGCGGTCAGCAAGCCAGCGCCATCGCAAGCCTGCTTTCGCTTAACGATCTTCCGCCCGCCAAAGTCCGCCGCATCGGCACAGGGATGTTCGATGACGCCGCTTTGGCAACGGAAAGCAACCTCGAAGGCGCATGGTTCGCCGCGCCCTCGCCCAATGCCCGCCGCAATTTCGAAACCCGCTTCACCCGCACATATGGCACCCGCCCGCCGCGCATCTCCACACTGGCCTATGACGCAACCGCACTCGCTGCGGTGCTGGCCCGCAAAGGGTTAACCGAACAACGCCGCCCCGCCTTCGATCGCGGCTCGATCACAAACCCCAACGGGTTTTCCGGCATAGACGGCATCTTCCGCTTCCGCCAAAACGGCACAGCAGAACGCGGCCTCGCGGTTCTCGAATATAAAAGAGGGCAAATCGTGGTCATCGACGAAGCGCCGACAACCTTCGCCAGATAAAAAAATAGTTTAGGATTTAAGACGGCTCACCGCGGCCATATCCGCAACACGCCTTTGCATTTCTACAGGAACATCCGCGCCCATCCGCGCTTGCATCGCGCTGAAAATCTCGCGCGGCACATTCACATCACAGCAACTCTCAAGCCCCTTAAAACCGGGAAAAGTATTGGCTTCACATATAGTGTACCCATCCCCTTCATATAGAAGGTCAATCCCCGCAACCTGCAGATTCAAAATATCGGCACATTGAATCGCCAGATTTTTCGCCGTTTCATCAGGGTGATATTCAACAACCTCCGCACCTTGACTGTAATTCGCCTTAAAGCTGCCATTACGCGCTCTGCGCTCCATCGATGCAATCACCTGCCCGTCAACCACAAACAGCCGCAAATCCCGCCCCTTGCTCATCGCGATAAATTTCTGGAAGATCAGCTGGATATTGGGGTTCGTCTGCGAAATCAAATTCATCAAATCCTCAAACGCTGCGCGGTCCTCGATCAAAAACACCCCCGTACCGTTCACACCCAAAAGCGTCTTCACAACCACGGGAAAACCAATGGTCTGTTCCACCAAATTGATATCAACGGGAAACTTCGCCAGCATCGTCGTGGGCGTCGGCAAAGAACTCTCCGCCAAAACCTGATGCGTGTGCATTTTATCCGCCACCATCTCGATCGAAGCCGAATCATTGAAAATCTTTACGCCCATGCGCTCCAATTGCCGCACAACCGCCAAAGAAAAATACCCGCTATCAATCACGTAACACCGCGGCAAAACAAAATCAGGCAAGGGCATCGGCACACCATCCACCAAAATAGAATCACGATCATGCTCGCTCACTAAAAGATCAAACTGCTCGGGATGAAAAACCTTCACATCAATGCCCATCTCGCGGCCTTCTGATAAAAACCTTCTTATTTCAAAGGCTTCCGCGCTCGAACTTTCTATCTCTTCATTAAAAAGAATCCAGACTTCCATAGGCTTTTTCTCCCTTATTATTCTTATTTCGGGCGTTAAAACCGCCCTCCAATGTCATAAATTCGGTATAACTTAACCCAAAAACGCACATCCATGCAAACTTGCGCGCCCCCGCACCGGTAAACAATTAAAGAATTGTGAGTATTTCTTAAACTCCCCTTAACAAAAACCCTTCTATAATAATAAGATAGCTTTATTGCATAGTAATCGGGGATTTGAATAAGTGGGGGCACTTCACCGCCAAAACTTAAAACACACCCTGCAAACCCTCGCGTTTGCAGCGTTTTTGCTTATCTGCACACTCCCCGCACACGCCCAAGATTATACATCAAACCTCGTTGGCCACTGGACACTTGATGACACAACCGGAACAACCATAGTAGACAGCGCAGGCGCGAACACAGGAACATGGTCCGAAGACGGCGCAGACGATGTCGCCGAAGAGACAGGCGCAGGGCAAATTGACGATGCCCTCACATTTGATCGCGCTGACACAACCGTTATCTCGGTTTCAAACGAATCTAATTTTGATTTTGAAATAACAGATTCATTCACAATAGCGGGGTGGGTCAATAGAACAGACGACTCTACTTTAAATACTATATTCTCAAAAATCCCCGACAGCTTCGGCCCAACTATTAAAGGATATTCACTGGCAATTACTGAAACCGGCCACGGGTCATGCGGGAATTGTCTATCCTTGCTCATGGCTGATGGCTTCACGGCGATGCTAACAAGCTACTCCGGAACAGTTGGTACAGCCGATGGCTGGACTCATGTCGCCGCAACTTATGATGGTTCAAACACCATAGGCGGCATAACCCTCTATATAGACGGTGCGGTTGTCGCCCCAACCTCAACGACAGACGTTGGTACGATCACAACAATCCTTAATAACGAAAACCCGACGATATCCAAAACCGGTAACGATCTGCCGGGATTCGACGGTGCGCTTGACGATGTCCGCGTATACAGCCGCGAACTCACCGCCCCTGATATCGCCGCACTTCACGCCTACACCGGCGGCACGCCCGGCACATACACCGGCCCCATAACATGCGACGCCGATTACGAAGCCGTGATGTGGTTCAACAAAGACGAAAACGTCATGCAATACTGCAACGGCACTAACTGGATCAGTATGGGCGCAGGAATTCCTTCTGCGCGAACAGAAAATTTGGTAGGGCATTGGCCTCTTGATGATGCAATCGCCTCTGGAACTGCCGCTGAGGAAATTTCCGGAAATAACGGCACAGTGACCGGGACGATCACATTTGACCCAAGTTCAGGACAAATCGGCGGCGCCGCTGAATTCCCCGATGGCAACGGAAATTACATCAGCATCCCTGACGTCCCCGCGCTCAAACCTTCACTTCCGTTAACAATCTCAACATGGTGGAATCCAACGGATGTCACCCAAAGCCAAATTTTCTTGCAAAACGAAGATTGGGCGCAAGTTTCGGGCTTGTATTATGGCGCGCTATTAAATTACTTCGGAGGAGAACTCGAAATCGGCTATGGTGATGGCACAAACAGCAATTCAAGCGCGCGCCGCGTCAAAAAAGCCGCCTACAGCTTTTCAAACGGACAATGGTATCACTTAACGGGCGTTATTCGAAGCGCAACAGACATGAGCCTATATGTAAACGGCGTTGATATTGGCGGCGCCTATGAAGGCTCAGGCGGCGCAGCCGTCGTGTATTCCACCAATCAAGGAAAAATGGGGCATGGCAACTCAACCCGCAATATTGATGGCTATCTCGACGATGTCCGCCTCTATAACGACGACCTCAGCGCGCAAGATGTAGCGAATTTATACGTTGCTGGCGGCGGCTCGATTGTTAATACAGGCACATGCTCCTCCCCTGATGGCAGAGCAGGCGAAGTCAACTACAATGCCTCCGAAGGGCAAATGCAATATTGTAACGGCGCGCAATGGATATCCATGGGGCCAAAACTCGCCAATGCAGGCTCAGGATCAGGCATCACCTATGAAGAACCAACCGACAACCTCGTTGGCCACTGGAAGCTTGACGAAATCTCCGGCACATCCATCGCAGATAGCAGCGGTAACGCCATAACCGGTACAGCCGGGGGCATGGGCACAGATGTAGTTTCCGTAGCAGGATCAGTTGACACAGCTATTTCATTTGACGGCTCCAACGACAGAATAAGCTTAGGCACCACTAACACCCTGCGCCTAGAAGACGACGTGACGTTCAGCGCGTGGATAAACCCTATCGATCCGCCAGCTGATGGCGTAGGTGCAATTTATGCCCGAGCCGTAAGCGGTGTAAGCGGTGTATTATTAATGATCGATTCAGCCGGAGAGATTCTGCTGGTTGACGATGACAACGATGTCGCTGCCGAAACATCAACAGGGCCTGTGCAATTTAATGCGGGATGGCAACATATAGCAGTCGTCAAAACAGCGGCTGATAACGTAAAGTTCTATTATAATGGTGCGTATGTTAGCCAAGATACGTTAGATTTAAACGCAGCTTCCGGCACAAACGCGTATATCGGACGCTATCACAATGATCCATGTTGTGGATTTGATGGCGACATTGATGATCTTCGCGTCTATGACGCCCCTCTTTCAGATGCCGAAATCTACGCCCTCTACCAAACCACAGGCGGTTCGGCGGGCGGTGACGGCCTCGTCGGGCATTGGAAATTAGACGAAACCACCGCAACAACCACCGCAACAGACAGCAGCGCCTCCGGCAATAACGGCACAATGACAAGCATGACAGGCACAGCCAATACAACGTTAGGCTCCTCAGGAACCGCTCTAACATTTGATGGTACAGCCGACTATATAGACATTGGAGACCCCGTTGACGGATCTCTAGATTTCGGCACATCGCAGGACTTCACCCTCTCCGCATGGGTGAAATATGTCGACAGCGGTTTCGTCATATCAAAATACACAGGCGGCTTTACAAAAGCTTACTGGTTAGGCACCCCAGGCGGCTTCGCTGAAATCGCCATAAGAGACGCAAGCGGCGGCGGCGCTTCGGAAATCGTACAAGTTGCCGGCAGCATCTCTATAGATGACGGCAACTGGCACATGATAACTGCAACTTATGACCGCGATGGTGACGGCAAACTTTATGTCGATGGTGTCCTTGACGCCACAGCAGATATCTCCGGAATCACAGACGGTATCGATAATACAGCAGCTGTCAGAATCGGTGCTCGTGACAACAATGGAAGTTTAGGCGCTTTCGAAGGCAGCATCGATGATGCCCGTATCTATAGCCGCCTCCTCTCAGCAGAAGAAGTTGCCGATCTTTACGTCAACACAGGCGGCGCATTCGTGGCAGCAGACTGCACTGGCCTCGGCGACGCACAATACACAGCCGCAGACGGAAACTGTTACTTCCGCGAAGACTCAACCGCCGACTGGCCAACCGCACAAGCAAACTGCGAAGCCGAAGACGCCTACCTCGCCGTCATCACAAGCGACGCCGAAAACACCGCCATATATACAAATCTCTCCATCGGCGCTACAGAAACATATATCGGCGGTTCGGACATCGCATCAGAAGGCTCTTGGGTCTGGGCGGGAGGCGAACAAGCCGGTGTTGAATTCTGGGCCGGAACAGCAGGCGGCAGCGCCTCAAACGGGCTATACACAAATTGGGCTCCTACCGAACCAAATGCAGGAACCGCCGCGCAAGATGCCTTAACTATGGCCCTCAATAGTGACGATGAATGGGCAGACAGCACCAGCACTATCGCCCGCCCTTACATCTGTGAAAAGTCCGCCAACACAGGCACCCGCTGCTCATCCCCGTCTGGCACCCCCGGCGAAATCTTCTACAACGATGATGAAAACCTCATGCAAGGTTGCGCAGGCGGCACATGGCTCGCCCTCGGCCCGGCCCCTGGAACAGGCAGCAGCGGCCCGGCCCCACCACCCATCCCCACTGGATGTCCCGTTATCGGTAACGCATGTGATGACGGCTCGCTTTACGCTGGCGATGTCGATTACGGCTCTGGCGACGAGAAAATTTACGTGACCGATGTCAACCAAGGCACTTACCAATGGGAATCTGGCGGCGGACGCAATAACATTATTACACCTGACAGCAGCACTGACGGCTACTTGAACTTGATATACGCCGCTTATACGATCACGGATTATCCCGCACTTAACGCCTGCTCCGCATTATCAAGACACACCAACGACGATTGGTACCTACCGTCATTAAATGAACTTCTCGAACTCAATGCAAACAGAGCAGCCATTAACGCTGAGGCCGGGGAAGCCTTCGATACCGTCACCCGTTATTGGGGTTCAACAGAAAGCGTCACTGGAACCTTCGCGGTTCATGTAAGCCTTAACGGGGGAGCAAACTCATATTCAAGTCAGGCTAACTCCAGAAATGTAAGATGCATCCGCCGCCCTACTGCCCCTGTTCCTACATTCTCACCAACGAACTGCCCAGTAATCGGCGATCAATGTGACGATGGCAGCATATTTGCCGGCGACACAAATCTTTATGTCACAAACGGCGGCGCAGAAGATCTGCAATGGAAAACATCTACAGGCAGCAATGATATCAACCCGGATTCCGATACAGATGGTCAGGCAAACCACGACAACAGAGGCGGGGCAATCGCCAACTTCCCCGCGTTTGAATATTGTGAAAACCTTGTCAGACACAACCAGACAGATTGGTACCTCCCGGCAATTGATGAGCTGTCACAGCTTTACGACAATAAAGCCGCAATCGAAGCTTCGGGAGATGTATTTTATGTCAGCGGAGCTTACTTCGCCTCATCAGAAGCCTCCAATAACGGTGCAGATATATTGGATTTTTCAAACGGTAACCTTTTGCAAACTGACAAAGACAACCTCCGCGATGTCCGTTGCGTCCGCCGCGAATAATCACACCCCGAATATTAGATTTCACTGACATACAATTTTTTTACAAAAACTGTAAATACCCCCTTGAACTTTATTCCCGAAGCATGCATTGTCCCTTCTTCAACGGGTTACGTTTAAGAATACGGAACGATGTGTTTCGATTACAAACAAAAGGATTTCTCCATGGCCAACGCTGCACTCAAAGATAATGACATCGAACAAGACAACGCTCCTCAAGCGAAAAAAGGGCGCCCCCGCAGCGAAAAATCCCGTAAGGCCATTTTAAAATCAACCAATGCACTTCTCCTTCATATGAGCGTGCAGGAACTTTCCATCGAAGCCATCGCCAAAAAAGCAAAAGTCGGCAAAACCACTATCTATCGCTGGTGGCCGAATAAAACCGCAATCGTCATGGACGCACTCGTTTCACAACCCGGCATTCAATCCCCGCTCCCGACGCCAAAAAACAACGCCGAAGCCATCATCATGCAACTTGATAAACTCATCCGCATGCTCGACGGCAATAACGGCGAAACCATCGCCCAGCTCTTCTCCGAAGCGCAAAGTGATGACAAAGCCCAAAGCATTTTTTCCGGCCGCTTCCTCACGCCTCTCCTCGACGCGATTGAATTCAGCATCGAAGAAGGCCAGAAAACGAAAGAATTCCGCTCTGCTTTAGATACAAAAATGGCGATTGATATTCTCTGCGGACCAATCTTCTTCCGCTTGATGTCCCGCCCACATGAGCTAAACAACGCCTTCCGCGATACTTACCCCAAAGAAGCCGTAAAACTAATCAGCGCGTAAAAACGCAAGCGATTACCAGCTACCGGTGTTCTCCATACTCGCCCAAGGCTCTGCCTTCGGCAACGCATCTCCGCGTTGCAAAAGCTCGATCGATATCCCGTCAGGAGACTTGATAAACGCCATATTCCCGTCGCGCGGCGGACGATTAATCACCACGCCTTTATCCATCAACATCTGGCAAAATTCGTAAATATTATCCACCCGATACGCCAAATGCCCGAAATTCCGCCCGCCGGAATAGCGCTCGCCCTTCCCGTCCTCGTCAGGCCAGTTATAGGTCAACTCAACCAGCGGCGCTTTATTCTCTTTCGCCTTTTCGGCGTCATGCTGCGCCGCCAAGAACACCAACGTAAAGCGCCCGCCCTCGTTTTCCATCCGCCGCGTCTCGACAAGCCCCAGCGTATCAACATAAAACGCCAGCGCCCTGTCCAAATCCTCAACCCGCACCATTGTGTGTAAATATTCCAGGCTCATCTATGCTTCTCCCTTTTCAAATGCTGCCAACACCACTAAGCTAAGACCATGTTCGATAAAATCAATATCAATGTCATGTGGGAAGATACTCTGATCTGGCTAAAAACCAGCCTATGGTCGACCAACACACTGTATCAATGTGTAATTATAATCGCCTCATTCGCGCTCGGCGCAGTGATTTACAGCTTCCTGAAACCAAAAATCGTCGGCATGCTTGATGGCCTCAAAATGCCCTCCACCGTAAAACGCATTTCAGGCAACCTCGTCAAACAAGTTTTCACCCTCACAACATTGGCGATTATGTTTGTCGCCAGCCAAGTCGCCGCGATGGAGCCAATAAGCCTGAATATCGGCCTCCTGACCGGCGTGATGAAAGTGCTCTTCGCATGGTTCGCCATCCGCGCCGCCGTGCAATTCATCGCCAACCCGCCGGTGCGTAATTTCTTCGCCCTCGTCATATGGGGCATCGCGGCCTTAAGCATCTTCGGTGTCCTCGATCAAACCATGACCGCGCTCGATTCAATCGCCTTTACCTTCGGTGAATTCCGCCTCTCGGCCCTCGCCGTCATCAAAGGCACATTACTGCTCATCGCCCTGCTCTACATGGCGATCTTTATCTCCAGCTTCGTAGAGCGCCGTATCTTCAAGGTCAAAAGCCTGACCCGCACATCACAGGTCCTGATGGCCAAGGTCATCCGCGTCGCGCTCATCGTCACCGCCCTGCTGATAGGCGTTACCTCCGCAGGAATAGACCTCTCGCTCTTTGCGGTCTTCGGGGGTGCGATTGGTTTGGGTATTGGTTTCGGCCTGCAAAAAGGCATCTCGAACCTGTTTTCCGGTATGCTCTTGCTGCTTGACCGCTCAATTAAGCCCGGCGATGTCATCGAAATCCCCGATATCGGAACTTTCGGCTGGGTCAACAACATGGCCGCCCGCTACACCGAAATCGTCACCCGCGACAATAAATCCTTCCTCATTCCGAATGAGGATTTCATCACCCAGCGCGTCATTAACTGGAGCCACGGCAACTCCCTCGTGCGTATCCATCTTGAATTCGGCGTCCACTATGATGCCAATCCGCACAGGGTTATGGAGATCGCCATTGAAGCCGCAAAGACGCCCGCGCGCGTTGTGGATACACCAGAGCCTGTATGCTGGATTATAGAATTCGGTGATTCTTCTGTGAATTTTGATCTTAGATTCTGGATCAAAGACGCTGCAGACGGCGTAGCCAATGTCCGCGGCGAAGTCTACCTCGCACTATGGGATGCGTTCAAAGAACACGGAATCGCAATCCCGTATCCGCACCGCGAAGTCTTTGTTCATGAGGTTAAGAGTTAACAGGTTCTTCAGGCTGAACCAAAGTGATAACATCAGCTTTGATAGAATCTGACAAGCTACTAGCAAGCCCGGACTCCTTTAACTGCACGATCAACTTAACATTCCCCTTTGGGTCTAAGCTGCCTATAACGCGTTCAATATCTCGAATCTCGTTTCTCATCACTTGCTTTTCAAGATCAGAAAAAGCACCACGCTTTCCACTTATAAAAAGTTTCCCGGTTTCCACAACATCTCTTAATATCATGGCCGCATGGAAGTCATTTATCGTCGCAGGACGCTCAGCATCCGCGATAAGAACAGCGCCCTTTAAAATCTGAGAAACAACCTGGACAGGCGTTTTTTTGGAATCATCTGTGGTAACAGTTGCCGCCGCTGATTTAAAACCCTGTTGCGGGGGCAACGCCTGAGAAGCTGTAAAAGCCATATTGATTTACTCCCTAAAAATTTATTTTTTTTATAATGCAAGAAATGAAAATTATAGACTGCTATAAAAACTGTCAAATAATTTATTATTTAAGCATTCGAAACAAAATATTTCCATAAAAATAGGTCGGCGTCAATAAAAAAAGCGTGCCAGACGTACCATCAAGCGCGCTTCTTTTGTTGAGAGTTTATGTTGCAGATGCTAAGGCATCAGAAAAACCAAAGACTAAACCTATGCTTACTTTGATTTTAAATCAAAACGTCCCAGATCCATCACCTTGCTCCACGCCGCCACGAAATCCGCAACGAATTTTTCATGCGCATCATCCGAAGCATAGACTTCCGAAATCGCCCGAAGCTCGGAATTTGATCCAAAAATCAAATCCACCCGCGTTCCGGTCCATTTCACTTGGCCGCTCGCGCGATCACGCCCCTCAAAAAGCGTATCCTCATCATTCGAGGACGCCCATGTCGTGCCCATATCGATCAAATTCACAAAAAAATCATTGCTGAGCCGCTCCGGGCGATCGGTAAACACACCGTGTTTGGCGTCCTTATAATTCGCGCCAAGCACCCGCAGACCCCCAACAAGAACCGCCATCTCGGGCGCGCTTAAACCCAAAAGCTGCGCTTTATCAACCAGCATTTCTTCCGCAGAGAGCGAGAACTGCGCCTTCTGATAATTGCGAAACCCGTCCGCCTCAGGTTCAAGATACGCAAAAGACTCCACTTCCGTTTGCTCTTGGGTCGAATCACCGCGCCCGGAATTAAACGGAACAACCGTTTCATGCCCCGCATCGCGAGCCGCTTTCTCTACCGCCGCGCAGCCGCCCAACACAATCAAATCGGCAAGAGAAACCTGCCCCGCAAATCCAGCCTGAATCCCTTTAAGAACATCCAAAACCTTCGATAAACGCTCAGGCTGATTCGCTTCCCAGCTCTTTTGCGGCTCAAGCGCAATCCGCGCACCATTCGCCCCGCCGCGCATATCGCTTCCGCGATACGTAGAGGCCGAGGCCCAAGCAACGCTCACAAGCTCTGAAACGCTCAAGCCACTGGCCAGAATTTCACTTTTAAGCGTCGCCACATCTGCATCACTCAAAGGCTTGCCTTCAGGCACAGGATCCTGCCAGATCAACACCTCATCAGGAACCTCCGCACCGATATATCGCGCCCGCGGGCCCATATCACGGTGCGTCAGCTTAAACCACGCCCGCGCAAAGGCGTCCGCAAACTGATCAGGGTTTTCATGGAAACGTCTGGAAATCTTCTCATAGGCCGGATCCATCCGCATCGCCATATCCGCCGTCGTCATCATCAACGGCACTTTCTCACCCGATCCATCAACCTGCGGCGCGTGATCTTCATCTTTCAAATCAATCGCCTTCCATTGATTCGCCCCTGCCGGGCTTTTCGTCAATTCCCATTCATATCCGAACAGCACATCAAAATACCCATTATCCCATTGAATCGGATTAGCCGTCCACGGTCCTTCAATGCCGCTCGTAATCGTGTCAACGCCTTTGCCGCTTTTATGCGTGCTGAGCCATCCTTGGCTTTGCGCCTCAATCGGCGCCGCCTCAGGCTCAGGCCCGACATGCGAAACATCACCCGCACCGTGCGATTTACCAAATGTATGACCACCCGCAACCAGCGCAACAGTCTCTTCATCATCCATCGCCATCCGGCCAAATGTCTCGCGAATATCATGCGCAGACGCCAAAGGATCAGGATTGCCGTCAGGCCCTTCAGGGTTCACATAGATCAATCCCATCTGAACAGCCGCCAGCGGATTCTCGAGCGCGCGCTCTTTTTCACCCACTTCGGTTAAAGTCCGCGGCGGGCGCGCAGTGCCTTCTTTATAACGGCTATTGTCTTTATCACTGGTCGCAAGCCATTCCTTCTCGCTTCCCCAATAAACATCTTCTTCCGGATGCCAAACATCCGCACGGCCGCCGGCAAAACCAAACGTCTTGAAACCCATAGATTCCAGCGCTACATTCCCGGCCAGAATCATTAAATCCGCCCATGATAATTTACGCCCGTATTTCTTCTTAATCGGCCAAAGCAAAAGCCGCGCTTTATCAAGATTACCGTTATCAGGCCAGCTATTGAGCGGCGCAAAACGCTGCTGCCCTGTGCCGCCGCCGCCGCGACCATCCGCCGTGCGGTATGTTCCCGCGCTGTGCCACGCCATACGGATCATCAACCCGCCATAATGTCCGTAATCCGCAGGCCACCATTCTTGTGAATTCACCATAAGCGCCGCAAGGTCAGCCTTAACCTTAGCCAGATCAAGCGATTTAAACGCCTGCACATAATCAAAATCATCCCCCAATGGATTAGAGACTGGATGGTGCTGCCGCAAAATATTCAGCTTTAATTGATTGGGCCACCAATCACGGTTGGTTTGGCCTGCGCCTGAGGACGCTTTTGCGGGGGTTCCTGAAAACGGACATCCGGTCATATTATATATCTCCTTAAAACTTCATAAATGGGAATCACGGCATGAGTATTGGCCCTAAAAACCCAAAAAGCCAATGAGTTATTTTGATTTTTTATATCGAGAAAATCGATAGTAATTCGCATTTAATATGATAATTTCGATTTATGAGACCCAGCATCAGACAATTATCATACCTCGTCGCGGTCAATGAATGCGGCTCTTTCCTTGCGGCTGCAAATGAATGCGCAGTCACGCAAAGCACCTTGAGCGCAGGTATAAAAGAGCTTGAAACCATACTCGGCCAACCCCTCGTCAACCGTAACCGCAAGGCCGCGACGCTCACCCCGTTCGGGCGTGAAGTCTTTGAAAAGGCACAAAAAATCCTCGAAGACACCGACCGCATCGTGTCCCGCTCTCGGCTTCTAAACGAACCCCTAAGCGGCCCCTTAAGGCTCGGCATCATCCCCACAATCGCACCTTATATGTTGCCCGATATCCTCCCGCGACTGACTGAGAACTTCCCTCGTCTGGAACTTCAGCTCCACGAGGACATGACAGATAGACTATTAGAATCATTGAGAAAAAATGAAATAGACCTCGCCCTCATGGCCTTTCCTTATGACACGCCTGGCATGGTTCAACGCATAGTATTCGAGGAAAAATTCTACGCCGCCGCCAGCGAAAACGCAGGGCCGGCCGCCGATAAAATCAACATCAAAGACCTGAAACCCGAAGAACTTTTGCTCCTCGAAGACGGACATTGCCTCACCGATCACGCGCTCATGGCCTGTGACTTACAAAAAGCAGAGCGCCGCAAAACCTTCTCCGCCACCTCCCTGCCCACGCTTATTCAGATGGTCAAGGCAGGCTTCGGCATGACACTCCTTCCAGAAATGGCATGCCAAATCAATACCTTACCTGCAGGCATCCGCCTCTTGCCCTTCACCGACAAACACCCCCCCATGCGCCAAATCGGCCTATGCTGGCGTGACCGCGACCCACGGACCCGCGACTATGAAATACTTGCAAAATCACTGCTCTAGGCCTATAAATCCCTCCCATGGAATACAAAGTTGCAGCCCTATACAAATTCACACCCGTAGAGGACATCGACGCCCTGCGCGCGGAAATCTATGACTTCGCGTCAAATAAAGTGCCTTCAATTTGCGGCACACTCCTGATCGCCTCCGAAGGTATCAACGGCACACTCGCCGCATTTCCCGCCGAAATGGACATCATGGCGACATATCTGGATGAGCGTTTGCATGTGATGGGCGAAACAAAGGCCTGCGAATTCAAATACTCAAGCGCGACCAAGCAGCCCTTTAACCGCTTCAAAGTCCGCAAGAAAAAAGAGCTCATAACCTTGCGCAAGCCTGAAGCAAACCCGAATATCCATGTCGGCCAATATGTTGAGCCCAAAGACTGGAACGCGCTGATTAACGACCCTGAAGTCTTGCTGGTCGACACCCGCAACGATTACGAAACCAAGGTCGGCATCTTTGACGGGGCGGTTGACCCAGACACGAAAGTCTTCACCGAGCTTCCCGAATGGATCGAAAAACACCTCGACCCCGCAAAACATAAAAAGGTTGCTATGTATTGCACCGGCGGCATCCGCTGTGAAAAAGCCAGCTCCTATATGCTCGCCCAAGGCTTCGAAAACGTCTATCACCTCAAAGGCGGTATCTTGCAATATCTGGAAGAAATCCCCGCCGAAAGTAGCAAATGGAAAGGCGATTGCTTCGTCTTCGACCAACGCGTATCCGTCGGCCACGGCCTTGTCGAAGGCGATTGGAAAGTCTGCCATGCCTGCCGGGAACCACTTAGTGCCGAGGATACACAGCGCCCGGAATTCGAACACGGTATCTCTTGCCATCATTGCCGTGACAGCCTGACGCCTGCGCGTGAAAAGGCCCTGCGCGATCGTCAAAAACATTATGCCGAGAGATATTCTTAATAACTGGTCATTGCGAGGAAGGCCAAAGGCCTGACGTGGCAATCTCAAAAAAATTTATAGATTGCTTCACTTCGTTCGCAATGACATTTTATAAAACAAATGACTCACCCAATCCTCTACTCCTTCCGCCGCTGCCCCTATGCCATGCGCGCCCGCCTCGCCCTTTATGCAAGCGGCGCGAAAGTCGAGCTTCGTGAAATTGTCCTGCGTGATAAACCGCAAGCCATGCTGGAGATTTCGCCCAAAGGTACAATTCCCGTACTGCAGCTTCAGGACGGAAAAGTGATTGATGAAAGCCTCGATATTATGGTCTGGGCCTTGGGCCGCCAAGACCCCGATGAATGGCTGGGCGCGGATGAAGCCGAAACCCAAAATCTCATCACCCGCAATGACACTCAATTTAAATACGCACTGGATCGTTATAAATATCCAAATCGCTACCCTGATGAAGATTGCAGTGATGCGTTTGAAAACGGCGCAGAGATTCTCATAGACCTAAACGCGCGCATCGAAAAGAGCGGCTGCCTCGTGGATGATTACAACACGCTCGCGGATTACGCGATTTTCCCCTTTATCCGCCAATTCAGAAATACCGATAAAGAGCGTTTCGCATCGTTAAAATTGGATGCCCTAAGCGCGTGGCTGAACGCGCACTTAAACAGCGCCCTGTTTCAAAATATCATGGGAAAATACGAACCGTGGCAAAATGGCGATACGCCTATTCTTCTGGGCTCTGCTCTTTAGAGTCTCTATGCCGCTTAATCATATCCGGCTTGCGATCGCGCTTCACATGACGCTCTTTACCGCCGCCAATCATCTTGGCCATACGGTCCGCCATTTTGCGGCGCTCATCAGCGGAAAGCTCACCCGCGACCTCTTTCGTGGCTTTGATCTTAAGCGCCATCATCTGCTCGCTTAAACCTGTGAGATTTTCCACCGCTTCATCAAACGCGGCTTCGTCAAACTCTTCTGCCGATAGGATTTTCACCAAACTTGCGCGCTCTTTACGCGCTTCATCACCCAAAGGGCGGATATCGCGAAACGCGCTCTGGAAAGTGCGCCCAACAACATTCCGCGTCTGCGGCGCAAGCTCCTGTTTCACTTCCTGCCAAGGATGGTTCGCCCATTTGCGATACATATGCCCGCCGACAAAACCAATCAAAAGTACATTCACCAAAAGCGAACCCGTCAAAAGAACTTTAAAACGCTTCTTCATATCCTAAAGCCACTCCCCCGCGATAAACCCGTCATTAATTTCTAAAAACCCTGAAAGCTCGTTGGTGGTAAGACCCGGCAAAACAACCGAAATATCGCCCACCATGCCCGCGCCTAGGCCCAGAACAAGCACAACCGCAAACGCATAGGCCGGCGCAGGAATCGCCACCATATCTTTAAGCTCCGCCCAGAAACGCCCGATATCAAACCTCGCCTTCGTCGCCGCTACCGCACCTTGGGGCATGCCCGCCGCCTGTGCAATAATCTGGCGTGCAAGATACTCCGGGGCCTCGGGAGCGTTCCGCATATTCAAAATTTGATCTAATTCTTTAAACATCATCTTATCTCTTTCAATCTTTAAGCCACTAGGGACTCTTTGAGTGTCGTTTTTGCTCTCATGAGCAGGGATTCCAGCGCCTTAACGCCAATTCCCAAAATTTCTGCGGCCTCTTTATTACTCAAACCTTCATAAAAGCAAAGGTTTAATGCGATTTTTTGACGCTCCGGCAGGGCCTGTATCGCCGCTTCCAAGGCTTGTGCTTTTGCGTCCTCATCCATCACCTCGTCCGCGCGCGGCGCATCATCGGCGATCATATCCAGCACATCAGGCCCGCTTTGCGGTTTTTTCTTCCGCATATGGTCAATCGCCAAATTGCTGACCACCCGCGTAAACCACGTCGTAAACTTCGCGCCCTTGGTCGGGTCAAACCCTTGCGGCTTCTGCCAGAGCTTTAAAAACGCTTCCTGCACGACATCTTCCGCTTCTGCGGCATTGCCGAACATCCGAAATGCCGTGGCAAAAAACCGCTGCGTATGACGCTCCACCAATGTGGCAAAAGCCTGATGATCTGCGTTATTTACGCGAAGCATCAGGCTCTCATCCGAATCGTTATTTGCGTATGCATCAGCCATGACAGGCTTTATGCGCTGTCTGGCTTTTGCTTGCAATATTTATTCCTCAGGCGTTGCCGACTTTTTCGCTTTCATTTCGGCGCGCTTTTCTTTCCACTTGGCTTTCATAGCTTCAGTTTCTTCTTTGCTCACTTCGCCATTGCCGTCAGTGTCCATTTTGCTAAAGCGCTCTTTCGCATGCTCAAGGAATTCGGCTTCCGATACAACGCCGTCGCCATTCGTGTCATGCTTTGCAAACATATCGCCTTTATGCTCGCCGCCATGATGATCTGCCAAAGCAGGTGTGGCAGAAAATGCGAGGGCAAAAGCACCCAATGTGAGTAGTTTTTTCATGTCGTTATCCTTTTATAAAGTGGTCGTGTTATCTTTTATACGCCCTAGAACCTAAAACCCTTCGGGAAAACATAAAAATGTCCAAAAACCCTTCCAAGCGCGCCAAATCCTTAGGTGAATCCACCGATTTCATCATGGAACAAGATCTATGGATCAAAATTCTGGCAGGGATGATCGCAGGGATTTTTGTCGGCTTCATCCTCTCCCCCGACGGCTTAGGCATATGGCCGCATGATGATGTGCTAAGCTTCGGTGAATGGCTGGCGCTACCGGGCGTTTTATTCCTCGGCCTAATCTCCATGGTGATTGTCCCTTTAATTGTCTGTTCGATCATTCTGGGGATCGCCGAAAGCGGCTCACTCGAATTCTTGGGCAAAGTGGGCCTGCGGATTATTCCCTATTTCATCTTTACCACCGCGCTGGCCATCACCATCGGCATTACTCTAACGCATCTGATAAATCCCGGCCTCATCATTGACCCGAACATCATTGATTCCATGTTGGTTTCAGGCGCGGAAGCCGGCCAAGTGCCAGGACAAACCTTCGAAAATTTAAGCATTCCGCAAAGAATACAAAACCTGATCCCCTCAAACCCCGCGCAAGCCAATGTTGATCGCGACATGCTGCAAATCGTGATCCTCGCCATGATTCTGGGCGTCGCCCTCATCACCATTCCGCCAAGCACAGGCAAGCCTTTCAAGGATCTGTGTGTCACAGGGCAGGTCATTTCAATGAAAATTATCAGCTGGGCGATGGTCATCGCCCCTTACGCGGTTTTTGGCCTTATCGCCAGCATCACCATTAAAATCGGCCTGCAATCTTTGCTCAGTGTCGGCCTTTATGCCATCACGGTTCTTGCGGGCTTGGGCTGCATGCTCGTTATTTATATAATCTTGATTGCTGTGTTCACGAAAACCTCGCCCCTCACCTTCTTAAAAAACATCCGCGAAGTGCAGCTTTTGGCCTTCTCGACCTCCTCTTCCGCCGCAACAATGCCCTTCAGCATCCAGGCCGCAGAAGAAAAACTCAATATCCGCCATGAGATCAGCCGCTTTATCATCCCCTTGGGTGCAACCGTGAATATGGACGGCACAGCTCTCTATCAAGGGGTCGCTGCGCTTTTCCTGTGTCAGGTCTTCGGCATTGATCTGTCCATGACCGAAACCGTGCTGCTCGTCGTCACAACCGTCGGCGCGTCAATCGGCACGCCCGCCACACCGGGCGTTGGCCTCATCGTTCTGGCAACCATCCTCAACGGCATCGGTGTTCCACCCGAAGGCATCGCCCTCATCATCGGCGTAGACCGCCTGCTCGACATGTGCCGCACAACCGTAAACGTCACAGGCGACCTCACCGCCGCAAAACTCATGGATAAATGGGTGAAAGCCTAATTTAATTGACATAATACATATTTTTTAGTATTTTACTGTCATGAAAGAGAAACCTGAGATTTCGATGCTCTGTGCCATAACAGGCAATAATAAAGACGGCAACGGTGCCGCCTCAGGGTGCGGGGTGTTCATCTCTCCCAAACGCGTATTGACCGCTTGGCATGTTGTTGAAGGCCTCAAAGATGTCCAATACACAAACATCATCGGAATAACCTCCACCATGCTTCCAAAAAACGAAGGCGGCCAGCATTATATAAGCCGAAAACATGACCTCGCTTTAATTGAGCTTAGAAAGCCGATCACCGCGACATGGGCAAGTGTGAACAAACGCGGCGCAGCAGCTATCACTGGAAGCCCGTTTCAAGAATATGAAGGCTGGATGGGCACAATGTATGGCGGAAAACCAGCAGTCCACGACGTACGGGTTTCTCGACCATTAAGCATAGAAGAAGAAAAAATAGAGACAGAACACGGTCCGAGACGGGAATTTAAGGCCAGCGTAAAAGCAGTTCCCGGATATTCAGGATCACCAATATTCGCCGCAGATGGCATGACGGTTATCTCTATTTTAACCAATGGCAACCCTGCGAAACAAAGACAAGATGAAGATTTCAATCAAATGTTCAGTTCAATATCATCAGGACACACAAAAGCCCCTAGCAGCGGCTTTATAAGCTTTATGGGGCCGCGCTTGACTGATTTCAGCTCTTGGGCTGAAAGCGTCGAACAAAGATTAGGTTTTATTTAAAGAGCTGTAATATCCAGAACCACACGGTCACCATGTACTTCGTTTGGTTTCATGGCTGTGTTCAGCGTCAACTTCGCAGGCTTCGCCAGAGCAATCGCCAAAACAACTTCGCTGCCGATCTTACTGGCCTTATACCCACGCACCATAGGATGTGCCGCAAAGACTTTCTCGCTTTGCGCTGTCCACGAGGCATCGGAAAGCGTCACAAGTAAAACCTTCTGCGCGTTATCAATTGCGGCCTTATAATGCGGCGTGCCATTTACATCTAGCACAAGCCGCGTTCTACCCGGGTGCTCACCCGTTCTTAAGGCAGACACCACAAGGCTGCCCGAAGAGGGCTGTATCTCGGACGCAGCAACCGCTTGGGGCTGGGGTTTCACAGGCGGCGTCACCATTGCGGTGGTCAAAATCGTTTCCGCTTTCATCTTCGGCGCGGCTTCAAACTCTTCGATTCCAGCAACCTCATTCGCAGCGCTTACAGTATTCTGGCGCTCCTGAATGGAGGTCATAATCTCATCAAGCTCAGGGTTAAGCTCATCAACCTGCCGCTCCAGCTTCACGACACGAAAATTCGAATCCGTAACGGCGCGGTAATCTTCGGCATGTTTTGTGTAAGTACTGCTTTTGGCAAGGTTTTTGGGATCAACCTGCTTGCGCGTTCTCATATGCGCTTCCAAAGGATCAACAAGTTCTCTGCCGTCCACGGTGGTTGAGGCCATGAGGTCCGGCGGCTCAACCAAGATGTTTTCAGGCTCGTTGCGTGCCTGATACGAATCCATGCTACATCCGCCCGCACACAGCGCGCTTGTTAATAAAAAACCATACACAATCTTACTAAGTCTCATGGCTTTATTAAAATCCCTCATGCCCCGTAACGTCAATGAAACTCCTGAAATATCCGTCCCTTATCCACCTCTAAAATTAACGCTTTATTAAGACCTCGGCCTTATTATTGGAGGTAATAAGAAAGATAAAAATCTTTAAAAATAGAGGGTTAACTATGATGAAATCACATGAAATTCGTGAAAACCTGCTCGGGTGTCTTGAGACAGCGCTGTTTATGAAATCAGGTGCTAAACGCTTCAGCAATACGCGCTCCGCCATGATCAAATCTTTTCTCATCCCGATTATTTTGCTTCCGATTACCCTTATCACAGTTTTAAACGCGCATCCTGACGCCTCTTTGAGCGCGCAATCCGCGCAAATCCTGATCGCGGTTTATGCGCTGCGCCTCTTCGTATACCTCACCGCGTTCTTGGCCTTTGTTTATGGCCTCGCCCGCACGATGGACAAAATGGATAATTTCTACCGCTTCGCCACGGCGAATAACTGGCTGACGATTCCCGCCGCGGTCATCATGATCCCGCTATTGGGCATGTTCTTGGCAGGCAACCATGATTGGGCCAGCGTTTATCCGCTTATGGTTGTGATCACGCTATATTCTTATGCTTACACTGCCTTTATGGCCGCCGCCGTTATGCGCATTCCTTATGAATTCGCAGGCTTCATCGCCATTGCCGGTATGGCCATTCACCAAAGCTCTCTTGATGTTATGAAATGGGTTGCGGTGCAGACGATTAACTTGATCGCGTAAGACGTTTCAAAACGCCGGTATACCGGTCCAGATTTCTTGAAAACGCCATATGGCCGAGAATCCCGATAATCCAAAGCACAGTCAACACAGGCAGGGGCGCGCCTAGCGCGAACCCCACCACGCCGAAAGCCCCCGTCAAAAACACAATCGCCAGAATAATCGGCACCGCCCGCCCCGAAGGAATCTCGGCGCGGATAAAGTGATGGTGAAAATGCCCGCGATCAGGCGAAAACGGATGACGCCCCTCGCGCACGCGGCGATAAAACTGCGCGCATTCATCCCAAATCGGCACAGCCAAAACCCAAGCGACAGACATCGGCTCGATTACCCGCGCTTCTTGCGGCGAAAGGTGAATAGCATACCAGCCCACCATAAGCCCGAGCGACATGCTGCCCGCATCACCCATAAAAATCGCGGCTTTTTTGCGAAAAGGAGAGCGCATATTATAAAATAAATACCCTGCCAGACCCGCCATCAAGATCAAGATCGAAGGGGACAACTCGCTGCCGCCCGCAGAGGCGCATGCATATAAAAACCACCCCAACACCACAAACACCGTGCCGCCCGCAAGCCCGTCAAGGCCGTCCATAAGGTTAATCGCATTGATAAGCAGCACCACGGCCACCACGCTGAAGGGCAATGAAATCAAATCTAAGCCCACATCCCCGAAGCCAAACAAGTCGCCGAGCTGATAAAGCTGCGCACCCCCGGGCATCACCACCAAAATAGCCGCCACAAATTGCAAGCCGAACTTCGTCAGAGGATGAAGATGCACCCGATCATCTACCGCGCCCGTAATCAGCAAAACACCAATCGCCGCATAAAGCGGCCAATGGCTCGCAAGTGTATCGCCCGAAAGAATAGAAACCAGAATAAAAACAGGAAAAAGAACAACCCCGCCAATGAGCGGGACATCACCGCTATGCTGTTTACGCCCGCCCGGCTCATCAACCAGGCCAAGACGCGGCGCAAGCGCTTTAAGCGGCGGCACCAAAATAAGCACAGCGAAAAATGCGGCGATCGGCGCCCAGTACATCTGCATAATATCCATCGGAAAATCATACATGCCAGCGCCCCCGCTCAACAGAATATAAATTATTCCGCCCCCAAAAACCTTTGCGGCGACACGCGCGCCAAGACCTGCTGACTTAATCGTCCACCCTTGCCTGTTATCATCGCGGCTATCTCATGCGCGGCAATCAAACTGCTCAAAATTCCGTGCGAACCATGGGCGGTGGACACATAAAGCCCCTCTCCCGCCTGCCCCATAATCGGAAAATGGTCCGGCGAGGTCGTGCGTAAAGACGCGCGGTGATCGACAACCTCCAGCCCTTGCGACAAGGCAGGCACGTGATCGGCAAGCTTGGCGATATTATCCTGATCATCCTGCGGCAAAATATCGCGGTGCGTGAGCCACGGCTGAAAAGACGAGCCAAGCATATGAACACCGCCCACGGCAGCCGAAAAATATCCGCCATAACAAATATTACACGCCAGCTTTAAACTCTGCGCAGACCCTTTAACTTGTGTTACCTGCCCGCGCACCGTCTTGGTCGGCAAATCAAACAAATCCTTCGTCAAAGGCCCACCCGCCAGAATATAGGCATCCGCTTTGATCTCGTCCAAACGCTCAACATGCGTATTTAAATGCACCTCAACGCCTTGCACATAGGCGGCGCAGAGCTTTCGCGGCGAAACCGAGCCGGAACGGCGAATATAAAGCGCTTCATACTCAAGCTCTACCCCTGCCAGCGCGCTGCCCTCCACGGCAGAAACCATCCGCAGATCATCCTGTGCCCACCCCCAATTCTTGACTGTCTTGGGATAGCGTTTGGCCTTTTTCTCATCATTCACCAAGTGCAAAGCCCCGCAAGGCCGCCAATCCACATCTTCAAAATGCGAGAATGTCTCCAGCGCGGCGGCAAACGCAACGGCAAAATACTCGGCCTCTGGCGTATACTCCGCCGATATTCTGGGATTATACAGCCCCAAATCATTCCCCGAAGCCCCGCACGCCAACGCTGCGCCCGCCTCATAAATCACTGGCTCTAAGCCAGCTTGCTTCAAAACATACGCCGCCGCACAGCCCGCCAGCCCGCCGCCGATAATCGCAATCCTCATATTGTGCGCCCCTTGAAAACGCCCACGACCATCTCGCGCTTTCGGCCATATCCGCGGGTTTTTTCAATCTCAAAGCCTGCAGCCTGTAAGCCCCGCCGCACAAACCCCGCCGAGGTAAAGGTCGCCAGCGTTGTCCCCTCATGGCTAAGCCGCGCCATATTGTTAAAAACAATCTCGCTCCACATATCCGGATTGCTGGAGGGCTTAAACCCATCCAAAAACCATGCATCCACGCATGCATCCAGTTTCGGTAATTCCGCGTTCACATCCCCAAGAATAAGCGTCAGCTTCACGCGCGGTGTCTGCACGCCCATATAATCTTGCAAATATATCGGCATCTGCCGCTCAAACTCATGGGCGAAAGGCTGCAAAGCCTCCTCCACCTCCTGCGCGCTTAAGGGATATTTTTCAAAGGATATGAAATGAAGCGTTTGATGCGGCGCGGCGGTGTCTTCAAACAATCTCCAAACGGCTAAAAAATTTAAACCCGTCCCGAAACCTGTCTCGCAAATTGTAAATTCATCCGCCCCCGCCCATGCCTCGGGCAAGCCATTACCTGCCAAAAACACGTGGCAACTTTCCGCCAGTCCGTCTTCTGCAGAGAAATAAACATCATCAAATTCTTTAGACCTTGGCGCGCCGAACATATTGCCCCATATTGTTAAGACCAAAGATATAAACGGAAAAGAGTAAAATGTCGAACAACCCCCTTCTTGAAGTCTCCACCCTGCCAAACAAAGCCCCCGCCTTTGAGCGTATCAAGACCGAGCATTACATGCCCGCCGTTGAGGCCGCGATTGAAGAAGCGCGCAAAAACTATGAGGCGATCAAAACAAATACGGACGCGCCGACATTTGAAAATGTGGTTTTGGCCATGGAAACCGCAGGCGAAACTTTAGGGCAAGTTACGGGCGTGTTCTATAACCAGCTTTCATGCATGGGCGGCGATGACCTCCACGATCTCGCCGAAAAAATCGGCCCCGTCACCTCAAACTTCTCCAGCGATATCATCCTTGATGAAACGCTTTTTACAAAGCTCAAAACCGTATACGACAAGCGGGATAGCCTTGGCCTGACCACCGAGCAGATGACACTTCTTGATGAAGATTACAAAAGCTTCGTGCGCGGCGGTGCGCTTCTCGATGACGACAAAAAGCAGCGCCTGCGGGAAATTAACGAGGCGCTCTCGACGCTCTCCCCCGCCTTTATGAATAACGCGCAAAAATCTGCCGAAGAATTCGAGATGTGGATTGAAGACGAGGCCGATCTGGCTGGCCTGCCCGAAACCGCCCTCGGCGGCGCAAAACAAGCCGCCACCGAAAAAGGCGAAGACAGCAAGTGGCTCTTCACTCTAGACTACCCCAGCTACGTGCCCTTCGTACAATATGCAGATAACCGCGAGCTTCGCGAAAAAATGTGGCGCGCCTTTGGCAATCGCGGCTATGGCGGGCAGTATGATAACTGCGAAAACATCATAAAAATCATCACCCTGAAAGATGAACGCGCAAAACTGCTGGGCTATGAAACCCACGCCGATTATGTGCTTGAGCGCCGCATGGCGGAAAAACCGGAGAACGTTCTGGCTTTCCTCGAAAAATTAAAAACCGCCTATAAGCCCGCCGCGCAAAGCGACCTTAAGCGCTTGCAGGATTTCGCAAAAAAAGAACATGGCATAGACGATCTTAAACCGTGGGATTTCGGATATTATTCCGAGAAGCTGAAACAAAAGCTCTTTGATTTCTCATCTGAAGATCTGCGCCCTTACTTCCCACTCGATAAAGTTCTGGCTGGATGTTTTGATCACTTCTCGAAACTTTTCGGCCTCGAATTCAAAGCCGCAAAGGGCTATGAGACATGGCATAAAGACGTTCAAGTCTTCGAGCTGTTTGAAAAACAAAGCGGCGATTTCATCGGCACTCTGTTCGCCGACTTCCACCCGCGCACAGGCAAAAAAAGCGGCGCATGGATGACCGCCTATCGCGGCCAAGGTCTTTATAACGGCAAGGTCGAACGCCCCGTGATCGCCATTGTTTGCAACTTCACCAAGCCAACCGCAGACAAACCATCCCTGATCACGCATGGCGAGGTCACAACGCTGTTCCATGAGATGGGCCACGCCATTCACGGCCTGCTTTCAAAGGTCACATACCGCTCCCTTTCCGGCACATCGGTGCTTTGGGATTTCGTTGAACTTCCCTCGCAGGTTCAGGAAAACTGGTGCTACGAGAAAGAAACCCTCGATATGTTCGCCGGTCATTTTGAAACAGGCGAAAAAATCCCCGCCGCACTCATCGAAAAACTCCGCAAAGCCATGAACTTCATGACAGGCTGGGGCGGGCTTCGCCAAGTCTCGCTCGGCACCGCTGATATGAAATGGCACACAACCGATCCTTCTTCCATTAAGGATGTGGCTGAATTTGAAGACGAGATCACAAAAGACACCACGCTCTTCCCGCGTCTTTCCGGCCCATTCGCTACAAGCTTCAGCCATATTTTTGCAGGCGGCTATAGCGCGGGGTATTACTCCTATAAATGGGCGGAAGTACTGGACGCCGATACATTCGAGCTGTTCCTTGAAAAAGGCCTGTATGATCAAAGCGCCGCAGATGCCTATAAGCATGAGATCCTTGAAAAAGGCGGCTCTCAGCACCCGAGTATCTTGTATAAAAACTTCCGCGGGCGTGACGCCGATCCCGATGCGCTTCTGCGCCGTGAAAAACTTCTGGACGACAAAGCCGCTTAGAAAAATTTCGAAGAAAGTTTTCGAACGAATTTTTAGTGTGACTAGGCACAAGGAACGGCGTTTACAAACGTAAACGAGTGCCGCAGCAAAAAAGTCACAATAAAAATATGGAAGAGAAGAAAGAAGCCAGAGGACGAATCCCCTGGCTTCAGACGTGTGTGGGGTGTTCCAACAGTCACGCGAAGCAGGAGGAACAGCTCTGCTTCTCGATTTCTGCTTGATGTGGGAGGTACAAGCTAGGCTTGCACGACATCAATAAGCGCAGAAACCCCTTAAATGCATAATTTATTGCTTTTTGTGCATTTATTATCGCAAATAGGGTGTAGCAAGATTCTTTGTGCTATGTCAAACAAATAATCTGGAAATTGATAATGCGGGGCAAAAATTCTGCGCTTTCGATACTAAAGTATATAAAAACGCCTTAAAAAAGCTCTGCGAGCATGCAGCGCGCGCTGCCGCCGCCATATTTCTCCAAGGTCTCAAGCGGCGCAGACACAACGCCGTAAAAATGCTTTTTAATCGCTTTAACCTGCTGCTCACTCAACGCCTTCACCGCCCCTTCCGAGATCGCGAGCAAGCGCTGGCCTTTCCGGTTTTCAACCTCCAGCGCATTGCCGCAAAACGCGCGAAGCTGCGTCTCGTTAAATTCGATCACTTCATGGTTGGTTTTTAGCAAAGACAAAATCCGCGCGCGGTCTTCCGGCACAATCGCATCCACGCAAAGCCCCGCAAGGGTCGTGCCGACCCACATCAAACAATCCGTGTGATAAACGGGAATGCCCTTATGGCTGGAGGTGTTATATGTGTGCAGTTCATAGCCCATAAAATCCGCCCATTCTTGCGCCAGCACCTTATCGGTGCGCGGCGAGAGCGCGGCAAAGCAAACCTTATTCACATGATCCGATACAATGCTCGCCGTACTTTCCAGCGCACGGCCTTCGGCCTCATAATGCGTCCAGTCATAGTTATTAGGATAAAGCTTTTGCAGCAGCTCAACCAGCATCGGTGTGCGCTCGTCTTGGCGGCTTTTATTCAGCATAGGGCACAACACAAACTCGCGACTTGGCGGTGCAAAAAACCAATTCGGAAACACCATATCGGGCGCGTTTTGCTGGCCCTTGGCGCACGTAACGATAACGCCCCAATGCACAAGCTCATCACGAAACACGCGAAACTCGTCAATGGCTCTGGCGGTCACATCCGTAATAGGCTCCTGATGCGCCATCTGATAGGCGTTAGTCGCCATTGTTTCGGGGTTCGCATAAAACTGCCCCGGCTCGATCATAAATACATGGGAGGTAGATTGTTTAATCGGCTTGCTCATAAGAATAGAATCTCACGAACGAGAGGGCTTTCCAAGCCCTAAAAGCTTAAACTTTAAGCAAGAACAACGGGAAGCGATTGTCCCATTTTACTTTCGATCAACGCAATCGCGCGCTGCGTCATCGGGGCGTTATATCCGATTTTTTGCAGATTCATAACGCGTTTCGCCAAAAACGAAGCACCGATGATAAACTGCTTTTGTTTATCAAGCCGCGCCTTCTCGGCGTCAATCTCGAAAATTGCTCGAAAGCCCAGAGGGTCTTCGTTCAGATCACATGGTTCAATTAAAACATTGATGATTTCTTCTTCCCAGTTTTTGGGCAAAGACGTGTCTTGCTGTCTCTCACGACGTATTGTGTTAAAGGCCATGGCTTAATCCCCATTAAGATCCGTGTTTCCGATAACTTAAGTTATCCACAGGCTGCAATTGCCGTCAAGAAAAAAGCGAACGAATACTTTAAATTCATTTCCGCTAAAGTAATTAAGTTACTATTTTATAGATGAGATGTAATATTTTCTTGAAAAGCCTTTTCCAAAGCCGCGAGATGCTCAAAGTCACTTTCACGTTTTAGACTAATCCTGACCATACGCCCCGAATCGGGAAAGAAATGCAGGCGGCGAATATAAGGCCCGCCAAGATCTTCATTAAGAACCCCTAGCCCTTTGCGCGAAAGATATTCTTTAATAAAGACCGAATGCTTCACACCCAAATCTTCTGTGTCGCAAGGCAGCTGCGCGGCGCCCGTTAAGCGAATAAGAATGCGGTTTTTCCCCGCCCCATGCGCTTTCATCTCTGTTATCGCGCGCTCCAAAGGCTCTAACGCCTTATCAAGTATGCTTTGATCCAGCTCTTTAAAATACGGGAAGGCTTGCTCTAAAGCTTGCGGCAAAAGAACATAGGCCAATGTGCCCATCTTTAATTCTTGATCAAAAATAGACACAGCCAAACCCGCGCCGACATGCGAGACCATCATTTGGTCGCTTTGATCGCTCCAATAAATTTCGCCCGGCTTTACACTGACTGGATTTGCGTCAAACTGTGCGTTGAAATACGCGTCTGAATCTTCATGTGAGCGGCGCTCTGTATGATTTATAGTCATCTAATTAGGATACCGAAAAAGACTTAAGGAAGGATTGATTACGCAACGTCTTTTATATTTATAACGCGATTTTGATCGCAATACCATGCGTATGTTTTCCGCAAACCATCGGCCAATGTCGTTGCCCCGCGCCATCCCGCGCCCTGTATACGGCCACTATCCATAACCTTACGCATCGTTCCGTCTGGTTTTGAAGCGTCAAAAACAAGCGCGCCATCAAAGCCAACAACCGCGCAAATTTCTTCTGCTAAAGCCCGAATAGAAACCTCCTCGCCCGAACCGATATTTAGCGGCGGGGCGTCCGAATAGTTTTTAAGCGCAAAAACGCACGCATCCGCCAGATCATCAACATAGAGAAACTCCCGCATAGGCGCGCCCGACCCCCAAACACTCATCTCGCTCAACCCCGCTTCTTTCGCTGCATGAGCTTTCATCAAAAGCGCAGGAATAACATGCGAGGATTGCTCATCAAACCGGTCACCCTGCCCATATAAATTACACGGGATCACAGATACAAAATCCGATCCATACTGTTTGCGAAATGCCGCGCAGAGCTTAAGCCCCGCGATCTTCGCAATCGCATACGCCTCATTTGTCGGCTCTAACGCGCCTGTTAAAAGTGCCGTCTCGCGGATTGGCTGCGCCGCATCCTTGGGGTATATGCATGATGAGCCGAGGAACATAAGTTTGCTCACGCCAACGTCCTGCGCGGCACGGATAATATTCGCCTCGATCATAAGGTTATCGTAAAGAAAATCAGCAGGTTGCGTATCATTTGCAAAAATCCCGCCGACCTTCGCCGCGGCGAGTATCACAACATCAGGCTTATGCTCACCCATCCAATCTTGAACCGCCCGCTGCTCTCGCAAATCAAAATCAGAAGTGAGAAGGCTGCAATTCTCGCCCTTTAAACGACGGCAAATCGCCGAACCCACCATGCCCTTATGCCCCGCGACATAAATGCTCTTGCCCGATAAATCGAATGGCGTTTCTAGCCAGCCATCTGCCATGATTTCGGCTCTCTTTGAAGGAGTTCACGATCCGCATTCACCATCTGCGACACCAGATCATCAAACTTTGCTTTGGACTGCCACCCCAGTTTTTCTTTGGCTTTAGTGGCATCACCCAAAAGGTGATCGACCTCGTTGGGGCGGAAAAGCGCAGGATCAATCTTAACAACGCACTGCCCCGTTTTCGCGTTCACCGCGACCTCGTCTATGCCCTCGCCGCGCCACTCAAGCACAACGCCAATATGCGAAAAACTACGCTCAACAAACGCACGCACACTATGCGCCGCGCCGCTCGCCAGCACGTAATCGTCCGGCGTCTCTTGCTGAAGCATCATCCACATGCCTTGCACGTAATCTTCCGCTGCGCCCCAATCACGTATAGAATCCAAATTACCCAAAACCAGAGGCTCGCTACGCCCCGCTTCAATTTCCGCCGCAGCCTTTGTAATTTTACGCGTCACAAAATCTTCGCCGCGCAACGGGCTTTCATGGTTAAACAAAATCCCGTTCGAGGCATGAAGCCCATAAGACTCGCGGTAAGTACGCACCAAATGAAACGCCGCCAGCTTCGCCACTCCATAAGGGCTGCAAGGCTGCATCGGGGTATCTTCATTTTGCGGCGCAGGCGCGCTGCCGAACATCTCGGAGCTTGAGGCTTGATAAATCCGCGCATCACTATCCAAAACGCGCACGGCGTCCAGAATATTCATCACGCCCTTGGCGTTGATATCAAACGTCGAAGCAGGCGTATCAAAACTCACCCGCACTTGCGAAAGCCCCGCCAGATTATAAATCTCATGGGGCTGAATTTCTTTAATCAATCGCGTGATATTATTCGCGTCCGTCACATCGCCCATATGAAGTTGAATTGTTTCAGATACGAGACCAAGCGTATCGAAACGTGACAAGCCATCCGCAAGATCGGCATAGCTATCCCAGCGCACAAGGCCATGCACCTCATAACCCTTTTCAAGCAGCAACCGCGCTAGATACGCGCCATCCTGTCCTGCTATTCCTGTGATGAAAGCCACCTTATTCATACTATGGTTGTACCATGCAAAAGGCACACGTGAAAGAGACTACTTGTCTTCCTTGATGAAAGGCAAAGGCACAAAATCAGGCTCTAACCTTTGCTTCGCGCGCGTCGTCAAAAACGGCCAAAGAATCTGATGCGTAAATTTCTGCGGCATATAATCCTTCATCCCGATATCCGTCGGCGGGCGATAATCCGCGTCATAAAACGTGCCGAACACATGATCCCAAATCATCACATTCTCGCAGTAATTCCGGTTGCCCTCTTTCAAATCTTTCGAGTGATGCCAGCGATGAAGCCCCGGCGTGTTAAACACATAATTGAGCCAGCCAAAGCGCATCTCGACATTACAATGCGTCAGCATCCCGATAAACGCCGTGATCGCCGACAGCCATTTCACAACCTCCATCGGCGCGCCCATCGCCAGCAAAATCAACAAGCCCAGCACAATGCTGGCGAGACTATCCACGAAATGAAACCGCCCCGTATTCACAAACCAAAGCTTGGTAACGCTGTGATGAACCGCATGAAACCGCCACATCCATGATGTCTCATGGCCTGCGCGGTGCACCCAATACAAGCCGAACTCCGCCGCAACCACGCCCAAAATCACCTGCGCCCAAAGCGGCCAATCCCGCGGCCAGATCGAATAACCTTCCGCCGTATACGGCGTAATCAAATCCGCCAAACCAATCACGCCACTAAAGATCAAAATCCCTTGCACCGTGCCTTTGGAGCTTAATGTATGAAGAATAGACGCAATCGTCTGCCCATCAGGGTCATGCCACGCTTTCTCATGTGGCATCCATTGCTCAAGAAAAAATAAAGACACAATCAAAAACACATACGCGATGTTAAAATACAAAATTACTTGATCTTGGGCGAACCCATACTGCGTAATGCCCATACAAATGATGAACAGCGCTGGCCAGAGTATCCATGAGAGAAAAGTTTTCATGCTCTGTTTTTATGGTTTAGGGTAAAAAATAACAACATGAATTAAATTGACATAATTAAATAAAATTGTGTAGGTTTCCTTATGGCTTTAAGTTTTAACAAACAAAATATTTTCACCCCTGTAAATCTCGGGCCTTTTTTGGACCCCAAGCTTTCCTGTGACTATAATAAAGCCTGGGCAAAATACGAAACAGATCAAGACTTTAAGCATGATCTGGGTAGAACTTTCTATTTCGGGAAAGGCTTGGATGTATCCTTCTTCATCGGAACAAGAGGGCAAGATACCATGAAAGACGTCAAGCTTGTTGAAATGATAGCCCGCAGAGATATAAGAGAGTTTCACGGCTTAGATACAGCAGAAATTGACGCAATTTTACGTCATCACCCTACGCCACCAAAATTAAAGACCACTTGCTATAACCCAAGGCAAATAAACGACCCCACCTAAAGCGCAGCCTTCTGCTTCTCATCAATGCCGTGATAATCCTTATACCACTTCACAAACTTCGCAATTCCATCCCTCAATGACGTCGAAGGCTTAAACCCAACCGCCGCCTCTAAAGACGCCGTATCCGCATAGGTCGCATAGACATCACCGGGCTGCATGGCTAAGAAATTCTTCTGTGCCTCCATGCCGAGCGCCTCTTCAAGAAAGCCAATCATATCCATCAGCTTCTCAGGGCTGTTATTCCCGATATTATACAGCGCATATGGCGCGTTCGAAGAAGACGGATCAGGCACAGCCCCGCTCCACTCCGCATTCACCGCCGCCTTATGATCAACCAGCCGCACCATGCTTTCGACGATGTCATCAATATAGGTGAAATCGCGCATCATATCGCCGTTATTATAAACATCGATGGCTTCGCCCTTCATAATCTTATCCGTAAATCCATACACCGCCATATCTGGGCGCCCCCACGGCCCGTACACGGTAAAGAACCTGAGACCCGTACAGGGAAGGCGGTAAAGATGTGCGTAAGTATGCGCCATAAGCTCGTTCGATTTTTTCGTCGCCGCATAAAGCGATATCGGGTGATCCACATTATGACATTCCGAAAACGGCACAGTCGTATTCGAGCCATAAACCGAAGATGAAGACGCGAATATGAGATGCTCAACGCCCGTTTGGCGGCATCCCTCAAGCACATTCACAAACCCCTGAAGGTTTGAATCCACATAAGCATGCGGATGCGTAATCGAATACCGAACGCCCGCTTGCGCGCCCAAATTCACAACAACTTCCGGTTCCCAACTCGCGAAGAGTTTCTCCATCGCCCCGCGATCTGCCATATCAATTTTTTCGAAGGTAAAATTATCAAACCCCTCAAGCGTTTTCAGCCGCGCAGCTTTAAGCGCGACATCATAGTAATCATTGAGATTATCAATCCCGAGAACCTCATGCCCCTCTTCGCAAAGCCGCTTGGCATAAGCGTGGCCGATAAATCCTGCTGCGCCTGTTACAAGTATCTTTTTCATCATCTATCCTTTGGCTGCGCGCGCTATGCGATCATTAATCGCAACGCCGATGCCCTCATTGGGAATTGCCATTATGGCTATCGCTTTTGCCCCGCTTTCGTCAAGCTCTTTGAGCATCGAAAACAGGTTCGCCGCGGCCTCGTGAAGATCCTGCCCCTCGCTCAAATTTCGAAGCCTGTCTTCGGGGAAATCCTTCGCCACCATGAATTTCGTCGATCCAAACGCTAAGAGCGCCTCGCCCTCTCTCACATCAATCGCATTAATCCGCACAGCCGCATTCGGCGCATAATGTTTCAACAGCATCCCCGGAGATTTGGGAGCATCACCTTGCGCTTTCGCATACCCAACCTCCACACCAAGCACCTTTGATATCTGCTCCGCCGTAATCCCGCCGGGGCGCAAAACCTCTGGCGCGTCACCTGATAAATCCAACACCGTGGATTCAAGCCCCACCTTGCACGGTCCCGCCGCCAAAATCATATCCACGCTCGCCCCGAGCTGCGCGTGAACATGGGCGGGTGTAGTCGGCGAAAGATTGCCCGATTTATTTGCAGATGGCGCAGCCAATGGCAGCCCCGAAACCTTTAAAAGCTCAAGCGCCGTTGGATGATTGGGAACGCGGATCGCGAGCGTATCCAGCCCCGCCGAAGCAAGATCAGAAATCCCGCCGCCCTTTTTGCGCGGCAAAACAAAGGTAATCGGCCCCGGCCAAAAGCTCTGCGCGAGGTTGCGCGCGCGCGCATCCACTTCCACATATTTTTCCGCTGCCTCAATATCGCTCACATGGATAATCAGCGGATTAAACGAGGGCCGCCCCTTGGCTTCGAATATCTTCGCAACAGCTTCTCCGTCCAGCGCGTTCGCCGCCAAGCCGTAAACCGTCTCCGTCGGCATCCCGACAAGCCCGCCGCCGCGCAAAATCTCTGCGGCCTCGGCTATACTTCGTGAATTTGCCGCCTTAATCATGGTTTGTTCAACACCCCGCCGCTCATGGCCTCTGCCGCGCCCGTTGTCTCCGGCAAGCTGATCGGCAGCTCCAAAAGCGAACGCACAGCCAAATACGCAAAGCATTCGGCTTCCGTCGCATCGCCGTTGTAACCTGCCGCCTCAATCACCTGCACATCGCCCAAAGCGGCTGCCAATTCCTTCATCACAAACCCATTCTGCCGCCCGCCGCCGCACACATACCATGCCGTTGGCTTTTGCGGGAAATGATCGGTAGCCTTCACAATAGCGCGCACCGTAAGCGCCGCCAATGTCGCCATCGCATCTTGCGGGTCGCTGGGCAGCATATCCATGACGGAGGCAAAATCATTGCGATCCAGAGATTTCGGCGGGCTCTTTTTAAAATAATCCCGCGCCAAAAACCCTGAAACAATATCATGATCAACGCTTCCCGCGCTCGCAAATGCCCCGCCCGCATCATAGGCAATGCTGAGATGCGCGCTCATATAATCATCCATAAGCGCATTGGCCGGCCCGCAATCAAACGCGATCAACTGCTCATCGCCGATATAGGTCACATTCGCAACCCCGCCGAGGTTGAGAACGCAGACAGCCCCCTCTTGCGCAGCCAGTATCGCCTTGTGATAAAGCGGCGCAAGGGGCGCGCCCTGCCCGCCTGCCGCAACATCTGCGCTGCGAAAATCATGCACGACCGTCATCCCCAAAGCCTTTGCCAAAGCTGCGCCATCACCAAGCTGCCATGTAAAATATTTTGCAGGATCATGCGCAATCGTCTGCCCGTGAAACCCGATTATATCGGCGCTAAACCCGCTCGCCTTCACGGCCTCGATATGAAGTTTCGTAACCAGCTCTTCGGCCTCACGCGTCTCCGCGTCCGCCTCACGCTTGCCGAAACACGCCCGCACCTTCGCCCGCACGCTTTCTTCATAAGGATGCGCATAAAACCCAAGCGGCTTGACGTAGGCATGCCCATCCGTTTCAATCAACGCCACGTCGATTTCCCCGTCCAGAGACGTCCCCGACATCAAACCAATTGCCTTATAAATTATTTTATCGCTCATAATTTAAAAGTTTAACCACCAAGCACACAAAGCGCACCAAGAAATATAAAAATAAAAAAAACTTAGTGATCTTAGTGAACTTGGTGGTTATATATTTTTCATGACTTATAAATCAAAATTTTTAAAGATTCTCGAAGAGCGCGGCTTTATCCACCAATGTTCCGACTTCGAAGGGTTGGACACAAAATTGATGGAGGGCGTGCAAAGCGCCTATATCGGCTTTGACGCAACCGCAGACAGCCTCCATGTTGGCTCGCTCGTGCAGATTATGATGCTGTATTGGTTCCAACAATCCGGCCATAAACCGATCACCCTTATGGGCGGCGGCACGACCAAAGTCGGCGACCCCAGCGGAAAAGACGAAAGCCGCAGGATGCTGGACGATGCCGGCATCGCCAAAAACATCGAGGGCATCAAACAGGTTTTCAGCAAATATTTAAAATACGGTGACGGCAAGACCGATGCCGTGATGGTCAATAACGACGATTGGCTGTCCACCATCAACTACATCGATTTCCTGCGTGATTACGGCCCGCATTTCACCATCAACCGCATGATGACATTCGACAGCGTCAAGCTCCGCCTTGAACGCGAACAACCGCTGACCTTCCTCGAATTCAACTACATGATCTTGCAAGCTTATGATTTTGTCGAGCTGAACAAACGCCACGGCACTATCCTGCAAATGGGTGGAAGCGACCAATGGGGCAATATCATTAACGGCGTTGAGTTAATACGAAGACACAAGAAACGCGAAGAAACAGTAAGCGTTATAAGAAATGAATTATATGGAAGCAAAATAGAGGAAACGGATACTAATGCATTCGCCCTCACCACACCACTGCTGACCACTTCCAGCGGCGCGAAAATGGGGAAAACCGCCGACGGCGCAGTATGGCTCAACGCCGATAAACTCGCGCCCTATGATTACTGGCAATATTGGCGCAACACCGAAGACGCCGATGTCGGCCGCTTCCTCAAACTCTTTACCACCTTGCCGATAGACGAAATCGTAATACTCGAAGCCCTCGAAGGCGCGGAGATCAACGAAGCCAAAAAAATCCTCGCCCATGAAGCCACAAAGCTTATCCACGGCGAAGACGCGGCCAATGAAGCCGCCGCAACCGCCGCCCAAGTCTTCGAACAAGGCTCCGTCGGTGATGACTTGCCGAGCATCGAAATTGACCCTGCGCGCCTGGACGCAGGCATAAGCATCCTCGATCTCTTTGTTGAAAGTGGCCTTGCCGAAAGCAAAGGCGAAGTCAAACGCCTCATCCAGGGCGGCGGCGCAAAGCTGAATGACGCGAAAATCATGGATCAGGATATGATCGCCGCCAGCGCGGACCTGACTGACGAGGGTTACATAAAGCTCTCCTCAGGCAAGAAGAAACACGCCCTCGTTAAAATCTCTTAATTCTCAAACAATATGCGGCGTATAAGCCCGGGCGTAAGCGCCGAAAGCGGGTTCACGAAAACCTTCGCATCTGCGCCCTCGCCTTTCATCGTATAGGTCGCGGCAAAAAGCGCGCCTGTGCCTCCGGTAATAATATCACCGACAAGGGGAATATCGCCGATAATTTTATTCACCCCAGATAGCGGAATAATCGTGCCCGACACATCGAAATAATTCTCCGCATTATCAAACGTCCCGTCAAAGGTCAGCCCCAAAGAATTCCCCGATGTCCGCCCATCCTTAAGCACGAGCAAACTGCCGTTTTTCTTGTAAAGCCAATCAAAATCCGCCTCCAACTTGGAAAACACCAACCCTTCACCGTTAAGCGTTTGACCAACACCAGGCAAGGACATCGCCGCCAAAAGCTTCGCCAAAGCGGGGGCATCGACAACTCTGAAATCCAGAAGCTCCGCACGGCCCACTAAATTACGGTCACGAATCCCGCCGACAGGCTCCGCGTAAATCACCATCTTCCCGCCGCGAATATCATCATAAAGACCAAACGCCGCGAGCGCCGCGCCCGCATCATCGGCCTCAAAACGGAATGTCCGCTTGCCCGACGCATCCGGTTTATAACGCAGATAAATATCCCCCGCTCCGGCTGTTGCATCCATCTCCAACTGGTTAAACCCGCCTTGCGCGTCTATATCAACATAAAGCTTGCCGTTCTTAACCGCATATTCATCGGATGTGAGCATCTGATCCACGGCAATCGAAACCTGCAAAGGCGGTGCATCATAAGGCTCGGATTTGTCATCATCATCCGCCAGGAACGGACGCAAATCTAAAAACGACCCGTTCAAAACCAATTTCACAAGCCCCGATGGCGTAACCTCGAAATCAAGAGATCCATTCGTTTCCCTCACCTTAAAGCGGCTGATATCGCCGCTCGCCAGCTCCGTTTCGCCGTTCGCCTCACGGAAGAAAATCTGGGATTTCTCGAGAGAAAAATCAGGCGCACTGCCAGTTAGGTCACGAATATCTTTTAAAACCCCGCCCTCAAGCACAGCCTTAAGCTTTGCCGTGCCATTCACCCCCGCCAGTTTTTCATACGCCAGCGGCTTAACGAATAACCGCGCCGTCGTCAGATCAACCGTGATATCGGCCTCGGCGCGCCCCTCATCAAAGCTGGTATAAACGACATCCGTATATGCCGTGCCTTCCAGAAACTCGGACAGATCAACGCCGAACTCGGCTCGCAAATTCGGATCAACATTCAAAGACGCCTTCGCCAAACTTGCATAAGGCTTGCCCTTGCTCTCCAAGAATTCTTCATACTCAAAGGTAACAGGGCGCATAGCCAAAAGCCCGCTGCCGCTGACTTTAAGTTTTTCATTATCAATCGAAAGTTTGAAAGGCCCGCCCGATAGCGGCAAAGTTTTGATTAAATTCGGAATTTTGGTATCGCTGAGCGTCCCTTGAATATCAATATCAAACTCACTGATCAGCAAATCATCTTTGGTCGGAAACTGCAAGTTAATGCCAAGCGCCGCATTACCTATCGTGTTAGCCACATCAAAATCTGGTTTAACGCCTAATGGCTCGTCCGCGACGTATTTCAAAACCGAATTTAAACCGCCAACTATATCAATATGAATATCGGCCTTCCCCGCGCCTGCCTCAATAATATTCGTCAGCTCAAGCTCGGCATTTTTAATATCCATATCCAAAAGCTTCGCATCATCAATGTGAATATTCAGCCGCTCTTCATCCAGAATAAATTCGCCCTGCCCTTTTGCATTCGTGATCGGCGCAAGCGGCGATTTATAATTGATCGACATTTCCTCAAATTCAAAACCCGCAACCATATTCTCCAGAACATTATCCGCATCAAAATTCCAGCCATTTTCATCTTTGGGAATATTCAAGGAGGACTGTACATACACATTTGTAAAAATGCCTTTCGACAATTTATCGACCACCCACTCGCGCGCGTTCTCTTCATCCAGAGTATCCGGCCATAAAGGTTCAATTTGTGAATGAGGAATATCCTGTATTTCAATACGAGACGTGCCGATTATTTTACCTTCGCTCGCCGTCATCTCTGCGCCAACCTCAATCACAACATCGCCGAACGTTAAACGCCCTTCCGTCAACTCCGCCGCGGAAAGCTGCATATTATTATCAAAGGAAGCGGAAAAAATGGCGTCAATAAACCCGTCATATTGTTTTAAATCTTTAAGCTCCGGCACTTTTTCCGCCAAAAACGCCGTACTAAAATTCTGCAGCGCCCCTGAAATATCCGCCGTGTTCGACACCTTATTTAACAAAATTTTTGCCTTAAGCTGCGGCAATTCCGCCTGCTCTTCATGCGGAAACTCTACGGCAATTTCGGCGCTCAAGCCTGTTTCAACCGGCATAAAACGAGCATCCGCCGTAATCGCCTCCCACGTCAAACCCAAAACATGGTCATTAATAACAACGCGCGCCCGCTCGATCGAAAACTCTTTAAGCTTGGCAAGAGGAGAAGATTTCGCACTCTCTTCCCCGCCCAGACTGTTCAATATCTCCTCGATAAGATGCGCGCTCTCATCTTTTTTCGCTGGTCCGACTTGCGGCTTTATGGCGTTCAAACCGAAATCGAAACGGTTACCCTCATAGCGGATAATGCTCAAAGACGGCCCTTTTAGAAAAAGAGCTTCCGGCGCTATTTGCCCCAGCAAAAGCCGCGCCTTATCAATCCCGATCGCCGCCTCGTCAATGGATAGAATAACCTGATTATCCGGCCCGAACACTTCTCCCCCTTGAAGGCCCAAGAGCAAAGGCCCGCGAATATCCGGCCAATGCAAAACAATTTTTTGTGCGGTGACATAAAGCCCCCGCTCTTCATCACGAAGGGCTTCCTGTATAGTTGTTTTCGCAAACTCAAGATCCAGCGGCGAACTATGAATCCGCCACGCAAAAAACCCGCCGGTTATAAGAACAACCAACACCAAAACACGCAAAATTGTGAAAATGGTTTTCGCTGTGCGGACTGAGATTTTTTTTAAGGCTTCGGGCATCTATTTGGCTTTAAAGGGCGTAAGGACTATAACAGTATACTTCATACAAAAGGAAAAGGACAAAAGCTATGTCAGAATTAAAAATTGGTGATACCGCCCCCGATTTTTCCCTGCCCACAGATGGTGACGGAGAAATCACACTCTCTAAATTGAAGGGCCAGAAAATTGTAATTTATTTCTACCCGAAAGACGACACGCCCGGCTGCACTAAAGAATCCTGCGGCTTCAACGCGGCGCTCAATAGCTTTAAATCCCTGAACACTGCCGTCATCGGCATATCGAAATGTTCGGTAAAAAAACATGATAAGTTTAAAGCCAAATATGATTTAAACTTCCCCCTTGCCTCCGATGAAAACAGCGATGTCTGCGAACGCTTTGGCGTATGGACAGAAAAATCCATGTACGGCAAAACATATATGGGCATCGAACGCTCGACCTTTCTGATTGATGAAAACGGCAAAATCGCCCGCATCTGGAGAAAAGTGAAAGTCCCCGGCCACGTCGAAGAAGTGCAAAGCGCGCTGCAAGACATCGCCAAAGCCGCCTGAGCTTAAAAAAAAGCCCTCTCAAATCGAAAGGGCTTTTTTAAACTCGAATGAAATCGCACTTTAGCTTACAAGCGCGCCTTCTTTTTTACCAATCTCAACGCGGCGACCGGCGCCCGCGCCATTCAAATGGTCATGCATGTGATCAATAATCACGTCATTATGACCGTGGAAGAAATGGTTCGCGCCTTCAACAACGCGGTAATCAATCTCGATACCTTTTTGGATTTGCACTTTATCAAGGAAATCCGCAACAGATGGTTCATCCACAACATCATCTTTTGATCCGTGAACAACAAGGCCCGATGTCGGGCAAGGTGCCAAGAAGCTGAAATCTTCCGTGTTGGCCGGCGGCGCAACAGAGATAAAGCCTTGAATTTCAGGGCGGCGCATCAATAGCTGCATACCGATCCATGCACCAAAAGCAAAACCACCAACCCACACATAAGGGGCATTCGGGTTAATTTCCTGCATCCAGTCAAGCGCAGAGGCCGCGTCTGAAAGCTCACCTTCGCCGCGATCAAACAAACCCTGGCTGCGGCCTACGCCGCGGAAGTTGAAACGCAAGCAAGAAAACCCGCGCTGCGAAAAGGCTTGGAACATGTTGTACGTAATTTTGTTATTCATTGTACCGCCATGCTCTGGGCTGGGGTGCAAAATCAACGCCAATGGCGCATTCTTTATCTTTGAGTGGGAATAACGGCCTTCAAGACGACCCGAGGGGCCATTGAATATAACTTCAGGCATTAAGTGTCCTTTATGTTCAATCTGGTGGTATTTTTTTATAATTGGCCCAATATATAGGGGGTGCGAAAAAAAATGTCTACAAAATAATCTTAAGCCCTTGATTCCCCTTGTGGATATAACTGTGCACACTATGTTGAAAAAGGCAAAAACATCCAATTCTCTTGCCGAACTCCGCTGTTATGCTTATAAACCGATCCTATGAAAACCTATCTCGATTATAACGCCACTGCGCCGATCCGGCCTGAAGTCATAGAGTTAATGAGTGCGGCTATGACCGCGGCGCATAACGCCTCCGCAGTGCATAGTTTTGGCCGTGAAGGCAGGTCGTTAATCGAAAATGCACGTGAGCAGATTGCCGCCCTCATTGGCACGCCGCCTGCGCAAGCTATTTTCAACTCCGGCGCAACCGAAGGCAATAACACTGTGCTTCAATATTTTGCGCGTGAATATGCGGGCGAACAAATTCTGGTCTCCGCAATTGAACACCCCGCAGTCCTTGAGGCTACGCCGAACCTGAAGCTTATTCCCGTTACGAGGGACGGCGTTTTAGATTTAAACGCATTGGAGGCTTTGCTGAAAGACGCCAAAACATCCCTTGTTTCGGTGATGATGGTCAATAATGAAACAGGCATCATCCAGCCCGTCAAAGACGCCGCCGCTCTGGCGCATAAACACGGCGCGCTTTTTCATTGTGATGCGGTGCAGGCCGCAGGGCGCATAAGAATTAGCATGCAAGAAACAGGCATAGACTTCCTGACCCTCTCCGCACATAAAATGGGCGGTCCGCAAGGAGTGGGAGTGCTCGCGCTTGGCATCTGCGGCGTAACGCCCACCCTCCTGCATGGCGGCGGACAGGAAAAATCCGCCCGCGCAGGCACTGAAAACGTAAGCGGCATCGCAGGCTTTGGCTTAGCCGCGCAAATCGCCGCGAATGAGCTTGATGCCTATCAAACAAAAACCAAAGCCCTGCAAGAAACACTCGAAACCGCGCTTTCTGGCTTAAAAATATTCGGCCAAAACGCAGCGCGCGTAACCAACACCACGCTATTCACCCTGCCCGGCGCATCTTCCGAAACCCTGCTTATGAGCCTCGATCTGGACGGCGTCGCGGTTTCCAACGGCTCGGCCTGCTCCAGCGGCCGCGTGCAAGCCAGCCACGTCCTCAAAGCGATGGGCGCGGGGCATGAAGAAGCCTCAGGCGCAATCCGCATCTCGACAGGTTGGAACACAACACCGGAAGACATCGAAGCCTTCCTAAAAAGCTGGAACAAAACCTACGAAAGATTAAAGGATAAACGCAGTGCCTAAAATCACATTTCTGCACAAAAACGGCAGCGAACAAACAATAGACGCAAGCGAAAACAGCTCCATCATGCAAGCCGCGCAAGAAAACGCCGTGGCAGGCATCGAAGGCGTATGTGGCGGCTCAATGGCATGCGCTACGTGTCATATCTATATTGACCCTGAATGGCTCAGCCGCGTGGAAGAAGAAGACAACGAAAAATCAGAAGAGGAAGAGGACACCCTCGATATGGCTTTCGATGTCCGCCCGACATCGCGTTTGGGCTGCCAAATCAAACTCACATCAAACCTTGATGGTCTGCGCGTTGCCCTGCCCGGCACAAAAACCGATTGGTAAAGGCGCAACTGATTTTCTGGACTTTTCCTCGCAAAAGCCCTATATCCGATCGTTATGAATAGCTTAGGCATAGATAAAGACCCGAAAGACACCCGCGTGGTGGTGGCGATGAGCGGCGGCGTAGACAGCTCCGTTGCGGCGGCGCTTCTGCACGAGCAAGGTTATGACGTTGTCGGCGTAACGCTCCAACTCTATGATATGGGCAATTCGCCCGCCCAAACCGTGAAATCGAAAACCTGCTGCGCAGGCCAAGATATCTATGATGCGAAAAAAGTCGCCGATGCGCGGGGCTTTCCGCATTACGTCCTGAACTACGAAAGCAATTTCCGCGAAAGCGTCATTGATGATTTCGCCGATAGCTATATGCGCGGTGAAACGCCTATCCCTTGCGTAAAATGCAACCAAACCGTGAAATTCCGTGACCTCTTGAAAGTCGCGCACGATCTGGGCGCAGATTGCATGGCGACAGGCCATTACATCAAACGCACGCTCAACGATGAAGGCAAAGCCGAGCTTCACCGCGCCCACGACCACGGAAAAGACCAGAGCTATTTCCTGTTTGCCACCACACAAGACCAACTTGATTTCCTGCGCTTTCCTTTAGGCGGCTGGAGCAAAGCCAAAACGCGCCAAGAAGCGGAGCGCCTCGGCCTCCTCACGGCAGACAAACCCGATAGCCAGGATATCTGCTTTGTCCCCGATGGCGATTACGCGAAAGTGGTGAAGAAAATCCGCCCAGAGGCTGAAAAGCCCGGCAAAATCATGCATGTCGATGGACGCGAGATCGGCGATCACGAGGGCATCATCCATTATACAATCGGCCAGCGCCGTGGCCTTGGCATCGGCGGCGGCATCTCTGACAACAACGAACCGCTTTACGTGATCCGAATTGATCCCGCCGAAAACGCAGTCATCGTCGGCCCGAAAGAAGCTCTGGCGCGCAACGTCATCCATATTGCAAATTGTAATTGGCTGGAAGAAACGCCAGAAGGCGGGCTACCCGTTGATCTAAAATTCCGCTCTGTGATGAAACCCGTTCCCGCAAAACTGATCGGCGGCGCAAACGGCGAAGCGGAACTTCACCTCAATGATGCGCAATACGGCATTTCCCCTGGGCAAGCAGCCGTCTGTTATAAAAATGATCGTGTCTTGGGGGGCGGTTGGATCTACAAAACCAACAGCCATTAAGCCTGAGATTGCACTTCGGCAGATTTCGTTTCAGAAAAAATCTTCTCAAGGCGCTCTATATACTCACCCTTGAACGGCTTAACAATATAATCTTTTACGCATTTATAGCTGAGAGTGCGCTCTTTATCGATATCAAAATTTGATGATGTCAGCATGATAACAACGGGTATTTCCCTGTCATACTTCTCGGAATAAGCATCCAGAAATTCCGGCCCGTTCATTCTCGGCATGTTGATATCGAGAAGAATTAAATCGACCTCGCCCCCGCTCTCTTGCAAAATCTCCAAAGCCTCCTGCCCGTCATTGGCTTTGATAACATTATACTCCGGACGCATCTTAGTAATAATCGCTTCCAAGAGAAACAAATCAGCGGGATTATCGTCAACAATCAGAACGGTTTTCACAATCATGTTCTTTAAGCCTCTATAGGAAAAACAAGTTTAAACTCAGATCCATCCGGCAGGGGTGTATAAACCACCTCACCATTTAACGCATGCATATTTTGTTGTACTAAATATAAACCCAAACCACTTCCCGAAGCGACTTTGGGATGAAAACGTTTAAACATATCAAACACCTGATTACGGTAATCTTCGGGGATACCGATACCATTATCGGTAACAGTAATTTCGCATATCCCACCCTTCATTTCTGCACGTACAGAAATAAACGGATTTTCCTTGGATGTATCCATGTACTTTATAGCATTTGAGATCAAATTTTCCAAACTTTGCCTCATGAACACCTCCTTCATAACAAGCGGAGCTTGAATATTTATATCGTTACGAAATTCAATTTTGTCAGCGCCCTCGATATGTGCCAAGCTATTCTGAATTTCCTCGACCATCGGCAAAAGCGCGAATTCTCTCACCTCAGCATCCACCAATTTCATTTTATTCAAATTCAAAATATCGTCTACCAGCGCCTCAAGCCTGACCATCGACACATGAATATGCCCGAGCGCCGTCTCAACAAAGCCGGTATCACCCTTTTTTAAGGCATCTTTGGCCAAATCTATCAGTGCCTTAGAAGACACCGCAGGCGCCCGCAAATCATGTGAAATTCGGTAAGAAAACTCTATCAACTCGGCATTGGCCTTTTTTAATGCCGCCATGGACTGCACAATCTGTGCAACCATGGGCCTGAAGATAAAGAAAACCTCCCCGATCAAAAGAAACACCCCGACCAGAAAAACAACGCTCTCCGTATGGCTGAACAGCATGATTTTTCGCTCCGCCTCGACTTGATACTCCGTAACAACATCATTGAGGTCATCAAGAAGCGCGCCGCTATCGGCTATACCTTTGAGATTTTTGGCATCATATTGCGCCCGAACACCCGCAATGCCTTGCGCCTCAAATACATATAAAAACTCGAATGTGTCCGCCAAATACTGATCAACACGCGCCTTCAGGTCATTCTGCCCAAAATACATATCTTTTATTCTCGGGCTGAGCTCATACTCTCTCTGATCAGACAAAAATCCCGTTGTAAGCTGCGTTTGATTATCCGCCATCCTATCGGCAACCAAACGCAATTTACCGGCATACTCTTTGGCTTTACCTTCGGAATTCGCATGATAAATTTTCACCACAAGCAGCGAAATTCGCTGCGAAAGCATGCGCTGCATGCCGCTGATATTGATGATATACGCATCTTGCTTATTGAGTGTAATTTGCCTCTGCAAAACCGAATACGACCCCAAGAGCACACAAAAAATCAACACCAACGCCACGATATAGCGAACAGTGAGGGTGCCTTTTAAAGACTGATTTGCGACATTTAAGGGCATGTATAAGCAAACTCCAATATAACAAAGCTACGGCCTGTCAGAATGAAAGTACAGCGCTTTAAGCGTAACAACGCATAAAAAATACCTTTTTGCATACATCCTTAAACACTGGATTAAAAAAAGAAAATCTGGCAATAATCACGCATGGATTTTTCATCACTCACAGGCCCGGTTTTCGACAACACACTCGCCGCTCTTATCGGTGCGTTTATCATTAGCGCAGCAACATGGGGATATCGCCGCACCATTGATTCCATCAACGAGCGCAAATATTCCATCAGCGGCCAATACCGCGCCTATTACGAAGAAATCGCAGATGACGGCTCTATCACATACGAAAAAGCCGATGTTATTCTGCGTCAAAAGGGTTTGAAAATTTTCGCCGATGACTTCGATGAAGCCACGGGCAAAGACTGGGGGCTTGAAGGCGAAATCGACCCCGTAACAGGCCGCGTCTACGGCTATTATAAAATCAAATCCAAAGGCGACACCGGCCTTGGCGTTTGTATTTTCGAGCAAAAGAAAAACGGCACGCTCGACGGGCTATGGGCCGGCTATGACACAACAATAGAAAAGATCGAACATGGTCGCTACACGCTGATTAAACGTCTGCCCGTCACCATACGTAGCGGCGTCCCCAGCGATGCCACAACCGTGTTGAACATGATCGACACCGAACTTGGCGAAGATTGGGGCCATGACGATATCGACAAGGCAATTGTGGATAATTTCCTCTTCGTTGCCGAAATCGAAAAGAAAATCGTCGGTTTCTCCATGCTGCGCATGCTTGCAACAGGTGAGATGGAAAAAGAATTTAAAGGTCATCCCTATAAAGTCCCCCGCGACATTCAGCACGCCGATAAACACGCCCAAATCGGCTTCATCGAAGCCATCGCCACTGACCCCGATTATCAAAAACGCGGCATCGGCACAAAGCTGATAGAGCGCTCCTTAGAGCGGCTTGAACAGGCCGGCGCCGAGCTTATCACCACCATGGCCTGGAAAACCACCAATGTGCATTTAGGGCCGACCCTTGATGCTTTTGATTTCAGCATGCGCCACGAGTTCAAGGATTTCTGGTATAAAAAAAGCATTGATGATAAAGAACACTGCGAGATTTGCGGCAATCCCTGCCGCTGCGGATCAGTGCTCTATACCTTGTCTCTAAACACCCACGGCAAAAAACGCCGCGCCGCATAAAAGCGATGTATAAAACATCAGAAAAAAACATTGAATTCTGAGAGAAGTTAAACTAAAACCATCAACAACCTTGGTACGGCGGTATAGCTCAGGGGTTAGAGCAGTGGAATCATAATCCATGTGTCGGAAGTTCAAATCTTCCTACCGCTACCATTTAACTCTCGGCCATTCCCCCTCTTTACGGACGTAAATGCGTGATTGACACCATTATTGAAAAAACTGTGCAATACCTTGCCGTGCCGTCTGTCGTCGGACACGAAAGCTTCTTCATGGAGTTTTTATATAAAGACTTCAAAAGCCTTGGCCTTTCGGCATTTAAACATGAGGGCGTCTTGGAAATCTATGGCACGGCAAACAGCGAAAACATCATCTGCGCCCATATCGACCGCCACGGCCTGATTAGCCTCGGCGATGATGAATATGTGTATGCCGCGCAATATATCAAAGAAATAAAATACGGCGAAAACAACCAATCCTCGCGCAAGATCATGGAATCCATCGCCAAACGCTTTGAAAGTGAAAAAATTTACGCCTACCACCCCGATACGGGCAAAGTTCTGGCCAATGGTATTATTGAAGCGTGTTACCCGAACATGCGCAACGATGACGCACTGTTTTACGTTGAAGGCATCGCCCAGCTTGAACAAAACATCCCCCTCGCCTATTCCCGCCAAGCCAGCTATGAGCGGGGCATTCTGAAAGGTCAAATCGATAACGTTATCTCCATTGCCGTGATCTACGCCCTGTTCAAAGCAGGATATCAAGGCACCGCGCTTCTGACGTGCGAAGAAGAAATCGGCAAAAGCTGGGTGCATATCGCCCGGCATCTCGAGGGCATGCATATCGAGACAGACCGTCTGATCGTGCTAGACACCAGCCCCTTCAACGAACAAGGCATCATTGAAAAAGGCCCTGTCATTTTCCGCAATCGCGATAAAAACGAGATATTTAATAAAGACTTCGTAGACACGTTAAAAGCGCGCTGCGAAAAAACCAATACCCCCTATATGATCAAAGATGAAATTCTCCTGGCCGAAGGCAAGGAAATAGAGGATCTCGGCTCTACCGAACTCGGTAAGCTTGTGCAAAACACGGATGAGCAATGGAACGGCGCAACTGTTCAGATCCCGACCCTGATGTACCACACCAGCAACGAGACAACGACCACCAAAGCCATAGAAAATTTCTATGGGTTCTTGAATAATATTCTGATTGAAGACAGGATATAGCCATGGCGGGTAAAGCAAAAACATTCATCGGCTGGGAAGAATGGTGTGCATTCCCCGATCTCGGCCTGCCCGCCATCAAAGCCAAAGTTGATACCGGCGCGAAAACCTCTGCCATTCACGCCTATGACATTAAGCCCTTTACGAAGGACGGCGTAAAACATGTGCGCTTTAAAATTCATCCGCTGCAAAAAAATAAAAAACTGGAGCGCGAATGCACCGCAATCCTCTCCGACCACCGCAATGTCACAAGCTCAAACGGCGAGCGCGAAAAGCGCTACGTTATAAAAACGCCGCTTGTTTTGGGCACAAAAACCATTGAAGCCGAAGTCACATTGGCGTCGCGCCATAAAATGTCTTTCCGCATGCTTTTGGGCCGCGATGCAATCTGCAAAGCCAAACTTGCCGTTGATCCGGCAAAGTCCTTTTTATTCGGCAAAATCAAAGACGCCGCGCCCCTTTACGAACCCCCGATAGGAGAAGAAGAATGAGAATAGCCATCCTCGCCACAAATCCGGACCTATACTCCAACAAACGCCTTATGGAGGCAGGAGAAGCCCGTGGCCATGAAATGCGCTTCATTTCGATCCGCGACTGCTATATGGACATCACCGCCCGCAAGCCGGAGATCCATTATCGCGGCGGCGAAATCCTGAAAAAATTCGATGCCGTCATCCCCCGCATTCGCCCCGGCCTGTCTTTTTACGGCAACGCGGTTCTGCGGCAGTTCGAAATGCAAAAAGCCTATCTTCTGAACGGCCCGATCGCAATTGGCCGCGCGCAAGACAAGCTGCGCACTATGCAGCTTCTCTGCAGTGAAAACATCGATATCCCGCGCACAGGCTTTGCCAACTCCCCCCTTGATACAAAAGACATGATCAAAACGGTGGGCGGCGCGCCGATTGTCATCAAACTGCTGGAAGGCACACAAGGCAAAGGCGTGGTTCTGGCCGAAACATCTAAGGCCGCAGAATCCGTGATCAACGCGTTCAAAAGCCTGAAGGGCAACGTCCTTGTGCAGGAATTCATCAAAGAATCTGCCGGCACGGACCTGCGCTGTTTCGTGATCGGCGATAAAGTCGTCGCCTCAATGGAACGCCGCGCCAGCGAAGGCGAGTTCCGCGCCAACATCCATCTCGGCGGCACAGGCCACAAGGTGAAAATCACCCCCGCAGAGCGCAAAATCTCTGTCGCAGCCGCAAAAGTCGTGGGGCTCAAAGTCTGCGGCGTGGATATTATCCGCTCAAACCACGGCCCTAAAGTCTTGGAGGTCAACGCATCTCCGGGCTTGGAAGGCGTAGAAGGCGCAACAGGCAAAGATATTGCAGGCCTGATGATCGAACATATCGAAAAGCAGGTCGCCTTGAAAAAAGCAAAAAAAGCGGCGCGTAATAGCGCCGCCAAATAATCCGTTAATTTATAGCGCTACTCCGTTGCAATCCCTGCATCACGGGCGGCTTGAGCTTCCGCTTCCGTCAGGGGACTATTCACAAGCTCACCAGCGGGCAAGGGCGGCACGTTTTTGTTTTGCATCGCCAAATGCGGCTGCATATTTCTCTGCGTGACAGCAGGAGGAACAACCTTCACTTGAGGGTCAGGCAAAGCCTTAACCGTCATCTGCCCTAAAACATGGGGTTCATATTGAATCTTTTGCTTCGGCAGAGGCGCAACGCGCGTTTGCGTTTGCGCAGCCTCATCAATGACAATGGTCGGCCCTTCAACTATGCCGAGCCTATCTTCCATCGCCTCGATATTCACGCCCGTATCGGAATTGGCAATTAGCTCATCCGCCTGCACAGCTTCGGGGAAGCCGCCCGTGCAAATGGCCAAACCGCACAATAATGCAAAAATTTTGAAATTATTTTTCATGTTATGTCTCCTTAGATATTCAACATCTACTCATCATCAAGATCAATTTGGTCTTCATCCGTTAACGCGCCGGCCGCCGCACCAACCGCAGCGCCAACTGCTGCGCCCGTGAGAATGCTTCCGCTCGTTACAGCCGCTCCTGCTGCGCCAATACCAGCGCCGATACCCGCACCGCTAAGCGCGCGATCTTGCTTGGATGACCCGCAGGCCGCTATAGATACACTTCCAAGTACCAATGTCATAATTGTAAGAATTTTCATAGGCAATCTCCTTTTTATACCTATCAAACTCACGGCGGAAAAAAAAGTTCCTAAAACTAAAGTTTGACAGAATCTGATAACCCTGTCATAACGGCGCAACGATTTGATAAATGCTCTCATTATGAGATTAGAGCTTACCGAAAAAAGCATTCACTTTAATAAGAATGCGGGCAATCAAACCCTCTCTTTTTCCGCAAAGTTCCATTTACAAAAGAACAACCAATCAAGGTTCTTAGCCCGTCACAAGGTGTGACAGGGAGCGCTTTGCTGGAACACATGAAAGATAAAACACATGACCAATTTTGAAGACTTCGGTCTCTCACAAGCCCTTAACGCGTCCATAAAACGCATGGACTACACAACCCCAACCCCCATTCAAGAAAAAGCGATCCCCATCGCGCTTGAAGGCCGCGACATCCTCGGTTCCGCACAAACAGGAACAGGTAAAACCGCAGCATTCAGTATCCCGATGGTCGAAGCTCTTTTGCGCAATCCAAACGCAACGGCGCTGATTTTGACACCAACACGCGAGCTTGCAAAGCAAGTCCTCACCGTTGTGCATCAGCTTCTGGGCCGCGAAAGCAACATCAACACTGCCTTTATTATCGGCGGCGAGCATATGGGCAAGCAATTCACGCAACTTCGCGCAAATCCGCGCATCATCGTGGGAACGCCCGGCCGTATCAATGACCACCTCGAGCGCCGCTCTTTGGATCTTTCCAAAGCCAGCTTCCTCGTTCTGGATGAAACAGACCGCATGCTGGACATGGGTTTTGGTGTGCAGCTGGACAGAATTGTTGAATACCTCCCGAAAGAGCGTCAAACATTGATGTTTTCTGCAACATTGCCACAAGGCATCGTAAAGCTTTCAAGCAAGTATTTGAACAACCCGGAGCGCGTATCTGTTGGCGAAACCAATGTTGTCGCAATAAACATTAAACAAGAAGCCCTGCGCGTTGAACAACCTGAAAAATATGACGCGCTCATATCGCAACTCCATGAGCGCACAGGCTCGGTTATCGTATTTGTGAAAACAAAATACAACGCCGACAGAATGGCGACAAAACTTCGCAAGGATGGCTTCACCGCTGATGGTCTTCACGGTGATTTGCGCCAGAATAAACGCGACAAAGTGATGAGCAATTTCCGCCAACAAAACTTCCGCATTCTTGTGGCAACAGACATCGCCGCACGCGGCCTTGATGTGCCGCATATCGAGCATGTGATTAACTATGACCTTCCACAAGTTGCAGAAGATTATATTCACCGCATGGGCCGAACAGCCCGCGCCGGCGCCGAAGGCTCAGCGATAAGCTTCGTGGCCTCACAAGATGCCCGTAAATGGCACGCAATTGAGCGTTTGCTCAATCCCGATATGGCCGCAAATGACATGCCGGAGCGCGAAGGCAGAAATAAATCACGCCGCAAACCTTACAGAGGACGCCCGGAAAAAGGTGAAAAACCGTCTTTCGCGCGTAAGCCGCGCCCCGAAGGTCGTTCAGATAACCGTCCGAATAACCGTTCAGACCGTCCTGAAAAACGTGATGATGCTCGCGGCGACAAGCCATCATTCGCAGCGCGCCCGAACAAGCGCAATGACAGCCGTGGCGACAAACCCGCATATTCTGGTAAGCCTCACGCACAGAGTGACAGCCGTTCTGATAACCGTGGTAACAAACGTCCAGACACACGCAGCGATAACCGCCCCGATAATCGCGGCAACAAACGCCCTGATACACGTGAAGACAATCGCCCTGATAACCGCGGCAATACACGCCCCGATAATCGCGGAGAAAAACGTACATACGCAGAGCGCCCGAACAAACCGGAAGGCGCATCACATGATGGTGGAAATAAATTTGTGACAAACCGCACAAAAAAGAAGAGCCATACAGGCCCGAAAAAACATGGCGGTTTTAAATCAGATGGCTCTGCACCGATGAAAAGACGCTCAAACAGCAATCCTAATCATAAGAAAAGTGCTTAACTAAACACGCCCGATGTCTGGCCGCTAGCAAAGATTTTCAGCACAGTTTGCTGACTTTCAGCGGCCAGAGATATGGCCTGCGCCCCAAGGTTCTGACGGATCTCCAGCGCAAGCAAATTCGCCCCCTCTTGGCTCAAATCTGCCAACGTCAAATCATCTGCTGCCGCTTGGTGCGTTTCAATCGTTCTGGCCGCGAGTTCCCTGCGGCCATTAATAATCTGCAAATCCGCCGATAATGTACTGCCGTATAACTGAACCTCTTTTATCGCGTCATCAACGCTTTGAATAATCGTTTTAATCGCCCCAACGCCAAGGAAATCATTCTTCTTGATCTCAAGCCCGTCATGGGTGAAGTCCACACCATTGGTCGTTAATGTGCTACTGCGGTCATCATTCAGGACGGTCAGAAGGTTATCACCCCCCAAAAGATTGACCCCCGCATAGCTGGCATCGAGCGTGATACGGTTTATCTCGTTCATAATTTTATCGAATTCAAAATTGTGATATTCAAGCCCCCCAACATCATTCAAAGACGTCGCATGCGCCAAAAGCTCAGGCTGCGTGAGCGCCGTATTATAAAGTGCCACATCGGAAATCTGGCCGTTGAAATAAAACCCGTTGCCGTTAAAAGGCCCGTCATGGAACCACAAACCATCAGCCGTTGCACCAATCGCAACATTCCCTGTATGCGATGGGAAAACCTGGTTCGCAACCGAACCCGTTCCGATTTGAACGCCGTCTAAATACCCTGTAAAACTGTTCGAAGGTTGATCAAAAACAAAGGCCACATGATATGTTTGTCCTGCAACAATCGGCGCATTAATGCCCAAAGGCCCCCACGCGCCCTGATCCACACCCTCAACATAAACACGACCACTATCGATATAAATAGCCAGCGAGTTTACGGTTGCACCTTCTTCATATAAAACTTGCCGCCCTGCGACAGTGGTTGCATTGAAAACAAGCTCAACCGTTCTTTGAGGACGTGCACCCACGTTGATCAGGCCGCTATCGGGGATATCAACCCTTTGATTAACACCGTTAAAATTCGGTGTCGTGCCGCCGCCATTCGGATAAAGCGCAGGCTGCCCTAAAGTCGGCCCCCCAACATAACTTCCGTTCGGCGCGCCCCCCGCACTGCTGACGGCTGTACCGCCCGCCGCCTCGTCCAAACGCCAATACGCCGAAGGGGCTTGCGCCAGAATTTGGGTTTGTAAATCAGGGCCGTTAACAGGAGAACCCGTGGTGTAGATATTCGGATCGGGAAGCCCCGCCGCAGACAAAATAAGGCTCGTATTCGCAACTGCTTTTGCCGCATCCATTAGCCGCTCAAGCGCCTCAATCCCGCTTGCCGCCTCTTGGATCGTTAAAACGCTCTGCTGAAGCTCCGTTTTCACACGCACGAAATCAGACGCCCGCTTGTTGAGCGACTCGGCTGCAAAAAAGTTCTGCGGTTGATCTAGGGCGCTGTTGACGCGCTTACCCGTTGCCAGACGTAAAGACACGTCGGCAAGGCTACGGCCCGTGTTTCTGGCCGATAATAAGCTACCTCGTAAAGCTGCACCTAAAGAAATGCTATCCACGCTTTTTCCTCCAAGGGAACAAAATGCAATTTTCGTGCCAAAAGAGGCACGCTAATCAAAGCCAATAAAAATCAATTAAAACAAGTATATCACTAATTTTTTAAGGCACCCTGAATATATTCTGTATATAGGCCTTTTTTATGAACAAAATCTTACTGCTTTCCCGATAAAAAACAGCGCTTTAGTCCATAAAAAACCTCTCGCTCCTAGGGGGAAGCAAGAGGCCAGTTGAGTGGGGGCTCAAATTCTTAATTTATACGGCGTCGCTGATATAGCTCCGCTCTAATGTTCCATCCGCCTTTACAAAAGCAGGGATAGGGATGTTTTTGGTTACATCAATCAAAATTCCATTCGGGTCTTCGACCATGAAATGCATGCGACCACAAACCGCCTCCGCAGGCTCACCAAGCATTTCCAGTCCTTCCCAGTATAATTCCTCATAGGCTTTATCAACATCATTAACCGGCATTGATAAAATCATACCTTGCGCACGCTTCCTGTAGGCTTCAGGGATTTGCTCATGGTTCTTATCGATAATCGAAAGATGCATATCTTTATAGCCTTCGCGCTTTAAAATCGCGAAACCCTTCACTTCCAACACAGAGACATAGTTGAAATGGTCTTCGTAAAAATTCACTGTTTGCGCAAAATTCTCTGCACAAATTATCGGGTAAGAGAATTGTGAAAACATAGCTTCACTCCTTTCATCTTATTACGGGCTCATATCTTTGTTCGATATTTAAATCCTTTTGGACCATTTTTTGGTCTTAGCCCTATTTTCTTACACACTCTGAACTACTGTCGTTTGCATTTTTTGCTTTTTACTGACATACTGTCAATAACAATGTACGAATTTACTGACATCATGTCAATAAAAACCCCATATTTTTTACAAATCATTGATATAGAACGATAAAAATGAGCAAACGCCACGGTTCAAACAAAGAAAATTTGGAAGAAACCCGCCAAAATTTCATCGAAATCGCTCAAAAGGAGTTCACCGATTCTGGGTATGCTTTGGCATCCACCAGCCGCATCGTAGAGCTCTCCGGGATGGCGCGCGGGTCACTCTATTATCATTTCGGCGATAAAAACGGACTTTTCAAGGCCGTCTACGAAGAAATGATGTTTGATGCTCTCAAAAAAATATCAAAAAACATGGATAAACAAGAAAACGCCTGGGATGCCCTTATCGTCGGATCACAAAGTTTTCTGGATTTATGCATGGAAAAACCGTTTCGAAAAATTATTTTGATCGAATCGCAAGCGGCCATGACCTTTGAAGAGCGCCTGATTATCCAGAAAAAGACGCTGCTGGGAAAATTAAGCACCCTGCTACCGGAATTGCTCGAAAAGAACTACTTCCCCGGCCATAATATGAACACGGTTTCAACATTCATTTTCGGAATTCTGGGCGAGATCGGCCGGACTCTTGAATTTAGCGACAATGTGGAAACAGAGCGCGCACATTTCGGCAAAGCGTTTGATGCCAGCATGCAAGCCTTCGCCGCGCAGGCCAATACCGCGCTTTAGGGCTGCTCTGTCGTCGCCGCTTTCAAATCCTTTGTAAGCTCAAAGGCGGCCGCCTGCGTCTCCACATCAGAAAACAATATCCGCCCCGTCTCAAGATCAACGCTCATCTCGTCTTTATGTTCGTTATAAAAGCTTAATAGCGCGCGAATACCGGAAATCACCGACTGCTCGGAATCAAAAAACCGGATGTAGGTCTCAAGCTGCTCGTCCTGAATGCTCTGCCAGCTCTGCGCTGCCGCTGCTTTTTTCCCGTCAGGCAATTGCTCAATCAAAGCCTTCATCTTCACATTCGCAGTATCAAACAAACCGATAATGCTCTCCATCTGAAGCTGAAGCGCCAAAGAGGTGCTTTCGCCCAGATTATAGTTTTCCTGGATATATTCGGTGCTGCGCAGGTTTTCAGGACGGATGAGCCCATGCAAAACCTTGCGGCGTTTTTTATATTCATCGGCCTGCGCTGCCAAATCCGCCAAAAATCCGTTCAACGCATCTTCAAACCCTTGCGCCAAAGCCTCTGCCTGCGCTTGCTTCGCCGCCTCTTCTGCTTCTATCCGTGCCTGCCCCGCCGCCGCTTTCGCCAATTGCGCCTCATGGTTTTGATATAAAACATATCCGCCGCCCGCAAGAACCGCCAAAAGCGCCAAAAACAAAACAATATTCCAAGATTTAATGCTCAATATCCGGCTCCCTTTAATGCGGCTTCCAAAGCTTTCGCGGCTTTACCCAATGTTTCATTCCAATCTTCATGCGCGGAATCATCCGCCCCGTCAGATACATATTTCAAACATAAGAACGGTATATCTTCTCGGGCGCAAATCAAGGCCAAAGCATACGCCTCCATATCAACGCAATCAAATTGCGCGCTTTCCTCGTTTGTCGCAAAACTGTCGCCTGTCCCGCAAACGCCTTTATGCAGGCCCTTAACATCTCGCCCATATTCCAAAATCGTCGGATCATTCGAAAACGGCGTTTGAAACGGATCAAACCCCAGCGCAGTTACATCCATATCCCGCTGCACAAACGCAATGGGGTTAAGCACAACGCCTTTGGCGTGTTTGCGGCTGCCTACCGTTCCCAAATTAATCACCAATTCCGGGCGCATTTTTTCTATGCGCTTGGTTAAGGCATGCGCAGCGTTCACCTTGCCGATACCGCTATGCAAAACATCATAGCCGTCAAAAACATTCTGGCGCTCTTGCTCCATGGCAAAAACAAGCAAAGGGGGCATCAGGTTTAAACCTTCTCTTCTGCAATCAATCTCAGAGAAGGCATCTTAAACAAATACAGGCCGACTAACAAAGTCAAAATCGAGACAATCAGGTAAAGCCCCTCAATGCTTACGCCCAGCGACAAGACAACCGTGCCCAGAACCGCCGCCGCCAAAATCATCAACGCTTCCATCATATTCGAGCTGGAAATCACGCGGCTGCGCACGTTCACGGCGGCACGATCCTGCACAATCGCCCGCAAGGGGATCACATAAAACCCGCACGCCACCGCCTGTAAAAACGTATCAAAGATCAGCCGCGCACCGTGGAAATGGGTGATGAAGCTCTTCGGATCCATCAACACACCTTCAATCGGCGCAGGAAAAGCCTTCGCCGCGAAATATATATCAATCCCGAACGCCGCCATTAACACACATGCCAGTGGAACAAAAACCCCGTCCGCCTTGCCGTTCAAGAATCTATGATTAAGCAAACCGCCCACCACAATCCCCACGGAAAACACCACCATAAACATCGTCAGCACAATATTATCCGCGCCCAATGTCGTCTTGGTGAAATTCGGGAACTGCGCGTGAAATGTTGAGGCCACAAAGTAAAAATACGCCGTACCCAAAATCGCCAAAAAGACGCCGGCCTTTTGCGCCCGCGCATGACCGATCACTTCCGCCGCCTTTTTAAAGATATGAAAGGACACAGCCAAATCCGGTTGCGGCGGAGGGGCGGGCGGCACAAAGCGCGCCGCAACATACCCAACAATCGCCGCCGCCATGAGAATCGCCGCCGCAATCATTTTACCGTCACCCATCGGCGCAATAATCGCCCCGACAATCGTCCCCGACAAAATGGCAAGATACGTCCCCGAACTGACCAGCGCATTACCGCCCACCAATTCAGGGCGCTTCAAATGCTGTGGCAGAATTGAAAACTTCACGGGAGAAAAAAACGCCGATTGCGCGCCAAGCGCAACCAAAACCCCAAAGGCCAAGTACAGATCCCCGATGAACAAAACCCCGATCGCAAACAGCGCAATGACAATCTCCGCCAATTTAATCCAGCGGATCATCATCGCCTTGTCGTATTTATCGCTCAAACTCCCCGCCAGCGGCGTAAACAAAATAAACGGCAGAATAAAAAGCCCCGAGGCCACCGCCACCAATACAGCCGGATTCCAATCATTAATATCCCAAAGCCCATACGCGATCAGTACCACCAAAACCGTCTTGAGCAGATTATCGTTAAACGCCCCCAAAAACTGCACGATAAAAAGCGGAAGAAAACGGCGCGTGGCCATCAAGGAAAACTGGCTGTTCATGAACGGGCAATCTGGTTAAGGTTAATAAGCGTACATAAAGTACTTACGCATTAAAGGGCATCTTAGATGAAAATTGCAATCATTGGCACAGGAATTACAGGAAACGCCGCTGCATGGCTGCTCAATAAAAACCATGACATCACGGTGTATGAGCAAAATGATTATATCGGCGGGCACTCCAACACCGTGGAGGGCAAAGCTCACCCTGCCGTGGATACAGGCTTCATTGTTTACAATGAATGGACATACCCCAATCTCATCGCCCTGTTTAGACATCTGGGCGTAAAGACCGAAAAAACCGATATGTCCTTCGGCGTATCTATCAATCATGGCAAAGTCGAATATTCAGGCGATAAAATTTTTGGGCAGCTCTCCAATTTTCTGCGCCCACGCTTTTACAAAATGCTTCTCGATATCGTTCGATTTTACAAAACCGCGCCGGAATTTCTTGATCGCCCGACCGAAATATCTCTGGGCGAATATCTTGAAAACAATAAATATTCCCAAGGCTTTATTGATCACCACATCCTGCCCATGGCCGCGGCAATCTGGTCAACCGGCACACAAGATGTCCGCGACTTCCCCGCCGAGAGCTTCATCCGCTTTTTCGTGAATCACGGCCTCTTTCGCCTCAAAGACCGCCCGCAATGGTGGACGGTGTCTGGCGGCAGCCGTGAATACGTGAAAAAACTCACCGCCGATTTCAAAGATAAAATCAAAACGAACTGCGCCGTAACGAAAATCACCCGCACAGAGCAATCCGTTGAAATCACAGACATCACCGGCAAAACCAAGAAATTCGATCATGTCGTGATCGCCGCCCATTCCGATCAAGCGCTCGAGATGCTGGATGACGCCAGCGCGCAAGAAAAACAAGTCCTCGGCGCATTCCCCTATGCCCCTAACACCGCCTATCTCCACACCGATAAACGCCTGATGCCCTTTCGTAAATCGGTCTGGTCGAGCTGGAATTACATCACCTCAAGCGATCAAGGCGTCTGCCTGACATATTGGATGAACAAACTGCAACCCTTCATCGGCGGCGAAAATCTCTTCGTCACCCTCAACCCTCCTTTCGAGCCCGACCCAGAAAAAACCCACCGCGTCATCGCCTATGCGCATCCGCAATTCACCATGTCCGCCCTGAAAGGCTGGGAGAAAATCAAAGCTATTCAAGGACAAAACCGCACATGGTTCTGCGGCGCATGGTGCGGATACGGCTTTCACGAAGATGGGCTGAGCGCAGCACTGTCCGTGGCAGAGCAGCTTGGCGGCGAAATGCGCCCATGGAGCAAAAAAGGCGTCAAAGACGACAAATCCCCCGCAGGTGCAAACTGCCTCGCCCAAAAACCGGATCAATATGCTTAAAAACAGCCTCTATATCGGCAAAGTCTTTCATAAACGCCACATCCCGTTCGAACATGCTTTCACCTATCGTGTTTTCACGCTGCTGCTGGATATCGACAATTTCCCAAAGCTGAAAATCTTCTCGTTCAACCGCTTTAACATCTTCAGTCTCTATGAGCGTGACCACGGCCCGCGCGATGGAAGTCCTTTACGCCCGTGGATAGAAGCCGCCGCCGAGGCCAAAAACATTGATATAAAGGGCGGGAAAATCTTCATGCTGACCTTTCCGCGTGTACTTGGATATGTCTTCAACCCCATCACGCTATATTATTGCACCGATAAAACAGGCGCGCTTAAAGCCATTCTCTATCAAGTCAAAAACACCTTCGGCGAGCAGCACGGCTACCTTCTGCCTGTAGAAAAAAACGGCGAAATCAAACAAGAAACAAAGAAAAACTTCCATGTCTCTCCGTTCATCCATATGGATTGCACCTACAAGTTCCGGCTGAAAGAACCCGATGAAACTCTAGATTTCGCAATCCACCAATTCACCGGCGACAATGAAAAAATCATGACCGCGACATGGGACGGCGCGCGGCGCGACCTCACTTCCGCCGCCCTGCTCAAAACACTATTCACCCATCCCATGCTAACCCTGAAAATTATTGTCGGCATCCATTGGGAAGCATTCCTGCTTTGGCGCAAAGGTGCGAAATACATACCAAAACCCCCGCCGCCGAAAACACCGATCTCATAAGAAAAATTGTTTTTAACACTCATCCAATCTACGTTTATCGGCGTATAGACAAAAAATAAGGACTAAAGGACCGTATATGACGTATTACGACCAGCCCGCTGATTATAGCGTAGATGCAATTATTGAGACCCCGCATACGCTCAAAAGCTTCATTGCAAAGCACCTTACCCGCAAGTCGGGCTACAAGCCTACCCGCGCCATGCGTCTGTGTTTACACCTTATGAGCCATATCACCGAAGGACACCTTGATGTCATCATGCCCAACGGCAAAACATTGCGTTTCGGCAAACCGAACGGCGAGCCGCAGGCCCTCCTGCGCATCCACAATGATCGCCTCGCCAAACGGTTTCTCATCAAAGGCCGCCTTGGTTTTTGTGAATCTTATATTGACGGCGATTGGTCATCCCCGAATATCACAACACTGTTCGAGCTTTTCATGCGCAACGCCCAAAGCCTTCAAAACAGGTTAAAGGGCAAATCATGGGCGCGCTTCATTTCCTATATTCTGCATATTCTTCAGCCCAATTCCAAAGCGGGATCAAAGAAAAACATCTATCGTCATTACGATATCGGCAATGATTTTTATAAAGCATGGCTCGACCCCTCAATGACCTATTCTTCCGCGTTTTTCAAAACAGGGAAAGAAAGCCTTCAAGAAGCCCAATATGCAAAATATCAGGAAATGATCGACCGCCTTGAGCTTAAACCCGAACATCACCTTCTCGAAATAGGCTGCGGTTGGGGCGGCTTCGCGGAATACGCCGCCAAGACTGTCGGCTGCAAAATCACATGCATCACAATCTCAAAGGCTCAATTAAAATACGCCAAAGCCCGTATCGAAAAAGCGGGCCTGTCTGATAAAGTCGATATCCGTTTCGAAGATTACCGCGACACCGAAGGGACATTTGATCGCATTGCATCCGTTGAAATGTTCGAGGCCGTGGGCGAAGCCTATTGGCCGACATTCTTCGAAACCCTGAAAAACCGCCTTAAACCATCGGGGCGCGCGGTCCTGCAAATCATCACAATCCGCAACGAAGATTTTAACGATTACCGCCGCAGCGCCGATTACATCCAGCGTTATATTTTCCCCGGCGGTATGCTCCCTTCAATGAACGCGCTCAAAGAGCAAATAACAAACGCAGGCCTCACTAAAGGCGAGCACCTTACATTCGGTAAGGACTACGCCAAAACCCTCAATATCTGGAACAAAAAATTCCAAACCGCATGGCCCAAACTCAAGGGCGGGGAACTCGACACCCGTTTCAAGCGCTTATGGGAACAGTATTTCTCCTACTGCGAAGCAGGCTTTAACATGGGCACAATCGATGTCATCCAAATCGCGATTGATAAACCAAAAGAATAAACGGCAAAGCTTGATCTATTTGCACCGTAGCGCCGTAAGAGGATTACAATGTTAAAAAAAATCACACTTTTTATCGGAATTCTTTTTATAAGCGGATGCGCGTCAGTGAATATTCAAGACTATAAAGACACAAGCCCCGCCCTGCAGATTGAAGATTACTTCCAAGGCAACACCCAAGCATGGGGCGTGTTCCAGGACCGGTTCGGCAAAGTCCGCCGTCAATTCGTTGTCGACATCAACGGATCATGGAACGACAAAACAAACACCCTCACCCTGCAAGAAGACTTCGTTTATAACGACGGCGCAACCGAGCAACGCAACTGGACAATCGTAAAAACAGCCGAAAACCACTACAAAGGCACAGCCGCCGGCGTCGTCGGCGAAGCCACCGGCCAAAGCGCAGGCAACGCCTTTAATTTCAAATATACCTATAACCTTCCCGTTGAAGGAAAAATTTGGAAAGTCACATTTGATGACTGGATGTATCTACAAGATGACACGGTATTGTTTAACAAAGCCACGATCAAACGCTGGGGCATAACAATCGGGGATGTTTATATCTTCTTTGATAAGCAAAAATAATTACCGCACGGGCGTGATGCGCTTGTACTCTATCTCTGAGCCGCGCACCTGGAACTTCAAACCGACCCATTGCTGCGTTTTGCTATCATACCAAACATCAATCGGAAATTTTGCCTCCACCACATAGTGTTCGGCCCTCAAAACATCCTCTTGGATTCTAAACTCCTCAGTGCCTTTATAATCAACCGTAATATCCTCCACGATCCCTTTTTGCGTATTCAAAATTTTATCGCTCTTCAGCGTCACGGGATTCCAATAACTGGTCGTGTAGAGCGCGGGCGAGGCTTCAAAATTCTTGCCGTTCGCCTCGACCTCTAATACATCGCCCCATGATGCACTCACCTCGTAATCATCGCCGTCATCATCAGTGCGGGAGCGCAAAGAGACAGGCGCGTTCCCTTTCCAAATCTCTTCATTGCGATGCTCATAATGAAAAAGCCTTACCGGCCCAAGCTTATATTCCATGTCGATATCGACATAAACGCGCGTCAGATCTTTATCATCTTTAAACGACACCACATGTTTGCCGAACGGCTTTCCGTCCCGCAGGATCTGAAACTCGATCCGCCCGCTTTCGGGGATCACCGCTCCAGCACCAAGCGGCGACGTAAGCGCAGCCGTAAAAATCAAAGATTTTAACATTTTGTTTTTCATGTGTTTGATACGATTTGCGCTGCGCGTTGGATCATCGAAACCGCGCGGTAAGAAAAAACGGATTTTATAAACCACACCGCCCTTTACGAAGATAAAAGCGGCGAAAAGCGCTTCGCATTATTTACTTGCTCTCATGCGCTGAAACGCGTAGCGTGCTTAAATATTCTATGGGTTTTCGCGCTTTTAAACAAATTACTGCCCGAATAACCGCCCAAAGAGTATTTTAAACTTAAATAGACTATGCGCGAAGGAGCACACACTATGACTACAGGAACCGTTAAATGGTTTAATTCAGAAAAAGGTTTCGGATTTATTGTCCCAGATGATGGCAGTAAAGACGTTTTTGTTCACATCTCTGCTGTTGAACAAGCCGGAATGCAAGGTTTGGCCGAAGGTCAAAAACTTGAATTCGAAATGCAGGAAAACCGTGGCAAAATGGCCGCGAGCAACCTTAAAGCAGTAGATTAATACAAACACAGAAAAAGAGCCCGCCACCCATGCTTTGGAAATTGTTACTATCAACAGTTTTGGCGGGCTTTTTTTTACTCTCCCCCGGCTCAATAGAGGCACAAACCCCCAGAGCCAAAATCTCCAGTGACGGCACATTCAGGTATGCAACCAGCAACGGCATACCCAATCACGCCATTGGCGACTTCCCGAATGTAAAAAACCCCAATTACGCCAGCGCAAAAAACTTCCGCTTCAGACTTGATCTCGAACCAAGAAGAATGCCCAGTGCGACCATTCTCGATGGATCGATGTTTTTCGGTATCGCCTTAAACGGCGTGCCTTTTGATCCCTATTCCGAAACGCTCTGGAATGACAACCCCTTATGGCCTTACGAGACTCTAAGCGGAAAAACAGATGTAACCGCAGACGCCAATAACGGTATAGCCACATCATTACAAATTTACGTTTATCGCGGCATCCCGAAGCCCCTTGTAAACAAATCGCTCACCCATGTCGGATATGCCGCCGATGGCTTCCCGATATTCGTGAGCAAGGAAAACCGTTATAAATCCAGCTACCAGCTTAAAAAAGGCCCGCGCGAAGCCCCCGGCGTAAACCCTGAAGGCCCTTATGACGGAAGCTTCGCAACAGATTATGAATTCGTGCGCGGCTCAGGAAGCCTCGACCAATGTAACGGCGTGACCGTCAACGATAAATATTACATCTACATCCTGACCGATACCTTCCCGTATATTCCGCGTTGCTGGAGCGGCCGCCCTGACAAGAGCTTTGTCAAAAGCTTTGCCACCAGACCGGTTGAAGAAAAACGCGGCGCAGCGGCCCGCGCGGTAAAAGTGCCCGGCACGCAAGACCGCATGATGAGAACATCTGAATAAAACGGATACAAAAATGCCAAACGATAAACACACTTCTAAATGCGCGAGCCTTCTGATTGCAGGTGCTTTCATGGCTATAGGGATCACAATGGCCGGATGGTTCGTACAAAACGGCCTGACCGCATTCCGCATGGAAGACCGCGTCGTAACCGTCAAAGGCCTTGCAGAGCGTGACGTCGAGGCCGATCTGGGGATCTGGAGCATCAGCCATAGCGGCACATCAAATACCCTGTCCGAAGTGCAGCAACGCCTCGAAAACAATCAAAATATCATTCTTGAATTCCTCAACCATGAAGGCTTCGGCGCTGAAGAAATCGATGTTCAGCCGCTGCAAGCGCAAGACCTGCTCGCTCAAGCCTACCGGCCCAATAATGTCGAAAGCGGCCGCTATATCATCAGCCAGCAAATCACCGTTCGCACAAATGATCTCAACAAAATGCAAAGTCTTTTAGGTAAAGTCGGCACGCTCATCAGCCAAGGCGTGACTCTGACCAACCCCGCCCAACCTACCTATATCTTCACAGGATTAAACGACATTAAATCAGAAATGCTGCAAGAAGCGGTGAAGAATGCTCGCGAAAGCGCGGAAGAATTCGCCGCCGATTCAGGCGAAAAAGTCGGCAGCATGAAACGCGCATATCAGGGTGTGTTCCAAATCCTCCCCCGCGATCCCGTTCAATATACATCCGAGCAAAACCAGCGCTACAAAAGCGTTCGCGTCGTTTCAACAGTAGATTACTCCATAGAATAAAAGTCATTTTTGTGCATTGCACACCTACTTTTTGTAATATTCTTGCAAAAAGGGTAGACTGCATAAATTCAAACGACTCAAAAAGGAGACTATAAAATGAGAGCATGCACAACAGCATCCGGCGGCGTAATGTTTATTGAAGACAATATTCAAAAAGAACCAAAATCAGTCTCCTATTCCGATCTCGTCAAGGAAAAGCCGGAGAAGGCAAAAACATTCGGTAAACGCAAAACCGCTCCACAAGCGCAGCAAAAGGCCGCATAAAAGCCATATCGCAAAGCAACACAAAAACCCTGTATTTCCGCAGGGTTTTTTATTGCGCCAGCCCCGAAAATACTGTTTTGTATGAGGCGAAACTGCGCGCTGCAAAGATAAAAGGATGCGACTAAAATGGTTAAACTTGTTGAAACATCTACTGAGTTCGAACTCTCACCCACATTGGCCGCCAATGAAATGGTGCAAAAACGTCGCGCAGAAGGCAAACAAGTCCTCCATATGGGCTTCGGCGAGTCGCCCTTCCCCGTACCGCAACGCCTCCAAGACTCCCTAAAAGCAGGCGTAGGGAGAAAAGAATATTTGCCCACTGGCGGCCTGAAAGAACTCCGCGATACAGTCGCCGAGTATTACAAAGATAAAATCGGCCTCGACACATCAAAATACGATGTCATCATCGCGCCGGGCTCAAAACTCATTCTCTATTCTTTGCAAATGGCCATTGAAGGCGACCTTCTTATGCCGGTTCCAAGTTGGGTAAGCTATAAGCCCCAAGCCCGCATGCTAGGCACCAACGTCATCAAAGTCCCGACGCAACTAGACGACGCAGGCCTTCAGATCAAGCCTGAGGCCCTGAAAAAGGCGATCGCCGATGCCCGCAGCGCAGGGAAAAACCCAACCAAAATCATCCTGAATTACCCCTCAAACCCAACGGGCCTAACCATGCCTGAAACCAATCTCAAAGAGATTGCTGAAATCTGCTTGGCAGAAGACATTCTGATTATCTCCGATGAAATATATGGCTTCGTGGCCTTCGACGGCGTATACCGCACAATCGCGAAATACGCACCCGACCACACCGCCATCACATCCGGCCTGTCCAAACACCTCTCGCTTGGTGGCTGGCGCGTCGGCATTGGCTTTATCCCTAAAGCGGTTAGCGGCCTGAACGATCTTCTATGCAATATCGCATCCGAAACATGGTCATGTGTGCCCGCCCCGATCCAGCAAGCCTGCATTGATGCCTATAAAGGCCACGACGACATCGAAGCGCATATCCAAGCCTGCACGGACATCCACAAGCTGATGAACCAATACATCTCCGATGGCTTGCGCGAGCTAGGTCTGCAAACACCCAAAGCCCAAGGCGCGTTCTACACATACCCCAATTTTGACGCCCACCGCGCAGAAATGGCCGCTGCAGGGATCAAAACATCCAAAGACCTCGCAAGCCATTTGATGAGCGAATACGGCTTGGCGACATTGCCCGGAACAGCGTTCGGCGCAGACCCAGAAGTTCTCACCCTCCGCCTTTCTGGCTGTGACTATGATGGCGCTGCCGCACTGGCTGCCTACCAAAACGGCGAAACACTCGACGAGGCATTCATTGAAAAGAACGCACCGCGCGTCAAAGCCGCCGTTGAGACATTCGGACAGTTCATAACAGATGTAAAGCAAGCCGCCGCCGCTTAAATTAACACTTGCGATTTAGGGCTGATAAGGCTATCCATTTCCCCGTCTTAAACACGAAGGAAAAACAATGGACCTGTCTAAAATATCAATCGGCGATGACGCCCCAACAATCGTAAACACAATCATCGAAAACCCGCTCGGCGGCGTTCCTGTGAAATACGAGCTTGATAAAGACAGCGGCGCAATGTTCGTTGATCGCTTCCTTCACACCGCCATGTACTATCCGGGCAATTATGGCTTTATCCCCCACACACTTTCCGGTGACGGCGACCCTGTAGACATTATGGCTGTTGGCCGCACGCCGGTTATGCCCGGCGCGGTCATGCCTATGCGCCCTATCGGCGTATTACTGATGGAAGATGACGGCGGCGTCGATGAAAAAATCATCGCTGTGCCGGCCCCTAAAATTCACCCCTATCACGATGATAAACTGAACTACACAGACATCCCGCAAGTGAACCGCGATCAGATCGAACACTTCTTCGCCCATTATAAAGACCTGGAAAAAGGCAAATGGTCGAAAATCATTGGATGGGGCGACGCGGATAAAGCCCGCGAACTGATCCTCGAAGGCATCGAACGCGCAAAGCTTGAGAAAGCAGCATAATGGCGCTCACAAACGAAATCCTCTTCCTTCTTTTCGCCTTTGGTGGCCTCGCGCTCGCACTTGGCGCGTCCTATTTCGGAAAGCTTTTCGTCTACACCCTGATCATCGCGATCACCATCTATATTAATATCGCAGAGGCCAAAGTCATCGACGTTTTCGGCTTCTCCACCACACTCGGCACGGCGCTTTTTGGTGTCATGTATTTCGCCACTGATTTGCTAACCGAACGCTATGGCAAAAAAGCCGCCTTCACGGTCGTAAAACTTGGCATCTTTGCCACCATCATCTTCCATGTCTTCATGCAAGGCACGCTTTTGGCAAGCGCCATCACGGGCGATGATTTCATCACGGGCTTTTCTGAGAACCTCAGCGGAGTTTTCACCGTCTCTCTTCGCATCGTCGGCGCAAGCCTAATTGCCTATGCCCTCATCCAGACTCTGGACATTTATCTCTTCGATAAAATCCATCAATGGACAGGCGATAAAATGCTATGGCTCAGAAACAACGCCTCCACCTTCATAAGCCAAGGTTTGGACACTGTGATGTTCACTTTTCTGGCGTTTTATGGCGATATTCCTAACGAAATTCTCTGGCAGATGGTCGCCGTCGGATATAGCGTGAAGCTCGTTGTCGCCTTCAGTGATACATTCTTTATCTACGCCAGCAAGCTATTCACTCCGCTTGACCTGCGCACGGCCTAAATAGAGAACTTATCCAGCACGCACACATTATCAAAGCCCAGCGCGCTCAAGTACTCGACCGCCTGCACGCTCCGCACATTCCCCGCGCACACAAACGCAAGCAGCGTATCGCGCGGCAGCTCATCATAACGGCTCGGCACAGTAGACACCTCCATATGAAGCGCCCCCTCAATCGGGTCTGCCGCAATCTCACCGGCGGTGCGCACATCCACGATCAAATGCTTTTTCTTTGCAAGCTCACTCATTGAAATTAATTCACTCATTTTATTCTCCGCTTTATATGGGGTCCATTGCGCTTGTCCCTCTCGGCAATGCGCGCAATTCTCATCCTTGTTTAGACTTACACTCTGCATCCGAAAATGCTTAAAATCAAAGCTCAAAACCTGCCCTGCACGCACATTCTCCAATCCAAGCAAAAAGCACAGCGCCATATGCGCCTGCCACATCCCCGTTAAGCCCGCCGACGTGCCGAGTATCCCCGCCTCGTTGCAATTTCGCGCATCGCTTGGAAGCTCTGGGAACAAGCAATGATAACAGGGGCCGCCCTTCGCAAACCCCGCAAAAACGCCGACCTGCCCCTGCCATTGATTGACGCTCGCGGCAATCAGCGGAACCCCCATTTTTATAGACGCTTCATTCAGCGCGCTCTTGGTCTCAAAATTATCCGATCCGTCCAGTATCAAATCACACGAGGGAAGAACGCCGTCAAACCGCTCGGCAATCGCAATCACCTCTATGTCAGGATTAAGCGCGCGGCAATATTGCGCTGCCGCTTCCGCCTTGCCCTGCCCTGCCTCGCCATCCTGATATATGGTTTGGCGATGAAGATTAGAAATACTCACCGTGTCGTTATCAATGATCGTGATCTTCCCAATGCCCGCAGCCGCCAAATACGGCAATGCCGCCGCGCCAAGACCGCCCGCCCCGACCATCACAATATGGCTTGCGCCCAAACGCTCCTGCTGCGCGGATGATATTTCAGGCAGCGCCAATTGCCGCGCGTAGCGTGTCATGTCTTTTGATGCCATAACGGTTTATCAATCAGCGGCGTTGTGGGCGACGCGCTTTCCTGCGGCGTGATAATACCTGCCAGATATGCCGCGCGGCCCGCCTCAATGCCGCGCGCAAACGCCCCCGCCATTACGGCCGGATCCCCCGCTTTCGCCACGGCAGTATTGAGAAGCACCGCATCATACCCCATCTCCATCACGGCCGCCGCGTGGCTCGGCGCGCCAATCCCCGCATCCACCACCAGCGTTTTATCACCGTGACGATCCCGCAAAGTTTTAAGCGCATAAGGGTTATTCAGCCCCCGCCCCGATCCAATCGGCGCGCCCCACGGCATCAAGATTTTCACGCCCAGCGCCGAGAGCCTCGAAGCCAAAACAAGGTCATCCGTCATATAAGGGAAAACCTCAAAGCCCTTGGCGATCAGCGTCTCGCTCGCCTCCACCAATCCATACGGGTCGGGTTGAAGCGTGTAATCATCACCGATAATCTCAAGCTTGATCCAGTTCGTCTCGAACACTTCCCGCGCCATCTCGGCAGTCGTCACCGCCTCATCCACGCCATGACACCCGGCAGTATTCGGCAGCACGGGAATATCAAACCCTTTAATAATGTTCCAAAAATCCTGCCCCTTCCCCGCCTTGCTTTCCCGGCGCAAAGACACTGTCACAAGGCCAGGGGCAGAGGCCGCAATGGCCGCCTCCAGCGCCTTGGGAGAAGGATACCCCGCCGTCCCCAAAAATAGGCGGCTTTGTAAAATCACATTTCCTATATTCAAACTCATTTAACCACCTTGCATCGGCGCAACGATTTCAATCGTATCGCCATCATTGATAAACACTTGCGTATAATCCCCCTTCGGGACGACATGCCCGTTATGCGCCACGGCAATCATCATGCCGATCACTTCTTCCTGCGCCAGCACATCATAAAGATTAAGCGGCGCTTCAAAGTTTTTAAGCTGCCCGTTGATCGTGATATTCATCATCGTCCTTTCTAAAAAGATGCATAAATTCATGTGTCTCGCCCGCTAAATAATTGGTAACACACTGCGCCATAACGGGCGAAAACAAATACCCGTGACGGAATAAACCATTACACGAAATCACATGTTCGCCCGCCGAAATACGCGGCAAATTATCGGCGTATGATGGGCGAATACCCGCCTTCACAGATAAAACTTCCGCCTCGCCAAAACTCGGATGCAAAGCATAAAGCGCGCTCATCAGCTCCATAGCGCTGCGAAGTTGAACCCCGCCCCCTTCGCTTTCCACCTGCGTCGCGCCAATCATAAATACCCCATTCCCACGCGGCACAATATAAAGCGGATAACGCGGATGCATCAACCGCACAGGGCGGCTTAAAGAAAATTCTGGGTTTCGCACGAGTAAAATTTCGCCCTTCACACCGCGCAGTGCAGGGTCGGCCGCGCCCATGCCGCGGCAATCAATCACAACCTCAGCTTTTGAATTCGAAGGCTCGATATTCTGCGCTTTAAATTCAACGTGATTTTTCAAACTCTCACACAAAGCCAACATCGCTTTTTCAGGATGCACGAACGCCTCTTCTTTTAAAAACACGCCGTTGCGAAATTTATCATGCAGCGCAGGCTCAAGCTCCCGCGCCGAAACCATATCCCGCTCACTTAAAGGCAAATGTCCACGAAAACGCTCTAAGATATATTGATCCTCTGGGCAGGCAATCAGCAAACTTCCCGCAGCCGAAAATCCACAATCCAAGCCGATATCGCGCCAAGCCTCAATGCCAGCCAAACCCACCTCAACCCAAGCCATATCCATATGCTCAATCTCGGAATACGGCGCAAGCATCCCGCCCGCCATAAAACTCGCATTCGCAGCAGGAAAACCGCCCGCGTCATAAACGCAAACGCGGTGCCCCGCTGCGCATAAACTGCGCGCCGCCATAAGGCCCATGATGCCCGCACCCAAAATATCAATATGTTTTGATGATAAAGTCATTCTCACTTTCCTACGCCGCCATCACGCGGATCAGGTTCAAGGCGTATAATCTCAGCTCACAAAAAAGCACCGCCAGTGAATACCCAAAGATATTGGACAACCGCCCCAAGAGTCAATCTTTGTTGACTCCCCTTGGCAATTCCCCTCTAATGCCTTCATAATACTACATTTTTTATAAGCTTTTGCTAATAAAGGGGACGCCCGTGGCACGCATTTTTATATGCACGTTGATAGCTTTATTCCTCACAAGTGTGCCCTCACTTGCGAAAACCTCCATGACAAACGATCCCAATCACCAAGGCTGGTTTGAAGAAAGCGGAAAAGCCCCCCTCAGCAGCCGCATCAAACGTATGGAATGGCAAAAAGAAATAACCGATTGCACCCCCTGCCAATATCTCGTGTTGGAATACAATCTTGCGGTCGAAGAGCTTTTTGCACTTAAAACCACAATCCGTAAATTCACCGCCATGCGCGCCGAAGAAGAACAAGGGATCAAACAACTCTACGAAAAAGATAAAATAGACACATCCACCGAAGGCGGAAAAGCGCATGCCGCGCAAGTGATGGGGATACTGATGGAAAGAGCGCAATCAGGCGCTGAAACAGACAAAAAATACGCACAGTTGGTCCGCGTGTCAGAGGCACGTGTTCAAAAACTCCGCGAACGCATCTCCGATTGCGAACAACAATGTAAAGGCGATGGCGGCAAAACTACAGATATCGGGCTTGGCGGACAACCCGCCCTTGAAGGTGCGGATACATCCCTTGCCCCGCCCCCGTTCAAATACGAACCGCCAAAATGGTGGAAAGGGCCGTTTGATCCGGTCTGCTGGAAATGTGAAAAACTCGCAAAAGAACTGAATGAACGCATCCCCCACGAAGTAAAAATTCGCCAGATAAAAATCGAGCATGCAAAACGCATGGCCAAAGACCTTCTCAATAATTTTAACGACCCGAATGAATATTCCCTGAGTTCGGAAATTTCAGCGCTGGAAAGACACTATAAAAAAACCCTCAAAATGTACGAGAACTGCATCAAAAGCTGCAAAGGTGAAAAAACTTCATGCACCTATCCTGACAGCTCCACTAAATCCATCTCGATCGGCCCCAACAACGAAGTCGGCACAAACGCAGCGACCAAAGATAAGCTTGGCAGCCAAGCCAAAGGCGCAGCAATGGGCGCGCTCAACTCCGTCCTTGGCGGCTCGGGCGTGTCCCTTGGCGGCGGCGGTAAAGGCGAAGAGCCTAAAATGGACAAAGACCCGACCTCCGGCGCCTTCACACCCGTTTCTGCCGGCGATACAACCGTTGAAATCCGCTCCGGCCTCACCGATGACGGTTTCGTGGTCAGTGCCAAAATCGACGACACCCCCGGCGACGGAACTTTCCACGCCATGTGGCTCGAAGACGGGCAAGGCAATGTCATCCTACCGAAAAAATACTGGATATTCTCGCTCTACCGCGACTGGAAACTCACCGTCTGGTGGGACTATAAACGCTGGCAAGACGGCGAGTTGGTTGAACACGACCACGGCGAAGAAGTCTCCTTTGGCCGCGAGGAAATCGGCAGATTTGCGGTATGGTTAGAAGGCGCGAAAAACGCAATCTGGAGCCAGCTCGGCTTTGGCACCGCCGTGAAGGGCGTAAACCATATCGGCGCAGTCTTCCCTGCTTCTGTGGCCTCCAACCCCTGCCCGCTTAAACTCGTCACCCATATCAGCCTGCCGAAAGAAGACCCGGTCTCGACCCAAGGCCTGAGCATGACCATTGACGTCACCGCCAATCAAGACGAACAAACGCAGATCGAACCTGTCGGCAGCGATCTCGATACGCAAAACGCAGCGCAAGAAAGCACGCCGAAAGAACCGGAAAACAATGAATCTGAATGGGGCAAAAAAGTAAGAGCGCGCGCCCAATCAATGAACCAATAATTGAAGAAAAGGACCACATACAATGACCCGCATATTATATATTGCCCTCGCACTCATCTTGTTTTCGCCCTCTCTGGCATACGCCGAGGCGACCTCTGCCGACCCGAAAAATCGGGGATATATTGAAACCAATGACCAAGACGGTTTCGATGTATTTCAACCCGTAAAATGGGAGAAATACAAAAGCGAATGTAAAAAATGCCAGCCCCTTGTGGATTCATACAACGCCGCCATGCAAGAGCTGTTCAACGCCAGAGCAGCTCTCGCACAAATTAAAGACACAGAAGCAAGTCTTAATCGCTTAAACGAGAACGGTACTGATTACTTCGAAAGCGTTGTGGGTTACAGCAATGAAGGTTTGGGCGACAAAGAAGCCTATGTCGCAGTTATGGTCGATATGCGTGAAAACATGACAGAGATGATCAAACAAAAAGGCCCTATGGAAGAGCTTATAAATAATCTGGAATACACAACCAAAGACCTCAGAACACAAATTGGCGTCTGTGAAGAACAATGCACAGTGCCGGAAGAAGACGCCTACATCATCGGCAGCCTCGGCACACCGCCAGAAGGACGCACCCCTTCGCTGCCCTTTGATTGGAAAGGCCCATATAAGGCCGTCTGCGAAAAATGTGAGGCCCTCGCTCTAAGGCTGAACCAGCTCCCCGCATTGGCTCTTCAAAACTTGGCTGATCTTGATGCCAATAACGCAAAAATAGCCAACTTGAAAGTTGAACAACAACTCATAAAAACCCGCGGAATTTACATTCGCGACGACGCGAAAGCCAAAGCACTCAAAAAGCAAGACTTGAAAAAACTTGATGAACTGGGACGTGAAATCGCAGAAACTGAAATATTGATCAAACGCCTGCAAAACGATTACGAAGCCATAAAGAAAAACTTCAGCGACACGCTAGCCTTGTACAATGACTGCATCAAAACATGCGAAGGTAAAGCGCCGCCAAAAGAACCAACCAAAACCTCCTGCGCGCCGCCAAAAGGCGACGTTCCGGCCATCGCCATCGGCCCGAATGATCAATTCGGCTCCGGCGCAGCTATGCAGGACAAGCTCGAAGGCCAAGCCAAAGGCGCGGCCATGGGCGCTCTCAACTCCGTCCTTGGCGGCTCAGGGATAGCCCTTGGCGGCGGCGGCAAAAAAGGCCAGGAACCCAAAGAGGTTAAAGACCCCACCAAAGGCGCAGGCGACTTCATATTCGGGGAATATGGCGGCACCAAAATCGGCTTCCGCGCCGCGATGACCGATGACGGCCTCGTCGTCAGCACCGAAATCGAAGACACCCCCGGCGACGGAACCTTCCACGCGCAATGGATCGAGGACGGCTTTGGCAATATCTATCGGCCCGTGCAATACCTCATCCTCTCTCTATACCAAGACTGGAAGCTCACCGTATGGTGGGATTACAAACGCTGGCAGGATAACGAGCTTGTCGAGCATGAGCACGGCGAAGAAGTCTCCTTCGGCACGACGCATCTGGGCGATTGGATGATCCGCCTTGAGGGCGCTGCAGAGGCAATATGGGCCAAGCTCGGCTTCGCGACCGCCAAGAAAGGATTAAACGGCCTCGGCACAGCCTATAACATCCCCGCGGATGTGCTGGCCTCTGGTTGTCCGCTGCGTCTCGTAAACCAGATATCCCTACCAAGCGAAGATCCGGTCACAACGCAACCCGTAACCTCATATCTGAAGCCGCGCATTGCACAGGATAATGAAACAATCTTAGGTGTCGACAGCATACTGACCTACTAGCCGCCGCAAGGCAGTAGAGCGTTGAGTTTTAATTTGGTTATAAACCTTGATTTAATCAGAATCAGGGTCTATAACACTGTTTCTTTGGTGACGCGGCCAGGTTTCGAAGCACGAAGTGCGTGAAACAAACTTAAAACTGCCGCAGCACATTTTTGGTGGCGCGGGATGGAGCAGCCCGGTAGCTCGTCAGGCTCATAACCTGAAGGTCGTAGGTTCAAATCCTACTCCCGCAACCAATTCTACGGAAACCCTTATTCAGTATAGCTTTTAGCTAAGTATCGCACGGTGTAACCGCGAGGTGCGACCTGACATGCTGAATAATCCAAGTTATCTGATTAAATCCAGACACGATATTTACTATTTTCGCTATCCCTTGCCTGTAGAGGCTCAGGGTAAATCTAACCGTGTCAGTATATCACTAAAGACACGTTGTCCAAGAGAAGCCTTGCGACTAGCAAAGGCATTGGAATATCATAGTGTTAACTTAATCGAGGGTATGGACTTACGATATATGAATCATGCAGACATCATGTCAATTTTCAAAGACTACTATGCTGAGGTGCTGGAACGCGCCAAGGCACGTATTGATGAAGACGGGCAATTATCCAAGCAGAATGTCCATAATATTACTAAACACCTGAAAGAGCTGGATACGCTCATAGAGAGCGGTAGTGACGATGAATTGGAGCTATTAGGGTTAGATACGGATAATTCAGAGGATAGTCTCGTGCATAAAGACCTCCAGCCTATTATGGAGAAGTATGAACTAGACTTTGAGCCAGAGAGTAAAGAATACGGGATGATGAAGGCTACTTATAAGCACGCACGCCGTAACTATTTCAATGACCTCCTAACCTATAACAGCCAAGTAATGGACTACAGCCTGCTTGAGGCGGCTACAGGCGGTAAATCAAAGCAAGCTCCTAAGCCTGAACACAAACTAGCCACTGTGATGAATGGCTATTTAAAGGAATTAGAGGCCAATATTGAGCCTCGCAGCTATAAGGATCAGGCGGACTGCCTCAACTATCTCATAGATTACTTGGGGCAAGATTATCCTGTAACCAAGCTGAGTATTGAAAATGTGCAAGACATTAAGGGCGCGTTGCAGGTAACGCCAACAAGACGCAATGTTATTAAGCTAACCAGAGGATTGCCGTTACTGGAGCAGATTGCTGTAGCTGAGAAGAATGATCTAGAGAAGCTCAGTGCTACGTCCGTAAATAAGTATCTTGGATATTTTAGCTGTGTGCTTGACTGGGCAAAGCGTAACAGGCTTGTCGAAGATAATCTATTTGAAGGCATTAGCGTTAAGAACAACAAGAAGGATAACAGGCGGGATATGTTCAAGAAGGATGATGTTGCACTCATTCTTGCAGAACTCGAAGCCAATAAGAGCGGTAAGGTTAAGAACAAATCACAGTACTGGGGCGGATTGATTGCTGTATACACAGGCGCACGCCGTAACGAGATAGGCGCATTACTGGTTGATGATGTGAAGCAGGATAAAGAGTCAGGTATCTGGTATTTCGATATTACCGATGAAGAGGAAGAAGGGAAGGGCGTAAAGACCGATGCTGCCAGACGACTTGTGCCTATTCATTCAAGACTCTTAGAGCTAGGCTTTTTGGACTACTTGGAAGAAGCCAAGAAGGTTGTGAAGTCGAAGCCCAAGAAGAACGGTATGAGTGCCCGCTTATTATATGACTTCACTTATACAGAGCATGATAAGTGGGGGCGTAAGCTGGGGCAGTTTATGAATGACCGTCTTCTGCAATATCTGGGCATCCATGTTAAGAACAAAAAGACGCTGCACAGTCTGCGCCATAGCTTCATTACATATTTGAATGTTGCTGGTGTTGCCGCCGAGACAATTAAATCAATGGTGGGACATGAGCAGGGAACTGTTACGCACGGTATCTACACGCATTACGGAATAGATCACTTGCCACAGTTTAAAGAAGCTATTGAGAAGTTAGCTTATTAGGCAAAGGACTATCCCGCTAAACGCTGTTCGGACAACCATTGACGAACTATATCAATCGAAGGTCTTGAATAGATGGAGCTCGTTACTCCTTCAAGTCCTTCCTCATAAACGGCCTGCGCTAGATTAGTAACTTCGGTGCTCAAAAGGTTTAATGCTGTCATCTTATCCTGCGTGTCTATGGCTTTTCTTGATCCATCTGGTGTATTCAAACTCTTTGTAAAGTCCGGACGGTTTATAAGATACTCAAGGTATGCCTGAGTATTGGCAAGAATTGTTAAATCATGTGCGCCTGCTAGATTAAGCCATTCATTTGGCATGTTCCATATGAGTGAAGTAATATCGTAGCTAGATAGCTCAATTTCAGACGGACTATCATTTTTTATGTTCTTAACCATCCGCACAGATTTTTTAACACCCCCTTGGGTAGCGGTATCTTTTACTTCAACTTGATGCAGGAACTTAAAGGGATGGTTTCTGGGGCGCTCTCCTGTCTCTTTATTGTATATGTGGATTTCTTTGTCTTGTTCTAGCCCTGTGTTTTGAAAATCAAGGCCGCAATACCAGTTTGCAGGTACTATATCGACCTTTCTAACAACAGAACCTTCAGAAACCTGAATAGCCTTTGCGCCAGTCGTGTCTACGTTCGCGGCATAAAAGCGCGTAGTCAGAATGTCCTCACATTCTTTTCTAAAGGTAGCCATTTCCTGTGTACCCGGTATCGGAAAATCGGGATATGATGCATAGAGGCTAGCTTTAGCGCCTGATCGATCATAATTAAAAAAGCCCTCGTTGATAACAAGCATATCAACATCGCTAGCTCTTCTGATGTGCGTATTCAAAGGGACTGATCCCTGCATACGAATTTCAACTGTTCTTGCACTTCCATCCTTAACGTGACCCGCCACACGCTGACCTTCTTCAATACTCACTCTCGTGTAGTCAGGTTCAACTTCCTGCATTGCTCCTAGAGCATATTGAATGGCTGGTTGAGTGGCACGCTTCTGATAACGTTCGGCTATCGCATAATCTCCACCTCTTCTTCTTAGGCGCATTTCACTTAAAGCGTTTTGGTATTCAATCGTCATTTATCTCTCCTTGTTAACTTCATCTGTCCGAACGTCCAGCGCCCTTTATTAAAATAATCACCTTCACCAATAGTACCTTCTTTGTTAAAGCGAATATCGGCAAACCCTACGTGAGCTTGTAGCGGCTCTCCAGCTTTGGGCTCGTTGGCGTACCGCCATATCAGGCGAGATGTTCTGTCGTCTTCGTTTATGAGTGATGCAATCATGCTCATTGATGATGATTGTTCTGTGCGAAGCTTCACGGTGATTTTTTCCCAAGATTGATTTATCGTTACCGTAGCCTGCCATTCGTATTTTATATTACCCTCTTCATCTAATGTTTTGCCCGTACAATCCCACTCGCCCCCAATGTTCGGTATGCGTAGGATCGTTTGGACAAAACCCCACTTCCATCCCCATTTATCAAAAACAAAATGCAGAATTAGATACAATAGCCCTGCGGTTATTGGCCACAAAACAACTTCAGGAACAGAGAAGCCATGCTCCCGAAGTATAATTACGACTGCTTTGGATAAACCGTATATGGCGGCAGCGAAAATAGTGGCCAATATCGCAAGAAAGCGGCCTATTGTAGAACGCCGATGTCCAATGATGGTGTATTCGTGCGGTAGCATTACTTTTCTTTTCTCACTCCTTTAAAAGGATTCTTGTCTGATGTTTTTACATTCATAAAGCGCCCTGTGTCTGTGTCTCTTTTTACCCAGTTACCTGAGGGTGTCTGTGTTTGTGAACGATCTCTGACAGCACCATTTCTGTGACCGTCGCCTGTTGGTGGGTTTGTTGCCATGTTAATACCTCCATAAGTTTACATTGCTCTTCAAAAATTCCGGCGCAAGGTTTAGACCACATAGAATCATAATTTACGACCGTTAACTGTATGTTAACATTCTGGAGTGTAAACTGTCAAGAACCTTGCGTTAATTATAAGTTAACTGGTATGATCTGGAGAAAATGGAAAGAGAATCATGAGTTTAGCTGCCAACTTAAAAAAACACAGATTAAGAAAAGGCTTATCTTTACAGGATGTTGCTGATGCTGTTGGTGTATCAAAGCCACATATATGGAAGCTGGAAAGGGAAGACGACGATAAAGTAAACCCGTCTCTTGAGCTACTTGAGAAGCTGGCAATGTATTACAAAACCAGCATAGCGTCCCTGATAAGCGAGGAAGAAAACAAGATCAGTGTATTCGGGCGTGAGTATGATCCGGAGCAATTTGATACCAAAACGCAAGAGTATATTCTTCATTTGATGGATACCTTGTCCAGTAAGAAACGCGATGAATAAAGAACTTTTAATGGAGCTGTCCGATTGTGGGTCGCCAGAAGGCTTGGCGCAGATAATCCACACGCACATTCCTTTAAAACAGGATGGCTCAACAGACCTGCCTGCTATAGCTAAAGCAGTCGGTATAAGAGAGATTAAACCAACTGATACACCAGCCTATGAAGGGCTTTTGATTACAGACACGTCTAAATCAAAAGGCGTTATTTTATATAACATTAATAGTAACGCTCAGAGAAAACGATTCACTGTCGCCCATGAGCTAGGGCACTTCTTGCTTCCTTTTCACGATAGAAATGCTCAATGTGCTTCCTCTGATTTTAAGGCAATAAAAAGCAACGCGCCGAATCAAAAGAAGGAAGAAGAGGCAAATCGTTTTGCTATTGAATTGTTAGCTCCACAGCAGCAAATCAAAAGCCTTTTAAAGCCTAACAGAGAACCAGATATAGGGCAGATACTTGATCTACATACGCGGTTTAAAATCAGTAAGGAAGCAGCAGCTCGAAGATATATCGAGTGTACGGATCATAGTGTTGCGATCATTTTTGGCAAAGCAAAGATTGTTCGTTATGTATTGAGAGGTGATGATTTTCCTTATGTTAGCTTTAGCAACGGAGAAGGCTGTCCGGATCATATCTTGGAGCAAGTTAAAGATAGAGAAGCTGGTATTATCACGGACTGGTATTGCGTCGATCCTCATTATTTCTTGTCAAAACCAGAAAATGCAGGTGCTCAGGAGCTTTTTTGCCAAACAGCCATACAAAAGAACGGCTTTCACATCTCGATGCTGTCACGTGATGATGAATAAAAGCAGTACTATCAGATTTCATATTTGATTGACCGATTTTCCTTTATTCCCTAGTATTTAGCCAGAGTTCAGAGATGAGCTTCGAGGTGTCGTAACCTCACTTGCGCGGCCTAATCAGCATCAGGCCGTCATCAAAGATGCTGCTTTCTCGTATGTCGAGGAGGCAGCGAAATAGAATACGGTGAAAGCTGGAATACGCTGCACCGCTCGCAAGACGGTTACGAACTCCTCGGCTCAGGGTAATCATGCTCTGAGCCGTTTCGTTATAAGGGGCGGAACCGATGAAAAGAATTGTATTGTACTTAATTGTACTGTTAACCATGACCGGAACTGCCAGCCATGCAGAAACTAACGATATTTGGAACAAAGCACAAAAAGGTGATGCTGAATCTCAAGTTAATGTAGGACTATGGTATTTACAGGGACGTGCAGACAAAGAGCAAAATTGTAATCTGGCGAAAGAATGGTTTTTGAAAGCGGTAAGGCAGGGTTATGAGGGAGCCGCCATACAATTATATGCCTTGTACTCAGGAGCATCCGTCTTTTGCGAAGAGAATAAAGAGCAGGCAAAAGAATGGCTAACGTTTGCGGCAGGTAGTGGAGATGCTAATTACCAGTGGACATTAGGTCAGGTATACAGAGATGGTTTGTACGAGCAACCAGACATAGACAAGGCAATGTTTTGGTTTCAAAGATCGGCGCAACAGGGGTATGCGTTTGCACAACGTGACCTAGAAAAACTCATCTCTCAAACGAAGCAAAAAGGGAGACGCTTTACCAAAGACAACTTGGAGACTGAGCCTGCTATTATTGATGACAGGGTTGGAGCGTTATATCGAGTTAAGGATGCTGATACCTCGCCCCTGTTATACTCACCTGAAATGGACATGATGGTAAATCCCGATTGTCCTACGGAGAGCATGGAGGGTACAATCAGAGATCAGATTGGTTATGGCTGTAATGGTGCAAAGTCTCTGCAAATCGAGCCAAGCAATACGGTAGACAGAAAATAACACTGATTAATATATTTTCTTTTAGGGAAAGTTAGTGTAGTTTTGATTTATGTCTGTTGACCCTCAAAAATTTGTAAAAGCAATGTCAGAGCGTTGGGTGCACGTCCTCGAAAATGCACTTACCGACAAGCTACCCTATGCATGGGCTGCAATGGCGGAGGCTTTTAATTCTCATATCGCAGGCGAGAACGCAAAGCCCATTACTGTACTGCCGTTACCCACAGGCACAGGTAAGACGCAAGGCCTTTGTCTGTATTGTTCGATGCTTCGAGATGAAGGGGTCTTAATCGTCACAGCCCTAACAAAAGAGGCCACTAACATTGCGAACTGTATCAATGACATTGCAGGTAAAGACATAGCTGTTGCCGAACATGGTGATAGCAGAAATACATCGCAAAAAATCATAGATGCTAAAGTCCTTGTAATCACTCACAGCGCCTACCAGAAGACCATGAGTGCAGAAACTAGCGACGAGTCGTACAGATCGAAATGGGGCAAATATTCAACATGGCAGCAAGGAAAGAGAAAACTAACGGTCATTGATGAGGCCATAGACATTGTTGACCATTATAGCGTCAGTTTGGAGCAACTGCGGCTTCTATCCTCGCTGCTGCCACAAAACAATTTAGATGACGAAAGCCAGCAAGCTGCCACAGTTGTTAATACCGTATTTGAATACCTTAGCGACCTAGGCTCAGGAAAGACCCAGAAAGCTGAGTATGAGTTAATGGGCTTCCCCGAACTGGTAGACGATTGTGGCAAATTAAAGCAACTTCATGCTGTCATTGCAGCGCACATAGCAACACATTTCAAGGACAGAGAAAAAGAGGTTGATCTCAGTAAAAGCCTTAACGCTTTTGTACGAGGTGTCCTAAATAACTTGGAGATGATTGTTTCTTCATGGTCGATTTATAGCCAAGTAGGCGCATACCATAAACTGACGACGGCACGATTGGTATTACCGCTAGAGGTTAATGATGTGGTAGTACTGGATGCAACCGCTGAGGCTAACCCCGTTACTCGTGCTTTAGGCGAATACGTGGATTTAATCAAGCTACCGAAAGTTAAGAGCTATCGTAATCTAACCGTCCATATCTCTATAGGACATGGTGTGAGTAAGGCCGCTACGCAAGCGATGGGTGTGCAAGAATGGGATGCTATTTTTGACCATCTCAGCCACAACGAACTTAAAGGTTCTAAGGCTCCTTTGCTTTGTGTTCAGGCAGACACGGAATTAAGATTGGGCAAAAGGCATATTCCGAAAAATTGGAGTATCATGCACTGGGGCGCAATCAACGGGGTAAATGACTGGAAAGACTGCGATAGCGTCATTATGTATGGGCTTCAATACCTGCCAGAAGATGCCTGTGCGGCTACACTTATGGCTTTTTGGGGCTGGAGCTACAGGAGAAAGGGCAAGAGCTATAACAGCAACATCCTCTCAATAGATACGAAATACATTAAGCACACCTACCAATGGCGGCACATTATAGTCTCCCTTGTCCAAGCCATAAACAGGGCACACTGCCGGGCAATGATAAAAGACGGAAATTGCCCTGTAACCGATGTGTACATATTCGCAAAATCTGAAACAGATAGAAAGACTCTCCAGCACCATCTTACAGAGCTACTGCCAGACGTAAATTGTGAAGATTGGAGTGCCCCGAAGACTGAAAGCAATTCCAAGGGACTTAACGGCACAGAGCAGAAGATTATTGACGCTCTTGCGGGGCATGATAGTAACCGATTCCACATATCGAAGATGTTGCCTGAACATAAGATCAAATATCGTACCTTTAATAATAATTACCCGAAGCACCTCATTAAGAAAGAGGGTAAATTGTACGATGCTATTACAGCCATGGGCTGGAGCTATTTGTCGGCCAAGGAAGCTAAAGAAGTCTTGGATGTTGGTAGGCAGCATTTCATTAAACCAGACCTGCTAGTAAATTAGTTTTGTCTCATGCCCTGTATTATTCAATAACAATAACTTAACCCTATTTTGTGCCGAAAGTGACTCGTATAGGTAACTAGGCGGACAATTTAGTTTTGATCCATACCCTAATTCTATACTCTGCAATGGTTTAACGTGATTTTAAGCTGAACTGTAGCCGTATAGGAGAGCTAGGCTGATTTAACATATGAGGAGCAAGCATTCTTTTACGTCCCTTTGCCTGTCTTCTTTGCGTCCTAGGGTCATATGCTTGTGATCAATGGTTAGCAGCTCAATATTTTTATTTGGCAAAACCTCTTTACTGATCTTATAAAGCTCTTCAATTGTAATCATACCTGTATTGCTGTAGCTAAGAACCATATTTGAATCACTATTTTTTAAACCTTCAAATAGTGCAATGAATGCGCCTTGCACTTGTGTTTTGATGCAGAAAGGCGATTGATGACGATCCTCTCGGTATCGCCCCTTAACTATGCTTCCTCTTTGCACTTGCAACGAGGGAAAATCATAAAGGGTTAAGGTTTCTAAGGCGTGATAAAACCTACTGTAATGAACAAAGCAATACGGCGGGTCTGCATAAACTGTGCCGCCCTCAAATATTTTCAAGCAATCTCTATAATCTAAAGATGTAGATTTATGAGGCATTAAAATTGGAGATTTAGGAAGGTATTCTATTATTTCATCATACTTGCGCACAAAGTAATTTCTAATAGAGCGAGTTCTATATATAATTATATCGCGAAGAGATGATTGCGTTTTTGCATCTCTATACTGAGCGTAATGTCCCGTTCCTTGACTAGCATAGGCCATTCCAAACATCAGTGATGATATAATGACAGAATAGTATGTTTTTCCTTTGTATTTTTCTGCTACCTCTCTTATGGCGTCTATCCACAGACACTGTTCATAGCTCCACCAAGTTCCTGAATAGCTCTTACTAAATAAATGCCAAGCGTAATTAAAGTTATGATTTATTAGCTTTTTTTGTATGTTTTCTATTGCATTAAAATCTTTAAGTGACATGTCTTTGTCGTATTTAATGCTGATATCAATTTTATGTTTTTCAACTATGCTCTCTGCTTGTTTAATGATGTCCTGTGAGCTGGGCATATCATCGTCATAAAATGCTTGGTTGTATGTATCAGCAAGTATCTGGGAATAGGTTTGTATATCATTTGAATGCACAATGCATTGCTGTCCTATTGCTCCAGCTATTGAGCCGCTACCAGAAAAAAGATCACATATAGCTCTACCATCATGCACTTCGTTAATCCCCTCCAAAACAAAGTCCATAATCTTAGATTTTGACCCCATATACTTTATCAGGCTTGGGTATTTATTATGAATCAAGTACTCTTGTGTATTGTGTGCTGGTAACAATGGCAGACTCCCTGAAAACAAAATCCTAAAATAGGATATTGTTATAGTGAGGCATTAAAAAAGAAACGTCAACTGGAATAATTGTTTTATGAATGGAAAGCTATCAAATACTCAAAATATTATTCTCCAAGAACTGCTTGCCCATTTAAGGACAGAAGCACAGCTAACTCAAAAACAACTTTCCAAGCAGCTTGATCGCCCTCAGAGTTATGTCTCAAAATATGAAAGCGGAGAACGTAAGCTTACATTGATTGAGATTAGAGAGATTGCAATCTCATGCGGCTCTAGCCTTACAGATATTGTTGCTAATTTTGAAGAAGAATTAAAGTTAATTGAAGGATAAAAATGAACCCTTATAGATATTTCCCAGACAGCTTTAAAGATAAATACTTCATTCAAGAATGGGGACATGCTCTTGCAATTTTGCAATGCGAATTTTCAGAGCAGTTTTCTGACATGTGTGCCGTTCTCAATGCTTTCGAATTGAGAAAAAGCAGTATCGTTCTTGGTGGCGGAGGAAAGTCTAAGGTGTCTGGGTATTTAGACAACAATTTATATCGTTTAGGTTGGGCAGAAAAAAGTTTCGACACCTCTATTTTGATCGATGGTGAAGAGCATGAAACTCCTACACATAAAATTGATTGTGTTAAAGGTCGCGTTGCTTTGGATATTGAATGGAACAACAAAACCGAGTTTTATGATCGTGACTTAAACAATTTCCGATTATTACATAATTTAAATGCTATCAGTGTCGGAATTATCGTTACTCGTCACTCTGGTTTGCAGGAAGAGGTGTTTAAGCCATTGGGTATACACAATAAGTATGGGGCTTCAACTACTCACCATAAAAAACTGATTCCTAAAATTGAGGGTGGAGGTGCCGGAGGGTGTCCACTGTTGCTCATTGCAGTAAAGGCTGGGGCGTATATAGAAGATTAGTGACTTGCTAGTAATTACAAAAATAATGATCCATACCATCTTTGGCTTATAGCTATAGAATACATACGATTTTCAGATAAAAGTGTACCGTATAGGGGAACAGGCGTTAAACCGATCTGTAAAAATGATGCAGATTTCCAAGACACCAAACAAACAAGTACGAGTTCTAATCCCCCCCCCATAGCCCCACGCGTCCACTTCTATATCTATCTTTATCGGAATGTCGTTTTTTTACTCAATCAATGCGATGGATATTAAGGGGTGGTATGGCCTCCCAAATAAAGAATTCTATGAGCGTCCCAGAGTCTCCTACAGTGCGTTTAATATGTTTTTGGACTCTACATGCCTCGGAGCATTAAAACGACTCCAGCACGCCTATAGGCGGCACTTTGTTTTTCTGATTTTACTTGACGGATTCCATCGCAAGTGCGACCTTGGAGTGTGACCTATTGTTAACCATAGGCCGTGTGATCCGCACTTTATAAGGGTATGAAGGTCGTAGGTTCAAATCCTACTCCCGCAACCAATTTTTCTCAATCAGTAGATATGAAGCGATAAAATTGTTTGGGGTTCGCGGCAAATGGGCGAAAAACTTCTACAAAGTGACTTTCAATTCCAAGATACTGA
>CAYGKM010000009.1:0-85105 GCA_964350695.1 uncultured Micavibrio sp.
ATGGTTTGTCGAGGGCGCGGGGGGCTTTGTCAATTTCGCAAGATGTGAGTTTATCTGCATATTCGGGCGAGAGAAGGAAGTGGTCGATGCGGATGCCTTCATCTTTTTGCCAGCGACCGGCCTGATAGTCCCAGAATGTATATTCACCGGCATTATTGTTCAGCGCACGAAAGGCATCATAGAGCCCCAGGTTAATCATCTTGCGATAGAGCGCGCGGGATTCAGGGCGGGTGGCGGCGTCGCCTTCCCAAACCTTCGGGTCCCAGCAATCTTTGTCTTCGTTAATGATGTTAAAATCCCCGCCAATCGCAAAGGGCGTGTTCGTATCGCGCAGATGCTTTAGGCGCTGGTACAGCCGCTCCATCCAGTTCAGCTTATAAGTGAATTTTTCGTGCAGAGCATCTTCGTTCATCACGGGATTGCCGTTGGGCAGATAGATATTAATCAAATGCAGACCATGGGTTTTAAATTCGATATAGCGCGCTTGCTCGTCGCTTTCATCGCCTGGTAATTCATCATGAATGACTTCGATGTCGTCCTTGGAAAAGATCGCGACACCATTATAGGCTTTTTGCGTGACCGCGGCGGTGTTCCACCCTCGGGCTTTGAAGTCATCACCGGGAAACTCTTCACCCTTTAACTCTTGCACCATCAGGATGTCCGAGCCTGAGTCGGCCAAATATTTTTCGACATGCCCACGGCGCGCTTTAATTGAATTGACGTTCCAAGATGTAATTTTTGTTGACATAATTTTTACCGAGCTTTATAAAATATTTTTCATATAAAAAGGATTGATTGAGTAATGTTGGCTAGCTTCTTTAATAAAACTAAACAATATATTGCCGATATAAAAGAGGGTAATCGCTTGATTGAGCGAGAGCGGATGATGGCGGAGAGTGATGTTAGTAGGATTGTTCTTGTTAGTGAGTTTTTAAAGAGTTTTGACCAGCCCCTAAAGGTTGGTGGCTCTGCGCGTTCGCATATTCAGCGCGCGCATGATGGTAACAGCGATCGAATGAGCAGGCTTGTAGCATATATTCATGAATATGCTCCTTACATGGTCTTTAGAGTTAGGGAGGATGAGTTGACCGAAAAGTCTAAAGAGATTTTGGGCGAGAGTTTGGCTATTCCTCCTGAGGTGCGTGATCGAATTTACTTAGAAGCGAAGGCTCAATTTAAAGAGATGACTGGTATTGATTTGGATGATCCTTCGAGTGGCATTGAGGTGGTTGTACGGCAAAATATCATAAAAATTTTTCCTGCTATGCATCTTGGGCCGCTATTGGATTTGTGGGATCGGGTGAATTCACTGGATAAAACTAAAAATATATCCTTGGTAGCGGGGCAGTCTGAACAAATGCTGGCTTTTTGGAAAGCTGTGAATGCTCTGGAGAGTTATAACCATTTATTCCCTGATTCTCGTATTATTCGCAGACCCCCCAAGGAGGAAGACAAGGAACGCGTGACATGGGAAGATTTTATTCCTAAGGGTGCTTGAGATTTTTAAACCGCGAAGCTCGTTCCGCAACCGCATCCGCTTTGTGCGTTGGGGTTATCAATAACGAATTCTGATCCGATCAGGTCGTCTTTGAATTTGACGACAGAGCCGTTGAGGAAGGGCATGGAAATATCGTCGGTGATGACGGCATCGGCGAATTTCAGGTCTTTGTCTTTGGCCTCATCGGTGAGCTCAAGGATGTATTGAAAGCCGGAGCATCCTCCGCCCTCTACGGTTACGCGCAGCATAAGGGCGTCTTGCCCTTTTTGCGATCTTAGTTCTTCAATGCGCTTTACGGCGCTGTCATCTACACTTAAGCTCATACTATTATTATATAGGACAGAGCATCATATGAGCAACACAAAGCCCCAACCATCCTATAATTACTGTGCATTGCCTTTGGCGGTCTATGCCTGTGTGCCTGAAAATTCACGAGGGCGGGTGCATAAGGAAAACGAGAGCAAGAACCGCACGGCGTTTCAGCGGGATCGTGACCGCATCATTCATGCCTCGGCGTTTCGGCGTTTGAAGTATAAGACGCAAGTGTTTGTTTATGACGAGGGTGATCATTATCGCACGCGGCTCACGCATACTTTGGAGGTTGCGCAGATTACGCGCTCGATTGCGCGGGCGCTTATGGTGAACGAGGATTTGGCGGAAGGGATCGCGCTGGCGCATGATTTGGGGCATACGCCGTTTGCGCATATCGGCGAGGAGTATCTGGCCAAGGCGATGGAGCCTTATGGCGGCTTCGAGCATAACGACCAGTCCTTGCGGGTGCTGACGACATTGGAGAGGAAATATCCGAAATGGAACGGGCTGAACCTGACATGGGAGACCTTGGAAGGTGTGGTTAAGCATAACGGGCCGCATTCAGACCCCCAGATTGCTGTGCGGGAGCTACAAGAGCAGGTTGATCTGGAGCTGAGCGGGCATGCGAGCATAGAGGCGCAGGTGGCGGCGCTTTCTGATGATATTGCCTATAATAACCATGATGTGGAGGATGGCCTGCGGGCGCATTTATTCACGATTGACGATTTGAAGAATATTCCTTTGCTTGATGAGGTGATCAAGGCCGTACATGACGAGCATGGGGAATTGGAAGAGCGATATCTTGTGCAGGAGATGATTCGCGAAATGATCGGCGCGATGGTTGAAGATGTTTTGGCGGAAACGCATGCGCGGATTGCGGTGTTAAATCCGCAAAGCCCCGATGACATTCGCGCAGCGGGGAGGCAGATGGTGGCGTTTTCTGACGGGATGCGTAAAAAAGTCGATGAACTCAGGGCGTTTTTGTTCGAGCGGATGTATCGCCATTACACAATCAACCGCATGCATTTGAAGGTTGAGCGCATCGTTACCGAGTTATTCACAGCCTTTGTTCAGCATCCTGACGTACTGCCCGATAATTGGCAGGAGCGTGTGAAAGAGGGCGGTGGCCTTGACGATGAGCAAAAACGGGCGCGCGTTGTGGCGGATTATATTGCGGGGATGACCGACCGCTATGCGATCCGTGAACATGAGAGGTTATTTGATCTTTATTGGGATCTTAAATAAGCTTTTTTCTACTCATAAGTTTCACTGTGTCCAGGGGATTATCAAGATGAACCAAAATAACGATTTCAATCAATTCGGTTTCGACCATTACGCGCAGCCACCTTCGCGCAGAAGCACGGCAGAAAAACTGCTTGGCCCGACAATTGGCCAAAAACTTCGCAGTCCTTTATTTGCGACGGCGGCTTTGCTGCTTGCGGGCGTGGCCTTTGCGGGTGTGATTATCGCCAGCTACCCTGATGAAAAAAGCGGGGCGGACGTCCCTGTCGTAAAAGCCGATACGTTTGCCTATAAAGAAACGCCGGAAGAGCCGGGCGGCATGGAAATTGCCAACCAAGACAGCACCGTGTTTTCGTCTATGACGGTTCAAGGTGAAGGCGCGGGCGTTGAGAACTTGCTTGCCGATGAAGACGGGCAACAGAAATTCGAAGAATTTGCGCGTCAGGTTGAAGAAGCGGTTGAAGAAGAGCAAATCACAACGGCGGCGCGCGTAGATGCGGCGGCGGAGCCTGATATTGAGCCATCATCCGGTGAGGGCGCGACAGAAGCCGAAGCCATTGCATTGCAGAAAATCGTGCAAAAGCCTGCTGAACCTGAAGTTGAGCAATTGGCAGCGGCGGAAGCCACAAAGCCGCGCATACATAAAGCGGGTAAGTCCCCCGAGACTTTAGAATTTGTTCGCAATGTTCTGGATAAAAAGGATGCCAAAGAGATTTTGGCTGCAGAACCGACCAATGACACAACCGCGAGCGTAGCTGCGAATGATGAGGCGGCGCAGGTTTCCAGCATAGCGCCTGCAGCAGGCATGAGCGGCATGGCGTTTGAGCCCGGCAGCACTTATGTGCAAGTTGGCAGTGTGAAATCTGCAACTGGTGCGGAAGGCGAGTGGGGCAAAATTCAGGCGAAGTTCAGCGCTCTTGACGGCGCGCCGCACCGCGTGACGACAGCGGACCTTGGAGAGCGCGGGACGTTTTACCGCATTCAGGCAGGGCCGATGAGCACAGAAAGCGCGAATTCTTTGTGTGATGCAATTAAGGCACAAGATCCACAGGGGTGTCTCATTGTTAAATAATTTTACCGAAGGTGCATCGGAAGCGGGCGCCTTTATCCTTTCCTTGAAAGACTGCGCTGTTTCGAAAGAGGAGCGCAGTTTTTTTAAAGAGGCCAACCCGCTTGGCTTTATTCTCTTTGGCCGCAATTGTGAGACCCCCGCGCAGATGCGGGCGCTTACCGATGATCTTCGCTCTATTCTGGGGCGCAATTGCCCTATCCTTATTGATCAAGAAGGGGGCCGTGTGCAGCGCCTGAAGCCGCCGGTTTGGCGGCAATATCCTCCGATGAAGCATTTTGGAGATATGGCGCAGGAGCAGGGGATGGACGCGGCGCTGGAGGGGCTGCGGTTTACGATTTTGCAATTGGCGGAGGAGCTGTCCGAGGCGGGGGTGAATGTGACCTGCGCGCCTGTTTTGGATGTGCTTACCGAAGTCACCCATGATGTGATCGGGGATCGAGCCTTCGCGGATGATGCGGAGATTGTCGGGCGCTTGGGCATGTCTGTGTGCCGTAATTTATTGGCGGCGGGGATTACGCCGGTGATTAAACATCTGCCCGGACATGGGCGCGGAAAAGTGGATAGTCACAAGGACTTACCCTGCATTTCTGAGGATTTGAATCTTTTGCAAGAAACATGTTTCAATCCGTTTCGAAGCGTATCGAAATCAGATGTAGGGAAGGCGGTTTGGGGCATGGTTGCGCATATCGTTTTCGACAAAATAGATTCGAAACACCCCGCATCGGTATCACTGAAAATTATTGAAGATATTATTCGCGGCGACATCGGTTTTGAAGGATTTTTGGTGTCGGATGATCTGGATATGGAGGCCTTGGCAGGGTATGGACCGATTGAAGAGCGGGCACGTTTGAGTGTTGAGGCGGGGTGCGATGCGGCGCTTTATTGTGCGGGAGACCTCAAAACAATGGAAAAAATTGCAAAAACTGTGCCTAAGTTGTCCGCAAAGGCGCGTAAAACCTTGCAAAATGCCGCGAGCGCCGCCAATATAGCGGCATGAATATATCCGCTCAAGAGTTTCAGGAAGACCCGCCGAGGTCTGCATATGATGCGTCCGCCAATCCTGCGGATGCGTTGCTGCTGAATGTTGATGGGTTTGAAGGCCCGATTGATGTGCTGCTTGAGCTGGCGCGCACTCAAAAAGTCGATCTTATGCAGGTTTCGATCTTGCAGCTTGTGCGGCAATATCTGGCCTTTATCGAGCGTGCGCAACAGTTAAACCTTGAATTGGCGGCGGAATATTTGGTGATGGCGGCGTGGCTTGCCTATCTCAAATCGCGCCTGTTGTTGCCGCGTGATGACGAGGACGTTGATATCAGTGCCGAGGAAATGGCGGAAGCGCTGCAGTTCCAGCTTCGCCGCCTTGAGGCGATGCAAAACGCGGCAGAAGGTTTGGCGGCGCGCCCGCAATTGGGGCAAAGCGTTTTTGCCCGCGGAATGCCAGAGGGGATGCCGACGAGAATTTCGACGAAATGGGATGCGAAGCTTTATGATTTGTTGAAGGCTTATGGTGATATCAAAAAGCGCGAAGAGGGCAGTCATTATGATCTGCCGGATTTCCATCTGATGTCCACGGATAATGCGATGTCGCGCCTGACCCGTATGCTGGGTAAGTTGCCGCGTAAAGGGATTGGCTCTGTGTGGACGACGCTTGAGAGCTTTATGCCCGAGGGGATCAAAGATCGCCTGTTCGGACGCAGCGCGCTGGCCTCTACGCTGACAGCGGGGCTGGAGCTGGCGAAGCAAGGAAAGTTAGAAATTAAACAAGACGGGCTGTTTCGCCCTGTTTATATGCGCGCCACAGGCGAGAACGCCGAGCCGCTAGGAGATGAGGCATGACTGAAAACCCCGAGACAAATATTCGTTTAGTGGAGGCATTGCTCTTTGCGTCCGCGGAGCCGATCAGCCCGCAGGATTTGCATGAGCGCGTGCCGGATGCGGATATCGGGGCGATCCTTAAAGGCTTGCAGATGGATTATGACGGGCGCGGGATTTCTTTGATCGAGATGGACGGGAAGTGGGCGTTTCGCACGGCGCTTGATTTGGCGAATTCTTTAGCGATGGACAAAGAGGTTCACAAGAAGCTGTCGAAAGCGGCGATGGAGACCTTGGCGATTATTGCGTATCACCAGCCGGTAACCCGCGCAGAGATTGAAAATATTCGCGGCGTGGCGACGCATCGCGGGACGCTGGACGCGCTTATCGAAGCGGGGTGGGTGAAGCCGGGCCGCAGGCGCGAGACGCCCGGCCGTCCGCTGACATGGATGAGCACGACAGAATTTCTCGACCAATTCAGCCTCGAGAGCATCATGGACCTTCCCGGTCTTGATGATTTGAAAGCCTCCGGGATGCTGGATCGTCGCCCTGCGATTGACGCTATTCCGGGTACGAAAGACCTGTTCTCTGGACAAGAGGATGATGAGGGCGTAGAAGACACAGAAGAGATCTTAAGCCACGAATTAGAAGGAGCTTAAAAGCTATGGCCCCCGGACCGTTACAAATTCTTATTGTTGTATTGTTGATTTTGGTTGTGTTTGGCGCATCGCGCCTGCCGTTTATTGCCGAGAACCTTGCGAAAGGGATTAAGAGCTTTAAGACGGGTTTACGCGACGACTCTGATGATTCTGGGGAGCCGAAATCTCTCGACAAAAAATCCGATAAAGATTCTTAAGATAGCGAGGCCCCATGCTTGATTTTGGCTGGGCAGAATTATTCTTGATTATGGCGATTGGCATTCTTGTCATCGGGCCGAAAGAGATTCCTGCGCTCATGCGCGGGCTGGGTAATCTTGTGCGCCGTTTCCAATACATGAAATATGCGATCACCCGCCAGTTTGATGAGTTCATGGATACCGGTGATATCGACGAACTCAGCCGCGGGGTGAATTTTGGGAAGAAACCCGAAGGGCATGAAGAGTTTGACGAGGCCGCCGAGGATGGTGATGAGACCATCGTGCCTGAAAGCCTGAAGGAGCCTGCCAATGAGTGAGGCTTTGGAGAAGAGAGACGAGCCGCAAGTCGAGGCCGCGCCGTTTACTACGCATTTGATTGAGCTGCGCTCGCGCCTGCTCTGGGTGATCGGGGCGATGATTGTGGGCACAGCGGTGTGTTTTATGTTCGTTGAGCCGATTTATTCGTTTCTGGTTGCGCCTTTGGCGGACGCGATGGATGGAGAAGGCTCGCAGCGCTTGATTTATACGGGGCTTACGGAAGCGTTTTTCACCTATTTAAAGGTGGCGTTTTTTGCGGGGATTTTCCTGACCTTCCCGATTTTGCTGTGGCAGATATGGGGTTTTATTGCGCCGGGGCTTTATAAGAACGAAAAGCGCGCCTTTTGGCCGTTTTTGATTGCGACGCCGATCTTGTTTTTTGCAGGGGGCGCGATTGTTTATTATGTCGTGCTGCCGATGGCGTGGCCGTTTTTCCTGTCGTTTCAAACGAGCGGAGAGGAAACGGCGCTGCCTATTCAATTGGAGGCACGGGTTTCGGAATATCTTGATCTGATTATGACGCTGATCTTCGCCTTTGGCTTGTGTTTTCAGCTTCCCGTGGCGCTTACGCTTATGGGGAAGGCGGGGCTAGTGAGCGCGGATTGGCTGGCGAGTAAGCGCAAATACGCGCTGATTATTACTTTTATTGTGGCTGCTTTTATCACGCCGCCCGATGTGATTAGCCAAATCCTGCTCGCTGTGCCAATATTGGGTTTGTATGAACTCTCCATCTTCTTGATCCGATATGCCGCAAAGCCCAAAAAAGCTGTACCAAAACCGTCTGAAGGATAAATCTCTTCGCCCTGATCCTGTGCAGGCGCAGGCGGTGGCGGCGCTTGATGCGCTTTATCATGCTCTCCTAAAATATAAGCCCAAGAAAGGCTGGTTCTCGAAACGCGAGCAGCCGCCAAGCGGTGTGTATATGTATGGCGGGGTGGGGCGCGGGAAATCCATGTTGATGGATTTGTTCTATGAGTGCCTGCCCGAAGAGATCCCTGCGCGGCGGGTGCATTTTCACGCCTTTATGATCGAGGTGCATGATTATATTCATTCGCGGCGCGATCAGATCGGGGGCCGCGAGGGCATAGATGCGACGCTTCCCTTGCTGGCGGAGAGGATCGCTGAGAAGTTTCGCGTTTTATGTTTCGATGAGTTTCATGTCACGGATGTGGCGGATGCGATGATTTTGGGGCGGCTGTTTCGGCATTTGTATGAGCGCGGGGTTGTGATTGTGTCTACGAGTAACTGGGAGCCTGACCGCCTTTATGAAGGCGGCTTGCAGCGCGATCGTTTCTTGCCGTTTATCGCGCTTTTAAAAGAGCGGCAGAGCGTGCTCCATCTGGATAGCCCGACCGATTATCGCACAGAATTTCTGGCGCAAGAGGGCAGTTATTTTACACCTCTGGGGGCGGCAACAACGCGTAAGGCGGATGCGGCGTTTAAGGCGCTGACCGATGGGGAGCAGCCGCAATCAGAGAGCTTCACCGTGAAAAAGCGCAAGATTGTGATTGAGGCGGCGGCAAAGGGCGTGGCGCGGGTGAGTTTTGCGCAATTATGCGAGCGGCCGCACGGCGCGGAGGATTATATAGAGCTGACAAAGCGGTATCACACGGTGTTTTTGCAGGATGTGCCGAAGCTCAAATATGATCGGCGGAATGAAGCCAAGCGCTTGATGACGCTCATTGATGCGCTGTATGAGGCGGGAACGCGGGTTGTTATTACAGCGGATGCGCCGCCTGACCGGCTGTATCACGGGCATGATCACTCTTTCGAGTTTGACCGCACGGTTAGTCGGCTGTTGGAGATGCAGTCGGCGGATTATCTTAATCGGTAAATGCGAATTTAATAGACATAATTTTTTATTTTTGATATCACGCTCACATCAGGAGATATGAGTATGACAATAGCAATTCCAGCAGATAAAGTAGAGCCGCACCTTCGAGAGCTATTTGAGGCCGCGTCGAAGGTTATGCCCAACGCGCATGCGCAGTATTCAAAGCATCCAGTTGCGTCCGCTCTTCGCTTTAAGGGCAATGAGACAATATATGCGGGGGTGAATGTTGAGAATGCCGCTTACCCCCTCGGGATGTGCGCCGAGGCGAATGCGATTGGTTCGGGGGTTACCGAGCAGGGTGGTGAAGTGAAGATCGAGGATATCGTGATTGTCGGTCCTAAAGACGCATTATGTACGCCGTGCGGCGGGTGTCGCCAACGCATTCGTGAATTTGCCGATGCGGCGACGAGAATCCATGTTTTCAATCGCAATGGTGATTTGTTAAAAAGTTATACTATGGACGAGCTTTTGCCGGATTCCTTCGGCCCTGATAATTTATAAATTTACGCTTCCGGCTGTGTGTTTTCCGCGCGTGCGAAACGAATAATTCCTTTAATCTCGGCGTTTGGGTCTTGCGGTTTGCCTTTGCGGGTGATGACCATCATGTCGGCTTGCGCGAGGAGGGCGGCTTGCTGGCGGATAGGCTTTAAGAGCCTGCGCCAGAGGCGTTCATCAGGCTCCAGTGCCTTGGCGACCAAAGACGGGCAAATCGAGAATTTCTGACCCTGTTCTTCAAGAAGTTGAAGAATAGTGTCTTGGATCAGTTTATCGCTTTTCATTTTTTGTTTCATGTTTCATTCCTTGGGCGGGACTATATAGGGATCGGATTGAAAATTGCACCAAATAATTGGTGAAAATTAAGTTTTACGCGCTACACTGGTGTTTATGGCACGCATGTTTTCAAAACTGTTCAAGAAAAAACCGAAAAGCTATGTCGAGCAGCGCGAGGCGCTTCAATCTGCGGATGTAAAAGAGCGTTTGACGCTGGCGAAGAGCACCAAGACCAATAAAGAAATCCTGTATTATCTGGCGGAGAAAGACCCGGAGTCCATTGTCCGCAAGGCGGTTGCAGAGAACGAAGCGATGCCTGTGCATGTTTCGCCTGTGCTGGCGGGGGATGCGGATGAAGACGTGCGGATGGCGCTGGCGAAGCGTTTATTCGCGTTACTGCCGGATGTTTCCCAAGACAAACAATCGCAGATTTATGCGTTTGTGGTGCAGGCTTTGGGGACGCTGGCGCTGGATGAAGTTTTGAAAATCCGAAAGGCACTCTCAAGCACATTAAAGGATCATGCGCATACGCCGCCGAAAATTGCGGGGCAGCTTGCGCGGGACGTCGAGCAAGAGGTGTCCGAGCCTGTGTTGCGGTTTTGCGCGGCGCTTTCGGATGAAGATTTGCTGGATATATTAAAGAGCCATCCAGATAGCTGGGTGGTGGAGGCGATTGCGGGCCGTGAAGTGGTGTCCGAGGATGTTTCGGAGGCCGTGATCGAAACCAAAGACGCCCATGGCGGGGCGGAGCTGATTACGAATGAGGGCGCACAGGTGTCTATGAGTTTGCTGCAAACGATTGTGCAGATTGCCAAGACTTTGCCGGAGTGGCAAAAGCCGATTGCGATCCGTAAGTCTTTGCCGGTGTCGATTGCCAAGGAATTGGCGGAATTTGTGGACGCGTCTGTGCGCGAGCTTTTATATACGCGTGGTGATTTTGATGAAAACACGACAGAAGAGATCGCGGCGGTGTTCAGGCGGCGCGTGGATTTTGCCGATGAGCAGGAAAAAGAAGACCCGCGCCAGCGTTTGAAGCGGTTGATCGCCGAGGGTGGGTTGAGCGAGGAGACGGTTTCGGACGCGCTGGCGATGCGTGACCGCGAGTTTGTGGCGGCGGCAATTGCTCATATGGGCAAGACTACGCCCGAGAAGGTAAAGAGCATATTGGATATGCAGGCGGCGAAGCCGATTGTCTCGCTGGCTTGGCATGCGGGGCTTTCGATGCGTATGGCATTGCAGCTTCAAAAGGAGGCGGCGCAGGTCAGCCCGAAAGAAATCCTCTATCCCAAAGGTGGAACGGATTTTCCGATGGAGGAAGAGGATATGATCTGGCAGCTTGAGTTTTTGGGGCTTCGGTCTTCAAAATAAATTGACATAACTTTTTTCATATTGTAGCTTCTCCGAGTTATGACATCTAGCTTTCAAAAAATAGGGTTTTTCGATCACGTCGATGACGTGATTGCTTCAATGCAAGACTGCGAGCTTTCGAAGGCTGATTTTACAATGCCGAATTTCGGTGAAGTCGGCGTTTATGTTGTGCATCAAAAAACGCCGTTTTCCAGCGTTATTGCGGCAGATGCTGTTGGTGAAGCTGTGTCTTTGGGATTTCGCGCTCAAATGAGCGAAGAAGACCGTATGCGCGGTCCTGATGAGTTTTTATTTGCGGCCGGCATTGTGAATGATCAACCACGTTATTTTATTAATTGGCCAGAGCAGCGCTATATCGACTTTGAGCAGCTGCGTGACAGCGTAGACAAGGTAAAGCTTTTGCTAAAACAAACAGATTATGAAGGTTTTAAACAGCTTCCTAATAGTGATTCATATGTTTGTTTAGGGCCGTTTTCTCCTGCTGATGCAAAATTGGTTACCAATGTTATCGGGCGGATTTTGAGTTATCAATCGGATAGCCAGACCCCTTTATATCCTGATTTCGGGACTATTGGCCTTGAAACACCAGACGGTATGTATTGGGGGATTAAAAGGGCGGCTTATTTAGGTTTGTTTGAACATGAGCAAAGGTATTCTCCGCTTATCGGCGGCGACAAGCGGCCATCCTCACCACCTCCTTCTCCGCCGCCTCCTGCGGGCTGTGATTAATTAAAGCCCATACATTTTTCTTCCCCCTTGCCCGTGCAGCTTAAAGGCGGTAGTTTTTTGGTGTGATTTAATTTCAAGCAAAGGATTCTCCCCATGAAAGCTCCAGTACGCGTTGCCATTACAGGCGCAGCAGGTCAAATCGGATATGCCCTTCTTTTTCGCATTGCCAATGGATCAATGCTCGGCCCTGATCAGCCCGTTATTTTGCACCTTCTTGAGATTACGCCTGCGCTTGGCGCGCTTGAGGGCGTGGTGATGGAGCTGAATGATTGTGCGTTTCCATTGCTTCACGGCATTGTCGCGACAGACAAGCTCGACGTTGCGTTCAAGGATGTTGATTATGCGCTTCTTGTGGGGTCAATGCCGCGTAAAGACGGGATGGAGCGTAAAGATTTGCTCACCGCGAATGGCGGAATTTTCGGGCCGCAAGGTAAAGCATTGAATGATTATGCGAGCCGCGATGTTAAGGTTCTGGTTGTTGGTAATCCTGCGAATACAAACGCGTTGATCGCGCAGCAAAATGCGCCTGATCTTGACCCCACATGTTTTACGGCGATGGTACGCCTAGATCATAACCGTGCGATTTCGCAGCTTGCGGAAAAAACGGGTGTGCATTCCACGGATATTACGAAGATGACAATCTGGGGTAATCACTCTGCGACGCAGTATCCGGATATTTCAAATGCGACCGTGAAGGGCGCGGATGCGGCTTCTAAGGTTGATAATGCATGGTATGAGGGTGAGTTTATCCCGACTGTGCAGCAGCGCGGCGCGGCGATTATTAAGGCGCGCGGTGCGTCTTCTGCGGCGAGCGCAGCCAGCGCGGCGGTCGACCATATGCGTGATTGGGCGCTTGGCACGCCGAAAGGGGACTGGGTGTCCATGGCTGTGCCGTCTGATGGCTCATACGGCATCGAGGAGGGCGTGATTTACGGTTATCCTGTGACATGCGCGGGCGGTAAATACACAATCGTTCAGGGCCTTGAAATCAGCGATTTCTCACGCCAGAAAATGGATGCGACCGATAAGGAGCTTCGTGAGGAGCGCGCGGCCGTTGAGGATCTTTTGGGCGATAGTCAAAAAGCCGCTTGATAATTTCCATAGTGTATATTAAAAAGGACTCTTCATAATATTAAGAAGAGTTTGATGAGTAGCCGCACGTCTGAACATTCCCGTTTTCCATTCACGGATGAAATCTCGCCGTTCGAACTGGCAGAGGTCCAGTATAAGCTGCTTCAAGGTCATCATCCCTTATACACTTGGGGGAGGGCCGCAGGTCTGCGCGATGATCAGATTATGGATCGGCTGCAATGCCGGCAAAATCGATATTCGGCCTATAAAAAAGGCCCGATTGCCATGCCGTATGATCCTTCGGTTATTCTTGATTATCTAGAGGGGATTGGGGTGCATCCATCCTATGTGATGCATGGCGGCGATCACGATAATGATGGTCATGCGCTGCCTTTGAGCTTGGTGAAGGTTCTCGCGCAAGTGGCCAGTGATAATTATTTTTCCGCAGAAGATAGAAATGAAGCGATGAACGCACTTTATGCGGAAGATCGAAAATTTTATGAGTGGTCTTCGCGTTACCTTATTATCGGTGAAATCGAGAAGTTATGGGAAGCCGAAGTCCCTGTAAAAACCACGAAAGCGGATCATGTCTTTTCAAACGTGTTTTCTCTTCAGCGCAGGTTGAGCAATGTCTTTTGCTCGGATATTCGTGATCGTTTATATCGCGCCGAGCTTATGGCTTCGGCAAAAATAGACCGCTATGAAGGAGCGTTGCAAATGCGGCACCAGCTTTTGGCGGAGCGCTGCGATATTGAGCAAGAGCGGTTTGATTATGCGTCTGATGTGATCGATCAACTGGAAGATATTCTCTTTGATGAAGAAACAGACGGGTATATTGATAGGCTTATTGAATTTGTTGATGATCAATCGTGGCTTAATGATTTTACAACGCGTGAGGCATGGTTATTGGCGGCAGAACAGCTCAAGAAGCGGGGTTCTGACCTTTTTAAGTTATTAGATAGCCAGGCAATCCACGGGCGCGCCGTTATAAACGGGCGCGAGGTGAAGTGGCCGGAAACGGTGGAGATGTTCTGCAGGACTTATTATGATTATCATGATGCAGAAGTTGAGCTGTCCGTTTTGGATGGGGATACCCAGGACGCTCATGATGAGATTGTCGAGTTTGGGCGTTGGAGAAGAGATCAGGAAGCTTCAGGGGATTTAGAACTGTATAAGGCGGCGCATATTATTCATGCCTTACACCTTGATACGATCAGAAAATCTATTTCTGTAGGTTTGGGACATCGGCTCGCCTCTTCTTTGGGCGCAAATCAACGCGGAGGCCCGGGGGGTTAGCAGCCGTCTCCGGCATCGGACAGAGCGGTCATTTTCTTTATTTCCCGTTCTACGCGGTTTTCGAAGCGTTTATAGGAAGCGCGCGCGGTGAGGGGGGTTCGCCCGCTATAGAAGAATCCTTTATTCATGGCGACGGCCTCGCGCATTGCGGGGTTGCTGATATTGGCCAATGTAAAGGGCGAGTTGCGGCGACGTAAGGTATAGAATTCTTTGGCGAGCGGCATGCCGAGCATATGGGTGATGTAATGGTCTGTGGTGGTCACGGCGCTGCCCTTGATCTGGCGGAGCTGCGCGGTTTCATCGATGATCTGATAGGCCTTTACGAGCGCCGAGATATCGGGGTCATAGCGCATGGCGAGGATTTCGGCTTTCAGATATTTATTGTTGTTTTTTACGGTGGCGTGGCCGCGATTGTTGAATTCAATCGCGTTGGCGTAGTTGGCGTAGCCGAGCTGCGCGCCGTAATGTTTCATCACGCCCAGCCATGTTGCGTCAATATATTGGAATATTCCGCGCGCGGAGGAGTTGGCGGCCTCAAGGTGGCGGCCTAGATCGCTTTCCATGGAGGCTTTCAGGATGAGGAGGTCAAAATCGACGCCTGTTTTGAGCGAGGCGCGGTATAGCGCGTTGATCATGGCGGGGTCTTGGCCGCGGGCGGCGACGAAGGCTTTTAAGCTCCGCACGGAGGAGAGCATTTTTTGATCGGTGCTTTGCAGGATGATGCGCGCGTTATGCGGCTGCGTTTGTGCGCACACAGGCGCGCCGATTGATGGAGTGGCTTTTGGCATCGCCATGGCGGATGCGGGCAACAGGAAAAGAAGACAGAGAATGAAAAAACGCATGGAAGAAATCAACCCGAGAGTTTTGAAATGGAAAAGGTGTATATCCTTTAATCCTGACAGAAAAGTCTCAAAGCTATCCTAATTTTAGATTGGATTTTATGGTTTGTTTGGAGTTGGGGTTGCTGTAGCCGCAGGTGCGGGCGCTAATGCCACTGCTGCGTCTTCTTGCGTTGGGAGCGGGATGCCGAGTGCGGTCATGCGCGCTTTGGCGTCTGCGGCGTCAAAGGCACTTTTGAAGAAACGGGGGTTTTCGACATGCTCCATTACTGGCCATGCAGGGGAGTATGCTAACAAAACATACTCATAGCCCTCTACGGCCCAAGCCTTATTCCAATTTGCTTGTGTTGTGCGGTTGTTTTCTAGGTTGTCGTCAACTCTTGCTCTGTCTTTTTGGTAGTAGGTCATGACTTCTTCTACAGTAGGGTCACGTGTTAGTTCTAATTGTTCTTTAACTCTTGTAATTGCGCCCTCTCCACCGTTATAGGCGAATAAAGCTGCAACTTGAGAGCCGTATTTTTCAGTGTAATAGCCCATTAGGTTCACTGAAATTCGTGTTGCCATGTCTCTATCTTTGAGGTCGGCTTCTGTAACACTTGTTTTCCCTATGGCTCTTTGAAGCTCAGGGCTGTTTCTCAAAGCGCCGTTTACGGTGGCCAATTTCATTTGTGCAAAGCCGAGTACTGCTGAATCTTTAGTGTTCACAGGGTTTTCTGTAAATCGCGCTGATTCTTGAAACATTTGGTTGGCATGCAGATAAGGGTCTAGTTTTACTGTTGCGGTTTGGTTGTATAGCTCAACTTCACTTACAATGTCTTGGAGTATACCGCGTTTTCTTGCGGCTTCGGCGCTATCACCTGAAATCTCTGCAAGTAGGTCTGGTCTTAACAATGATCGTTGGTTTACAACGTTAACAATGTTGAATTCTTTACTAAAATTTCTTGCAACCTCGATAATAGACCCTTCTCTATTTTTCGGGTCATCTACCCATTCGACGATGCGTTGGTTACGAGCCTGAATAACAGGGTCGTTCTCAGGGTCATTGGGGTCTGAGCCTTTGGGCGGGAAGAAGCTGTTAAGGATGCTTAAGCCTTCTGCCCTTGTATCCGAGCTAAAGAGCTTGAGCAGTGCCATTAAGAGTATACCAAAGCCATCACCAGCATCCATGCGCGGGTTTTCGACGCGCAGGACGCTCCATTTGTCATTTTTGTCTTTAATTTTGCGTGTGCCATCGGGGGTTGTTGCATCAAGAAGTTGCACGGGTTTTTCTTCTACTTCTACGGCGGGCGCTCGCTCGCGCGAGTTGGGCGTGTCTTTGACGGCATCATATTCTGTGCTTAATGCGCCTCGTGGCCGTGTTTCTGCGGTGGTGTCGGGGGGGGTCACATCCTCTACCGGGATGTCTCCGGCTGCGGCGCGCTCAAATGTTTCGCGTTCTTTTGATGTGTCTTGCTCAGCTTCCTCAGCTTCTTGTGTTTCGGCAGGGGGCTCTTCCGCGGGTGGTTTTTCTTCTTGATCACGTAGGCGCAGGTCTGTGGGCATGCCATCGCTGATTGGTGGCAAGTTTTTGGCGGTTACTTCTTCATTAATAGGTGGGATTTGATCCTTAGGATCAGCCATTATGTAACACCCTCATGTTTCTTCAATTTGTAAGAATTAATCTTCTTATTTTCTTACATTATAAAGATTGAGGGTTAAGAAAGTCTTAACGGGATGTTTACATGTTAAAGCTGAGAGATGCGTCTCTGCTTGGCCCTGAGGAGGCGGCGTACGTAATTTCGGTTGGTTTCGGCTCTGGCAGCACTTCAACGGATGCAAGTTTTACCTCAGGTTTTTCTTCGAGTTTCAGCAAAGGATTAGGCTCTTGTGTTTTATCGTATAAAGCTTCGAGCAGATGTGCGGGTGCTATTCCTGCTTTATCACCTGCGAACGCGGCAAAGTGCTTCAGGTCGTCTAGAGAAACAGGCTGGCTGCCAATATCATTCATGTATTGTTTCACTTGTGCCTCAACACGCAGTGCATAGGCTCTATCTGCCCATGGATCCATGCCCAAGTGGTCAATTTCTTGTGTGTCTTGTTCGGATGCCGCTGCATTAATTGCAGATTCGTTCCCCAGCAAAAGAGTCATGATACTGTCTTCTGCGGGTTTAATATTATGATTAGGGAAAAATTGCTCAAGCGTAGAGCCGACGATGGCTCTTTGTTCTTCAGGCCCTAAATCTGCATCAAGGGCGCGCGCCATATGGGCATTCAGCGCGGCGGATTTATCGGCGTCTGTTAAACTTGGAAGCCCGGGAAGGTCGTGTAGCACGCTGGAAAGCTGATCAGGGCTAACGCGGTGTAGCATGCCGCTCTCCGCGAGTTCGTCGCGCAAGCCTGCTATTGATCCTATTCTGCCTGTGGGGTTAGCCATTTATTACACCCTAAAATTAATTAAATCTTTGTTTTTATTGTTATTTTTATAAATTTTTGCTTACCCCTTTATTCTACATCATTTTCGGTAATGCTGTCAAAATTCGGGGTTATCCATGGTTGTCCATGCTTGAGCTGGCTGCGGTGACGGTTGGCTTAACAGTGCTTTCTTCGTTGCCGAATAGCTTTGGTATTCTAATGGAATTGGTTACATCTTCAATGTTTTGCTTCCATGACGTTAAAGTGTCTATTGCCATTTCTTGGATGATTTCCGGCGCGTGCGCTGCAGACGCATCTTGAAAAGCGCTCATACATTCACTCAGCTTTTCATCTGAGTCTGCCGTTATACATTCTTCAGCCCGGCGCTCCTGATTCTGTGCGACCCATACTTCAGTATCTGCGATGGCTTGAGCGGTGGTTAATTGTGTATCGGCATCGAGTTTTTCTCTAAACCCTTCTGCAAAACGGGGATGCATAGGCGTTTCATCAAACCAGAATCTTGGCTTATCAGGGTCGTATGCAAGAGCATATTTTTCGGGGTAATATTTTGTGTCCAGTAAATGCTCTTTGTTATTATTGTTAACATCGACCCAATAGACCAAGCCGGCTTCATCTTGAACTAAGGGACGTGTTACGCCATCAATTTCAGCTGTTATGTAGTTATTCCATGCTTGTGTGAGTTTATGGTTCGGGTTTTGTTCCATGAATTTCAGGGCATGCTCTCTGGAGTCAACCGTGATCCCCATGTTTTTAGCCAGCCCTAACAAGTTGCGGCCTACTCTGAGTTGAATATCTTCATAATTTGACGTGAGGATTTCTTTACGATCTGTTGAAGCGTATTTGGCTTGTAGCCCCGCAATAATTTCTTCTCTTGTTTCGGTTACTTCTTGTTGTACTTCTTTGGCCTCTGCGGTGTTTTGTTCGAGGCGGGCTCTTATCTCGTTAACTCTTATTGACGCGTCAGAAACTTTTATTTCTTCTCTTTCTAAATCTTTTTTTGTTGCTTCATACTCTGAATTAATTCTGTCTATTTCAATTTGCGCGGCGCCATTTTCGATGGCGTTATTATTAATTCGTTCTAAAAGCTCTTCTCTTGCAGTTGTTAACTCTCTTAATTTTGTTTCTAGGTTTGCTAGTGTGGCTTCGGACGTTGAAACCTTGTCCAATGCGTCTAAAAGTTCAACAAATCCGTCGCGGGTTATTTTGTCGCTTGGGTTGTTTTCGTCGTGGTTTTCAATTTGTTTGTATATGTATTTGAGCAGGTTGTTGTATCCATCTGTTTCAAAACCAGCTAGATCGTTGCCAAACTTTTTTCCCGCGTTTTCTTGTGCGGCTATGCTCTGCATGATGCTTTGTCTTAAGGATTCAGGCTGAATATCTTCTAGAGAAAGTGTTGTTGTTGCTTTGGCATTAACGAGCTCTGCAAAATTATTGATTTTTTCCGTTGTGATTTTGATTTGATACTCGCCGTTTTCGTCCTTGAAGACGATGTAGCGCCCAACTTTGGCTGTATCTAGAGGCGTTTCCAAAGAGATGACGACAGCTTCGGAGTCAATTTCACGTATTTTTGATAAACTACCTAAGTACAAGCCTCTGTCTTCCAGATCTGTGGTAACTGCATCCAGGGCTTTTACGTTTTGCTGTGCAAGGGCTTTCGTATCACTAACCTCTCGAAGGGTTTTTTCTATATCTATTTGGCTTTTTTCTAGAGCTTCTCTATGTGCCTTGGCTTGTTCAGGGGTAAGGAGCCCTTGCTTTTCGAGTTCATCAATCAAGTATAGGGTCTTTTGATATTCTAAGCGCATCTTATCAATTTTATCATTCAGGGCTTTGTTTTCTTGGTTCTGCTGCTCCGCGATGTGCATAACGCTTTGCATGGCGCGTTGTTGGCGGGCGGCTTTTTCTCTTTTGCCTGCGTCGGTGCTTTGTGAATTGGCGGTTATAAAGGTGCTGATACCTTGAAGGCCAAGGTTGAGCTGTTCTCTTTGGTGTCTTGATGTGTCGCCTTCGAAAAAGTTATAGGCGAGGGTTTCTGCTGTAGCGACGTCGCCGTCCAATACTGCATTCAGTATCGGTTGTATTTCTACTGTACCATCTATGGTTTTATCGCCAGCCATTGAAACCCTTTGTTACCGTCCTATTCCGTGTATTGCTCTCTTATTAGTGTTGAGGCTTTTACGACCGGATATAGTTACTCATACTGCACATTATGGTTATGAAACTTTAATAAATATTTAATATTTACGGAAAAAATGCGGTTTTCACGCATTCACTTGTGTTTTACGGGTTGAAAATGATGCGGCGCAGCTTTAATCATGTGGGTAGAGATTCTAAACCCAGTTGGAGAGTACCAATCCATGAATATCCATGAATACCAAGCCAAAGAGCTTTTGAAGAAATATGATGTGGCTGTGCCTGACGGCATTCCGGCGATGAGCGTTGACGAAGCGGTTAAAGCGGCGCAGACGCTAGAGGCCAACGGAACGACGTTGTTTGTTATCAAGGCGCAGATCCATGCAGGTGGACGCGGCGCAGGGCATTTCACGGATAATCCGGAAGGTAAGGGCGGCGTTCGTCTTTGTAAGACTGTGGATGAGGTTAAGGCTGCTGCCGAAGCGATGATGGGCAAAACGCTTGTGACCAAGCAGACAGGCCCTGAAGGGAAAGAGGTTCAGCGTTTGTATGTGACGGACGGTGTGGACATCGAAAAAGAATACTACCTTTCGGTTGTGCTTGACCGCGCTCAGAGCAAAGTGGCGTTTATGGTTTCGACCGAAGGCGGTATGGATATCGAGGAAGTGGCGGAAAGCCACCCCGAGAAAATCATCAGCGTAGCGATTGATCCTGTGGCAGGTTTTACTCCGGCTGATGGCGATAAATTGGCGAAAGGCCTTGAGCTGAGCGGTGCGAAAGCCGAGAGCGCGAAGGTTTTGTTCGCTAATCTTTATAAATGCTACATGGAGCTGGACGCCGAGATCGTCGAGATCAACCCGCTTATCACCGTTGGTGATGATGTTATGGCGCTGGATGCGAAGATGAGTTTTGACGGCAATGCGCTTTATCGCCACCCTGATATCAAGGCTCTTCGTGATGAAACAGAAGAAGACGCAAACGAGAAATTGGCGGCGGATAACGAGCTTTCATATGTGCGTTTGGACGGCAATATTGGCTGTATGGTTAATGGCGCGGGTCTTGCGATGTCGACGATGGATATCATTAAGCTTAAAGGCGGCGAGCCTGCGAACTTCCTGGATGTTGGGGGCGGCGCAACAGCAGAGCGCGTGACCACAGCGTTCAAGATCATTCTGTCTGACCCTGCTGTTAAAGGCATTTTGGTGAACATTTTTGGCGGTATCATGAAATGTGACGTCATTGCCGAGGGCGTGATTGCCGCGGCGAAGCAAGTGAATTTGAGCGTGCCGTTGGTTGTGCGTCTTGAAGGGACAAATGTTCAAAAGGGTAAGGAATTGATGGCGGCTTCCGGTTTGCCGATTATTTCTGCGGATGATCTCGAAGATGCGGCCAGCAAGGTCGTGGAAGCAACGAAAATGGCGGAGGCTGCTTAATATGTCAGTATTAGTAAACAAACAAACAAAAGTGATTTGTCAGGGCTTTACAGGCTCGCAAGGGACATTCCACTCTGAGCAAGCGATTGCTTATGGCACGAACATGGTTGGCGGCGTGACGCCGAAAAAGGGCGGGCAGGAGCATCTTGGTCTTCCTGTTTTCAACACTGTGAAAGAAGCAAAAGACGCGGTTGGCGTTGATGCATCCGTGATCTACGTTCCCCCGCCATATGCGGCGGCGGCGATCATTGAAGCGATTGAAGCGGAAGTGCCGCTGGCGATCTGTATCACCGAAGGGATTCCTGTGCTTGATATGGTGAAGGTAAAAGCGGCGCTGAAGGGTTCAAAGACTCGCCTTATCGGGCCGAACTGCCCGGGCGTTATTACGCCGGATGAATGCAAGATCGGGATTATGCCGGGTCACATTCATAAGCGTGGCAGCGTTGGGATTGTTTCACGTTCAGGTACTTTGACCTACGAAGCGGTTGCACAAACAGGCGCGGTTGGCCTTGGTCAGAGCACATGTATCGGAATTGGCGGCGACCCGGTGAACGGGACAAACTTTATTGATTGTATTGATATGTTCATGAACGATCCTGAAACAGAAAGCATCCTTATGATCGGTGAGATCGGCGGAACAGCGGAAATTGAAGCGGCGGAATATTATGCGTCCTTGCCGAACAAGAAACCGATTGCCGGTTTTATTGCTGGTGCGACTGCCCCTCCGGGTAAGCGTATGGGCCATGCGGGCGCTTTGATCTCAGGGTCAGACGACACAGCGCCAGCGAAGATGAAAGCGATGCGCAATGCGGGCTTCGTTGTATCTGAAAGCCCTGCGGGTCTTGGGATCGCGGTTAAAGAAGCGATCAAGCAAGCGGCGTAGATCATGCTCTCCTATTTAAAAATACATTTAAGCGGCTTTGTTATGGCCGCTTTTTTGTGCCTGGCGGTTGTGCCTCTTGCACGGGCGCAAGGTGTGCTGTTTGATGATTTGCAGTATGCGGCGCGGGCGCTGGTGATTACGGGCGATGAGTATGACCCCAAGGTTATGGATTTTCTCGATGTGTTAAAAGGCCGGAAAGACGGCCTGTTTGAGCGCGATATGGTGGTGATCCATTATCACGGTCAGGTTATGGAGACGATTGCGGATTTGAGCATTTTTCGCCGTGATACGCGGATTTTGGACGAGCGCGGGGAATCCCGATATTTCGAGCAGGTCTTGGGCGCGCGCAGTGATGTATTCTCGGTTAGTTTGGTGGGGAAAGACGGGCGGGTCAAAGATCAATGGTTCAGGGATGCGCCCGAGATTAGCGCGGTGTTCGAAGCCATTGACGCTATGCCGATGCGCGAGCGCGAGATTGAAGAAGGTTTGCGCTAAGTCTTATGTCTTGTTTTCATTGACATAATTTTTTATTGTTTTATAGTCTGCGTTCTTAATCATTGAGTAGCAGCATGTTAGATAAAGACGAGCAAAGAGTTGTAGAGCAGTATTTGGGTTTGCGTGAGGGCGCGGTAAACGCATATTCTGAGTATGTTGATGCGTTTACGTTTGGTGATTTTTACGATCTTTTAGGTAGTGAAATCAGAACTCGCACCGGTATCTATGACCCTTCAAAAAGAATATTTATTCTTGCTGGAAGCGGCGCTGTTTTAGTGGGCGGCGTTTTGGGGAATCTTTTTAATGTGATGAGCGATGCCGCTGATACGACCTGTAAAATTGTTGGCGTGGGTGTTTTGCTCTATGAGGGTATTAGCGCGCTTCGGCCTGTTTTGGAAAATAAACTCGCGAAGGTTAAATCCGAGATTTTACAGGCTTTGCCCGAAGAGGCATTCATCCGAACCGATATTTCAGATGATTTTGAACCTTAAACACAATTTTTTACGAGAACTCATACAAATAATCAGATATCTATGCCGAGGCCCTGCGCTAGAGGCGGGCATCTTCGTATGCAAGGATGGGCTGAAGCTCGCCGTTATCGTCTTTGCGGACAAACCCTGTGGAGATTGCAAAATCTTCGAGTGTTCCAATGCCTGTTTCAGCCCCGGCTTTTCTCAAACCGATAATGGAACCGGTGCCAAAAAGCGTATTGATTTTTGAAATTTCTACGCCCAAAAGATCGTCAACAGGCGCTGTTTCATAAATCATAACGTGGAGCGCAATAGTGTTAAACATTGCATAAAATGGTATGCGTTGCGGTTTGCCGTTACTTGCATGATTGAATGCGTTATCCAGTTTCATCGCAATCGTTTTTGCTCTGGCCTGAATTTTTAATGAAATATCGGGCGGCGCGCTTTGAGCGGTTTTTTGGCTGTCTATGCGTTTTAATTGATGTTCGTAAAAGGCGCTAAGTGTAAGGCCTCTTTCGCGCAGCGTTGTAGCAACAACGCTGTAGCCGACGCAATCTTCCGGAAGGCCAATTTTTGTTGCCGCATTTGGATAATACCCCGTTTTTTCATGAACATTTCTTATGGCTTGAAAAATTTCACGATCGCTCGGGTGTCTTTGGCCATGCATTTTTCTTTGTGGTGGCGGCGCGTTATCTTGCTTTGCGGGGGCTCTGGATTTTATAAAAGGCTCCATCAGGGCTTTAAAATCTGTTTTTTGGTCGGCCGTGCTGGGCTCTATGGAATCCAGAGCCCTGTCGATAATAGCTTTAATAGCGCTATCATTCGTAATTGAGAAATCGTTAATGATTGCGGCTCTTGCGCGTAGTCTGAAGTTGTATTCATCCATGGGGCGTTCTTTACAGCTCTAATTTTTTCTTGGTTTTTTTTACAGAATAGCGCCGATATTGTCAATGTTTACGGAAAATAATACCGCGTGGTAGAAAGTGCAGGCAGGTTTTGCCGCGTTTTTGGGATGCGATCAAGTTATAAACACAATTAAATCAATTACTTAAGCCATATAATGGATTACGTAAAATATGGCATGAGGGTTGCATATATCTTGGTATAGGAACAGACCGGCGCGGGTTAATCGCCGGACAGATCAAAAAAAACAGGGAGTATTTGAAATGTCTAACTTTATATATGGAATTGCGATCAGTATTACAGTTTTCACAATGGTGAATATCATTGATGACAATATTCCAAACAACGTCGCTTATTACGTTGATTTGGTGGTGCCTTTTTAAGGCTAGAAATGAACGACTAAAACTAACCACTAACATTAAGGTTTAAGCAAGCAGCAAGCTATGGAGCGTTTTTATAATCGGGCCTTTACCCCAAACCCTCGACACCCACACCCACCCTCAAAGGCTTTATAAAAATCTCCATAGTTTTGCTCATCTCCCAGGGGCTCTTTCGGTTTCCATTTATCTTCTTTCAATGTAAGATAAATTTATGACCGAAGAGTCCCTTATTAATACCAATATCCTTGAGAACCTCAGCCCTGATCAGCGGTTGAATATCGTCAGCTTGCCCTATCGGGTCGGGCTTTGGATATCGGTGAGCGATCAAACAGGCGGCAATAAGGCCGATGCCAAAGAGCTTTTGGCGCTTTCCAACATAATCAGCGGGTTCGCGAGCCAGGTTTTCGGCTCCGAGCTTTTGCAATATGTGATGCAAGAAACCGTGAACCGTAAAGGGGAATGGGAGAAGTGGACGGCGCATATCAATAATGTGCCGAAAGAGGCGGAAGCGGCGCTGGATGTTCTGCGGGCGCATGCACCGGAAAACGAAGTGAAGGCATATGTCAGCCGCTTGATGGAGATTTCCGAGGCGGTGGCGCTGGCGTTCCGTGAGTATGAGAATATGACCTTCTCCGACAAGTTGAGGGTTTACGGGCTTTATATTATGAGCGTGATCAAGGGCAAGTTTTCGGACGGTCCCCGTAAGACATTCGACCAATTCCTTCGCATATCTTTAAACGAGCGCAAGGCGCTGAACGCTCTGGCGGCCGCTATGGGCACTAAATACGCATCTTAAGGGGCGAGCATGAGCGATTTATCACAATTTTCAGGCAGTGAACTCGAACTTTTGGCGTCGTTGCCATACAAGGTCGGGGTTTTTATCAGCCACGCCGATGATGTTGACGGGGAAAGCGATGACGAGCGCGAGATGGCGGCGCTGGAGCTGTGCCTTAAGGCGATTGCCAAGGCGCATGAAGATAAGCCCTTTACGGCGGCGGTGATGAAGCAGAGCTTGACGATGAGGCCTGAGTGGCCGCGCTGGGCGGATCGTTCTTTTCGGGTGTGCGATGAGGCGGAAATGGCGGCGGCGTTGCTTTCAACGAAGCTGGATGAGGACGCGCTTAAAGATTTTAAACGGGCTTTGATGCGGATTGCGAGAACTGTGGCGCAGGCGCATGGCGAGTTCGGGCAGTTTGATGATGAAAGTGATAAAGGCGGCGTATTTGGCGCGTTTGTGAATAAGTTCGTTGGCGGTTTTGCGAAAGATGACGCCGATCAGCCGATGAATGTTAGCGCGGCGGAAGAGGCTGCGATACATCAACTTCGGGCGAGTTTACAATAACCACCATATTGCCTTTTTTCGTGATGCGGTGCGCACCTTGCATACCTGTGGCGGTAAGGTCTTTGGCTTCCACAACGGCCCTCCCCAAATATGGGCTTTTATTTCCCCCTGTATTTTTCAGCTCTTTTTTCGCGTCTTTCCAAGGCGCAGCGCTTACATCGACAGCAACAGTTTTAGAGGCGCGGTCATATCCGGCAACGCGGCCCCAAAGACCACGCAGATCTACAACGTTTGTCTCGCCGTCTTTTTCTACTATGACGGAGCGCAAGCCGTTTTCGCCTTCGACTTCTTCCAGGTGAACGAGGGTTCCTGCGGCGTGAAATTTGCAAATATTAGTCATGTGTTTCTCCTTGAGTGCTTTATTTGCATAATAAACTAACGCTTGTCAACAAAAACCTCTGGAAATATTCGGGGGATATATCGCGAAAAAACGCATCGCGCTTGACCTTGCTTTTGCAAAACATTAAATCCATTATACATCCAGAATTTGAGACCGTTTCAAAAGGTAAAACCCATGGCAATACAATCTGAAAACCTGACTTTTCTTTCCGGCCCGAACGCCGAATATATCGCGCAGCTTTATGGCGAGTTTTTAACGAACCCTTCAAAGGTGGATGCGAGCTGGCAGGAGTTTTTCGGTGGATTGGACGAGACAGAGGCGGCTTCTCTTAGCGACCTTGCGGGCGCGAGCTGGACGCCGATGGAAAACTCACGTGCGGCGCGCCGTTTCGGGATGACCCCTGCGGAGCCTGCTAATGATGCGAAGCCTGCTGGCGGCAAAGTTTCGGCAGAGGATTCCAAGCAAGCGGCGATGGATTCTATCCGCGCGATGAAGCTTGTGCGGGCGTATCGCTCTCATGGGCATATGATTTCCGATCTTGACCCGTTGGGCATGAAAGAGATTGGTACGTTCCCCGAGCTTGAGCCTTCTCATTACGGCTTTAGCGCCGCGGATCTTGATCGCCCCGTCTATGTTGGCGGCGTTTTGGGATTGGAAACAGTGAGCATAAGCCAGCTTGTTCGCACGCTTAAGCAGATTTACTGTGACAAGATCGGCGTGGAATACATGCATTTGACGATGCAGGAAGAAATTGATTGGGTGCAGGCCCGTATAGAAGAGCCGCGCAACAAGACGGACTTTACCGTAGAGGGCAAAAAAGCGATTTTGCGCCGGATGATTGCCGCCGAAGGGTTTGAGCAGTTCTTGCATAAGAAATATCCCGGTACGAAGCGTTTTGGCGTGGATGGCGGGGAAGCGCTGATCCCGATGATGGAACAAATTATGAAGCGCGGCGGGCAGCTCGGATTGCAGGAGATCGTGGTGGGCATGGCACATCGCGGGCGTTTGAACGTGCTGACCAATGTGATGGGCAAGCCTTTTACGGCGGTGTTTGCGGAGTTTCAGGGGCAGTCTTCTACGCCTGATGATGTGCAAGGATCGGGGGATGTTAAATACCACCTCGGAACATCGAGCGACCGTGATTTTGACGGCAATAATGTGCATTTGTCTTTGACGGCGAACCCGTCTCACCTTGAATTTGTAAACCCTGTTGTGATCGGCAAAGTACGCGCGAAACAGCTTCAGCGCGGCGGGTCGGAAGATGCGACCGTGTTGCCGCTTCTTCTTCATGGCGATGCGGCCTTTGCGGGGCAAGGGATTACGGCAGAAACGCTTATGATTTCAGAGCTTCCCGGATACCGCGTCGGCGGGACGATCCATATTGTGATCAATAACCAGATCGGTTTCACGACGATGCCGAAATTCTCCCGCTCAGGGCCATATTCAACGGATGTTGCGAAGATGCTTGCGGCGCCGATCTTCCATGTGAACGGGGATGACCCGGAAGCGGTTGTGCATGTTGCGCGGATTGCGACGGAGTTCCGCCAGAAGTTTAAACGTGATGTGGTGATTGATATGTATTGTTATCGCCGCTTTGGGCATAATGAGGGCGATGAGCCTGCGTTCACACAGCCCTTGATGTATAAACAAATTGCGCAGCAAAAAACAGCGCGCGAAATTTATGCTGCGCAGTTGGTTGCGGAGAAAGTGCTGAGCGCGGATGAAGCGCAAGCGATGGTGGATGAGAACACCAAAGAGCTTGATGATGCGTTCGAGGCCACCAAAACCTATAGACCGAATGAAGCGGATTTCTTGGGCGGTGCCTGGGAAGGGATGCATGTTGCGCCTGATGGTGCGCGCCGCGGTGAGACTGCGATTTCGGATGATACGCTTCAGGCGGTGGGCAAGGTTCTCACGGCTGTGCCGGATGGTTTTAACATCAATAAAAAGCTGCAGCGCGTTTTGGATGCGAAGACCGAAATGCTGGAAAGCGGCGAAGGGTTTGATTGGGCGATGGGCGAGGCGCTTGCGTTCGGGTCATTGCTTGAGCATGGATTTGATGTGCGCTTGTCAGGGCAAGATGTCGGGCGCGGCACATTCTCGCATCGTCATGCGATTTGGTATGATCAGGAAAACGAGAATAAGTATATTCCGCTGCAGCATATTAAAGAGGATCAACCGCGTTTTGAAGCGCATGACAGCCCGCTTTCCGAGATGGCTGTGCTTGGTTTCGAGTATGGATATTCATTGGCTGATCCCAAGACGCTCACGATTTGGGAAGCGCAGTTCGGGGATTTTGCCAATGGCGCGCAGGTGATGTTTGACCAGTTTATTTGCTCGGGAGAATCAAAGTGGCTGCGGATGTCCGGTCTTACAATGCTTTTGCCGCATGGGTATGAAGGGCAAGGGCCGGAGCATAGCTCGGCGCGCCCCGAGCGTTTCTTGCAAAACGCAGCAGAAGATAACTGGCAGATTTGCAACTGCACAACGCCTGCGAATTATTTCCATGCGCTGCGCCGCCAAATGGTGCGTGATTTCCGCAAGCCTTTGGTGATTATGACGCCGAAATCTTTGCTGCGGCATAAGTTGGCTGTTTCGAAAGTGGAAGACTTTACTGAAGGCAGCACGTTCCACCGCGTACTTTGGGATGATGATCGCGAAAGCCTCGTGAAAGCCGATAAAATTAAACGCGTCGTGCTTTGCACGGGTAAGGTTTATTACGATCTATTGGCGGAGCGCCGCGAGCGCGGAATTGACGATATTACACTGATCCGCGTCGAGCAGCTTTATCCGTTCCCGCATGAGGCTTTGGTTGAGGAACTGAAAGCGTTCAAGAATGCGGAATTCGTGTGGTGTCAGGAAGAGCCTGAAAACCAAGGGTACTGGACATTTGTGGATCGCCGCATCGAGGCCGTTTTGAAGGAGCTGAAGATGAAGAATGATCGTCCGTTTTATATAGGACGTGAAGCCGCAGCGGCGCCTGCGACGGGTCTTGCGGGTCGTCACAAAGCGCAGCAAGAGAAGCTGATTGATGAAGCGCTTTCAGTAAAGTAGTGCGACCTCCTTTCGACCTCTCCCTCTATTTTGTCGCCGATCCTGCTGCATGCGGTGGGCGGGATATTGTTGGTGTGGTAATGGCCGCCGTGGATGGCGGGGTTACAATGGTGCAGTACCGGAATAAATCGGGGAATATGCCCGAAATTCATATGCATTGCGCGCTGCTGGCAGAGCTGCTTAAGGGGCGCGGCGTGGCGTTCCTTGTGAATGATCATATCGACGTGGCCTTTGCGAGCGGCGCTACGGGCGTGCATTTGGGGCAGGGGGATGCCTCACCGCAAGAGGCACGGGAGAAGCTGGGCGAGGCGGCGATTATCGGCCTTACGGCCTTTACCCCTGAACATATGGCAGCGATTGACGCGCAAGTGGTGGATTATGTTGGCACGGGGCCGTTTTATCCAACGCAAACGGATAAGGGAAAGCCCGTCATGGGCGCGGAAAAATTCGCGGAGATTGCGGGCCTATCGCCTGTGCCGGTTGTTGGAATTGGCGGGATTACGCCTGAAAATGCACACGCGGTTATGGCGGCGGGTGCAAACGGGCTTGCCATGATGCGCGCTATAAGCGAAGCTGACGACGTTAAGCGCGCAGCACGTTCGTTTTTGGAGGCCTTATCTTGATACCTAGAGTTCTTACAATTGCGGGTTCAGACCCATCGGGCGGGGCGGGCATTCAAGCGGATTTGAAAACGTTTTCGGCCCTTAAATGCTATGGCATGGCGGCGATTACGGCGCTGACCGCACAAAACACCATGGGCGTTAAGGGCTTGCATGAGGTTGACCCTGAATTTCTGGAGCTGCAACTGCGCGCGATTTTTGATGATGTACCTCCTGATGCCTTGAAAATCGGCATGGTCGGCGATGTGGAGAGCATCGAAGTGATTGTCAAAATTCTGGAAGAATATAAACCGCCGAATGTGGTGGTTGACCCTGTGATGATTTCCACGAGCGGGGATGCGCTCATTGATCGCCCTGCGATGGATGCGCTGAAAACCAAATTGATCCCGCTGGCGGATATTATTACGCCGAATAAAGAGGAAGCATTTAATCTGGGTTGTGAGTCCTCGCGTGATTTATCGAAGCTAGGCGCGAAAGCGGCGCTGCTTACGGGCGGTAATCGCAAGGATGCGAACTGCATTGATATTCTGGCGACCGATAGCGGCGCGAAGGCATTCGAGAAGCGCCGTTTTGATACCAAGAATACGCATGGCACGGGCTGCACGCTCTCGGCTGCGATTGCGGCCTATATGGCCAGAGGCTTGCCTGTGCAAAAGGCGGTGGGCGCGGCGAAGGTTTATATCACCGAATGCATTCGCCATGCCGACGCGCTGGAAGCTGCGGGCGAAAAGCCGTGGGGCGGCGCGGGGCCGGTGCATCATTTCTGGAAGTTGTGGGCGGAGCCTGAAGAAGAGAGGCAAGAGGATGAATGAATTCGAGATGATTCAAAAATATTTTCTGCCGCTCACCCATGGGCGTGCGGAGGCAGCGGGGTTGTCCGATGATGCGGCGATCCTGAAAGTGCCTGTGGGGTATGATCTGGTGATCAGCTCCGACACATTGAATGGCGGGACGCATTTCCTGAAAAACGAAAGTCCCGCGAATATCGCGCATAAGGTTTTGCGGGTGAATCTCTCCGATATGGTGGCGATGGGCGCAAAGCCGTATTGCTATCAGATGAATTTGGCGTTTTCGGAGTTTCCCGATGAAGCGTGGGTGAAAGAGTTCACGGCGGCGCTGGCGGAAGATCAAAAAGAGTTCGATGTGTTTTGTTCGGGCGGGGACACGACCGTGGCGGAAGGGCCGCTGCTTGTGTCGCTGACGATTACGGGATTGGTGCCGTCTGACAAAGCCGTGCGGCGTAGCGGCGCAAAGGCCGGTGATTTGGTTGTCGTGACGGGTTTTATAGGGGATGCCGCCGTGGGCGTGAAGGTGCTTCTCGGGACGCTTGATATTGTTGATTCCGATGTTTTTTTACAGGCGTGTCATAAACCAACGCCGCGCGTGGCTCTGTCTGCGGCAATTTGTGAATATGCGAATGCGGCGGTGGATGTTTCGGACGGCTTGCTTGCCGATCTCGGGCATATTTGTGAAACATCGAAATTGCGGGCTGCGGTGGAGCTTTCGAAAATTCCGTTTTCGCCGGCAGCCAAAGCCTTGGTGGATGTTGAGAAGATTACCGCCGAAGCGCTGATTACGGGCGGTGATGATTACGAGATTGCGATGGCGGTTGCGCCCGAAAAGCTGGCCGGCTTCCAGAGGGCCGCGGAAGCAGCGGGCGTGCGCCTTAGTGTGATTGGACGTTTTGAAGAGGGCGAGGGCGTTGAGGTTCTTGATGAGAACGGCAAGAAGATGAGCTTCAAACGCTCGGGCTGGACGCATTTTTAAACGTTTTATGCCATGTCGGGGCTTGCCTTTGAGTCCCAGAGCGCGTAAATATTTCATGCATAACAACAACCAACGCATAATAGGCAAAACATGACTCAAATCGTTGTCCCCACCCTTGGTGAATCCGTTTCAGAAGCAACTGTCGCGCAGTGGCTCAAAAAAGAAGGCGAAGCTGTTAAAGCTGATGAGCCGATTGTCGAGCTTGAAACAGACAAGGTGACATTGGAAGTCAACGCCCCTGCGGATGGCGTTATTGCGAAAATTACGGTTGGCGAAGGCGAAACGGTTGAAGTGGGCGCGCTCCTCGGCGAGATGGATGAAGGCGCGGTTGCGAATGATCCTGCCCCTGCGCCGAAGGCCGAAGCTCCCAAGGAAGAGGCGAAAGCTGCTCCTGCCGCTGCTGCAGCGCCAGCCCCTGCGAAGACACAGAGCGCCCCTGCGGCGTCTGGGGCGGAAGCGAAGACCTCTCCTGCGGTGCGTAAGATGCTTGCAGATAATAATCTCGATGCGTCTCAAGTTACGCCGTCTGGCAAGGATGGGCGTTTGACCAAAGAAGATGTGCAAAAAGCGATTGATTCAGGCGCGGCTTCTAAAGCCCCTTCTGCTGCACCGAGCGCCCCTGCGGCGGCCCGCGAGGTTGGCCCGCGTGAAGAACGCGTGAAGATGACGAAATTGCGCCGCGTGATTGCGACCCGTTTGAAAGAAGCGCAAAACACAGCCGCGATGTTGACGACCTTTAACGAGGTGGATATGAGCGCGGTTATGGATCTTCGTAAGCAATACCAAGATCAATTCGTCAAGAAAAACGGTGTGAAGCTTGGCTTTATGTCGTTCTTTGTGCGCGCAGCCGTGAATGCGCTGAAAGAATTTCCTGCGGTGAATGCCGAGATTTCCGGCGAAGATATTATCTACAAGAATTACTATGATATCTCTGTGGCGGTTTCTACGCCGCAAGGTCTTGTGGTTCCCGTTATCCGTGATGCGGACCAGATGAGCCTTGCAGATATCGAGAAGAAGATCATTGACCTTGGAACGCGCGCAAAAGACGGTAAGCTCTCCATGGACGAGATGATGGGCGGCACGTTTACGATCACCAATGGCGGTACGTTTGGCTCTATGATGTCGACACCGATTTTGAATGCACCGCAATCGGGCATTCTTGGGATGCATAACATTATTCAGCGTCCGATGGTGATGGCTGATGGCTCAATTCAGGCGCGTCCGATGATGTATCTTGCGCTTTCCTATGATCACCGCATTGTCGATGGCCGCGAGGCGGTGAGCACGCTTGTGCGTATTAAAGAAGCGCTTGAAGATCCTGCGCGTTTGGTGCTTGAGATTTAAACTCATCAAATCATAGTGAATAAAAAAGGCGCTCATTTGAAGCGCCTTTTCTTTATCCCGGTTTTCAGTTTTTAAGCGGCTTTTTCAAGCTCGATCTTCATAATGATTTTATCATTCAAAATCTTGAGTGTTTTCGTGCCGCGATTGGGCAAAGGAATGCCGCTGCCCTGACAATAAAACACAAGGCCCAAAGCAAAGAAGGTGCGGTCATATTTCAAACGCTCGTCCCCGTTGGCCGTTGTTACGTTCAAATAGATGATGTCGGCTTTATTCGCATCTTGCTCGTCTATTTCGATGGATTTAAGTTTGCCTTCAGGTGGTTTTTCCAACTCGTCCTGAGTGCATTTGATGATCACGGCTTTATAAATTTCGGCCAAATCAAATGTGATGAAACGCTCTTCTACTGGCATAATGTGTCTGTCCTGGATTGTTTAAAGAATGGTTATTTAACCTCAAGGATATAATATACCAGCGCAGCCCTTAAGATAAGTTTAAAATTCCCGCATCTATAAGCTGCTTTAAAGCTTGGGGGCCGAATTCGTCGCGCGCGGCGGTTTTGTCACCGATTTTTATCGCTGCAATCCCCGCGCCGACAACATTCACAAGCTCCCGCGAGGTGGGGCAGCGGCTGGAATAAAGCTGCTTAATCTTCAGGCCGTTTTTCGAGGCCACCATCAAGACCCTGTTGATAGGTTGGAGCATAAAGCTGTATTTTCCGTCTTTTTCCTCAATGGTATCAGAGGTGTAGCCGATTGTCGGGTGGCGGTCGGCTTGAACCGATACACGCGTGCCTTTGGGGTCAGCGGCGATGGCGAGGGTAAAAACATCATCGCTCGCCGCGCCTCTTTGCGTGATGAGGTCTTCGAGGCTGCCGCTATAGATTTTGATGTCGGGCGGGTTTTCGACAGGCGGTTTATAGCCTTGGGCGTGGCGCGATATGATCTCGAAACGCTGTTCCTTGCGATGGATGACATAGACGTCCAGCCCTGCCTTTTCGGCAATGCGCATCGACATTTTATCAAAGCTTTCGCCGCGCCGTTTTGCCCAGTCTTTGTCGAATCCTTTATGGTCGATATACAGCGCGCTTATGCCCGCTTCTGCCATGTTTTTCATGCAGTTGGGGCAGGGAGGATCGGTGATGAAGAGCTGCGCGCCGGCGGTTTGCGGGGCGGCCAGAATGCATGCGATTTCGGCGTGGATTGTGCCGCTGGAGCTGCCGATATCAGGCTCTGTTCCGATTTTTTCGGCGATCACAGGCGGCCAATGGTTGACGCGGGACAGGGCGAAAGGCTTTCCATGCCCGTCCAGTCCGGCGATGGTGGCGGCGATTTTGTTTGTCGGGTGCGGGCTGGTGGATACAATATCAACGGCGGCTTGCATGAGGGCGTAGATGGTGGGGGAATCGATCATATACCCACGCTATCGCGGTTTTTTACCGATATCTAGAGCAAATTCAAGTGACGGCAGAATCGGCAGGCGGCGCATATCGGTCGCGATCAAAGTCTTGCGGGAAGGCGCTTCCTTTTTCGGGGAGTTGTTGCAAGAGCAAAGCGAGTCCCATGAGCAGGCTTTGATGTGTGAAATAATCGTTCACCTGAAGGTCCATATCGCGGATATGCCCCATGTTTAACGCATGCGGGGTTTGGTTGTGTTTGTGAAGGCTTGAGCTTTTATCAAATTTCCCGAGGGTTGAGCTTTCGCCAAAAGCGGCTTTGCTCAGGGAGGAGCGCTGCAGCGGTTTTCCGGCTTTCATATATTCTTGGATGAGGCGGGCTTTATGGACATCCAATGCGCCGTTTATGATGGATTGGAAGTCCCGCTGCGCCCCTCTGATGTTGCCAAAAACGCCTTTTAAGCCGAAGCCTTCGGCCTCGTCCTCGAATTCATATCTCCATGCTAAAGGCAAGAGGGCCGGCGAGGCGGCGAGTTGTACGTCATGTGAGAATTTATGCAAGACTTCGACTCCCCATTTGCGGCGGGTTTGGATGCCGTTATATCCGGATCTGGAGACCGGGTTTACGCTGGTGACGAACATCGCGTTGGCAAGGTCTTCGTGATCTTGGCGCAAGAACTTCGGCAGGGCTTCGTCATATTTATCCGCGATCGCGCTGAAGCCCTCTTGCTGTGAAAAGTTTTTTACGTTTTCTTCCCATTCATCGCGGGACGGTGCATTTTTATTACGGGATTTTACACAGAACTTGATACTGCCAACTGCAATTCCGCGCTCCTTTACGTCCAGATGGATGCGCCATTGGGCGATGTAATCCGTATTTAAAGGATGGGCGGGGTTTTTATGCGCTAAAGAGAAGGTCACATATTGAAAGTTTCGGTGCGCGGATTTATCAAGAGTCGTGTTGATGTTGCCGGCGAGAATTTCAGGCGCGGCTTTCAGGCTTTCGGCATCTTGCGTGTAGAGGCCGTATTCAGGCTCTTGAACGGAGCGCACGAGACGGATAATTCCGCCGGTTTGAAGCGCCGCTGCGAATTGATCCTGGAGGTCGGGGCCGAAGGTTGCTTCTTTCATCGCAGTTCTCAGATCATCAAATTCGATGATCTGGAATGTAGGGTTGGGTTTTAAAATCTCCGGTAAAAGGAGAGAAGAGTTTTGAGTGCGCATAAAGTTTAAGGCCTGACCCTGTATTTTTTAAACTTAAAGGCTTTTTACATGAGTATGATCTAATGTGTCAATAAAATTATGACAATTTATTTGGGGTGGTTTTTTGGTGGCGCTTGCTCTATTTGTATTAGCGAAATTTTCAATGTTTTTAACTTAGTGTGGATAACGAAATAATGGCTTCTGAAAAATTTGATGTAATCGTAATTGGCGCTGGCCCCGGCGGATATGTGTGCGCGATTCGTGCAGCGCAGCTGGGCATGAAAGTGGCGTGCGTCGAGAAAGAAAAAACGCTTGGCGGGACATGTTTGAATATTGGTTGTATCCCTTCCAAAGCCTTGCTTTCTTCATCGGAGAAGTTTGAAGAAGCCGAGCATCATTTCGCCGAGATCGGTATTGATACGAAGCCGAAACTGAACCTGAAAAAGATGATGTCATTTAAAGATGATGTTGTGGAAGCCAACACCAAAGGCATCGAGTTTTTGTTCAAGAAAAACAAGATCACGCATCTTGTTGGCAAGGCAGAGATTGTTGAATCGGGCAAAGTAAAAATCGGTAAAGACGAATATGAAGCCGAAAGCATTGTGATTGCGACGGGATCAGATGTGATTTCGCTGCCCGGTATTGAGATTGACGAAAAAAGAATCGTGTCTTCGACGGGCGCGCTTAAGCTATCCGAAGTGCCGAAATCATTGGTCGTGATTGGCGGCGGCGTTATCGGCCTTGAGATGGGCACTGTTTGGCGTCGTTTGGGCGCGAAGGTCACTGTGGTTGAGTATCTTGACCAGATTTTGCCCGGCATGGACGGTGAGGTTCGTAAGGAATCGCAGAAAATTTTCAAACGCCAAGGCGTTGAGTTTAAAACCGGCATGAAAGTGACGAGCGCGAAGGCAAGCGGCAAGGGCGTTGATTTGACGATGGAGCCTGCTGCGGGCGGCGCGGAAGAGAAGATGAGCGTGGATATCGTGCTGATGGCTGTGGGGCGTAAGCCTTATACGGAAGGGCTTGGGCTTGAAAAAGCGGGCGTTGAGTTGACCGAGCGCGGGCAGATTAAAACCGATGAGTTTTTCGAGACATCCGTTGAAGGGATTTACGCGATTGGTGATGTGATTGTCGGGCCGATGCTTGCGCATAAAGCCGAGGACGAAGGCGTTGTGCTGGCGGAGATGCTGTCGGGTGAAAGCGGGCATATTGATTATAACTGCATTCCGGGCGTTGTTTATACGTGGCCTGAAGTGGCCAATGTTGGGCAGACGGAAGAGCAGCTTAAAGAAGCGGGCATTGCGTATAACGCGGGCAAGTTCCCGTTCATGGCGAATGGCCGCGCGCGCGCGATGGGATCAACCGATGGGTTTGTGAAGATTTTGGCGGATGCCAAGACAGACCGCGTTTTGGGCGGACATATTGTCGGGCCGGGCGCTGGTGATTTGATCCAAGAAATCGTGAGTGTCATGGAATTTGAAGGTACGGCGGAAGATATCGCACGGACCTGTCACGCTCACCCAACCCTCACGGAAGTGGTGAAGGAAGCGGCTTTGGCGGTTCACAAGCGCCCACTGCATATTTAAATTTTTAATTTCGAGGATGCGCGGCTTTATAGATGCGCGTCAGCTCTTTCATATCAACCTCGGTATAGCGCTGGGTTGTGCTGAGGCTTGAGTGTCCCAAGAGTTCCTGAATCTCCCGAAGGTTTGCGCCGTTTTGCAGCAGATGCGTTGCGAAAGAGTGGCGCAGGGCGTGGGGCGTTGCGTTTTCGGGCAGGCCGAGGACGCCGCGAAGCGAGCGCATGGATTTTTGGGCTATGCCTTGATTGAGCCGCCCGCCGCGCGTACCGACAAAGAGCGGGCGATCCGGCGCGCTCGGGAAGGGGCATTGTTCCAGATAAGCTTGGAGCGTATCTTCAACGATGTCGATCACGGGGACTTGGCGCTCTTTCGAGCCTTTCCCCATAACGCGCAAGAATCCATCGCGCGGCATGTCGCGGATGTTGAGCTGCAGGGCTTCGTCTATCCGTAAGCCGCAGCCATAAAGCAGGGTGAACAGGGCGCGGTCGCGCTGGCCGATCCAGTCTTCTTTGACCAGTAAATCCGCCTCTTCGATGAGGCGTCTGGTTTGTTGTTCCTGCATGGGTTTGGGGAGTTTGTGCGGGAGCTTGGGGCTTCTGAGGGCCGAGATTGCGGGGTTATGTACTATCCCGTTTTTATCCAGCCAACTCAGCAGGTTTTTAACGCCAGACAGGCTGCGGGCGCGACTTGCATTGCCTACGCCCTTTTTACGATCCTCACCCATGGCCTTTTTCGACATCCACGCACGGAAATCCTGAATTGTGATATTGCCGATGTCATCAAGGCCGATTTGGGTGTTTAGATGTTTTGCGAGGAAGTTTAGGAAGTGAGAAATATCGCCGTTATAGGCGCGGAGCGTGTGGCGGCTGACGCGCTTTTCATGGCGCAGGTAATCCTGCCATTGCATAAGTTTTTCCGCGAGATCTGAGGCGCAGCTTTGGAGGGTGAGGGGGGTTATCCCGGAAGGTTCAGCCATGTGCGGAAAGCCCTTTCGATGACCTTCGTCAGGAACAGAATTTGGTCTGTTGCCTGTCCCTCGGCGAAGGTGTCGGCATCGCGGGAGCCGAATGCGAGAATCGCGGGGGGCGTATCCATGGCGATTCCAACATGCAGCAAAATTTGCGATTTTACGAGGCTGGCGCCGCCGCCATATATGGCCTCAATGCCGCTGATATTATCCTGCAGAAGGACGGGCTTGCCATTCATCCAGCTTGTGACCGTGCCTTCGGGGACGATGCGGATGCCGTTTGTCTGGATATGCGGGATGTCTTGACCGTCGGCTTCCACAACCAGAACGGCGATATCGACGGCAAGGATTGTGGCGAGATCCATGGTGATGCAGTGGATGAATTCTTCGAAAGAGCGCGCTTCGAGCAGTCGCAGCACAGCGTCATGGACGCGGGCTTGGTTGTTCATATTGGCGCGGGAGCTTTCGACGATTTCGCGCGTGGTTTGCAAGGCTTCATCTTTGGCGGTTTTAAGGCGCTCAATCATATAGCCTTGGAAATCCGCGACCTCTCCGCGCTTGGGGCGTTTTTTCTCGGGCAGAAGTAATTCCAAAGCGTCAGGGTTTTCATCCAGAAAGCTTGGATTGTCACGGAGGAAGGTCAGGACTTCGTCTTTGGAGATCATGGTATCGGCGGGGCTTTGCGTGAGAGTATCAGACATTCCATGATTCTATCACAAAGCGGGCTGCGGGAAAAATGGTTTAGGCGGCAGGCTCGTTTCTTAATGCAGAGTCATCAGGTGGCGAGGACGCATTTATAGAATCCCTTAAATTCATAAGCTCCATTTCATATTTTAAGATCGCAGCGGCTTCTGCATATGTTTTAATGTTTGGGTTGTTCTGAAAAACTGTTTTTAAAGTATCAAACATTAATTTGAAGTCTTCTATCGCGGCGTCATCTTTAAAGTGCCTTTTGTTCATTGTAGCGTTTCCGCGTCCTATTTGTGAAAACCTCAAATGCCCGTCTTCTGTGATGGTTATGTCCATCTTGTCTATTTCAAGGGGGCTAAATTTTGTGTGTTTTCCAAAGAACGTTAAATCCTGAAATTGAAACTCTCTATTTTCTATATACATCTGGACATGCATGGATTGGCGAGTGCTGATTAGCGATCCTGCAATGGCAACGCCCACGCACGCTGCGTAGGTTTTTGCATCACTTTGTCCTGCGAGTAGACCGTAGATACCATAGGTGCTTGCCATGATGCTGACGGCGCCTGCCGCGTTATGAGGTGTTTCAAAAACTAAGGGGTTTTCACGCGTAAGAATAGGGGCGGTAGGAATGAGTTCTTCCGCTGGGCTTAAGCTTGCAGCCTTTTTAAAGGCTTTAGGGGGCATTTGACTATTATCTGCCATAGTGAGTTTATAGCTTAATAATTATCTTCACGCAATAAAATAATATGTAAATCTATAGAATGCTTTGGCCCGTCTTTTTCCAGTCCTCAACGAAAGCGGCGAGGCCGGATGAGGTTAGCGGGTGTTTATAGAGTTGACGGATGACGCTTGGCGGGCTGGTCATCACATGCGCGCCCATCTTGGCGCTGTCGACGATATGAAGCGGGTTGCGGATGGAGGCGACCAGCACTTCAGTGTCGAAATTCGGGTAATTATCATAGATACGCACGATATCGGCGATGAGCTGAAGGCCGTCGCTAGAGATATCATCAAGGCGTCCAACGAAAGGCGAGACGAAGCTTGCGCCTGCTTTGGCGGCGAGGATGGCTTGTGCGGGGGAGAAACAGAGCGTTACATTCACCATTGTGCCGTCATCGGAGAGCTCTTTACATACCCGCAGGCCGTCTTCGGTGAGCGGCACTTTTACGGCGATATTGTCGCCCCATTTGCGGATCACTTCTGCTTCTTTGCGCATGGTGTCGTAATCGGTGGCGGCGACTTCGGCGGATACGGGGCCGTCTACGATTTTACAAATGGCTTGGATAACCTCTTTGAAATCTTGTCCTGATTTGGCGATAAGGGAGGGGTTGGTTGTGACGCCGTCCACCATGCCCGTTCCGGCCAAAGATTTGATTTCATCAATGTCACCAGTGTCGACGAAGAATTTCATGTGCGTTGTTTCCTTTTGCGTTTTCACAGCGTTGCTGCGCTTCTAAAATAGTGGGCTTCTATTCGTCGTCGCTTGCGCCTTGTGAAAACACAAAATCAAACAACGCCGTATTTATGCGTTTCTTTAAAACTGTTACTGTTTTTGTATAAAGGGTTTGGAGGAATCTTCAAGGTATGAAAATCGGAATCATTGGCGGCGGGATTATTGGTTTGACGAGCGGGGTTGTTCTCGCCGAGGCGGGGCATGATGTGCGCGTGATGAGCCGCGAGCCGATTGAGCGCTCAACAAGCTGGGCGGCGGGGGCGACGTGTTATCCGTTCGGGTGCGAGGAGAGCGAACGCAGTATCGGCTGGTTCTTGCGGAGTTGCGAGGTTTTGAAATCTTTGCAAAATGATCCAGCGGCGGGGATATATGCTGCCGATTGGCAGAAGCTTTCGGGGGCCGCGCAGGGCGAGATCCCGTTTTGGTATGATCGGTATGAGGGCGCGCGCGTGCTTGAGCCGCACGAAGTGCCTGCGCCTTATCGATCGGGGATTACCGCGCCGCTCCTTATTATGGGGGTGGATGAATATGTGCCTTATGTTATGGCGCGTTTTAAGGCGGCAGGCGGCGCGTATGAGATTCGCGATGTTGCGGGGGTTGAAGAGGTGTCCGCAGATTTTGATGTGGTGATAAACTGCACAGGGGTTGCCGCGCGTGATTTTGTCCCCGATACGGCCGTGTATCCTGCGCGCGGGCAGGTGGTGGTGGTGAGAAATCCCGGTGTGAAAAAGCATACGGCGCTGTTTGAAAATAAGTTTTATTGTTATCCGCGGGGAAGTCAGGTTTTGCTCGGCGGGTCATTTGATGAACATGAATGGGAGCGCACGCCTGATGAAGGCTTAACGCGCGAGATTTTGAAATGGGCGGGCGCGTTTGAGCCGCTTTTGGCTGAGCCTGAAGTCATAGATGTTCGGGTTGGCTTGCGCCCGATGCGCCCCAAAGTGCGTTTAGAGAAAGAGACTTGCGCGGATGGCACGCCGCTCATCCATAATTATGGGCATGGCGGTGCAGGATTTACATTATCGTGGGGTTGTGCGGATCAGGTGCTGGCACTTTTATAAGATGCGCCGGAATGATATCGGAAAGGGCATATTCTTTTCCGAGGGTTTGTATGTCTTCTACCGACATATGTTCGATAATATCTGCGGGCAGGTTTATTACGAAGCTGTTTGCGAAGAAATTCAGTATATTTGCAGACCCCGGATGGATTGTAGCGATTGATCTTGCTGTCGCATTTAACAATTTATGGTGCCTATAAATCGGAATAAGTAGGTCTGAGGATATAAGAAGATCATTCTCATCCAATGAGGTGATCTGCGGCTTTGGCTGAGGAAGACAATTTCCTATAAGGGTGCTCATTGTTTCCACGGCCCTGCTTACGTCCTTATATGCTCGGGTTTGCTCCGGGGTGCGCCCTTTGAAGCTGCCGATATGGTCTGCGACCATTTTGAGACCGCTTGCGATGTCTATGTTCTTCACACCCGCAGCATAACGTTCTGCGGCAATAATTGCAGATGAATTGAGGTTCAGCGGACCGCCAGTGCTTGTGCTGATTATGCCGACCCATGCGCAAAGCTCCGATCTTTTGACTGGTATTGATGCGTGATTCGGCGGTGATATATGGGCAGGTCTTTCCCCCATAAGCCTGTTTGCGAAATGTGTTAAACGGTCTAACATAGGTTTGTTTTACAGTAGAAAAATTCGTTATGTCAACAAATAAGCAATCCCAACTTTTTGAAGAGACGCAGCCGGTGGCCGCGGCGGAGCGTTGCATGGCTGTGCTTGTGCCGCTTCCCATTGATAAAGCCTATGATTACGGTGTGCCGGAGGGGCTTGAGGTAGCTGTGGGTGATTATGTGGTTGTGCCGCTTGGGGGCAGAGAGGTGACGGCCGTTGTTTGGGGCGAGCCTGCGGGGGATGTGAACCCGAAGAAGCTCAAAAACGTTGTGATGAAACATAATGCGAAGCCGATGCGCGAAGAGATGATGCGCTTCATTGATTGGGTGGCGGAATACACGATGTCGCCGAAAGGCTTTGTGCTGAAGATGGCATTGAGCGTGCCTGCGGGGTTGGATCCTGCGAAACCTGCGAAGGGGTATAAAATCTCTGCGTCATTGCGAGCGCAGAGAAGCAATCCCGATGTAGACAAGATTGCCGCGTCGTCTCAAAAGCCTCCTCGCAATGACGGTTTGACGCTGACCGAGAAGCAAAAGGCCGTGATGGATGTTTTGTCTGATGGCATGGCGCGCATTGCCGCCGATATTGCCCGTGAAGCCGAGGTGAGTGCGGGGGTTGTGAAGGGTTTGGTTGGCAAGGGGCTTGTGAACGAGACGGATATTTTCGATCCTGCGCCGTGTAAGAAGCCCGATGCGCACCGCGAAGGCGCAACGCTGTCCGAGGATCAGGACGCGATTGCCGATCATCTGAAAGACAATGTGAAGAAGAATGCGTTTAGCGCGGCGCTGCTTGACGGGGTGACGGGCGCAGGAAAAACGGAAGTTTATTTCGAAGCGGTGGCCGAAGCCTTAAAGGCGGGCAAGCAGGTGCTTATTTTGCTGCCCGAGATTGCGCTGTCGAATGCGTTTTTGGACCGGTTTAAGTCGCGCTTTGGGTGCGCGCCTGCTTTGTGGCATTCGCATCTGTCCAAAGGTGCGCGTAAAACCACGTGGCGCGGCGTGGCGGAAGGACATACGAAAGTGGTTGTCGGGGCGCGCTCGGCGCTGTTTCTTCCCTATCAGGATTTGGGGCTTATTATTGTCGATGAGGAACATGAGAGCGCCTATAAGCAAGAAGATGGCGTGATTTATAATGCGCGTGATATGGCGGTGGTGCGGGCGAATCTGGGCAAGTTTCCGATTGTGCTGGTGTCGGCGACGCCATCACTGGAGACCATTCATAATGCGTGGCTTGGGCGCTATCAGCATCTAACGCTGCCGGATCGTTTCGGCGGGGCGCGGATGCCGGATATCGAGGCCGTGGATATGCGCGATAAAGAGCATAAGCCCGATGCGCAACATTTTATTTCCCCCACCTTAAAGGCGGCGATTGAAGAGACGATGGCGCGCGATGAGCAATCGCTGCTCTTCCTCAACCGCCGCGGTTATGCGCCGCTCACCCTGTGCCGTACCTGCGGGCATAGGATGGAGTGTCCGCGCTGCACGGCGTGGCTGGTGGAGCATAAATCCTCCGATCGTTTGCAGTGCCATCATTGCGGATTTGCGGCGCGCACGCCGAAGGAATGCCCTGAGTGCAGCGAGGAGAACAGTTTGGCGGCTTGCGGCCCCGGCGTGGAGCGGATTTTTGAAGAGGCGAAGCATTACTTCCCTGAAGCGAATATCATGCTGCTGGCCTCCGACACGGCGGAGAATAACGAGGTTTTGCGCGGGATGTTGGAGGATATTAAATCCTCGAAGGTCGATATTATTATCGGTACGCAGATTATTGCCAAGGGTCATCACTTCCCGAACTTGACGCTTGTGGGCGTGATTGATGCGGATCTGGGGCTTGGCGGCGGAGAGCTTCGCGCAGCGGAGCGGTGTTATCAGCTTCTCCACCAAGTTGCGGGGCGTGCGGGGCGTGAGGAAAAAGACGGTATTAAGCGGGGCAGGGTGATTTTGCAAACCTTTATGCCCGATCACCGCATCATGAAGGCGCTGGCCGAAGGTTTGCGCGATCCGTTCCTAGAGACGGAAGCCGCCGAACGAGAGCATGCACATATGCCGCCTTATAGCCGCCTTGTGGGAATTATTGTTGCGGGGCGTGATGAAGGGCAGGTGATTGAAATTGCCAAAGCTTTGGGACGCACCGCGCCGCACGCGGAAGGGATCTCCACGCTAGGCCCTGCGCCTGCGCCTTTTATGCGGCTTCGCGGGAAATATCGTTATCGTTTGCTTGTGCAGGCGGATAAGAATTTAAACGTGCAGGCCGCGATTGCGCATTGGGTGGGGGGTGTTAAATGTCCGTCCACGGTGCGAATCTATATCGACATTGATCCGATGAGCTTTTTGTAAGACACTTTATAGATGAATAAAGCTCTTCCGCGCGATGTTACATCTTATGATCTTTTGAAAACCCTCGCGGTGGTGACGATGGTCATTGACCATATCGGCATGTATTTCTTCCCTGATGATTTATGGTGGCGGGCGATTGGGCGTTTAAGCTTTCCTATATGGCTGTTTTTGATCGGCTATGCGCGCAGCCGCGACATATCGCCGAAGCTTTTAGGGGCGGGCGCTTTGTTGGCGCTGGCGCATATCCCGGCCGGTATGCCGATTTTCCCGCTGAATATATTGCTGAGTATCGCGCTGGTGCGGCTTTGTATAGATAAGGTGATGCCGTTTTTTGAAAAGGGGTCGTCGCTGTTTTGGCTGTCTTTCGGGGCGCTGGCGATTTTGAGCATCCCGACATCCATTGTACTTGAATTCGGTACGCATGCGCTGCTCTTTGCGGTGTTTGGTTATATGTGCCGGCATTGGGGCGAGGATAGGCAGCGCGAGCGCAGCGGGTTTATGTTTGCGACGATGTTCAGCTATCTGGCGATACAGAGTTTGCTGTTCGGGTTTAGCCAGATACAGCTTCTTGTCATGGCCGTCGGGGTTACGGCGGTGTGTCTATACACCTTAAAGCCGTTCAAGCCGCTGACGTTCCGGTCTTTGCCGCTGGCGGGTGTTTTAAAGTTTTGCGGGCGCTATACGCTCGAGATTTATGCCGTGCATGTATTGGCGTTTATGGCGGCGGCAGTGTATCTGGGGCGTGAAGGATACGGGCTGTTTCAATGGTCATGGGTCAACTTGGGATGAGCGTTTTAAAAACCGAAACCCTGCCGAAAGCCCTCACGAGTTATGATCTCCTGAAAACGCTGGCGATTCTTTTGATGGTGATTGACCATGTGGGGTATTTCTTTTTTCCCGAAGAGGCATGGTTTCGCGTGGTTGGGCGTTTATGCGTGCCGATATGGTTTTTCCTGATTGGCTATGCGAATACCCGCGAGATCCCCCGGCTATGGTGGAGCGCGGCAATAGCCGTGTTTTTGAGCGCGATCATCACGGGCGGGTATATATTCCCCGTCAATATCCTGTTTACCCTGATTTTTGCGCGATTCGCGATTGATTGGGTCATGATGCGGGGGCTTCGGAACCATGAAGCTTTTGCGGGGATGTTTTTCTTGTGCGTTTTATTGAGCCTGCCGTCGATGATTTTTGTTGAATACGGGTTTATCGGCATTCTTTTTGCCATGATGGGCTATATGCGCCGCCATAAGAGCGCGCTGGAAATGAAGCCGCGGCCATACTGGATGTTCGTCGCGGGCAGTGCGGGCGCGTATATTTTGATGCAAGCCATGCTGATGGAGAGTTTAAGCGCTGTGCAACTCGGCGCGCTTATTACGGGTATGGGGGCGGTGGTTTTTCTGCTCCATGGTTTTAAGGGGCAGACCTATCCCCATTTAAAAGGGGCTGCGTTCTGGGCGTTTCAATTTTGCGGGCGAAGAACACTCGAGATTTATGCGTTTCATCTTCTCGCCTTCAGAGCGGCCTCTATGATATTGAATCCAGACAGATTTTCAGCTTTTGATTTTACGCTGTTCGCGAATGAAAATTTAACTCGTCTGTTTTTGTGAAAAATGGCTGTTTTTTGCCCTTGTCATCGCTGAAATGCTGTGCTAAATCCTGCACAACAAAATTCAAAGTGGTTGAATATCAGGGAGTCCATACGTGTCATCTACAGGCCAAGCCTCTTATCTTGTCGCGCAGCGCTATGCCAATGCTTTATTGGAGCTAGCCGAAGGCGCGAAGATGGTCGATAAAGTCGAAAAAGATCTTAAGGATCTTGGATTGATGATTCAAAACTCATTGGATCTGGAAGCCACGATTAAATCCCCCCTTGTTTCCCAAAGCGATCTTATGAACGCGATGAACGTCCTTAGCGATAAAGCCAAATTTCAAACTGTGACTAAAAACTTCCTGTCCGTATTGGTTGAGAATAACCGCATGGGCGCGATTGGCCGCATTCTTGAAGCCTTTCATGAAGAGCTTGCAGAAAAGCGTGGTGAAACATCGGTGAATGTGACTGTGGCGCAGGATTTGACCGCGAAACAGAAAAAAGATTTAGAAGCCTCATTGTCGAAAACGCTTGGTAAAGACGTTTCCGTGCAAATGAAGGTAGAGCCCGGTATTCTCGGCGGCATGATTGTCACCGTCGGTTCACAAATGATTGATGCCTCTGTGGCCCGTAAGCTTGAACGCTTAAAGGGTGCGCTGGGGGTTCAGGCTAATGAAAACACTCATTCCAACTTAAGCGAGGTTGTATAAACATGGAAATCAAAGCAGCAGAAATCTCCGAGATTCTGAAGAAACAAATTGCAGATTTTGGCGCACAAGCCGATGTCGCGGAAATCGGCCAAGTGCTGTCAATCGGGGACGGCGTTGCCCGCGTTTATGGTTTGGACAATGTTCAAGCCGGTGAGATGGTTGAATTTCCATCCGGTATCAAAGGCATGGCCTTGAACCTTGAGCAGGACAATGTTGGTGTTGTTGTGTTCGGTAGCGATAGCGGCATTAAAGAAGGCGATATTGTTCGCCGTACAGGCAATATTGTTGAAGTGCCGACCGGTAAAGGTTTGCTTGGGCGCGTCGTTGACGGTCTTGGTAACCCGATTGACGGTAAAGGCCCGCTTAAAAACGTGAAGATGTCACGTGTTGAAGTGAAAGCGCCGGGCATTATTCCGCGTCAGTCCGTTTATGAGCCGATGCAAACGGGTTTGAAATCCGTTGATGCGCTTGTGCCAATCGGGCGCGGCCAGCGTGAGCTTATTATTGGTGACCGTCAAACAGGTAAAACAGCCGTAGCGGTTGATGCGATTATTAACCAAAAGACAGTGAATAAAGCGTCTGATGAGAAAAAGCACCTTTACTGTGTGTATGTTTCTATCGGTCAGAAGCGTTCAACTGTTGCGCAGCTTGTGCGTGAGCTTGAAGAGCAAGGTGCGATGGAATATTCTATCGTTGTTGCTGCGACAGCTTCCGATCCTGCGCCTATGCAGTTCCTTGCGCCTTATACAGGCTGTACAATGGGCGAATACTTCCGTGATAACGGTCTTCACGCTTTGGCCATCTATGATGACCTTTCCAAACAAGCTGTTGCGTATCGTCAGATGTCGTTGCTGCTTCGCCGTCCTCCGGGCCGTGAAGCTTATCCGGGTGACGTGTTCTATATTCACTCCCGTTTGCTTGAGCGCTCCGCTAAGATGGCGGATGAGCATGGCGGCGGGTCATTGACGGCTTTGCCGATCATTGAAACTCAGGGTGGAGACGTATCGGCCTATATTCCGACGAACGTGATTTCGATTACAGATGGTCAGATTTTCCTTGAGACAGGATTGTTCTTTAAAGGGATCCGTCCGGCGATTGATGTGGGTCTGTCTGTTTCTCGCGTTGGGTCTGCGGCGCAGATCAAGGCGATGAAACAGGTTGCGGGTACGATCAAGCTTGAGCTTGCGCAGTTCCGCGAGATGGAAGCGTTCGCGCAGTTCGCGTCTGATCTGGATGCCTCTACACAGAAATTGCTCGCACGCGGTGCGCGTTTGACCCGCCTTTTGGTTCAACCTCAGTACTCACCGCTTCCTGTTGAAGAGCAGGTTTTCGTGATCTACGCCGGTACACGAGGATATCTTGATACTATCGAAGTAAACCAAGTCGAAGAATATGAAGCGCGCTTGCTCGAGAATATTCGTGCAAACGGCAAAGACATTCTGGAGACAATCCGTGAAGAGAAGAAGCTTGATGAGAAGCTGGAAGAGAAGATGAAAAAATTCCTTGCAGACTTTACTAAAGGTTTTGCCGGATCAAAAGAAGCCGCTTAATTTAAGGACATCTAATGCCAAGTCTACGCGATTACAGAGACCGTATTAAGTCGGTCAAATCGACAAGAAAGATCACGAGCGCCATGAAAATGGTGGCGGCGTCCAAGCTTAAGCGTGCACAAAGCCAGGCCGAGGCTTCACAGCCATACGCCACGGCAATGGAAGCGATGCTCTCACGCGTGGCGTCGAATGTTATTGTGAATGATAACAGCCCGAAGCTTTTGGTTGGCACAGGCAGCGATCAGAAGCATTTGCTTGTGGTTGTGACGGCTGATCGCGGGCTTTGCGGCGGCTTTAACGGAAACCTTGTGAAAGCGGCGCGTTTGAAAATCAACGCGCTTATCCGCGAAGGCAAGGACGTTTCTATTATCTGTGTTGGCCGCAAAGGGCGTGATGCATTGCGCGGCGCACATGGCGACAAGATCTGGCAGAGCTTTATCGGTCTTATGGCGGCAAAGCGTATGGAGTTCGCGGAAGCGAATAAAATCACGGAATATGTTCTCGAGAAGTTCGAGGAAGGCGCGTTTGATGTTTGTACATTGATCTATAACTCTTTCGAGTCTGTTCTTACGCAAACCCCGACATTGCAACAAATTATACCTTTCGCGCTTCCCGAAAAATCTGAAGAAGAGCTTGAGGGCAAGGCGGTTCAAGGAGCTTTAAACTCTCCTTATGAATTCGAACCGGAAGAAGAAGTGATTTTGGAAGCGCTTTTGCCGCGCAATCTGGGTGTGCAGCTTTTCCGCTCATTCCTTGACAGTGCGGCAGGCGAGCAAGCCGCGCGGATGACCGCGATGGATAATGCAACCCGTAATGCCGGCGATATGATTAATGATCTGACATTGCAGTATAACCGCGCTCGTCAGGCCTATATTACCAAAGAATTGATTGAAATTATTTCAGGTGCGGAAGCCCTGTAAGTCTAACTGCTTGAAAGGAGATCGTTATGGCTGATGGCATGAATAGTGGAAAACGGTCTCCTGAGGGTCTAAAAGACGTTTTTGATGTGGATGAGGCAACACAATACCGCGTGGCTACAGGCGATTATGGCGTTGTTTTGGTCGCGCCCCGATCACGCGTTGACGGCGAGGCGCCCAAGGGCGAAGACTTAGCAGCGAAGCTGCAGGAATTAATAGTGTAATAGATTTAAAAGAAGGACTAACACAATGGCAACAGCAAAAAAGACACCAGCGAAGAAAACACCGGCGAAAAAGCCAGCAAATGCAAGCGGCGCAAAAGGCCATGTATTGCAGATTTTGGGCGCGGTTATCGATGTGAAATTCGAAGAGGGGCAGGTTCCTTCTATTCTTAACGCGCTTGAAACACAAAATGACGGCAAGACATTGATCCTCGAGGTTGCGCAGCACCTTGGTGAAGGCGTTATTCGTGCGATTGCGATGGACTCAACGGATGGTCTTGTTCGCGGTCAGGAAGTTTTTGATACAGGCGAGAACATCTCTGTTCCTGTCGGGCCGGAAGTTTTGGGCCGTATCTTTGATGTAACGGGGAACCCGATTGATGAAGGCAAGCCTGTTAAGACGAAAGCCAGATGGGGCATTCACCGCGAAGCGCCGTCTTTCGCCGATCAAGCGAAGGAAACAGAGCAGCTTGTGACAGGGATTAAGGTAGTTGACCTTCTTTGTCCTTACGCAAAAGGTGGTAAAATTGGCCTGTTCGGCGGTGCCGGTGTTGGTAAGACTGTTACCATTCAGGAATTGATCAACAACATTGCAAAAGGCCATGGCGGCGTGTCTGTTTTCGGCGGTGTGGGCGAGCGCACCCGTGAAGGGAACGACCTTTACCACGAGATGATCGAAGCGGGCGTTATTAAGGTCGGCGATCATGAGAATTCAAAAGTGGCCCTTTGTTTCGGTCAGATGAACGAGCCTCCGGGCGCGCGTGCACGCGTTGCACTCTCTGCGTTGACTATGGCGGAATATTTCCGTGATGAAGAAGGCCAGGACGTTTTGTTCTTCCTTGATAACATTTTCCGTTTCACGCAGGCCGGTTCTGAGGTGTCCGCACTTCTTGGCCGCATTCCGTCCGCGGTTGGTTATCAGCCAACGCTTTCAACAGAAATGGGCCAGATGCAAGAGCGCATTACATCCACGAATAAAGGCTCTATCACATCCATTCAGGCCGTTTACGTGCCAGCGGATGACTTGACTGACCCTGCGCCTGCGACAACGTTCGCGCACTTGGATGCGACAACTGTTTTGTCTCGTGCGATCTCCGAGATGGGTATTTATCCGGCCGTTGACCCGCTTGATTCTACATCACGTATTCTTGACCCGCGCGTTATCGGCCAAGAGCATTATGACGTTGCAAACCGCGTTCAGCAGACTTTGCAGTCATATAAAAACCTTCAAGATATCATTGCGATTTTGGGTATGGACGAGCTTTCAGAAGAAGACAAACTGACTGTGGCACGTGCCCGTAAGATCCAGCGCTTCCTGTCTCAGCCTTTCCATGTTGCGGAAGTCTTCACAGGGACGCCGGGTGTGTTCTGTCAGTTGGAAGACACGATCAAGGGCTTCAAGGCTATTGTTGACGGTGAGTATGACCACCTTCCTGAATCTGCGTTCTACATGGTTGGGACGATTGATCAGGTTGTTGAAAAGGCCAAGAAAATGGCGGCTGAAGCGGCTTAGAGCTTGTTGCTCGTCATTAAGTTGGACAAATGGTATGATTTGCGTGTAAAACATACGGTAATTTAACATAACTTAATGGAGTGCGATATGTTTGAAGGACGTGATGGATGGGGGCTTTGGAAAGAGGGGGGCCTCCCTGATAAGGGGCTTTATTTAGCTGGATTTGCTGCAGCTGCGTTTATTGATGCTAAACACTTTGTGGGAGAACGTTTGACCGGTCTTCGCGGGAAGTTTGCTTCAAATGGTTCTGCAAAACCCAGTGTTGAACGTGTGCCTGAACTGGAAATTTAGTACGTTTTGATTTTATTAATAAAAGTGATCATTTAGGATTAAAGTATGACCAATCTAATCAATTTTGAACTTGTTTCCCCTGAATCCAAATTGGTATCCGAACCCATGCATATGGTTGTGATCCCCGGCGTTGAGGGTGAGTTCGGCGTATTGGCGGGGCATTCTGCTTTGGTTGCGACCGTGGATTTCGGCGTGATCGAGCTTCATAAAGAAGAAGGCGATAAGCCGCGCAGAATTTTTGTTGCCGGTGGTTTTGCCGATGTAACGCCCGAGACATGCGTTGTTTTGGCCGAAGAAGCAACGAATGTTGCCGACCTTAAAGAAGGCGAGATTAAGCAGAAGATTAAAGATCTGAACGAGGATCTGGGCTTGGCGAAAGAAGCGGTTGATAAGGCGCGCATTAATAAGCGTTTGAAGCTTGAGCAGGCCAAAATTCAGGCGATTAGCGGCAAGATCGCAGCTTAATACAAAGCATTAGAGATTAAACGAAAGCGCTTTTACGGCGCTTTTTTGATGGTGGTTTTTGAAAGACGTTAGAAATGCGTACCTTGGTAGACGGAAAACTGGATAATGGCGCGTTTCTGCGCATTGATTTTTCACAGGCGGCGGGGGAGTTGCCGCGTTGGGATGCTTATCTTGCGCTTGGTAACCATCGTATATCTGTTTTGGGGCAAGAGGATGTAGGCGCATTGGCTGATGCGATGGTGCGTGAAATTCAAGGTGCGCGCGCAGAGAAAGATTTTGATTTTTCGGAGCGGCATGAAGCTATATTCCGCACGCTGTGCAGCGCGGCGGATATGGGTAGAACATTTGGCTTGCCTCAGCCCGAAAATGATAACTTTGTAGGGTAGGCTTACTCTTCCGCAGGACCCCATTTGCCGTCATGCAGATCAATTTCCACATATTCTTGGGTTTTTAGAACTTCGCGTAATGTGTCTTCGTCTGCTTCTGCTGTGAAAAGCTCCATGCAATGCGCGGTGATGAAGCGCTCTTTTGCGGCGGTTTTGATCCATGTGATCAGGGTGTCGAACTTCCCGCCATCATTTAAAAACCCGATCGCGCGTTTATGCTTATGAAGCTGTTTCAGGCCAATCGCGCAGATTGCGTAATATGTGTTTTCCACCGAGGCCACATCAATGACGATGGGCTGAAGCGTGTCGCGGCAGATTTCATCTTCGAAATGGGGGAAGTGTTCAGGGATCTCGGTCGGTGCGGGCGGGGCTTCATAGGCCGTCAGAGCGGGCAGAACATCTTTCACGCTGTCCACGACCACCAAAAACCGCTCATCGAAGTCTTTGAGGGATTTGATATAGGTAATGAGCGGGTTCCAATAGCCTTCGATATTGACCAGCACGAGGGGTTTATTGTGCAGCCCGAGATTGCCCCAATACAGCACTTCCATGGCCTCATCGACCGTGCCGTATCCTCCGGGCAGGGTGATGATTGCATCGGATATATTGAACATGCGTTTTTTGCGATCCCACATATCGTTGACCATGATGGTTTCGGTAAGGCCCGCCATGATGCGCTCACTGTCTTTGAGGTTGCGCGGGATGATCCCTGTGACGGGCGCGCCTGCGTTCATTGCGGATTTGGCAACGCGTCCCATCAGTCCGGAATCCATGCCGCCATAGACAAGGCGTTTGCCGTGCTCGCCCATGATGCGGCCCATTTCGGTGGCCGAATCTTGGAAGATGTCACGGGCGTGGCCTGATGAGCCAAGGTAAACGGCGAGTGTGTTGAATTTATTCAAGGTGAAAGTCTTTCGGAATCAGGTTGGCTTGCGGCAATGTTTTGCCGTTTAAGGATATCACAGGCATGCATCCGCGCAAGGAGTTGGCGAGGTAAACACCATCTGAATTGAGTAGCTCATCGGGGGTGAGTGATTTTTCAATTGCGCCGAGCTCTTCGATGAGGCGTTTGCGGGTGACGCCGCTTTGTGCGCCATCACTCAGGGGGGGTGTATAAAGCTTGCCGTCTTTGACCATAAAAACCGAAGCCACAGTGGCGCAGCAAATATGGCCCGCATTGTTGAGGAGGATGGCTTCATTTGCATCTTTTTCGGCGGCTTCACGCGCGGCGAGGATGTTTTCGCCATAGCTTGCGCATTTAATGTTGGAGAGCGGTGAGCCTTCGTTTCTGCGCACGGAATCTGCAATGATCGCATGGATCGGTGGAAAAGTGGATGGCACGGGCAGGGCGCGCATTGCGGTTTGTGTTTCTCGGCTTTCGGGCGGTTTTATGCCATTGCCGCCTGCGCCTCCGCTCACGAAAATATTGAGCGCATAGCGCCCGTTTTCAAAATTATTTTGTTGCAGCAATTTTTGCGCTGCGTGCAGCAATTGTTTTGAATCAAATTCTGAAGCAAAGCCTATAACCGCAAGATGCGACTCAAGTTTTTGCATGTGCGCATCCCAGCTTTGCGGCGCGCCATCAATCACCAAAATGGTTGCGAACACACATTCGCCGAGGCGGATGCGGTCATGGATTTTATAGATGGGGGCGTTTTCATCGAGAAACTCCCCGTTCAGCCAGATTATACTCATGCGGCGGTCTTTCTGTTTTTATGCAGGGCGCTTACGATCTGCACAAAATTATTCACCAATTCCTGTCCGTGGGATGTTAGCACGGATTCAGGGTGGAATTGCACGCCGTAAACGGGATGCAGGGTATGGCGGATCGCCATGATCTCGCCGTCTTTTGTGCGCGCGGTGATTTGCAGCGGGCTATCCTCGGGCAATTCGATATGCAGCGAATGATAGCGCCCGACATCCATGGGCGATGGCAAGCCATTAAAAAGGCCGCTTCCGTCATGGGCGATGGTGCTGGCTTTGCCGTGAACGGGCGGGTCGGCGCGTGTGGTTTTTGCGCCGTAGGCTTCACCAATCGCTTGGTGACCAAGGCATACGCCGAGTACGGGCAGCTTTGCGCCCAGCTCTTTCACGGCTTTAATGCATATCCCTGCGCTGTTCGGGGCGCAAGGGCCGGGGGAGAGGATGAGTGCTTCGGGTTTGAGGGCTTTGATTCCCTCAATCGTGATTTCATCATTGCGCACGACACGTGTGTCCACGCCCGCGAGTTCGAAATATCGCGCGAGGTTGTGAACAAAGCTATCGTAATTATCTATGACAAGATACATCACGGCAATTAAGCATATTCAGAAAAAGAAATACATTAAAACGTCATTGCGAGGAGAAGCGACGCTTCGACACGGCAATCTGGATTGTGTCGCGTGCGCTCGCAATGACAGATGGTGTTAACCTGCCATCAGGATATCATGGTCAAGTTCGGCCTTGCCGAGGCCAAAGCGTCCGTCAAAGCTACGGAAGATGGCTTCGGCTTTGTCGAAGGTTTCCTGATATTCATCATCGGGATCGCTGTCTGCTACGATGCCGCCGCCGACTTGGAAGGATACATTTTGCCCTTCATAGACAAGTGTGCGGATGAGGATGGAGCTGTCCATATTGCCATCAAAGCCGATAAAGCCCATGGAGCCGCAGTACGGCCCGCGGCGGGTGGGCTCAAGTTCCTCGATGATTTCCTGCGCGCGGATTTTCGGCGCGCCGGTGATTGATCCGCCGGGGAAACAGCTTTCGAGGAGGTCTATCGCGGTTTTGTTTTTTTTCAGCGTGCCTTTGATGGTGGAGACAAGGTGGTGGACGCTGGCGAAACTTTCGAGTTTGCACAGCTCGGTGACGGTAATGGATTTCGCGAGGCAGACTTTCGAGAGGTCGCTTCGCATGAGATCCACGATCATGGTGTTTTCGGCGCGGTCTTTTTCGCTGTTTTGCAACTCTTCGCGATATTTCGCATCCATCGAGGCGCTGCCGGATTTTGGCCGCGTGCCTTTGATTGGCCTTGTTTCAACATGGCCGTCTTTGACGGTCAGGAAGCGTTCCGGCGAAGCGGAAGAGATTTTGATATTGCCGCAATTCATATAGGCGGCAAACGGCGCGGGGTTGACCACGCGCATGTTCAGATAATGCGCGAAGGGTTCAAAGCCTTCGGGAAGCTCGGCATCGAAGCGCTGTGAAAGGTTGGCTTGGAAGATATCGCCGTCTTTAATGTATTCAACGACTTTGGCGACCATATCTATGTATTCATCGGATTCGAAGTTTGATTGCCAATCCAGATCGGCGCCTTCAAAAGCAGGCAAGGGCGCGGGGTTGCCGACAAGGCCGAGGATGTAATCCTGTTTCTTGCGGGCGTTGTGATAGCTGTCTGCGTGGGTGATGATCCATGCTTGGTTCTTTTGGTGATCGAAGGCCATGACCTGATCGTAAATCCCGACCGCCATATCCGGCATATCGGGGTTGTGGGTTGCATCATCGGGCAGGTCTTCGAGGTCGCGGCCCATATCATAGCCAAAAAAGCCCGCAACGCCGCCCTGGAATGGCGGCAGACCGCGCGCGGTCTCTGCCTCGGGGATCCAGTGTTTCAGGCGCTGCTTTACGATGTCAAAGGCTTTGCCTTCGACCTGTTTTTGCTCTTCCCAATTGGTGAGCGTGACCTGACCGTCTTTGGATTCAATGGTTTCGATAGGGTGCGAGACGACAAAGGAATAGCGCGCATTCGGGTGGCCGAGATCGGCGCTGTCAAACAGAAGGCTGTAGGGCAGATGTGATAGCGCCGCAAAAATCTTTAAGGGGTCTTTATGTTCTAATTCGCGTATAAAAGGCGTCATAGTTTTTTACTCTCCTGCACGCTTTATGGCGCTTCCCTGCACGGTCTTGCCTGATTTTTCTTGTGTATATTGCTTATAGCGCAATTTGTTATATTCGGCAAAACTTATAAAGCTCTCCTTTATCTTCCCGATTCGCGGGTGCTAAGGGGACTCAATAATGAAAACTGTCCACAGGGCGGCTTATCCTTGACTTTGTTGTCATAAGAATATAATAAGACATAATTCATATTTACTTATATTTTAAAATGGGGCGTCCGCTATGGGTTTGCTTGAAAAATTAACACAACAATTTGAGGCCGTTGATCCTCTTGGAGATAACCTTAGGGGCGCGGCAGAGGCTTTAATGGGGGACGCCCTCGAGGCGCACCGTCTTTATGCATCAAGCCGCGAGCAAGCGTCTGTTCTTCTTCCTTTGTTAATAGAAGAATATGAGCAGCATCAAGAGTCCTATCTCGCTCTTAAAAAACCGTCTAAGCGCAAAAAAGGTCATTCTGAGTTCAAGAAACGCCAAGATGGGCATATCACTGCGCAGGATTCTTTTGAAAAAGCCCTGAATTCTCAAGTTGAAACACGGGCGCGGCATCTTGCCCGCTATATGATGATGCAAGGGCATGACAAACATTTTGAAGCTGCGGCGAATGTTTTAAGAGAGCATTTGAAAACGGTTCATAGAATTGGCGTAATGCAGCGCTTTACGGGTTGGAGAAAAGGCAAGTCTGCGGATGATTTACGTTTAGAGGCCGCTGTTAGTCTTCAAGCGAAGTTGGATCAGGTTCTGGGGCATAACAAAGCCGCGATTGAGGCTGTTAAAGGTAAGATTGAAGAATTTACTTTGGAGTTGTTTGAATCGGATCAGATGAAAGCCAGAAAAGCCAAGGTTATTAGCACCGGAGAATCATTAAACGAATTGAGTTTCGGTATGCTGGAGCACTTCATTGCGATGAAAAAAATTCGTGAGGATATTGTAAAAATCACTAATCGCACGGGATTAAGCCATTCTCATGTACCGCAAGCGATGAAGAGCGATGGTTTGACGGTCTTTGATATGGACGCGCTGGTTGAGCGTTTTAATAACGAGCTTAGCCACAAGAAGGTTGCAGATAGAATATTAGACGGTGAAGCGCGTTTGGGGCAAACAGACGCTGATCGCAAAGAAGGTTTAAGGCCTGTTTTGGCGCCGTTTATGAAGGCCGAGGAAGATGCTGTCGACGCGATTGAGCGGATTTTTAAGGCGGCTAATGGTGGTGCAGCGTTGCCGCCTGTCCCTGAGGTTTCAGGTAAAGCCGCAAAGGTCTCCCCTCCTATAAAAAGTCCTGAACTGGAAGAAATCTCTGCGCGTCTTCGTAAGATTCTGAACTCTCCGGATGATGGTCCGGGCTTGGGCTAACCCAAAAATTCTTTAATATTCTCGACGACCTCTTTAAGGCCGCATTTCACCACTTCCGCATCTTTGGGGAAGGCGGTTTGCAGGCGTGTCGGTAGCATGGGGTCGAGCATCACGAACACGCCTTTATCGGTGCCGCGGCGGATGAGGCGTCCGAAGGCTTGTTTGAGTTTTAATCTCGTAATCATTTCATCATATGTGCGCCCGCCGAATGCCTCGCGGCGCGCTTTGTGCAAAATGGTGGGTCTGGGCCACGGCGTGCGGTTGAAAACTATGAGTTTTAGGCTTTCTCCGGGGACGTCCACGCCGTCTCGGATGGCGTCAGTGCCGAGCAGGCATGATTTTTCATCCTCGCGGAACATATCCACCAATGTGCCGGTGTCGATGTCATCGACATGCTGTGAATATAGCGGGATGCCGCGTTGCTCAAGGTCGCCTGCGATGCGTTCATGCACCGCGCGCAGGCGGGATATGGCGGTGAAGAGGCCGAGCGCACTGCCGCCGCTGGCATCGAATAATGCGCGGTATGCGCCCGCCACTTGGTCGAGGCTGTCTTTGCGCACGTCATTGACGATAAAGATTTTGGTTTGTTTCGCGTAATCAAACGGCGAGCTGAAGCTGTTCATGGTGGTTTGCCCCGCCATATAGGCTGCGCCGCTGCGGGCATCGGCGGCATGCCAGTCTGCGGCTTCGTCGGCGCTGCTATCGCGCAGCGTGGCGGAGGTCACCGCCATGCCGTGTACATGCGGGGTGATGCTGAGGGCGAAGGGCTTCATGGGGTCTGTATGGTGGCGGTAATAGCCGACATCAACCGCTTGCCCGTCAATGCGCTCAATCTCCATCCAATCGACGAATTCAGGTAAGGGCGAGGGCTGCGCCTGCCCCTTATCAAGGTTTTCCAGCATCAATATCCATGCCTGCAGGGTAAAGGTTGCGCGGCGTTCCAAGGATTGGCTGACGGCTTCGAGGCGCTTGCGGGTATCGGTATCAAGATAGCCTTCATCCTCGGCGAGTTTTTTCGCGAATATCTGCGCCAGTTCCTTCATTGGTTTTTGCAGGGCAATCAGCGCGGATTTGAGCTTGCGCGCGCGCTCAAGCAGTTCTTCTGCTACGGGAAACAGGTGGGTTTCAAGGGAATACGGGCCATCGCGTCCGTCGGCACGGGCAAAAACCTGGCGGTAAATCTCGGCCATGAAATGTTCTGTAGGGCCGCTCGGCGCGCCGTCTTTAAGTCTGCGTGTCCATCCATCCATGGGCAGGCATTCCGCGGCCATCAAGATTTTGCGCAGGGCTTCGTCGGCGTCTTGCATACCTTCAGAGAGGTCTTCGGCACGGCGTTTCAGGCCGCGTGCGCGGGACTTTCTGCGCCCGCCTTCATTGCCCAGAATCCACCGCCTTAGGTCGCGGGTTTCGCGGGCGGAGAGATGCGCGGCGAAGGCGCTGTCTGCGGCATCGAAAAGATGGTGGCCTTCATCGAACACGTAGCGGCTGGGCATATCTTCGCCCGGCGTTGCAAGCGCGGAGGAGATCATCACCAACGCATGGTTTGCCACAACGATACGCGCACGCTGGCTTTTGCGGATGGCGCTTTCGACGAAGCATTTATGGTAGTGATCGCAGGCGGAGTAGACGCACTCGCCGCGCCGATCCGCCATGCCGCTTGTATAACGATAGCCCAAAAGACCGTTGAGCCAGCCGGGGTAGTCGCCGCCTGTCAGGTCGCCGTCTTTGGTGGCGGCCGTCCAGCGCGCCATGATCCCTGCGGCAATGACCGCGCCGATATCTTTGGCAATAGACGCGCCAGCGGCGGTTTCTTCGAGGTTTAGGAGGCAGAGATAATTCTCGCGCCCCTTTCGCGTGGCGACATGGGCCTCTTTAAGCTCAGGGTTGGGGTAGAGGCGATCAAGCTCTTGGTCGATCTGGCGCTGCAGGTTTTTGGTGTAGGTGGAAATCCACACCGTGCCTTTGTTTTTCTCTGCCCATACGCTTGCGGGCGCAAGGTAGCCGAGGGTTTTGCCTACGCCCGTTCCCGCTTCGGCGAGCACGACATTGGGCTGGCCTTCATCTTTGATGGGGGCGAAGGCGGCGGTGATGGCGGTTGTGTAATCGACTTGCGGCTGGCGCTGCTCCGCGTCATGCCCCAGAAGCGCTTGCAGGCGCTCACGCGCTTCATCTTCCGTCACAGGCTCTTGGCTTGCGGGGGCGGGGGGCGCATCTTCCACCCATTCTGGCAGGTTCTTCCAGACATTCAGGTCTGTTTTAGAGTTTACGGGCACGGCCTTATCATATGTTTGTCCGAGGGCTTCGAAGATAAAGGGCGTCCATGCCCATCCATTGCCGTTGAGGCCCATAACGCCCGCAATTTCAAGCGGCGGGGCTTTGTCTTTATGGGGGTCGTTTTGCAAATCCTCCAGAAGCGCGCGGGTGATATCCATGAGTGTGAGGGGCGCGTCTTCCGGACTTTCGGGTTCCACCATGCCGAGCGCCTTGCACAGGCCGTTGACGGTGGGGGTGGCGAACTCCCCCGGATGGACGAACGCGAATAGCTCCAGCACATCAAAGGCGTAAAATTCTGCATCGTGTCCAAGCCGCCCGCGCGTATAGGGCGCGTGACAGACAAGGACGGGTTTTTTGTGGATAAGCGCTTTGGCCTGCGCGTGGGGCAGGGTTTTGATCTCGCCCTCATCGCTGAGGATATAGGCCTGCTTCGCATTCAATGTGAGTGCGGGGATGTCGGGCAGCGCGATGGCTGCGGCCGCAGATGCTTGTGGAGCAGGGGAATCCATATGTTATTGACTATCAGTTTTTGAAGCGGTAAGAAAGCGGGTCGGAAATAAAAAGCTTGCATAGTTTTGTTTTACATATTATAAAATGTGAAGAATTTGAACAAGGAGAATTAAAAATGAAAGAACTTGGTAAAGGTTTTGCGGCAGCTTTTGATGTCGCGAGTTATTACGCTTGGAATTTTAAAGATAAAGGCGGTATTGCTCAGAAAGAGGCCGCTTTTAAAACGGCGGTTCCTGACGCAGAAGAAAGAGCGGCATTAAGAGAACAGGCGGCTACTCTTCTTTTTGGCGGTGGTAAAGAAGGTGGATCTTTCTTTAACAAACGAGTTGGTGCGCCCAGTCCTGCCGATTCTGTGAGTTAATCATCCCTTCGGCGGGATGAAAATTTCCGCCGCTTCACTTGGGATGCTTTCCAGATATACACTTTGAGACGGGAACGCGAACGCTGTTCCCGTTTTTTGTTCTACGATCTTCTTAATCTTGATCGCCAATCTTTATTCATTGATTTGCGCAGTCCTTTTCGCCATATCTGTCAGGGTAGAATAAAGGATATAGCATGGACATGATTGCAGGAAAAAAAGCCCCTGAAGTATTGGATTATTTATTAAAGCGCCGCAGCGTAAAGGCCGAGGACTTAACTGCGCCTTCTCCCAGCGCGGCCCAGCTTGAGCAGATTTTGAGCGCCGCCAGCCGCGTGCCCGATCATGGGAAATTGTGTCCGTTTTATTATCTTGTATTTGAGGGCGATGCCCGCGCGAAAGCGGGGGATATCATCGCGGAGGCTTATGTGGCGGCGAACCCGTCGGCAGAAGCCGCCCAAATTGAACGCGAAAGGACGCGTTTTAGCCGCGTACCTCTGGTTGTGGGCATTATTCACCGCGCGCGGATGAGCAAAAACCCGCGCTGGGAACAGATGTTAACCTGCGGCGCGGCGGCGCAGAATTTCCTGCTGGCGTGCAACGCGCTGGGTTTTGGCGCGCAGTGGCTGACGGAGTGGTATGCGTATGATGAGAATGTGCGGAGCGGTTTAGGGCTTGATGATACGGATATTGTCGCGGGGTTTATGTGCGTGGGGAGTGTATCTGCGCAGCCAGAGGAGCGCGATCGTCCAGATTTGGATTTAATCGTTAATCATTGGGAGCAGGGGGCTGCGCTTAAAAAAGGTGATGAATACAGCCGCGAGAAATTCGGCTATCCGCCTTTGGGGTTTAAGCGGAGTTAAGGCTCTCTTACCCAGCCAAATTTTTCATCTTCCCTGGTTACATTTGGCGCGTTTCTTTCCGTGGGAGCTGCGGGCGGCGCTTCAGAGCGGGCGGCTTCCATAATTTTTTGTGCCACTTCAAACTTCTCAAGACGTCTCATCGCCGTTTTGGGTTTGTGCTTGATGTCTTCGGCTTTTAAATCTTCGAACTCTCTTATGGCCACTTCAGTCTCGTTGATGAACTCTTTCCACTCATCTAAAGTCATGGGAGCATCGCAAAGTGCGGTATCAAAGACATAGGTTTCACCATCTGATGCCATGGTCGCGGCGGCTTCGTGGTGGATCCATTCATTGGGTTTATCAAAGGTAACGCGCGCAGTTAAAGCGTTTAAGCCTCTTTCGGTTAAAATGCTCTGCACGAGCGATCTTCTTGATTCACAACCATTGTCGGCATATTTGTTTGTCATGAAGTCTGCGTTTTTTAGTTGCCTGAACAAGTCTTGTACTTCTCTCGGCGTAAAAGGCTTGTTGTTGTTTTCCCAGGCATCATCAAGGAAGCTTTTGAAGGCGCGATGGTAGGAGTCACCTTCCAAATCAAGTTCGAATTTTTGGCGCCCGTTAGAGTCTGTAAATGCGTTTTTTATATTTGTCATGATAATATTTATATATGCTTATTATGGTAAATACAAATGTTTTTTATAGGGGGATATTAGCACTGCCCATAGGGGGCGAGCCAGCTTGTTTCCGGGTTGGCTGTTTCAAAGGCCTGCTTCAAGTGCATTTTAAGGGCTGCGTTGCGCAGCGCAAGATTATAATTAGGGGCGACGCCTACTGACCCATCGGACATTTTCACCATGGTCATCGACTTACCGTTTGTGTCGGCGCGGCACACATCCACGTCTACAACGTGTTTTCCCGCCATTTCTTTTGTGCGTTTTTTGTGAAAGCCGGGGCCTTCTTTGATGATGTTGATTTGATTGGCCAGTCCTAAATCATGTTCGGTCCGGTCGGGTGTGATCCAGATAAAGTGCTTACCATCGTCTGTTTTTTTGTATTTGTGTGCGCCGATATGCATAATCGCGGAGTGGCTTAGTTCTTTGTTTAGACGTCTGAAATCCTTGGGGGAGAGATGTGCTTGTCCTATGCAAAAGTCTTCAAACTCTTGTAACTGTTGCAATATTTGCTGTTTTTTCTTTTCTTTTGTACCAAAACCGAAAATCATAAATATCTACTCCACATAGCCATCTTCTTTAATAATAACGGGGTAAATCTTAATTTATGATAAATTTATGTAAAATTTTATCTATCTATTAAATTATTGACATAAAACTATATTTTTTGTATTTAAATGCATGGAAAATTCAGTTGTACCCGTATCAAACGAAACTTACAGGCAGATGCTCATCAAAAAATATTTTGATGGGTTTTGCTCTTTAGATTCTGCCGATCAAGGGCTTAAAGATCGTGTCGAAGCCCTGAGTGGTCAGATTACCGAAAAATATGACAATGTTCTTGCGGGTGTATTTATCGAATATGCAATTGCCGCGGAAAATGCGCGCGATGGTATTGCACCGGATGCAAATGCCATTATTACGCATGGATTTTTGATAGGGCTTAATCCTTTTCTTTCGGCGCGGGGCGAGGCGGGCGTTGATCTGGATGATTTCTTTCAATGGTCTTCGGCCGGGCCGTCTTCCATGGAGGAGATTCTGAGCCAAAGCCTTACAATCAGAAACCGCGCTCTATCAGAGCTTTTGAAGTGTGTGCCGAAGCTTGTCGAGGGCAAACTCTCGCCCGGATATCTTTTATTTGCGTATTACAATGATCAGAGAATTCTAGATCGTCTCATTGGGTCTTCGCCGTTGTTTGACACTGCGGAGCATCCTGTTCTGGAGTTGTTTAAAAAACATTTGGATGTGGATGATAAGGAAGAGTTTGCCCGTTTACGCACAGCTATGGCAGAGCTTGCGCAGCCTGTTTTTGCCATGCGCCGAAAGCTACAGGAGAACGTGTTGTTACATGGTTTTTCTGAAAAGGCGCAGGGTTTAGTGCCTTCGCCGCATTCACGTTCTTATGACACTCTTTTGCCGATGCGGGCGCAGGCGTGCCTGAACGTGATGGGGTTTAAGCAAATGGTGAGTTTGGACAATCATCCGGTTGAGCTTGATATTGGCAGGGGTTAAGCCGCTTTCGCGAATTTTCCATCCAGAGCATCGCGGATCAGGCTTGCGGTGTCTTTCACCCCATAGAGCTGAATAAAGCTGCCGAAGCGCGGGCCTTGGCTTTGTCCGAGGCAGATTTCATAGATCGCTTGAAACCACTCGCGCAGTTCGTCTTTCTCATATCCGTTGTCTTTGCCTGCGGTGAACACTTCCGTCATATAGATATCGGCGTCCAGACCGCCTTCCATGCTCTCCAGTTTTGTCGCGAGCGCACTCAGCGCGGCGGCTTCGCGCTCTGTGGGGCTGCGATATGTTTTTTCCGGTAGCACGAAATCCTGATAATATTTGATGGCATACCCAACGAGGCGATCAAGGAACGGCGCGCTTTCGGCGTTCGCATCGGGCGCGTAGGCGTTGATGAATTTCCACAAGGTTGCGGGGTCATCCGTGTTCGCGGCGTTCACGAGGTTGAGAAGCAGCGCGAAGCTTACGGGTGTGTGCTGGCTGTTTGGGATTTTGCCATCATGGATATACCATGCGGGGTTTTCCAGCTTTTTATCGTCCTCTTGTTCGGGCAGTTTTTCCAGATAGGTGATGTATTCATCCACGGCTTTCGGGATGATGTCGAAATACAATTTCTTCGCGCTGGTCGGGCGTTGATACATATAATATGCGAGGCTTTCATGCGGCGCATAATCAAGCCAGTCTTCCATTGTCAGGCCGTTGCCTTTGGATTTGGAGATTTTCTGGCCTGCTTCATCGAGGAAAAGCTCGTAGCGGAAGCCCGCAGGACCGCGTCCGCCAAGGATCTGCGTGATTTTCGAGGAGATTTCGGCGGCTGTGGTCAGGTCTTTGCCTGCCATCTCATAATCCACATCCAGCGCATACCAGCGCAGCGCCCAATCGGCGCGCCACTGCGCTTTGCAGCCGCCGCCGAGGATGCTCTGCGTGATGATCTCGCCTTTGCCCAAGCCTGTGCGGTCTTTTTCGCTGTCATCGGCAAGCTCGAAGGTTGCGATGCCTTTTTCCGCATCATCCACGGATTTCAGCAGCGCGTTATGCAGGATGAAGGGCTGTCCGTCTACATCAACAATCGGGAAGATCGGAGAATAGGTCGCGGAGCGTTCAGGGCCGAGGATAGGCAGAACGGCGGCGCGCACCTCTTCATATTTGCTGAGCATGAGTTTCAGCGCCTCATCGAATTTACCGTTTTTATAGCAATCGCGTGAAGAGGACACGAATTCGTAATCAAAGCCGAAACTGTCGAGGAAGTCACAAAGCTGGGCGTTGTTATGGCCTGCGAAGCTGTCATATTCGGTATCGAACGGGTTTGGTACGGAAGACAGCGGCATGCCGAGATATTTCGCCATTTCTTTCTGGTTAGGGATGTTGGTCGGCACTTTGCGGAAGCCATCCATGTCATCGGAAAAGCAGATCAGCTTTACAGGGATTTCAGGGGCAAGGCGTTTAAAGGCGCTCATCACCATTGTTGTGCGGGCGACTTCGCCGAATGTGCCGATATGCGGCAGGCCGGAGGGGCCATAGCCTGTTTCAAACAGCACATACCCTTTTTCGTTTGGTTTTACCTCGCCGCGGTTCATCGCGCGCAACCGTTTGATAACGGCTTTGGCTTCTTCAAAAGGCCAGGCTTTGGATTTGTTAGCGGTGTCTGTTGAAATATCGGTCATAATTTATCGTCTTATCAAAGTCGGGTTTAAAATCAAGCATGAAAAAAGCCGACGCGAGAGTTTGCGCCGGCTCTTTCGAAATCCGGTTTAGATTCTATTTCTTAAGTTCGTCTTGCAAGGCGCTGTTAACGCGTGTTTTTGACTCACGGCATGCGGCCAATTCACCTTCAAGGCCGTTAATGCGGCTCATCAGGGCGTTACAATCACATGCACATGCAGGCGCAGCCATTACAGGAGCGGGCGCAGGTGCGGGCGCTACTGGCGGCGGTGCTACGGTTGTGTGTGTATGCGTTGCTGTGCGCGGCTGGCTGTATGGTGCCTGATCTTCAATACTGTCAGGGGATGTACCACATGCGGCAAGGCCGATTGTTGCAAGTGTAAGTGCTAAAACTTTAAATGTGTTTTTCATTCTCTGCTCTCCTCAGTTCAGAATTTGAAGTTACCGTATCATTTTAAGTGTTGTTTTAAAATGAAAAAATCGATTTTAGGTTTTACCACTCATATCCCAGTTTTGCACCATAGGTGGTGTCGTCTTTTTTGACGCCGGGTTTGGGGGCGTTGTCGCGGTCATATTCAATTTCGGCGGTGGCGATTAAGCCTTTAACGAGCGGGACGCGCACGCCTGTTTTGGTGTCGAGCAAATAGCCTTCGGTGTCGTCGCCGGGCACCAGGATTTCATGCTCATGGAAGAGTTGAAGTGCGCCGTCCCAGACTTTTTGGTCATACTCCAGTGCCCATCTGCCTGCGACGCTGTCTTCTGAGCTGCCGTCTTCGAATTCTTCACGCAGATATGTGGGGCCTAAAACATATTGCAGGTTTAAATCTTCGCTTTCGAAAGGTTGGTGTCCCAAACCCAGACCGGCTGTCGTGCGTAAATCAAGTTGATCGAGGTCATCTTGTTCAAAAGACAGCACAGAGTTGAGGAACCATTTTGGCTGGAAGAAGTAATCATATTGGCCTTCAAGGCGTTTGTTGTTCTCGGTGGTGTTGTCGTTTTCCGTTTCGTGGTTGAATTTAGCCTTTACGGTGGCGCGGTGAATATCGTCCCATTTGGCTTTTATGGTGGTATCGGCGTTGATGGCGTCTTGTTCGGTGTTTCCCGTTTGAAGGCTTGCGCCGATATTTGCGCGGCCATTCCATACTGCGCCGAGCCACCCTGCATCGGGGTTGAGTGCGCTCATGGTTTCTGCTGTTTCAACGCTTGCGTTTGATACGGGCGCAATCTCCATGGCCGGCATCTGCCTTACGGGCGCAGGATTGGCAAAGGTGATCGGCGCGGGCGGGCCATCGAGGCTGTAAAGTGTGACGGATTTATCCCAGCCGCCGAATTCTTGCGCGTGCGCCGATCCGAAGATGCCAAGCGTTGAGGCTAAAACTAAAGACAGTACATATAAATTTCGCATGGATGAGTTTGTAGCAAATATGAGGATTAAAAGTAAAGCCGAATGCCGCTATTTCGGTTGCTTATTGTCGTTTTGGCTAAAAATAGAGCCTGTGGCTTCGTATGTGTCTACTGCTTTTTGCGCGGCGTTGTTTTTGGCTGTGTCGATATCTTTGCCTGTCGCGTTATATTCTATGCTCAATTGCCCTTTAGTATCACCGATTGTTATAGTTGCCCTAAAGCGCGGACCTTGCAGTGATCTTCTGTTTTTTCGTAAGTATCCTGTGCCGGAAGTGTGTTGTTTCACCTCAGGTCCAGCAACAACCAAACCTTCACGAGCGGCGATCGAATTTAATTTTGTCCATGCATCGGTTAACGTTTCGGGATTGATCTGCGAAGCTTCGAGCGCTTTGCTTTTCGCGGGGGACTTCATGAAGGTTGCGAATGATCTTAAAAAGGTCTGCGCCGCGGTGGCTTCGTTTATTTCACCGTCGATAATGGGTAGCTCTCTGGTTTTTAATCTTTGAGTGTCTGTTTCGGCTATTATGGCGTAGTGATTTCCGTCTGCTGTCGGTTCAATCTCATAACTTTTTAAAACACCATTTCTGATGGCAAGGTCGACGATACGCTGTGCGCGGTCTTCATGCACCCTCAAAAAGGAGAGGGCTTTGTCCTGAAGGACTTCCAGATATTTTCTGTTTCCGGGGTTTCCGATGATAAGCTCATAGAGCGCTCCATCGGACAGGCTGTTTCTATGTTTAGTGCGGTTTTCCTTAAGGTTTATGAATGCTAGAAAATCTATTAGAGATTGATCTCTGTAATACGGGTCTGTTTTCTTACTCGTGATAATGGCTTTCACCGTCGCTTCCTGCGCGGCGGTGTTGATTATATCGGGTAAGTTTACTGGTGTTTTTTTTGCCATAACGTGATCTTTATAGCGCATACTATTGTGTTATGTCAATTTTAAGAGTGTGCGCTGTGAGTTTTTATTTATGGATGTAAAATTGTGATGAAAAATGTGGTGAATCAGCGTAAAATAATTTTTGTTACCGTATTCACACGGTAATCGCCGCCGCCGCTCCAGGCGGCATTTGTCAAAGGAAATCTCCAAGATGGCAACTAAAGCACCAGCAAAAAAGCCTGCCGCTAAGAAACCAGCAGCAAAAAAACCAGCAGTGAAAAAGCCAGCCGCGAAAGCCGCTGCGAAAAAACCTGCTACTAAAACAGCAGCAGCAAAAAAGCCTGCCGCGAAAAAACCAGCAGCGAAAAAGCCCGCCGCAAAAAAGAAATAATTTATCTGTATTTGATCAGAGCGCGGAGTCCAAAAGCTCCGCGTTTTTTTTATGCGCGGGTTTTGGGTAAAAGTGATCTGGTAATTTAGGGTCACTGCGTTATATCTAAAGACATGGATATTGCGGAGTTATCACAGGTTGCGGTTGAGAGAGAGGGCGGAGATGTATTTGATGCGTCTAAACCGTTTCGGCTCGATACCGATTTCACGCCGGCGGGGGATCAGCCTGCGGCGATTGAGGCGCTTGTCGGCGGTTTGAAAGACGGGCTATCCGATCAGGTGCTGCTGGGGGTTACGGGGTCGGGCAAGACGTTTACGATGGCGCATTTGATACAGGAAACGCAGCGGCCTGCGCTGGTTCTTGCGCCGAACAAGACGCTGGCGGCGCAGCTTTACGGTGAGTTCAAATCGTTTTTCCCCGATAACGCCGTTGAGTATTTCGTGTCCTATTATGATTACTACCAGCCCGAGGCCTATGTGCCGCGCAGTGATACCTTCATCGAGAAGGACAGCAGCATTAACGAGCAGATCGACCGTATGCGCCACGCCGCGACCCGCGCGCTGTTCGAGCGTAAGGATGTGATTATCGTGGCCAGCGTGTCGTGCATATACGGCATCGGGTCGAAAGAAGATTACATGGCGATGGCGTTCGGGATTGAAAAGGGCGAGCGGATGGATCGGGATGCGCTGATCGGCAAGCTGATCGAGCTGCAATATACCCGCAATGATATCGCCTTTGAGCGCGGGAGTTTTCGCGTGTGCGGCGATACGGTTGAGCTGTTCCCTGCCCACTTTGAAGATCGCGCATGGCGGTTCGAGCTGTTCGGTGACGAGATTGAAAAGATCACCGAGTTTGATCCGCTGACGGGGCAGAAATTCAGCGAGATGGACGGCGTGCGCGTCTTTGCGAACTCGCATTACATCACGCCGGGGCCGACGATGCGCCAAGCGGTGGAGCAGATTAAGATTGACCTCAAAGCGCGGCTGGCGGAGTTTGAGGCCGAGGGCAAGCTTTTGGAGGCGCAGCGCCTTGATCAGCGCACGCAGTTTGATCTGGAGATGCTGGCGGCCACAGGCATGTGCCAAGGCATCGAGAATTACTCGCGCTATTTGACGGGGCGGCCTGCGGGCGCGCCGCCGCCGACCTTGATCGAATATCTGCCGAAAGACGCGCTGATGTTTTTGGATGAATCCCATGTGATGCTGCCGCAGCTTCGGGCGATGTATAATGGTGACCGCGCGCGCAAAACCACGCTGGTGGAGTATGGCTTCCGCGTGCCTGCCGCGCTGGATAACCGCCCGCTGAAATTCGAGGAATGGAACGCGATCCGCGGGCAGACGGTGTTCGTGTCTGCCACCCCCGGCCCTTGGGAGCTTGAGCAAACGGGCGGCGAGTTTGTGGAGCAGGTTGTGCGTCCCACGGGGCTTATTGATCCGCCGGTCGAAATCCGCCCCACCGAACACCAAGTCGATGACATGATGCATGAGGCCAAAGCCGTGATCGCGCAGGGCGGGCGTTTGCTTGTGACCACGCTGACGAAGAAAATGGCCGAAGCCCTGACCGAATATCTCAACGAGAACAACATCGCTGTGCGCTATATTCACTCGGACGTGGATACGCTGGAGCGGATCGAGATTATGCAGGATCTTCGCAAGGGGGAGTTTGATGTGCTGGTCGGGATTAACCTGCTGCGCGAGGGGCTGGATATCCCCGAATGTATGCGGGTGATGATTTTGGATGCGGATAAGGAGGGCTTCTTGCGCTCGAAAACGTCATTGGTGCAAACGATTGGCCGCGCGGCGCGGAATGTGGATGGCAAGGCGATTTTATATGCGGATAAGATTACCGAGAGCATGCAATATGCGCTGGATGAAACCGAGCGCAGGCGCGCCAAGCAGATCGAGCATAACGAAGCGCATGGGATTACGCCTGCGAGCGTGAAGAAGAATTTGTCGAAGGCGCTGGACCGCGTGTATGACCAAGCCGAAACGACGAGCGCGGTGCGCACCTTGCATGATATGAAGATGGGTGAGTTCATCCACGACCCCGCGGCGCTGAAGAAAGAGATCGAGCGAAAGCGTAAGGAGATGCTGGAGGCGGCGGAGAATTTGGAATTCGAGACGGCGGCGAAATTGCGGGATCAGATTAAACGGTTGGAGAGCGCGGAGTTGGGGCTTTAAGAGGGGCGGGGCCTTCAAAAGTGGACTAACTTTTCTTAAAATTCAAAAAAAGCGGACTTAGTCTGAAAATCGGGTCCGATTTTTAAAAGGGGCGGTTTATTTCTTCTGATCGTCGAGGATTTTCTGGCGCATGATGCGTTCTTGTTCTTGGCGCTGTTTTTCGAGGAAGAGGTCTTGTTCGCGTTGTTTTTTCTGCGCGAGGAGTTTTTGCTGGCGCTGCTTTTCCTGCCACAAGGTTTGCTGGCGTTTTTGGTCTTCGATGCGGGTTTGTTCTTCGCGCTTTTTCTGCTCCCAAAGGCCTTGGGCTTTGCGCTCTTTTTTGAGGCGATCTTCTTCCTTTTTGTCAGTGTCAGAGCGCTTTTCAACGCGGCTTTTCTTTTTCTCGCGGCCCTCGAAAATGACAGCTTCTTCAAGCTCAGCGATGACCTTATCATACGCCGCGCGGAGTTCTTCGCTCATATATTCTTTGGCATCAAATCGTTTCATGTCGTTCCTCTTACACACAAATAGTATAGCCGAATGAGCGTTAACATTTTCTTAAGTCTTTGAATCGCTTATAGTGTTTTTATGAAATATTTTCTCGCTTTGCCGTTGTTGTTTTTTGCTCTTCCCGCTTTCGCGCAAGGGTCTTCGATTACGATTATCCACGATGATGGCTCGAAGGATGTGATTAATCTTGAGCGCGGTGCGGAGGAGAGCGTTGAAAGCGCGCCTGCGCCTGAAACTGCGCCGCAGGAAGTCGTTGTGGAGGAAGCGCCTGCGCCGAAGGCTGTGGTTGAAAAGAAGGTCGAGGAGAAGCCGAAAGAGAAACCAAAGGCGAAGCCTAAGGCTGCGCTAAAGCCAAAAGTGAAGCCTAAACCCAAAGCGGCGCTTGAGCCGGTGGAAGATATCGTGACGCCGCCGAGGAAGCCCGTTCGCCAGACCATCCCGCAAGGCGCGAAGATTACGCCGGAGCGCGCAAGCTATATTGCGTTGGAGGAAGCGCCGCCATCAAGCGGGATGAAGGTTTTCCTGTCCGAGTTTGAAGGCGCGGAAGCGTATGCCGTTGTCTTTAAAGTTGAGGACGGATTTCACGAGGTTTTGGTGGATACGGTGAGCGGGCAGATCATGTCGAGCCAGCCGAGCGCGTATTTTACCGCAACCGAGCCAAGGCCCGGGCATTTGCCGCAGCAGCTTCGTTAAATTTTATTGATTATAGATATCGGCGCGGGGTGCTTGTGATGTTGTCTTTTCGCCGCTGGCGGGCTGAATGGCGGCCATTTTATCCGTTGTGTTTTCGTTTGGGGACATGGCTTGTTCGATAGTGCCTTCGCAGCCTTTGGCGTTAAATATCCCCATCATTAATATGCGGCGCTGCTCTGCGATGTCTTGCAGTTCGTCTGTTTTTTGTTTGTCTTCGGAGATGTTGTGATCAATAAGCAGGCCGCCAACGGCGAGGCCGATGCCGCCTGTAACCGTACCGATAAGGAATGACCCCACCGCGCCCGCGGCGGTGACGCCGTTGCTTTGCATGTTGGATTTATCTTTCAGGTTTTCAAGTTCAGATATAACATCGCGCATGGCGATGGCTTCTTGGGTGAGGGCGGAGCATTCAAGTTCGAGGTCGCCCTTCTTGCTGATTTGAATATTGTCGATTGATTTGAAGTCAACGGCGCGCACAAAGTCCGGCTTTTTGCCCGGAAAGGGGATGTCGCTGGCCAGACTTTGTGAAAATGGATTAAGGATTAAAAATGCGCAGGATAGCGCCAAGATGCGTTTCATATATTTCTCCACTTATCATTGTCCTGCATATAGCGCGGATTGCAAGGGTTTTCCCAGGTTATCCACATTTGCACAAGGTCATGGCGCGCGCGCTTTGTTTGCGCTGTTCTTTAAGGGGCGTTTAACATAGGATGAATATTCGTTTTATCTAAACCATGTCACACGAGTAATTTCATCATGACCACGCATATCGAAACAGAGCGCCTAATTCTAAGAGAATGGGAAGGCACAGATCTTGAATCCTTTGCCCGTATGAACGGGGATCCGGTGATTATGGAGTATTTGCCGCGCGTTCTGGACGAGGCCGCGAGCAAGCGCCATATGGCGGCGTTCAAGAAGCATTTTAAAGAACATGGGTATGGGCTTTACGCGGTTGAGTTGAAGGAAGATAACGAGTTTGTCGGTTTCGTCGGTTTGAATAACGTTGATTTTAAAGCGCCGTTTACGCCCGCAATCGAGATTGCCTGGCGTTTGGATTACGAATATTGGGGGCAGGGCTATGCGAGTGAGGCCGCGAAAGCAGTGATTGATCATGCTTTTAAGACACTTAAGCTTAAAGAGATTGTGGCCTTTACGGTGCGTGATAATACGCGAAGCCGCGGGTTGATGGAAAAGATCGGTATGAAATATGTTGAGGGCGGGGATTTTGATTATCCTGCGCTTAAAAAAGGTCACCCTTTAGGGCGGTTTGTTTTATATCGCATTAAAAAATAAGTCTTTCTGATTTTTCTACGAAGCGCATTGTGATTCCGTCAAATTTCGGATATATTATTTATAGATTATTCCTCAACCCCGAATTCAATTCTAAATTCTTAGGGACGACCATGAAAACATTTATGAAGCTTTTGGTGCTTAGCGCACCTCTATTACTCGCTGCTTGTGGCGAGGGATATGAAATGATCAGAACCGATACGATGTTTCCGTATGGTAATCAGCGCACAGCCGGATCGGGCGTTGCGTATGTGCGGGCGAAGATGCTTCCTGAGAAAGATTTGGTTTTAAAAACCGTAAGCCGCGACCATGCGCCCAAAGCGATGATGCAGCCGGTTGAGCCTGTTGCTGAGCCTATCGCGTCGGCAGAGCAGGTGTTTAACGACGCGCAAGCGAAGTAAGCCCGCCATAATCCTTAAAAATTTATAGAGTTTTGACGCTGTTTTTACCCGAATGCAGGGTAAAGATAACGCGCCCTTAATTATTTTCATAATATACTTAAGGGTGGATGTGCCTATGCGTCCGCCAATTCAAATTTCGGACTGCCTTATATCTTGGAGGCTTCTTTTTAGGTTCGAAATCAAAACATTTTAGCAACAGAGTTGAAAGGGGTAATCTTATGACCTTGGAAGTTGAAACTATCGTGGCTGTCTCATTGATGATGGCCGTATTTTCCGCGATTGCGGCTGTCGGAACCAGCATAGTGCTGGGGGCAGGATTTGAACGTTTGCGTAACGGATTTGAAGTCGTTAAGAACCAAACGGGATTTTTCAGTGACGCTATTCACAAGCTTGAACAAAAAGTTGAAGTGGTGGACGAGCAGACCGGGAAGTTCAGTGCATCTATCTCACTGCTTGAAAACAAAGTGAGCGCGGTTGGTGAACAAGCCAATGCGTTTTCCGAGTGTATTTCGGGAATTGAGAAGAAGGTGGAAACGGTTGATAAGCAAACCGGATTCTTCAGCACGGCTATTCAGAAGCTTGAGAAAAAAGTCGATCTTGTGAACGGTCATGAAGAGATTGTGTCCGAGAAGATGAGAAATGCAGCAGAGAATGATCTGATCTCTACGGGTCGTGCGGAAGCCTTGGTGTCGCATGCGGAAGATCTTTTGCTGCAGGTGGGAACGCTGGCGGCGCGGATTGAGCGCAAGCAAGAGGTTCAGGCCGAGCCATCGTATCAGAACAGCTCTCTTAGCCTCAGAAGCGCAGACGCCGCGGCTTATTCTTTAAGCGCGGATAGCCTCGGAGAGGTTCGCTACCACTAAGTCTAATTATATTTTTTAAAGACACCCTGTTGCTCTTTCATACGGAGCGCAGGGTGTTTTTATTATGAGGCGTTTTTTTTCGGGGTGCTTTTTTGAGCCGCGCCAGCCGGGATTTTTGCCTCTGCCCAGAGTGTTTCAAATCTTTTACGTTCTACCTCGCTGGCTTCAGCGCTGTTTATGAGGACGAACATGGATTGTTCGTATAGCTGGAAGGCGACTTTCTTGCCGTAAATTATGGTTGGCATGGCGTTTTTGAGCATGTCTTCCGGAAGCCAGCGACATTGGTCTTCCTGGCTGAGGAGGGTTTTTATTCCTTCCGTGCATAGGATGCGTTCGGTGATGTTATGGGTTTTGATCAGCTCCATATGTGCGAAGAGCTTTTGCGTGGGCAAATTTATGATGAAATTTTGGTCAATATTGTGAATCAGGATTTCGGAGGAGGGGTATCCTGCGGTTTCTTGAATGTCATCTAAAATATCGCCCAAAGCCATTGGGCCTTTCAGAAGGCGGAGGTTTTCGGATTTTTTGCGCACGCCGTCTTGTTCGAGGAATTCGATGTCCATGCTTTCAAATGCCATGCGGATGGCTTTTATGGATTCTGCCTTGATGTCGGAGTGGCGTTTTTCAAAGTTATTGATCGCGGTTTTGGACAAGCCGGAGGCATCTGCCAGATCTTGCTGTGTCCAGCCGATAAGTCCGCGTGCGCCTCTGCATTGTTCAATCGTGATCATATTTGAGCTTCCTCTAATTGATAATGAATCTTATCTTTTTAAATCAGAAAGTCAAACTGAATTGAAAAAAAACTTGATTTTTAACGTTTGATTGAATAAAAGATGCCCTTAATTGTATTTTATTATGTGGGGTAATTATGAGTACGATAAAAATTTGCCATAGATTGGCAATGGAACGATGCCGGCTGAATGCGGCGCAGATCAGTGCATTATTATATGTATCTGACGGGGTTGAGGGTGATGTGTCGGAGGCTGTTTTCCGGCTTCTGCAAAATCTGAATTCCGATTTTGACTTAATAGAGGACGCTTTGTAGCAAGTGTTTTCTCAAGGCTAGTCAAGGGCATGAGCTTTCGATACAATGGTATATTGCTTTTGAAAGGCCTGCTCGTGACTTTTTGGTGGATACTCTGGATTTTTCTGTCGTTGTTTTTGCTCTCGTTTCTGGGCTGGACGCTGTTTATCTTGTTCAGCCAGAAAGCGGTATGGAAGAAATTTGCGCAGAAACATAAGCTGCGCTATCAGGGCAATGCCTTGATGCAGATGCCGGCAATGGACGGCACGATGGGCGGGTATCGGGTTGGTCTTTTCTCCAGTGAACATGTGCAGGAAGACGTGCGGGGGTCTCGTAAGCTTACTGCGATTGAAATCAGTCTCAACAGCACAATGCCGATTGACGGCGCGGTGGCGAATGAGGGGATGGTGAATTTTGTGAATGCGCTGGAGTTTAAAACCGAAGCACGTCCGAAGCATGAAAAGTGGAGCAAATCCTATATCGCGGCAGCGGATTCAAAACTAGCGCTGCTTAAATATCTCACGGATGAGCGTTTGGATGCGCTGTGTTCGCTGATGAAGGTGAAAAATGCGTGGCTTATTTTTATCTTCCGCCAGAACAAGATGTTGCTTCGGATTGATACGCCAAATCCGCTGAGTGATACGAAAAATCTGGAAGAGCTGATTTCGCAGATGTTAAGCGTTGCTGCGCTGCTTGAGCTTGGTAAAGGCGAGGCGGCGATCTTGAAGTCCGAGGCGCTTAAAACGGAAGCGCGCGAGAGTGCCGGTGTTTTGGATGCGGCAGGGGCGAGTGAGGGGCTGAAATTAGAGCTTGAGGATGATGACGGTGAAGCGGTTGAAGAAGCCGAGGCGGGGGACGAAGATCAGGCGGACACAGCCGAAAAGCCCGAGACAAAGAAGTCGTAAGTCTCCAGATTAAATTCGCAGAGGATCTTTTCACCTTCATGCGTTCTTTCAAATTTTAAAACAGGATCATCACTTTCGTGAAAGCGGATGTCGCCGAGCTTAAGGGCTGGCTGGGTTTTGCGCCATTTCAGAAATGCGCGTGTGAAATTCAGCGCGGATTGCGGGTCTTTTTCCTGATCTGCGACGTTTAGGGGCAGGTGCGCGGTCGGCATAGGCAACCAGCTTTTTGATGGTTGTTCGTTTGTCCATGGCATGGGTGTGCGGCATCCGTCGCGGCCTTGCCACTGCGGCCATGTGACCTTGCCCCACGGGTCTTGAAGGTCGTCGAACGCAAGTTTGGCTTCGGGGAGGCCGAGTTCTTCGCCTTGGTAGAGGAAGGCTGTACCGCGCAGGCAGCCCAGCAGAGCGACAAGCATTTTCGAGAGTTTCGGGTCTTGTGAGAAGCCGTCGCCGCTATTATGCCAGCGTGATGCGGCGCGCACGACGTCATGGTTTGAAAACGCCCATGAAGGCCAGCTGCCGCCCGGTGCGTTTTGAAAGGTTTCCACCGGCTCTTGGATCATTGCGGGGGTGAAGGCTTTATGCGAGCCGCTCATCAAATGGGTGTTGTAGCAGGTGTTGAGGTAGTCATGGCCTGCAGTATATTCTGCGGCGCGTTTATAGGGGTGGTCGTCGCCGATTTCCCCGAGGGTAAAGCGTGCATCATATTGATCCATAAGGCCGCGCAGGCGGTGAATAAAATCCAGGTTTTCGGGGCGGGATTTATCGTATATATGGGCTTGCGTGGAATAAGCGTCTTCGCCTTCGAATTGCGTGGCGGCGCCAAGCGCTTCATCGCGGGGCGGGTTATCGCGCAGCTCACGGTCATGGAAATAGAAGTTCACAACATCAAGGCGGAAGCCGTCTACGCCCATATCGAGCCAGAATCGCGCGATATCGAGGGCTTCGGTTTGTACATCGGGGTTGTGGAAGTTTAAATCCGGCTGTGATGATAGGAAATTATGGAGGTAGTATTGGCCGCGCTCTTTGCTCCATGTCCATGCGCTGCCGCCGAAAACGGAGACCCAGTTATTGGGCGGGACGAGGGCGCCGAACATATCGGGTTTTGCGTCTTCCCAGACATAGTATTCCGGTTTTTCGATGAACCATGGGTGTTGATCGGAGGTGTGGGACAGCACCAGATCAATGATGATTTTTAAGCCCAGTTCATGGGCGCGGGCGAGGAGGGTTTTGAAGTCATCCAGCGTGCCGAACATCGGGTCAATATCGCGGTAATCGGAAACGTCATAGCCGAAATCCTTCATTGGAGATTTGAAGAAAGGGGATATCCAGATGCCCTCTACGCCCAGATCCGCGATGTATTCGAGCTTTTGCGTGATGCCGCGCAGGTCACCAATACCGTCGGCGGTGGTGTCGTTAAACGAACGCGGATAAATTTGATAAAAAAAAGCGCCCCGCCACCATTCAGCAAGGCGCTCTTCTTGATTATGAGTCATGGGTTATTTGCCTGCGGCTGCTTTTTTTGCTTTGGCTTTTGTCGCGGGGGCTGCTTCTTCAGCGGCGGGCGCTTCGGCTTCAGCTTTTTCTGCGTCGCTGGCAACGGTTACTTTAACCATTGTGTCAGGCTTGGCAGGCGGTTCGCCAACGGCGATTTTGTCTACGAATTCCATGCCTTCTGTCACTTGACCGAGCACTGTGTATTGCCCTGTCAGGAATGAACAGCCGTCATCTGTGAAGCAGATGAAGAATTGTGAATTGGCGCTATCAGGGCTTGCGGAACGAGCCATACCGATTGTGCCGCGTTTATATTCGTAATCTGTGAATTCTGCCGGAAGATCCGCTTCTTCTGATCCGCCCATGCCTGTGCCGGTTGGGTCACCTGTTTGGGCCATGAAGCCGGGGATGACGCGGTGGAAGACGATTCCGTCATAAAAGCCTTCGCGGGCAAGTTTTTTCACGCGCTCTACGTGCGCGGGTGCGCGATCAGGCAAGAGTTCGATTGTGACCGTTCCGCCTGTAGAGAGTTCGATGAGTAGGGTGTTGGCCGGAGAGGCGGCCTGCGTAGTTGCCGTCATGATAAGTAAGCTCCCGACAGTTAATATGAGTTTCTTGAACATCTGCGTTCCTCAAAGGTTAGAATGAAGTTTAAGGCATAGTGATGCCATAGCGCGGGGCGGCGCGCAAGAGGGAGCTTTATGCGGGGATGGTTTTATTGTGCGTTTTTACGATGTCTTTGAGGGTTTCAAGACATTGGCAGCAATTGGGTTTTTCGCCGCCGGAACATGCGGAATATGTTTTGGATACGCTGGAGCGTGTGCCGCCTTCTTCGAGGTGCTTCTTCACAGTTTTATCGCTGAAAGGGTGGCAAAGACAAACGAACATGATTTTCCTGCAAGTGATTCTTAATTACAATTCCAATATGGCGTGTTTTAAATAGGATTGCAAGTCATTCGCAATTTCATGCACAAAAAAAGCCCGCGGCATTGGCGGGCTTTTATAGATTAGTGTGAGGGCTTATGCGCCTTCGCTGTCTAGCGGGCTTTCGGAGTTGAGCTGGATGTAGTTTTGCTCACCGATGCGGGCGTAGAGCTCAAGCTGCGTTTCGAGGTAATCAACATGGCCTTCTTCATCATGTAGAATGGTTTTGAAGAGGTCTTCGGAAACAAAGTCGTTTACGCTGCGGGCATAGGCAACGGCTTCTTTGTAGTTTTTTACACCGTCGATTTCGATTTTCAAATCACATTCGAGGATTTCTTTTACGGTTTCGCCGATGAAGAGTTTACCGACTTCTTGGAGATTCGGTAGGCCGCCGAGGAAGAGGATGCGTTTTATTAGTTCATCCGCGTGGCGCATTTCCTCGATGGATTCGTTGTATTCGTGTTTGGCGAGTTTGGTTACGCCCCAATCATCCATCATGCGGGAATGCAGGAAATACTGGTTGATCGCGCCTAGCTCTTTTTTGAGGGCTAAGTTTAGATATTCGATTACTTTTTTATCACCTTTCATGGCGAGTCTCCTTTAGCTCAATGCGCGTTTGATAATTTTGCCGATGTTCTTTGTATAAGCATCGTAACTGAAGATAGTGTCTAATGCTTTTTTGTCAAGTTTTTCAGTTACTTGTGAATCATTCTCAAGCGCAGCGCGCAAGGTTTTCGTGCCTTTGCCTGACGAGCGATCCGCCCAGACATCCATCGCGTTTTTCTGGACGATGCGGTAGGCGTCTTCGCGGCTTATGCCTGCTTGGGTGAGCGCGAGCATGGTGCGCTGGCTGAAGACTAGGCCGCCTGTCATTTCGAGATTGTGGATCATACGGTCAGGGTAGACGAGGAGTTTGTCGACGATCCCTGCGAGGCGGTTGAGGGCGTAATCTGCGGATATCAGGGCATCGGGCAGGATTGTGCGCTCAACGGCGGAGTGGGAGATATCGCGCTCGTGCCAGAGGGCTACGTTTTCAAGTGCGGGGATGACGGCGGCGCGGATGATGCGGGCTTGGCCGGTCAGGTTCTCTGCGCCTATGGGGTTGCGTTTATGCGGCATCGCGGACGAGCCTTTTTGACCTGCGTCGAAATATTCTTCGGCTTCGCGGACTTCGGTGCGTTGGAGGTGGCGGATTTCTACGGCGAGGTTTTCTATGGAACTGGCGATGACGCCCAAGGTTGCGAAGAACATGGCGTGACGGTCGCGGGGGATAACCTGCGTGGCGACGGTTTCTGGCTTGAGTCCGAGCTTTTTGGCGACGTATTCTTCAATCGCGGGGTCCGCGGTGGCGTAGGTGCCGACTGCGCCGGAGATGGTGATGGTGGAGACTTCTTCTTTGGCGGCGATCATGCGTTTTTTGGCGCGGGCGAAGGCGGCGTAGTGGCCTGCGAGTTTCATGCCGAAGGTTGTGGGTTCGCCGTGGATGCCGTGGCTGCGGCCTATGCAGAGCGTGTCTTTATGTTCGAGACTGCGTTTCTTGAGTGCGGCGAGCAGTTTGTCGAGGTCTTTGATTATCAGATCGGCGGCTTGGGTCAGCATCACGGCGAAGGAGGTGTCGATCACATCGGAGCTGGTCATGCCTTGGTGGACGTAGCGACTGTCCTCGCCGACGAATTCCGCGACGGAAGTGAGGAAGGCGATGACGTCATGTTTGACTTCGGCTTCGATTTCGTTGATGCGGGCAATGTCGTAATTGCCTTTTTCGCGCAGGGCAATCGCTGCGCTTTTGGGAACAGTGCCCATGGCGGCCATTTTCTCAAGGGCGAGGGTTTCAACCTCCAGCCAGATTTTGAAGCGGTTGTCTTGTTCGAATATGGATGCCATTTCTGGTCTTGAGTATCTATCAATCATGGAAAAAGTTTTAGCACCAAGGGGGGCAGACACCAAGAGGGGAAACTCATTTATTTTTTTCCCCGGAAAACATAGCGGTAGCGATCATGGTCGACGCGGGGCGGGATGCGTGTGGTTTCGAAGATATCATAGCCTTCTTTGAGGTTTTGCCAGAACGGCCCCCAGCCAAGCGCTTGGTGGATGGCGAGGTTGCCGTCTGTCATTTGGAAGGGGAAGATATGGACGGGCACGTCATAGCCGCCCGCGATGCTGGCCTCGACCATGAGGTATACATCTTCGATCGCGTCATCCGTGATGGCGTAGCAGCCCGAAGATTTGCAGTCACCATGGATCATCAGCTTTGAGCCTGTGCGCCGGTTTGCGCGGTCATATTCGTTGGGGTAGCCGAGATCGAAGGACAGGTGGAATTGGCTCCACGGGTTCATCTGATCGGCGGTGACATTATAGAAGCCTTCGGGGGCCTGGTAATCGCCTTCCTGAATTTTGGGGCCAAGCTCGCCGCTATAGGTGCAGATAGGATATTTTTTGAAGGGGACGAAGGTGTCTTCGTCTTCGGGCTTGACCCATGTTTCAAGAGTTTTTTCGTTTTTAATCAGACGGATGAAGACGGGCGCGCCGAGTTCGAGATTTTGCGCGCGCATATCGTTGCGCAGAGCCGCGAGCTTCATACCCTTTACGCCCACCAAGCGCTCCGAATTGGGGAGTGCGGGTTTGGTGGTTTGGCAGGCGCTTAATAAAAGGGCGCATGTTATGAGGGCGAGGCGGATCATCTTTCTATTTGAGCGTGATTCTTGTTTAAAAGCCAGAGTGGGCGTGGATTTAGTTCTTATATTCCAGTGGTTTTTTAAGCTCGTGCATGTTGAACGGGCGCTCTTTGGTAGGGCCATAGAAGTAATAAGAGGCCGCGACAACGAGGAGGATGAATGCCAGAACGAAGTATTTGAACATCAGATCAGACCGAGGTTTTTGAAACTGCTATAGCCGTTTTTCGAGATGATGATGTGGTCGTGTATGGTGATGTTGAAGGGTTCTGCGGCGCGGATAATGTGACGGGTGAGTTCGACATCGGCTTCGGAAGGTTTCGGGTCGCCGCTGGGGTGGTTGTGCATGAGGATGATGGCGGTCGCGCCGAGTTCGAGCGAGCGTTTCATAATCTCGCGCGGATAGGCGGGGGTGTGGTCGACAGTGCCGGAGCCTTGGATTTCATCGGCGATGAGTTCGTTCTTTTTATTCAGGAACAGAATGCGGAAATGCTCGCGGGTTTCGTGCGCCATGGTGGCCATGCAGTAATCCATAAGGCGTGTCCACGAATTTAGAACGGGCTTGCCGATAAGTTCGGCCTTGGCAGCGCGGTTGGATAGGGCGGTGATGGCTTTGAGGGAGAGAGCGGTTTTTTCTTTTATGCCGTCGATTTTGATGAGTTCTTCGAGCGGCGCGTTCATGGCCTCGGACAGGCCGCCGAAACGGGCGATCAGGGCTTTGGAGAGTGGTTTGGTGTCTGCGCGCGGGATGATATTGAAGAGGACGAGTTCGAGGAGTTCGTAATCGGCGAGGGCACCGGGGGTTTGCGCGAAACGATCGCGCAGGCGGTCACGGTGGCCTGCGTAGTGAGGTTTTTCGATTTTTTTATCAGCGGTCATAAGGTTTTTAACCATAGATGAACACAGATGAACACAGGTTTTATTATTTATGTTGTTGGCGTTATTTAGGTACTATTGGTGTACATGCAGCGGATTCTGTGTATTGAAAATGTTCTAACTCTTTCATTGCACGCCCGACTTCTAAGGCTGCCGCTAGAAAGCCTTTATCTGTAGATGCATCGAATATTGCCTCCATCGTGTCTTGTTCACCTTCGAAGAATTTCAGTATTTCACATGTATCCATATAACCAAGCTGTTCAGATTCTAAAACAAGCTCAACTGCTTTTACATAGTGAGTTGGGTTAACAGATGATGGGTCTTCTTCTGCACGATCAATAAAGTCTTTTATGTCTTTTAGAATTTCTAAGTTTTGTTCGACCACAGATGGCCCTGCTTCTACAGGAACTTCCTCTGAGGGCTGTTGAGAGTTAGAGTTTGTTTTTTCAAACTCGCCTTCTTTTTTTGCCTCTATGCAATCTGAAACCGTATTGTCTGTGTCCGCTACACATGCAGCAAATGTATTGCTGATATTTTTATTCCCGCCCATGGTTTTCTCCTAACTATTACCGTTGTAATAATTATAAAGATAATTTTTTAATATTCTCTTAAGGGACTATTTAGCTATAAGGCGGTTTTGTGTATCCCTTGGGCGAAAGAGTGAAAATCTCATATCCCGTTTCGGTCACGGCCAGTGTGTGTTCGAACTGCGCGCTTAAGGATTTGTCGCGGGTGACAGCCGTCCAGCCATCATCGAGGACTTTTGTTTGGTATCCGCCGGCGTTGATCATGGGTTCGATGGTGAAGAACATGCCGGCTTCAAGGACTGTGCCTGTGCCGGGCTGTCCGAAATGCATGACGGATGGCGGGGCGTGGAAGGTTCTGCCAAGGCCGTGTCCGCAAAAATCCTCGACGACGGAAAAGCGCTCGCCTTCTGCGTATTGCTGGATGGCGTGTCCGACATCGCCGAGTGTTGCGCCGGGTTTTACGACTTCGATGCCGCGCATCATACAGTCATATGTGACATCGACGAGGCGTTTGGCTTTGACGGAGATTTTATCCCCCACCATATACATGCGAGAGGTGTCACCGTGCCAGCCGTCAACGATGACGGTGACGTCGATATTGACGATATCGCCTTCGATGAGTTTTTTTGGACCCGGTATGCCGTGGCACACCACGTGATTTATGGATGTGCAGGTGGCTTTGGGAAAGGGGGGGCGTCCATGCCCACCGCCATAGCCCAAGGGTGCGGGAATTGCGCCGCGAGAGGTTGCGTATTTGTGGCAAAACGCGTCGAGCTCTTCTGTGGTGACGCCGGGAACGACCAAAGGCGTGACTTCATCGAGAATTTCAGCGGCGAGCGCGCCTGCTTTTCTCATGCCTTTGAAGTCTTCTTCGGTGTGGAGTTTTATTCCTTCCGGTGTGTGTCGGGCTTGCGTATTCATCAATCTGCTTTAACTTATATTTTAATATATTTAGGGCATCATAGAGAATGAGCGTAGAAAACCAAGAAAATTTTAAGCGGGCGGCGTTGGTGATTATCGGTAACGAGATTTTGTCGGGCCGGACGCTGGATGCAAACACGCAATTTATTGCGCTGGCCTTGGGCGAGCACGGCGTTCCTTTGCGTGAAGTGCGCGTGGTGCCTGATGTGGAGGCCAAGGTTGTTGAGGCGGTGAATGCGATGCGGGCGGAATATGATTATGTGTTTACCACTGGCGGGATCGGTCCGACGCATGATGATATTACTGCGGCTTGCGTGGCGAAGGCGTTTGGTTTGGAGTTTGAGCGCCACGAGGGGGCGTATCAGGCGCTTGTGGAGTATTATACCGCGCAGGGAGACGAGGTGACGGATGCGCGGGCGCGCATGGCGATGATGCCGCGCGGGGCGAGGTTGATTGCGAACAGCGTTTCGGGCGCACCGGGGTTTATAGTTGAAAATGTTCATGTGATGGCAGGCGTGCCGCGGATTATGCAAGGCATGCTGGCGGAGGTTTTGAAAGAGATTCCCGAGGGGCAGAAAATTCTGTCGAATAACATTATATGTGATTTGGTGGAAAGCGCGGTTGCGGACGGTTTAGGCGTGATTCAGGCGCAGCATATGGATGTTGATATCGGCAGTTACCCTTACGCGCGGCGCGGCGTGCATGGCGTGAGTTTGGTTTTGCGCTCCGTGAATGAAAAGGCCCTGCGCGATGCGACGGCGAAGGTGCTTTCGCTTGTGCGTGAAAAAGGCGGCGAGCCGACGGGGCTTGGTTTGCAGGTGGAGCTAGATTAAAAAGACTTTTAATCCCAGCCATATCCAAAGGGCGGCGACGCAGGCAACGCCGCACGCATAGGCATTAAAGCGGAGCATCACGTTGTTGCTTCCTGTATGGATAGCCATATGCAGCCAGCGGCTGATGACAAAGAGCAGCGCCAAGATCGCGGTAACCCAAGATCCTTGAAATAAAATGAAATCAAAAACGATGCCGAGTATAAAAACCAGCGGCATTTCAAATTGGTTTTTAAAGTTGTTCGAGAGTTTAATGACGTTTTCGGGCCAATTATCGTTATTGAGTGCGATGTTTTTCATTTGAGCGCTACCCGATTTGAGGGCGGCAACGCGCGCCGCGCCGAGGCGAAACAGCACAAAAAAGACCAGAAAGATTTGGCCGAGTATGGCAGCGAATGTGATTTGTTCAACGAGGGTCATGGTTTGATCTCTTCAAATTTAAGTTTTCTCAAAGGCAGTTGTAGCACAAAACACAGGGCGGTCAGGATTAAAAATCCGATGATGAGCGGCCAGAGGGTGTCGTTATACATTTGGCCGATAAGGGTGCCTGCGATGACCGATATGATGGACGATAGCGCGCCGATGACGGCGGAGGCGACGCCCGCCAGATGTCCCATCGGTTCCATGGCGATGGCGTTGAGGTTGCCGAATAATAATCCCACACAAAAGAATGTGATGGTGGCGTAGGGCATGAAGAGCCAGAGCGGTGCGTGGGAGGGCATAAGCGCGTGCGCGCCAAGCATAAGTGCGGATGTCAGCATCATCGCCAGCAAAGCATAGTGCACGATGTTCCGCATGCCGTAGCGGCGGACGATTTTGGCGTTGACGACGGAGGCTGCACCGATTGCCAGCGCGCTGACGGCGAAGCATAGCGGGAACCAAGGGCCGAGGTTGTAATAGCCTTGAAAGATTTGTTGCGCGGAGCTGATATAGCCGATGAGTGCGCCGAAAACGAGTCCGGCGCAAAGTGTGTAGGTTATCGTCATTTTGTTTGTGCAGGCGATTTTTACGCCCGCAAAAATGGATTTTATGCTGAAAGGTCTGCGGTTTTCATCGCTTAGTGTTTCGGGCAGGCGAATATGAGCCCATGCCATTGCGCCGAGAGCGACAGCAATCAGCACGATGAAAATCACGCGCCAGTGCGATATATGGACAATGAATTGGCCGATGGTGGGGGCGAGAGCGGGGACGATGATGAAAATCGACATCACAAAGGACATAACCCGTGCCATTTCTTGACCGGCGTAAAGATCGCGCGCCATAGCGACCGAGATTATGCGCGGTGATGATACGCCGATCCCTTGGAGAAGGCGTCCGATGAGCATGAGTTCGAAGCTGTGGGCGAAGATGCTTAAGACGCTGCCGAATATAAAGATGGCAAGTCCCGCGAAGATTGAGGGCTTGCGGCCGAAGCTGTCTGATATCGGGCCGTAAAAGAATTGCCCGAAGGTGAAGCCGAGGAAGAGCGTGCCGATGATGTATTGGGTGTGGTTGGCCGTGTCTACGCCCAGATCATGCCCCATCATGGGGAGAGCGGGCAGGACGGTGTCAATCGAGAGCGCGGTGATGGACATGAGAACCGCCATGAGTGCGACGAATTCGGCGAAGGGGATGTTTTTGCTGGTTGTCATCGGGGTTTCCTTGTCGCCGATCAAGCAAGGTCGGGCATGGTAATGATATAAATGAAAAATTATGGATGTAAATGGTGGGCCTGGCCGGACTTGAACCGGCACGTCCATACGGACAACAGATTTT
>CAYGKM010000010.1:0-83322 GCA_964350695.1 uncultured Micavibrio sp.
AGCCGTTCGATATCTGCACCTGCACATCCACGGGCTGCACATCTATGCCCTGAAATGCGACAGTATTAACGCGTGCGACCACCTTAAATATTCCTGTTTTGTTCTCCTATGTTTATTTATGCCATGAACCCGCATAAAAGAAAAGAGGCAAGCCATATATGACTTATTCACAAAATTTTGAAGCCCCTATAACCCCCGAAATATAAGGGCTTTCAGCCACGGTGGATAAGTAATTTCGCGCCGTTAAGACCGCGTTAACCTTTACTGTTTAAACAAAGGGGTACGAACGCAGTTTTAAAGGAACAAAGCGATGTTGAACGAAAAAGATTTAGCCGGCCTCACAAACAGACTTCAAGTGCCCCTGATTATTCAGGACATTCTGGAAGGTATGAGTGAGCTTACCGATGACGTAACATATGGTCTTCACGAAGTATTGAGCGATTACGAACCCGACTCCGCGCTTTTATGTATCGCGCTTTCGGCCCGCAAAATCGCCGCGCGCTTTCAACACCGCATTTCCAATCTTGCGGTATTAAAGATGGAATGCGACCGCATCATCTCGGATTACGCCGAACTATGGCTCAACAATGCCAAAGACCGCCCTGTTGATGATAATCTGGTATTCGACACACTCATGAACATCCCCGAGGACCTCGAAGGTCTGGCGGAATTGCTTGAGGTCAACCAGGCCTTCTTGTCCCGCTATTCCGAAGACGCGGCAAATCTGTGCGAAATTCTGATTATACAGGCAAACGCACAAATTTTGGTCGCCGAAACCTTTGTAGAGATTTTTGAGCGTGAGGAAGACGAAACTCTGGCCAATGATAACGGTCTCGCAGATATGCCCGCACAAGCAGCGGCATCAGGCACAAATATCATTCAATTCCCTGTTCGCGCAGGATAGACACATTTTTCTGGATCATATTATCCAAAATGGAAAAAGGGCGCGCCCCATTTCAAAGCCATGAAATTCCATGACAATCCCGCCTTCACCGCAGAGTAAGATAATTAGCCCTTAGAAACCATCGGCCCGATCTTCGCGCCGCCCAGAATATGCATGTGAAAATGCGGCACTTCTTGACCGCCATTGATGCCCGTATTGGCAATACACCTATACCCGCCATCAGATAAGCCCTGCTCCTCTGCGATCTTAGATACCGCCTTATAAAATCCCGCAACCTCCTCCACAGAAGCTTGGCTTCCGAAATCCTCAATCGACACATACGCTCCGCGCGGAATCACTAAAATATGCACGGGTGCTTGCGGCGCAATATCCTTAAACGCCAGCGCGTACTCATCGTTATAAACCTCATCACAAGGAATGTCCCCGCGCAAAATCTTCGCAAAAATATTTTGATCATCATAAGTCATCGCTGAAAAATCCTTTTCTTTATCGCGTTTGGGTTCTATATAAACCACCATGATACTAACGCTCTTAAAATCAAAACTCCACCGCGCAACCGTAACCCGCGCCGACCTGCATTATGAAGGCTCAATCACCATTGATCGCGACCTGATGGATGCTGCGGGGTTTTTGCTGAACGAGCAAGTCGATGTCCTCAACATCACCAACGGCAACCGTCTGACCACATATGTAATTGAAGGTGAGCGGGGCAGTGGAGAAATCGGTATTAACGGGGCGGCGGCGCATCTCATGAGCAAGGGCGATCTGGTGATTATTTGCGCCTACGCGCAGATGGACGAACGCGAGGCCAAAGCCCACAAACCTACATTGGTCCTTCTGGACGAAAACAACGCGCCAAAACCTTAAGATCGCCGCGCAGCTTTTTCCGCGTGCCCGCTTGTCCCAAAACGAGATTCCAAGACATCAAAAACATCCGCAGGGTCAATGTTATGATGCGAAAGCAAAACCGTCAGGTGAAAAAGCAAATCTGCGGATTCATTAACCAAAGCATTGCGGATCGCAGGATCGTCTTTGGATTTCTCCAAACGAAGTCCCTCGACAATAGTCTCTTCCGCTTCTTCCCGAATTTTCTCTGAAATCTTCGCACTGCCCTTGGCATACAGGCTCGCCACATACGAACTCTCGGGGTCCGCGCTTTTGCGCGCCTGTAAAATCTCATAAAGCTTACTCAAAATATGCATCTTAAATCCTCACCGGCACACCAGCCTGAATCATGGCCTGCTTCGCTTCCGCAATTGTATACTCACCGAAATGAAAAATCGAGGCCGCCAGAACCGCCGAAGCATGACCCTCGGTCACGCCCTCAACCAAATGCTGCAAAGTCCCGACGCCGCCCGACGCAATCACGGGAACAGAAACCGCGTCCGTTACCGCACGCGTCAGCGGGAGATTAAACCCCTGCTTCGTGCCATCCCGATCCATAGAGGTAAGCAAAATCTCCCCCGCGCCGTACTGGGCCATTTTCACCGCCCACTCCACCGCATCAATGCCCGTGCCTTTGCGCCCGCCATGGGTGAAAATCTCCCACCCGTCGCTGCCGTCTTCCTTGGCTTTCGCGTCAATCGCCACAACAATGCATTGATTGCCGCATTTTTCAGCGGCCTCACGAACGAAATCGGGGTTCTTCACGGCGGCAGAATTAATCGAAACCTTATCCGCCCCCGCATTCAGCAAATTGCGGATATGCGAAATTTCGGAGATCCCGCCGCCCACCGTCATCGGCATAAAAACCTCGCTCGCCACCTGCTCAACCATATGGATAATCGTGTCGCGCCCCTCATGGGTGGCAGTAATATCAAGAAAGCAAATCTCGTCCGCACCCTGCGCGTTGTATATTTTGGCTTGGCTCACGGGATCGCCCGCATCGACTATATCGACAAAATTCACGCCCTTCACGACGCGACCATTATCAATATCCAGACAGGGGATGATACGGGTTTTCAGCATCGCCTAGCAATACCCGCATCATGCGGTAAAATCAACATCTATGGGGAAGGGTCTGCAGGCGGAGGTGGCGACCGCGATCGAAGAGAATCGTAGTGAATATCGTCGTCACGAAAAATAACATCGTCTTGATCCCCACGATTACGCAAATACTCCTCCAATTTTTCAGGAGGCAACGGGTTTCCGTTTTCATCAACTGGCACGCCAGGACCGATCATTCCGCCATCAATCGGCGCACGCTGTGGACGCTGTATAGCGCGGCGAGCTACATCATCATCCGGCGGAGCCGCCGCTTTAACATCTTCATCGGGCTCAACTCTGGCCTCTTTCGAAGACGGACCAATGCCAAACCGACACGCCACACGCGCGAAATAGTTTTTAACATCGTCACAAGGCTTTGCTGTTTCTTGTTGAGGAGTCTCTTGCGCTGGTGATGCCTCTTGAGCGCTCACCATAGAAGACGTAGCCCCCATAAAAGCCAAACCCGCTAATGCATGTCTGAAAGCTGCCATAAAGCACCTCGATAAATGTTACTAAGAATTATGTAATAAATAGGGATTTGGACGTTTTGTCAAATCACAGAGCTTTATTTAGCAAGATCAGTAATCCAAGGCTGTTTCCCTGAACCATTCGCTTTCGCAACCTCATTCAAACCAACGAACAATGCTCTGCGAACCTTATTGCTTTCAAAAGAAAGAGACGACGCGGCCTTTTTTGTAGCTTTATCGGAAAGGTCTAATTTACCAAGGTGGCTACCTAATATATGGTCTTCGCCTGTCATTGCTGTATGAACTCTAGTCATCTCTTGCAAGAGATCACTAAGCTTCTCGCGCTTAACCTCTAAAACTTTAGGATTATCTGACGTATTCAAAGCCTCAACAGCAGCAAAAAACCAAACATTGCCAAGGTCTTCCTTAAAATCTTTATCTTTACCCATAAATTTACACTCAGTAATTGAAGATAGTTTCTTCTATAGATGAAATATAAATATGTCAAATTTAATTGAGGAGAGAATTACAACGCCAGCGCTTCTGCAGGGATCACGCGCTCATCATAAAGCGCCTTGCCGATGATAACGCCGTTTAAGCCATGGCTCTCGCTGGCTTCTTTAACCGCCTTAACATCCGCCAAAGACCCGATGCCGCCCGAAGCAATCACAGGAATGCGCGTGGCCTCGGCCAAAGCTTTCGTCGCCTCGATATTCACGCCCGTGCCCGTGCCGTCACGATCAATATCCGTATAGATAATCGCCGCCACGCCGACATCTTCAAACATCCTCGCAAGCTCCGTGTCTTTAACGTTCGAGCCATCAACCCAGCCATCAACCATCACCTCGCCTTTAAGCGCATCAATGCCCACGGCAATCTGCCCCGGAAACTGCCCGCACGCCCATTTCACAAGGTCAGGATCCTTCACCGCCGCCGTGCCGAGTATAACGCGGCTAATCCCCTCATTAATCCAATGCTCGATCTGTGCGCGCGTGCGAATGCCGCCGCCAAGCTGCACAGGAATATCTACGGAATTTAAAATAGAGCGCACCGCCACATTATTAACAGGCTTACCGTCCACCGCGCCGTTAAGGTCCACAACATGCACCCAGTTAAAACCCGCCTGTACCCAATCCAGCGCCTGCGCGGCAGGGTCATCATTATAAATGATCTCCTGCGCCATATCGCCCTTATACAGGCGCACGCATCGACCATCTTTCAAATCTATGGCAGGGTAAAGTATCATGGGAAAACTTATAAAGATTTAGCTGTCTTGTTCAACCGCTTTCGGGTCGATAACTTTATAATAATAAAAGCTCTTCACCACTTCACCGGGAAGGCGCACAGAATATGGGTGCACGCCAAACTTCACATACCCCAAACTTTCATACACTTCAATCGCGCGCAAAGAGTTCTCACGCACATCCAGATTAATCACGGCAAAACCTTCTTCGACAGCCGTCTTCTCGGCTTGCTCCACAAGCATCGGCGCCAAACCATGGCCGCGCGCCCACGGCGCCACAAAATTCGTAGTCAGCTGCACTATATGCGCTTGCGCTTCATTGTTAATCGGCGGCTTCCAGAGCTGACATGTTCCGCAAATCACGCCGTCTAATCGCGCCACAAACAAAATCCGTGCAGGCATGGCAATCACGCCCTGCCAATACCGCTCAAGCATCCCGCGCGCAGGCAGATTAACCCATCCGAAACCCCCGCCGCCTTCAATCGCCGCATCAGTCGCATCGCACAGATCATTCAAATCCGACATCGACATGCTGTCTATCCGCTCGACTGTCGGTGCGGGAGGCATCTCTTTGATTTTTATCTGATCGCTCATTATCTGTCCTTTAAGGTCGCCAGTTCATAAAATTACGCAATAACATCAATCCGGCTTTTTGACTTTTCTCAGGGTGAAACTGCATCCCGATAATATTATCTTTACCGACAATCACAGGGAAATCTACGCCGTAATTCGTCATGCCAAGAATATGATGGTTATACTCACATTCGAACATATAAGAATGAACAAAGTAATAATGAAGGGGCTCTTCGAGGGAACTTTCTGTGTTGCGCAGCACAAAGTGACGGTTGTCCTGATCGGCTGTCGCGCCCTCGTAAGTCGCGATGAACACTTCGTTCCAACCCATATGTGGAATCTTCAAATCCGTATCTGAAATTTTTTGTTTCAACGGCACAACCTGTCCGGGAACCCAATTCAGCCCCGCATGCACGCCATGCTCTACCCCCCGAGTCGCAAGCAATTGCATGCCTACACAAATCCCCAAAAAGGGTGTGCCCTTTTTCAAAACGCTCTGCTCTAAGGCTTCAATCATCCCGTCGGTTTTTTGAAGATTATCCATACAATCCCCGAACGCCCCCTGCCCGGGAAGAACAATGCGGCTCGCGCGCGTCAGATCATCTGCCTTCGACGAAACGACAACATCCATGTCCAATCCTTCGCTCTGCGCGATATGCTCAAAAGCCTTTTGCGCAGAGGCAATATTCCCCGATCCATAATCAATGATAAGTAGAGTTTCCTTGGACATGCGCACTTTTTCGATGTATCTGTGTGGAAAGTCAACACATTAAGCATAAATATAGAGCCATGAGTATCAATTTCTATCGCTGGAACAATACCGACGAAAAAACGAAGGCACGGATCATGCGGCGCTCTCAAGCCGATATTGATGAAGTCGTTTCTATCGTTGAACCGATCATCGAAGACGTCCGCAAGCGCGGCGATGCGGCCTTGATTGATTACGCCAAAAAATTCGATAACGCCGATGTTAAAAATCTTAAAGCCGGCGTAGAGGAATTCGCCGCCGCCGAAAGCGCATTGGATGACGATCTAAAAGCCGCAATCCGGCACTGCGTTCGCAACGTGCGCAAATTCCACGAAGAACAAATGAAACGTGTAGAAGAGCCGTGGATGGTTGAAATCGAACCGGGCGTGTTCGCAGGCGAGCAAGTAAACCCCATCGAATCCATCGGGCTTTATGTCCCGCGCGGCAAAGGCGCGTTCCCCTCCGCTCTTTATATGCTCGCCATTCCTGCAATCATCGCAGGCGTGAAAAACATCGCCGTTGTCACACCGCCCTGCGCTGATGGAAGCACCGATGCCGCCACGCTTTACACCGCCAAATTATGCGGGATCGAAAACGTCTATAAATGCGGCGGCGCGCAAGCCATCGCCGCGCTCGCCTATGGAACGGAAACCATTCCGAAAGTGCGAAAAGTCCTCGGCCCCGGCTCAACCTATGTTGCTGCTTCAAAACGCGTCTGCAGTATTGTCATGGACCCCGGCATGCCCGCCGGACCATCGGAAAGCATCGTGCTCGCCGATGAAACCGCCAACCCCGAAAACACATGTTGGGATATTCTGAACGAAGCCGAACATGGCGAAGATTCCGCGGCCCTTCTAATCACCCATGACGAAGCCCTCGCAAAATTTGTGCAAGACAACCTGCAGCAAAAAATTGATGAGCTCCCCGAACCGCATAAAACAATTTGCACAAAAGTGATGCGCGATTATGGCGGTATAATATTAACAGACTCCTTGGAGCAATCCATCGAGATCGCCAATGAGTACGCCCCCGAACACCTTCACTTAAAAGTAAAAGACGCGCAAAATGTTGCAAAGTTACTCGTACATGCAGGCGAAATTTTACTCGGCGAACACACGCCCTCATCCTTGGGGAATTACGCCATCGGCGTAAACCACGTCCTGCCGACGGGCGGATGGGCACACACTTACTCCTGCACAAGCATTTGGGATTTCTTAAAACGCACATCAATTTCCCATTGTACCCAAGACGGGTTAAACTCTTTAAAGGACACCGTCATCACCATGACCGACTATGAAGGATTCCCCGCACACGGAGATGTTTTGAGAAAACGAAAGTAATATGAAACGACGCAACGAAAGCGGAAATGTTCTATTTTTAATTCTGATTGCTGTGGCTCTGTTCGCGGCGCTCAGCTACGCCGTAACCCAAAACAACCGCTCCGGCGGCGGCGCAAATGACAACACAACCGGCACAATCCACGCCGCACAAATAAACCAATTCCCGACCTTCATCCGCGCACAAATCCAGCGCATGCTCATGAATAAAATCGAGGTCGAACAACTCCAATTCAATCCCCCTTCCGCGCTCGCGGCGCTTGATGACGTTCGGTTCGGCATCTTCCATCCTCAATTCGGCATGACCTATGGCCGCGCCGACCCCACCCTCATGGCCAACGAACAACAGGGCACATGGTATTTTAATATGAATTTCGAAATCGACAGCATCGGCACAAGCCAAGCCGCAAGCACACATGGCAACGATCTTGTCGCCTTCCTTCCGGGTATCAAAGAGGGCATATGCCGCAAGATCAATCAGGAGATTGCCATATCAGATTTCGACATCCCCTCCGTGAATGACGCGTCATACTTCACCAACGCCGAAGAGCAAATGGACAACACCTATGCCCTGCCGCTGACAGAGACAATCATCGGCGGAGCGAACCTTATTGAGTTGCGCGCCCAACCATTTGGCTGCTTCCACGAAACCGCCAGCGATACCTATATCTATTATTTCGCAGTCTACGAACGCTAAACCCATAAACATAATGAGCAGAAAACGCGACAACAGCCCCGTTAAGCCCGAAACCGAAACCCTGCATTACATGACCCCGCAAGGCTATAAAACGCTGGCTGAGGAGCAAGACCACCTCATTCATATCGAGCGCCCGAAAATCTGCGAGATCGTGTCTTGGGCCGCTGGAAACGGAGATCGCAGCGAAAACGGCGATTACATCTATAACAAAAAGCGCCTGCGCCAGATTGATAGCCGCCTGCGCTATCTAAAAAAGAAACTCGATAATTGCAAAATCGTCGACCCCAAAGACCAACAAGCCTGCGATCGCGTCTTTTTCGGCGCAACCGTCACATATGCGCGCCTCGATAATGATAAGGAAATCACAGTGAAACTTGTCGGCATAGACGAGGCCGACATGAGCGACGGAAAAATCAACTGGCTCTCGCCTGTCGGAAAAGCCCTGATGAAAGCGGAAATCGGTGACACCTGCGTCGTGCGCACCGATGGCGGAAAGCTCGAAATTGAAATTGTAAAAATCAGCTATTCGCTAAATTAAATTGACATAAAACAGTGGAGCGCCTATAAAGTTCCCATGAGGTTTTTATGTCTAATATAAGAAAAATAATTTTTGATTCTCAATCATTTCCGTTCACGCCTTATACCAGGCATGTGGCCGAGATAAGTGACGGCTTGCGCATGATTTTTATCGATCACTCCGCAGAACCGCAAAAGAAAAAATTCGTTCTGGATTTGGAAGATCTTTTTGAAAATCCCGCCCAAAAAAGAGCACTGGGCAAAGTGGATCAGCCAAACCGGCGCCTCCGGATGAGCCGACTTAAAGTTATGAAGCAAAATTTTAAGGCTCAAAATTATCTTATTGCTTTTCTTTTTTGTGCTATGAAATACATCATACTTAGCTGCGTTTAAAAACTTAAAAGCATAAGGACACATATTTTATGAAACACCTCGCCCTCATTCTGATCGCCCTGTTCGTGCCGCTAAGCGCGCACGCACAAACCGATATAGAAACCGTCGTGCTCACGCCGAAGCTTCATATGCTCATTAGCCCCGCAGGCGGGAACGTCACAGTCTCAAGCGGCAAAGACGGCACATTTATTATCGACGATCAACTTGAAGGGCGCAGCGAAATCGTGAGCGAGGCCATAAAAGCCATCACCCCTACGCCCATAAAATTCATCCTCAACACCCATTACCATTTCGATCACACAGGCGGGAATGTCCATTTCGGCGATAAAAACGCGATCATCGTTGCCCACGATAATGTCCGTGAACGCCTGAGCGCGGATCAATTCATCACTCATTTCAAAAAGGAAATGCCCGCAATGGCCGCTGGCGGCCTGCCCGTTGTGACCTTCGCCGATAATATGAAGCTTCACTATAACGGCGATACAGTCGAAATCATCCACGTCGCCAACGCCCATACAGACGGCGACGCCATCGCAATATTTAAAGATCAAAATGTGATTGTTGCGGGCGATACGATTTTCAACTTCATGTACCCTTTCATCGATTCAGAGCATGGCGGCTCCCTGAAAGGCATGATCGCCGCGCAAGATGTAATCCTCTCAAACAGCGATGATGCCACCAAAATTATCCCCGGTCACGGCCCTGTGATGAGCAAAACTGAATTACAGGATTATCGGGACACGCTCAACGCGATTGCAGAAAATATAAATAAGCTGAAAGCCCAAGGGATGTCGAATGAAGAAATCATCGCTGCAAAGCCAACGGCCGCTTTTGCTGAAAAACTAAAAGTCGGCGTGGTCGAACCCGATGATTTCGTGAAACTGGTTTTGGACGGCCTTTAAACCTTACTCAACGATAACGTTTAATTCGTCTGTATTATTCACGACCATAAGATTATCGGCGTCAAATCCGCAATCATCAAACTGCCCCGATAAACGCACCACATCTCCGACTTTAAGGAGATCATGCTGCGCGCCGTCAAGATCAAGGTCTTCAATATCGACCTTTATGATGTCGCCATTATACGACAGCTCAAGCGTTTCGATTCCTATATCTATAATCTCACCTGATAAAACACTGCTCTTAGCATCACCGCTGATAAACATTTCATCCGCCTGCACGCTGCTCAGCGGGATAATAGCGCCGATGGTAAACGCGGGGATTAAAAATACAGAAGCCAAAATACTGCTTTTAATAATGTTCATAAAATTTCTCCTTTGTAGCGCTTCCAACGCCCCGCAAAGAAAAAAGTTCAAAATCTATGAAAAATTAAAGACTGCCCTTTGTACTGGGCAATTGGTCTGCCGCGCGCGGATCAGTCTCCAGCGCCATGCGCAAAGACTTTGCCGAAGCCTTAAAAATCGCCTCGATAATATGGTGATTATTCGTGCCCGCCAATTGGCTCGCGTGATAGGTAATTCCGCCCGCATTCACAAATGCGTTAAAGAATTCCTGAAACAGCTCCGTATCCATCTCACCAAGCTTATCGACCGTAAATTTCACATCCCACACCAAATGCGCGCGGTTCGATAGATCCAGAGAAACACTCGCGCGCGCTTCATCCATTACAAGATCAAAATGCCCGTAACGGCGAATACCTTTTTTATCACCCACCGCTTCTTTCACGGCCTGCCCCAGCGCAATTCCGACATCCTCGGCTGTGTGGTGACCATCAATGTGCAAATCACCTTTGGCATTAATCGTCATATCAATCAACGAGTGCTTCGAGAGCTGCTCCAGCATATGATCCAAAAACCCGATGCCGGTCGAAATTTTATATTCTCCCTTGCCATCAAGGTTCACCGAAACCTCAATCGCGGTCTCGTTGGTCTTGCGAGTGATCTTTGCTGTGCGCTTTCCCATTTTCTCTCTTTCTTATCTGAAAAGGCTCTGCCATCCTGAAAGGCAGCATGAATATGAAACTTACACGCTTTTTATGCCTAATTCCACTCCTGATACCACTCTTGGTGTTAAGTGCGTGTGGGTCAATGGTTAAAAAAGTCGATTACGCCCCCGCGCCCGATATTCCGCCGGAAGCAACGCCCTCCCCGATAAAATATAGCGGCCTGAAACTTCTTCTGCCCCCCGGCATGAATATCGGCAACTCCAGAAGCGGCGTTTTTTGCGCCTCCCCCGCCTATCCGGTCAACCGCAACGTCCTGCAAAAAGAAATCGACCCCTTATTCCTGCGCCAAGCCTTCCACGATGCAATGGAAGCCAACGGCTATGATGTTGTCGGCTCGCTCGATATCGTCTTTGAGCCCGACGAAGAAGAACAGCGCGGCGATTATTCCATCGCAGGAAAACTCAAAGACGCGCAGCTTGATATGTGCAGCTCCAGCGGAAGCGGCATTGACTGGCTGACCGGTATGCCCGGCGATCACGGCCAGATGTATATCGCCATTGACTGGAGCGTATATGACCGCCTTAAGCGCACCGTTGTTTATAAAACCCGCACCGAAGGCTACACTGACCGCCGCATTCCCAACACCGAGGGCATGACCCTGCTCTTCCATGACGCCTTTGAGATGGCCACCCACAACCTCGCCGCCGATGAAGCCCTGCGCGCGCTTATCTTCGAGGGCGTAAAGCCCCCGCAAGACGCTTTCGGACGTGACCAGCGCGGCGAAAAGCTTGATGCAAGGCCGCTCGTCTTTGACCCCGATGAAGAAGTCACCCTCATCAGCAAACCCCTGTCCCGTCAGCCCTTCGCCAAAACCGCAGAAGACGGCCGTAAAGTCGCCGTAATGATTCAAAAAGGCGGGCACGGCTCAGGCTTTTTCATCACCAATGAAGGCCATATTCTCACCAACGCCCATGTCGTCGGCGAAGCCCGCAAAATGCGCATCATCACAAATTTCCGCAAAACAGGCATAACCGCCGAAGTGCTGCGTGTTGATCGCGCCCGTGATATCGCCCTGCTTAAGCTTGAAGAAATCCCTGAATGGCTCGAAAAAGAAGGCATACCCACCCTGCCCATCCGCCTTGATTGGCCAAAAGTCGGCGAAGACATATACGCCATCGGCTCCCCGCAAGACTTTAAAACCCAGCGCGGCACAGTCACCAAAGGGATCGTCAGCGCCCATCGTCGCAACATGAAATATGAAAGCGTCCGCAACAACTTCATCCAAGGCGATGTTGAAATCCACCCCGGATCATCCGGCGGCCCGCTACTCGATGAATACGGCAATATCGTCGGTCTATCGGTTATGGGCTATAGCCTAGGCTCAGAAGACGGCGCGCAAGCGGGAATCGGCCTGAACTACTTTATCCCTATCCAAGAAGCCCTCGACCGCCTAGGCATCGCATATTGAATGGGTGTTGACTTATCGCCCTTGAAACCGCATATCTTTTCCTATGTATGACCATCAAAAAGACTACGCCAATGCGCAATTATGGCGCGGCACAACCATCCTCTCCGTTCGCAAAAACGGAAAAGTCGTCATCGCCGGAGACGGGCAAGTCTCCATGGGGCAAACCGTCCTCAAAAACAACGCCCGCAAAGTGCGCCGTTTAGGGCGCGATGAGAACATCATCGCCGGCTTCGCGGGCTCTACCGCCGACGCCTTCACGCTTTTTGAACGCCTCGAAGCCAAGCTTGAGGCGCATCCGGGTCAGCTCACCCGCGCATGCGTGGAACTCGCCAAAGATTGGCGCACCGATAAATATTTGCGCAAACTCGAAGCCCTTATGGCGGTCGCGGATAAAGACACCTCCCTCATCCTTACCGGAAACGGCGATGTCGTTGACCCGCAAGACGGCATTATCGGCATCGGCTCGGGGGGCAATTATGCCCTCGCCGCCGCAAAAGCCCTCTATGATCAAGATCTGGACGCCCGCACAATCGCCGAAAAATCCATGGCCATCGCAGGCGAAATCTGCGTCTACACCAACACCAACGTCATTATCGAAGAATTGTAATTATGGGTCTTAAACATATCATAAGAGCTTTGCGCACCGACTTCGCACCTAAGTCTCTCGACATCTCTGAAGACCGCCGAAATGAAATTTCAAACCTACTAAAGCCCGCATTAGAAGAAAAAGGCTTGTCCTTTGGCGATGTAACTTCCGCCCGCGGAAGCTCAACATGCTACGGCAAACTTGATCTAACTTTACAAGACGGCCATACAGCCCAAATTGATGTTGGATATGCATTTTCTACCGATGAATGGTGCGAAGTTTTAAACATACACAAAACACAAATGATTACCGCCCTCGCGCCCCATTCTCATGGCCATACACCAACCGCGCAAGAGCAAGCCTTATAATAAAATACGAGGAAAACCTCTATAAATAACCGGCGCTGCGTGTGTTACGCGCAACAAAAATGCTATCATTTGCACAACGATCACGTTTTCATTTGGCTCACCGCATGGCATTTAACCTTCCCCTATTAGGAACATTATTCCCCGCACGCGCGCATGCTCTCCGTGAAATGAACGCCGAAGACAAACATAGCCTCGCCAGAGTGCAGCTGAACAACGCCTTAAATCTTGTAAATCAAACAAACAATTTTGATAAAATCGCAAATCTCGACATCAGCGATCAGAAAGAGCCATTCATAACAATGCCAAACGGCGTTAAAATGTTCGTGAAAACCGATGGCTCGTTAGAACAAGCGCAGCAGCTTGTAAAAACTCTGGCAATACTATCGCCTCCCAAGGCCGAAATTTCTGTCGAAGAAAACACACATGGCCGCCCCTTGATTTCATAGGCCATATCTATATATCTGTGGGCTATGAGCTTAAAATCTGAAAAAACATCTGACCTCGAAATTCCCGCCTTCACCCCGCGTGAAACCGTAAGCGAACTTGACCGTTTTATCATCGGCCAAAGCGACGCCAAAAAAGCCGTTGCCATCGCGCTGCGCAATCGTTGGCGCCGCCGCCAACTCGAGCCTGATCTTCAGGCCGAAATTTACCCGAAGAACATTCTTATGGTTGGCCCGACAGGTGTGGGGAAAACTGAAATCGCCCGCAGACTGGCAAAACTCGCCAATGCGCCTTTCGTTAAAGTCGAAGCCACCAAATTCACCGAAGTCGGCTATGTCGGCAAGGATGTTGAATCGATCATCCGCGATTTAACCGAAAACGCCATCCATATGACGCGCGAGCAAATGCGCAAAACCGTGATCGCCCAAGCCGAAATCTACGCCGAAGAACGCGTTCTTGATGCGCTAGTCGGGCAAACATCGGGGGACGGCACGCGTAAATCCTTCCGCGAAAAACTCCGCAGCGGCGAACTGAACGACCGCGAAATCGAAATTGACGTTCTCGATAACGGCAACCCTCTGGGCGGCATGATGGATATCCCCGGCATGCCAGGCGCGTCGATGAGCATGGTCAATATGAGCGATATGTTCGGCAAAGCCTTTGGTGATAAAACCAAAAAGAAGAAGCTGAGCGTTGAAGAGAGCTATGAGATTCTTATGCAAGAAGAATCCGACAAGCTGCTCGATGAAGATAAAATCATCGCAATCTCTATGGAGCTGGTGGAGCAAAACGGCATCGTCTTCCTGGACGAAATTGATAAAATCGCCGCCCGCCAAGACGTGCGCGGCGGAGATGTTTCCCGCGAAGGCGTGCAGCGCGATCTTCTGCCGCTCATCGAAGGCACAACCGTAACCACCAAATACGGCCCCGTCAAAACCGATCACATTCTTTTCATCGCAAGCGGCGCGTTCCACTATGCCAAACCATCTGACCTCTTGGCAGAGCTGCAAGGCCGCCTGCCGATCCGCGTAGAATTGCGCGCGCTCACCGAAGAAGACTTCAAGGCTATTCTGAACGACACCGAAGCCAGCCTGATCAAACAATATGTCGCTCTCATCGGCACCGAAAAAGTCACGCTCGATTTCCAGCCCGAAGCGATAGACGAAATAGCCAAGCTCGCATTCGAGGTCAATGAAAGCGTCGAAAACATCGGCGCGCGGCGTTTGCACACCGTCATGGAAAAGCTACTCGAAGAGCTCAGCTTCAACGCCACAGACCGCGCAGGTGAAACAGAAACCATTACCGCCGCCTATGTCCGCGAACATGCCGATGAACTTGCCAAGTCCGCAGATTTAAGCAAATTTATTCTGTGATGAACCGCCTAATCGCTCTCGCCGCTGCCCTTCTTTTTACCTCCCCCGCATGGGCGCAAACGCCCGAACTTTCCCTCCCCTTGGATTGCACGATAGGTGAAGATTGCTGGATCGCAAATTACGTCGACGTTGAGCCCGCCGAAGACACCGCCAAGGATTATAAATGCGGCGCAAAAACAGCCGAGGCCCATCAAGGCACTGACTTTGCAATCCGCAGCCGCTATGAAATGAAAAAAGGCGTCGATGTCCTCGCCGCTATGGATGGCAAAATCATCCGCACCCGTGACGGTGAAAACGACGATGTAAAAGCCGACGAACAATACGCCGCCATCCGCGAAGAAAACAAAGATTGCGGCAATGGCATACTCATCCAGCACGCTTTAGGGCAGCAAAGCTTTTACTGTCATCTCAAAGAAGACTCGATCACAGTCGAGCTTGGAGAAGACGTCAAAGCAGGACAGAAAATTGCACAAATCGGCCAATCCGGCGACGCCCAGTTCCCACATCTCCACTTCGCCTTTATTTGGGAAGGCGGCCACATTGACCCCTTCACAGGCCTTGGTATGAATGACGGATGCGGCCAAACCAAACAAAGCCTGTGGAAACAAGATATCGCCTATGACCCTTACGCAGTTTTTGATGGCGGTTTTGAAGCAGCCATGCCTGATTTTGAGGCCATCAAACGTGGCCGCAAAATGAAAGACACAATCCGCGGCGATGGCGACGCGCTGGTATATTGGATAGGCTTTTATCACGCCAAGACAGGGGATGAGGTAGAGCTGACCATCACTAACCCCGCAGGCGAAATATACGCCGAAACAACGCGGACAGTTGAAGAGGACCGGAAATTAGAAAATTTCTTCTACACGGGCCGAAAGCTAAACAGAAAAGTCCTCGAAGCTGGATATTATGAAGGCAGCGCAACCTTTAAACGCGAAGGCTTCCCTGCCAAAACATACGCCCATTCCATTCTCGTGGAATAGTGCTTAACCGCGGTTTCGGCGCAGCAGCACATAAAACGCGCCGCCCCCGCCATGCTGCGGCTTGGCCCCTTGAAGCTTCAAAACATACGGCGCTATTGCAGGGTCTTGCAGCCATTCCGGCAAGCGCCGTTTCAAAACGCCTTGCCCTGACGATAGCGGATCGCGCAAGCCGCCCTCGCTCGCGCCCTTCCCCGTAATGACAAGAACGCACCGTTTCCCCGTAAGCGCGCAGGAAACAATAAAATCCCGAAGCGCAGGAAACGCTTTTACCTGACTTAATCCATGTAAATCCAGCGTCGCTTCTATGGGTATCTGCCCTTTACGCAGCCGCTCCGCACTCCGCCGGTCCAAATCCTGCGGCTTCGCAGAAACAGGCGGCGCAGAAACCATCTCCGTTACAGGCTCCGCATGCTCAAAAGGCCTTTTTCTCGGCGTTTTGGGCACGGGTTTGTCATCCGATGCCCCTTTATGGCGCTTTATCGGCAAAACATCCTTTGTCACATGCGACCACAACGCATCATCTTCAAAATCATCCATAAAAACCACTCTAACAGCAAAACCATTCAAAAACCTTGCTTTATCACCTGAAAATTGGCATAAATCGTGCATATTTGATATAATGAAGATGTTAAAAGAAATTTTACAACGTTAGGCAAAACAGGATGTTTTACGCCATAGGAAATATATTCGGTGCGCAACCACGCACGGCAGAACACACGGATACGCGGCAGGCGTTACAGCACCATGATCCGGAGTATCAACGTCGCCAAAAAAAACAAAACCGCAAAAATGACGATCAACATGAAGACTTAAACGATACGGTCGTATCGGTTGAGGCGCTTCAAATATTCCTGCAAAAATTCTTGAAAACTGCCGAAGACAGACGCCAGCAATCCAAAGACTTTAACGGTAAAGACAGACGGCAATCTAATCGGGAAGAAGAGCGCCCGGAATTCACGCCCAGACAAGAAGAAATGCCCCTGATGGATGACACAAGGCAAAAATCTGCGCAAGCCGCCCGCGCCGCCTACGCCTATCAGTCCATGCAGCGCCCGCAACAACGTGAAAAAGTCCTGCTCGAAACCACAGACCAAGGCCAAGGCCCGGAATTTGACCTCAGCGCCGCCGATATCAGGGCAATTTACGGCCTTCTTGAAGATATTAAAATATTAACTGAAAAAAACATCGACTATCTGCACATTGAAACCGCAGATACATTCCTCAATAGCCTGACCAACGCCGTCGGAAAAGTCCTGAACTCTTAAAAATTAAGCGCATAGCCTGCATCGGTTGTCAGGATCACTTCCGGATTAACCGGATCGGCTTCGATTTTCTGGCGCAAACGGTATATATGCGTCTCTAGCGTGTGCGTCTCCAAACCCTCCACAAACCCCCAAACAGAGGATAAAAGCGATTGTTTATCAACACCCGCATCGCCGGCCAAGTAAAGCGTCTCAAGGATATCGCGCTCTTTATCCGTTAAATTAATAACCTTGCCCGCATCGCCCATTTTAAGCTGAGAACGCGCCTTATCGAGCGTATAAGCGCCGATTTTCAAATCACGCTCATTCATCTTTTTCACCCGCTGATGCACAAGCGCGTGAATGCGGTCAACCACCGCGCCGATCCGCATCGGCGGCGTGAATGCAGAGACATCAATTTCTATAGGCTGCCCCGTACCGTACTCTTTTGAAAACCGCACATCTTCTGATAAATACGGCGCGCAATATTGCTTTAACGCAGCCTCAACCGCCGCATCTGCATTCAGAAAAATAATTTCGAAACCCGCATCCATCTCCACAACATGCCGCTTACCGCCAATTTTGACAAGCGGTAAGTCAAATTACAAACTGGCACAGTGCTTGCAAACTCCTTTACGGGACTGCGTTCAAAGGAGAAATGAATGATCGAAACCATGCAAAACCCGCATATTGCACAAAGCAATGCTTTTGCCGATAAACCGCGCAAAATCCTACGCATGGTTACGAATGACCGCATGGCGGGGACTGTCCCCCAATGGCAGGCGCCCAAAACAAGCAGCGATAAAATCCAGTTCACCCTTGAAAACGCGCTGCAATCCTCAGAAACGCCCGATAGCGCAATCGCCTATGCAAACGGTAAAGTACGCGCGCAGCAACAAGAATTCGGCTTTACGGATATGCTTGATATGGTAAACCCCCTTCAACATATCCCCGTTATAGGACATATTTACCGCGAAATAACAGGCGACCAAATCAAACCGATCGGACAAATTGTCGGCGGCGCGCTATTCGGCGGAATCCCCGGCGCAGCAGGCGGCCTTATCAACTCTATTGTTGAAGAAGAAACAGGCGACGATATCGCAGGCAATGCCTTGTCTCTTGTGAACGGAAAGGCGCCTGAAGGCACAAAAACACGGCCCCAACCCCCCGAGTTTCAATTAGAAACCGACATGAACGATATGAAGGCCGGCCCCAAAGAAGACCTACCGGGGAATCTATTGAGCTTCGTTGATTTGAAACAGGCAGGCGTACCAAAAGTTAAGCGCATTGAAAACACTTACCCCGATCTCACCCAAGCTGACCGCGCAGGAAGAGAGCCTATCACAAAGGTTAAACTCAGCGGCCTTTACGCCCTATCCCAATAAAAATAAGCTATGGCCGCGCGCCGAATACGCCCGTGCCGATGCGCACAGAAGTCGCGCCCAATGCAATTGCCTTCTCGTAATCCGCACTCATCCCCATACTAAGCTGTTTTAAGCCCAAGGAATCAGCATATTTCTTCAAAAGCGCAAAATGCAACGCCGGCGGATCATCAACAGGCGGAATGCACATCAAACCAACAATATCCAACCCGCACTCGCCGTAACAATAATCATAAAAATCCTCAACCGCTTCAGGGGCAATACCCGCTTTTTGGTCTTCCGCGCCGGTGTTCACCTGAATAAAACACGGCAAATCGCGCCCCTGTTGGTGCATTTCCGTGGCAATCACTCTTGCGAGTTTTTCACGATCTACGGTTTCGATAACATCAAATAGCGCGACCGCCTCTTTGGCCTTATTCGTTTGCAAAGGACCGATCAAATGAAGCTGTAAATCAGGATACTTCAAACGGCGCTCCCGCCAGCGGCCCATAGCCTCCTGCACGCGGTTCTCACCAAATACGCGCTGCCCGGCTAAAAGCGCCTCTTCTATACGCGCATCAGGCTGTTTCTTGCTCACCGCCACCAACTGCGCAGCATCCTCCGTCCGCCCCGCAGCAACGCAGAGTTTTTTTATATTCTCATGGATCTCCGAAAGATTAGCAGCAACAGACATGCATTCATCGTACCCGCATAAAAATGTCTGTCAAAACAATTTACCTATTCGGCGAGGCGCAAGAAGCGAAATGGTGCTTTCTACATGAGCGACGCAGCAACACTGCCGAGAGGTAAAAAGCGAAGTGTATAAAAAAAGGGCCCCGTGAAGGGCCCTCTTAAAATTCATAAGGTCAAATCAAATTAGAAGTTGATTTGTGTACCTAGTGTTACGTATGTCGCATCAACATCTTGGTTAGCAACAATGTTGTCTTCATGCTCGATGTAACCAACAGAACCGCGGAACGTCATGCCAGGACCGTATGTGTAAACCACACCACCTGAATAACGCTTAGTGTCTTCGTCAGAAGCCGCGAATGTGTTGTTTTGATCAAGGTAAGATGCACCAAGTTTGAAAGGACCAGTTGTGTAGTCTACACCAACAACATATGTCTCTTCGTTACCACCGGCACGAGCAGCGTTACGCAATGCTGGGTTAGCATTGTTTACAGCTGCAGTCTCAACTGGGTTACCACCGTTATCATTACGGTAGATCATACCAAGACCGAACGCGCCGAGATCAAAGTCAGCACCAACGTTCCATACTTCACGGTCATCACTTGGATCGCCAACAGCAACAGCACCGGCAAGAGGAGCGCCAGAAGCTAGCATAGTACCGGCTTGCTCAAGCTCAACGAATGAGTAACCAGCACCCAAAGTCACGCCAAGGTTGTTGAATTGACCTTGATAACGAAGACCAGCTTCGTATGCAGAGCCAAATGTATCAAGAACATTGTCAAGACCGATACCTTCAAGGTCATCAGCAAAGCCGTCTACATCAGGTGTGTATGACAAACCAAGTTGGAAACCGTTCAAGATAGGTGAAAGATATGTCAACTTGTCTGAAGCGCCTGTTGGATCTTGATCGTAGTCAAGACCACCACCAGAAACGTTAGCAGCTGTAGGAGCAGCAGCAGACACAAGGTTCAACGCTGTGTAGTTTACAGGTTGTACATATTGACGGATACCATCGATGTTTGAGTCAGCAGAAGGAGCGGCAACTTGTAGCAAGTAAGCAGCACCATCTTCACCACCAATGTTTACACGACCCCAGCCGCCTGACATATAGATGTATGATTCATCAACATTGAAACCATCAGCAGTATCAGAACTTGCTTCAATGTGCGCACCAACTGTCAGACCGCTGTCCAAAGTTGTTTCGCCGCCGAAGTGAATTTCAGTATCACGGATGATATCGAATTCATTTGTTTCGCTTCCAGCTGCAGGATTTGTCTCGTCTTGGTCTACATAAGCGCCATAGCCCTTAAAGTAACCACCAAGCTCAAGCTCAACTTGTGCGTATGCAGGAGCAGCAAAAGCTACACCACATGCCGCAGTCGTAAGAAGTAGTTTTTTCATTATCATTTCTCCAATCAAAAATAAGTGATAATTTATTGAACAAAAGAGTTGTATAACTCTCATAGAAATCCACTGTTACCCAGTGAACACACCCAATTAACCGCACTTTCCTTAAGGGGTCAACGAAGCAAACATAGTATTTCTCATTATTTTTTGTCTCCGTTGCAAATTTACAACACCCCGTTTTTAAGGCTTTTTGATATTTTTATCACAAAATCTATGCACAAATGCACATTCAAGACACACAAACAAATGTTGAGGCGGCCCTCTTCGCGTGCTAATAAATGACTCTATACATAGAGTTAGGATATCTTCATGAAATACAGATTAACAGCACTGCCCGTTTTGCTTGTCATTTTTGCAATCGGCTCTTTGTCCGCATGCAGCGCACGCGAAGACGGCAAAATTCAAACTGAAGCAAAATATCCTACAGGCGCCCATCGTGACGGCAGCACTGATAGCATCTATGAAAAGCCAAGCAGCATCTTCGGCGCTTCTGGTCTTTCTATCGGGGGCGAAAAAGATGAAAACGATAACGACTCAGGCATCGGCGTAAACAGCTTCCTATGGCGCGCGTCTCTCGACACCGTGTCCTTCATGCCTCTCGCCAGCGCCGATCCGTTTGGCGGCGTAATTCTTACCGATTGGTACACGCCGGCAGAAGATTCCGCAGAGCGCTTTAAAATCAATGTCTTTATATTAGGCAAAGCCCTTCGCTCTGACGGCGTGCGCGTGCGCGTATTCAAGCAAGTCTTGAATAACGGCACATGGCGTGATGTTCAGGCAAGCAAAGAAACGGGCCGCCAGATCGAGGATTCAATCCTGACCCGCGCCCGTCAAATGCGCATTGCTCAGGTTGATTCTAAATAGAAGCACAACATGATTCCCGTTCTTGTAATCTCGCTCAAAGAAGAAACGCAGCGAAGAACAGCAATAGCGGAGCATTTATCAAGCCTTGGCTTTGAATACCAGATCCTCGATGCGATAGATGCGCGGGGGTCCTTGCCCGCCGATCATCCTGATTATGATTCCGCCTATCGCCTTGCGACCCATGGGCGGGATTTAAAAGCCGGCGAAATCGGCTGCTTTCTCTCACACCGCATGGCGTATCAGGAAATGATAGAACAAAACCTGCCCTACGCCCTTATCGTAGAAGACGATATGCGCTTTAATAAGGACGCAGCCAACGTTTTGCAAAGCCTGCTTGATAAAAACCTCGATTTTGATGTGATCCGCCTACTTGATAAAGACAAGATTCTGAAAAACTCCCACCGCAAAATCACGCAGCTTGCAGGTGATTACTGGCTTTTGCGTTTGCGCGCTCTGTATGGCGGCGCTTACGCCACCCTCATATCCCGAAAGGGCGCAGAAAAACTGGTCAAGGCCACAAAGACTTTTGCGCTGCCTGTAGACACTGTTCTCGGGCGATGCTGGGAAACAGGCATTAACTCCTTTGCCATCCAGCCCACCATCGCAACGCATATATATGAATTTGAATCCTCTATCGGTGAAGAGCGCTTTAATAAAGACACCGGCCTTAAAGGGCTGCAAAAGCTCAAATACGCCCTGAATCGCTTCATTTTCAAGCTCTACGAAAACATCGCCAAAACATGGCTCTATTACGCAAACGCGCCCAAAGACCTTGCGAACCGTAAAAAATTGGGCTAATCGTCTCTAATGACTGGAGAAAAATATAATATCAAGGAATGTGAATCGAAATGGCGCGCCGAGTGGGACAAGCGTCAATCCTTCGAGGTCACGGAAACTACAGACAAAGACAAATACTACGTCCTTGAGATGTTCCCCTATCCTTCAGGCCGCATCCATGTCGGCCATGTCCGCAATTACACCCTCGGTGATGTGGTCGCAAGATACCGCCGCGCACGCGGGTTTAACGTCCTGCGCCCCATGGGTTGGGATGCTTTCGGCCTTCCGGCAGAAAACGCGGCGATTGAACGCGGCGCGCACCCCAAAGACTGGACGCTTTCAAATACTAAAGAAATGAAAGTGCAGCTGAAATCCATGGGTCTGGCGATTGACTGGAGCCGCGAGATCACAACATGCCTCCCCGAATATTACCGCCACGAACAAGCCATGTTCCTCGACTTCCTGGAGCGCGGCATCGCGTACCGCAAAGAATCGCTTGTAAACTGGGACCCTGTCGATAATACCGTGCTGGCGAATGAACAGGTCGTCGACGGCAAGGGCTGGCGCACAGGCGCGCCCGTAGAGCGCCGCAAACTGAACCAATGGTTCCTGAAAATCACCGATTACGCCGAAGAACTTCTCGAAGACCTCGGCAAACTTGATCGTTGGCCTGAAAAAGTGCGGATCATGCAGGAAAACTGGATCGGCAAATCCCAAGGTCTGAAATTCAAATGGAACATATCTCCCCCCTCTTGTCATTCCGAACGCAGCACCGCTGCGGAGGAATCTCAAAATGCCGAAGGAGATTCCTCGGTCGCTTCGCTCACTCGGAATGACATGACGATCGAGGTCTACACCACCCGCCCTGACACTTTATTCGGCGCGTCTTTCATGGCACTCGCCGCCGACCACCCGACCGCCAAAGCGTTGTGCGAAGGTAAAGAGGGATATGAGAAATTCCTGAAAGACTGCTCCGCCCTCGGCACAAGCGAAGCCGCGATTGAACAAGCCGACAAACTCGGCTTCGATACGGGCTATAAGGTCAGCCACCCGCTTTTACCGGGCAGAGAATTCCCGCTTTACCTCGCCAATTTCGTACTGATGGATTACGGCACAGGCGCAGTTTTCGGCGTGCCGGCGCACGACCAGCGCGATTTCGATTTCGCCACCAAATACGGCTTGCCGATTTTACCTGTCATTTCATCAGACGATCATAATTACGCCGATGGCGCATACACAGGCGCGGGCAAAGCCATCAATTCCGAATGGCTGGACGGTCTGGATATCATCGCCGCCAAAGCCGAAGTGATTAAGCGCGCCGAGGACATCGGCAACGGATTCGGCACAACGCAATATCGCCTCCGTGATTGGGGCATCAGCCGCCAGCGTTACTGGGGCTGCCCGATTCCGATTATTTATTGCGAGGATTGCGGCCCCGTCCCTGTGCCGAAAGATCAACTTCCCGTCACGCTCCCCGATGATGTGAGCTTCGATAAACCCGGCAACCCGCTCCTCCATCACCCGACATGGAAAGACACGACCTGCCCAAGCTGTAACAAGCCCGCCCAGCGCGAAACCGACACGTTTGACACCTTCTTCGAAAGCAGCTGGTATCAATTCCGCTATTGCGATCCGCATAACGAAACCGCGCCCGTTGGTAAAGATAAGGCCGCCTATTGGATGCCCGGCGGCGCAACCGTCGAGCAATATATCGGCGGCGTCGAACACGCGGTGCTTCACCTGCTTTATGCGCGTTTCTTCACCAAAGCCATGAAAACCTGCGGCTATGTGGATTGTGACGAACCCTTTATGGGTCTGTTCACCCAAGGCATGGTCACGCATGAAACCTATACCGATAAAAACGGCAAATGGATGACGCCCGTTGAATATGACGCGCTGCCAGCTTCTGAAAAATCCGCCGCCAAAATCGGCCCGTCGATTAAAATGTCGAAATCAAAGAAGAACGTTATCGACCCCGAAGATATTCTCGGCACTTACGGCGCAGATGCGGCGCGGCTGTTCATCCTGTCTGATTCCCCGCCTGAACGCGATCTGGAATGGACGGAGAGCGGTATCGAAGGCGCTTGGAAATTCGTCAACAAGCTCCACCGCATTTTAACAGAGCGCCAAGCCACCCTGCCAAAGGCAAACGCACCCGCACCCGCATCTTTCACCGATGATGCAATGAACCTTCGCCGCGCAAGCCATAAAGCCATTTTAGAAGTCGGTAAATCCATCGAAGATTTCGCGATGAACAAAGCCGTGGCGCAAATCCGCGAGCTTTCAAACGCGATCTCCGCCTTCAAGCCCGCCAGTGATGACGACCAATGGGCGCTGCGCGAGGCGTTCGAAATCCTCATTAAACTCTTCAACCCCATGATGCCGCACCTCGCCGAAGAACTCTGGTCGCAGCTCGGACACGAAAACCTGCTGGCCGAAGAGCCTTGGCCGATCGCCGATGAAAGTCTACTTGTCGAAGATGTCATCACTATGGCGGTGCAGGTCAACGGCAAGGTTCGCGGTCAAATAACATTAAGCCCCGATGCCGATGAAGCCACCGCCAAAGAAATTGCGCTGGCAGAGCCGAACATCATCAAATATATTGATGGCAAGCCGGTACGCAAATTCATCTATGTCCCCGGCAAAATCGTAAACGTGGTGGCCGCATGAAAACCTTTATCCTGACCTTAAGCTTGCTCACACTAGCCGCCTGCGGCTTTCACCCCGTATATGGCGTCAATAAACACACAGCCACAGGCGTTGAAGAGCATCTTGCGCAAGTTTCAATCGGCAACATCCCCGACCGCGAGGGCGTATATCTGCGCAATGCATTGATTGACCTCTTCTATCGCTCGGGAAGGCCGGGCAATGTTGAATATTCTCTCGCCGTTGAGCCGATCGCAGAAAGCACCCGCGACCTTGATATCACCGTAGATGCCGATGCCACGCGCGGTCAGCTGCGACTCAGTACACAAATAAATCTGGTTGAAAACAAAACCGGCAAGACCCTTATCCAAAAAAATCTGCAAGCCCTCGCCAGTTACAACATCCTCGCCAGCGAGTTCACAAACCGTGTCTCCGAGCAAAACACCCGACAAAACGCGCTGGATGACCTCGCCCGCCAAATAGAAAACGCGCTCACCCTGTACTTCAAGCGCCACGAATAAAAAACTTACAAAATGCCCTAAAATAATCATTGACGATTTTCCGAAAATCGCCTTATATGCAGGTGTTGTTTTCGAACAATTGTGGGATTTGATGGATCCAGCTTGCACCACATAAAAAAAGCTAAAGCGCCACGGCACTAAAGAGCCCTTTTTCGCTCCCGCCCGTGGTCTCCATTTATTTGGAAACCTGGCGGGAAGATTTTTCTCCCGACAGACAATTATAACCTGCATGCTCTTTTGCATGCGCATATTTTTGTGAGAAACGATGAGTATTACCGCGCGCTTTAATGCCGAAAAGCATACATATGAAATCCTCATGGATGACACGCCTGTCGCCTTCCTACATGACGGATATATCCACGGTGAGCTTGATGTGTCGCCCTATCGCAGGGAAAAATTCAGAAGAGGCGCAGAAATTGCTTTTACAAAAGCTTTTGAAGGCGTTGCCTTATCTAATTTACAGGCTGACGTAGATCGGTTCAGCAGAATGCCCTCTGAAACATCAACGGCCAAATCGAAAACCACGCGGGCGCTGCAAACATTAGGCTACATTCCAAACGGAGACAGCGTAAAAGTGCCCTTCACACATCCTGATATATTAGGAAACGGCTGATAAATGGCGATCATTCTTGCAGACGGTCATCCGGCAATCGAAACCCTGCGCGAACAGGGCACAAACGTTATTGCCAAATCAGACGCGCAAAACCGTACGAACAAACTCATGAAAGTCGCCTTTGTAAACCTGATGGGCTTTACAGAGCGCACTGATGAAGAAATCATAAAAACCTCCGCCTCTGCGCCCGATGATATAGACCTTGAATTCGAGTTCTTCTCCCCGACTGAATGGATGAACCGCTCAATCGAAAACCATCAAAAGGGCGAATCACGCGGCAAAGATGCATATCGTATTAACAATCACGGAACACTTAAAGAGCTTAAAGCTCGCATACATGAATTCGACTCTGCAATCGTTTCTGGCTCCGCACTTGAGCATAATGACTTTGTTCAAAAATCAACCGAAAACCCCAACGGCCTGGACTTCTATGACGAACTTGTGGAAACACTAGACGAACTTAACGAAGACAATACGCCGACATTACTTTTATGTCTATCCGCACAACTAGACCTGCAAGAACGCCATGGAATACGCCGCGGCGTTGCCGAAAACAAACTTCTTGATGTCTTCAAGCTTCAAGTCACCAACACCACAAGCACACTTACACGTGACCTTAAATCATCCGTTTATATGCCCGTAGGACGCTATGGGTATTCTTTCCAGGAAGATTTAGACAAAAGCCCAGATATCATCTCGCTTGCCAGCAACGACAACACAGGCTCGGCCTACGCAGTCAGCGGGCCCTTTGTCTACCTGACAGGGCACCCCGAATACGGCGCAAGAGCTATTGCCGATGAATATTTCAGAGATAAAGACGCTTTAGATAAGCAATACGCGCAGCGGCTTAATCGCCTCTATGACATCTTTAACGGTTTGACTCAACCGACAGAGCGCCAAATAAAACAACTCGCTGGCCTCGAAAACGCATCCGAAGCCGAATATCTGGCCGAAATGCCAAAAATAGGCAACCCACAAAACTATGATCTGAACAACCCGACAGCGCCATGGGCCGATGACGGCAAAATCATCTACCGCAACTTCTTTATTTTTGCTCGCGAAGCTCAGAAACAGAAACAAGAAACGGCAAATGAACCATATTTCCCGATCCCTATCGCAGCGGGCGGCATGAGATAACTCAAAATTTGCCTTCTGCCCCTTTTCGCCCCATATTATATCGACCTAAAAAATAAGAGGGGTTTTTATGTCTGAAGTAAACGCAAGCGATACCCGCAAAATTGAATCCCTCGATGATGTAATCGACACCTATACAGGCGTTGGTCAAAACATGAAAACAGGGGTTGAGGTTGAGTTGGGGTTTTTTGACCCCAATAGCCCCGATCTCACACCCATGACGATTCCCCAAAACAAAGTCGTAAAAAACGCCACCAACTCCTCATGTGGAGGCGATTACGCCCGCAATGAGCCAACATCCGAAATGCTGGAAATCGGCTCTGACCCCGGCGGGCCAAACGAACTTCGCGCCATCATGAACGATACGCAGAAGAAAATTAACTGCCTGACACAAAAAGCCGCCGATATCGGCCTCAAACGCTCTTACTTTCAGGCTCTGCCCGATAAAACCGCCGCGCAGCTCCTCGAAAACGTCATGGACGTTGAACGTTATCAAGCTTTCTTCGGCCCGCCCCGCGCCGATATGGTCGAAGTCGCCGCCTATTTCTCGGTCTGTAAATCAAACCAAGTCTCGGTCAGCTATTCAGACACAGCCCATATGCTTAAAAATGTGCGCAGGCTTTATACGCTCGCGCCATTTTTGTTCATGATTACCGACAACGCCGCCCCTTTTAACGAAGGCAAACCCTTTTCAGGCCACGCAGGCATGCATCACCGCGCCGCCCTTAAAACCCGCGGCGGCGTTCCACCATATGTTTTCACGGCGCAGTCAGGCGATGAATACATCGAAAGCCACATTGATAACGTCATGAACAACCCGCTTTTCGTGCATTACGACGAAAGCGGCAAACTCATTCGGCTCCCTTCCGGCACATTCACAAGCTTTAACGAGCTTCGCGAATCAGGCCTGAACACTGCGACAAATTACTATTTCGCAGAAAGCATCCTCTGGCCCGATGTAAAAATCGCCGCGCTCAAAGACGATCAAGGCCAAGTTAACGGTCATCGCTATGAAGCCCGCATGATCGGCGTCGGAATGCACCAACACCAAACTGCGCTTTTAGTCGTAGCCGCCTTGGCCTTTGATGAAAATTTCGCAAATTCTTTAGATAAGCTTTTGACGCGCTATGATCTAAGCCAAACCGATCTTCCCAAACTTAAAGAAAACCTCGTGCGCGCCTATAAAAACGCCCGTGAGCATAGCGGCGCGTTTCTAAATATAGGCTACGGCAACGCGCAAATGATTGATTTCGCAAAAGAATTCGCTGACCTGCTTGAAGGCAGCTCCACCGTCCAGGGTTTTGAAAAGGAACTCGGCCCCCTTCTGACAATATGTAGGACTGGCTGCACCGATTCCAAGGTGAACGCCCTGCTCTTCAATACACTCGAAAAAGCCAAGGAGTTTCAGCGCGCCCACGATCCTGAAATCTTCAAAAACCCGGATATGTGCGCACGTACACTTCTGCAAAAGGAAATCGAAACGCACGCGCAGCATAAAGAATGCGGCGCAACCGCGTAAAAAACCCAACCAGTCGGTATGTGCGCAAAAATCCCTTTTATATTGACGTTTATCCCCTAAAGCTTAGGCTTAAAATATGAAGCTGAGTTTTCGAGACATAGAGCCCTTTGTGAAAGCACCGAACAAAACCGCCCGCGCCATTCTGGTTTACGGACCGGATAACGGCCTCATGAAAGAACGCGCCAAAACCATGGGCAAAACCGTAATCGAAGACCTCAATGATCCTTTCAATGTTGTTGTTCTGTCCGCTGATTCTCTGGCAGATGACCCCGCGCGACTTTCAGATGAAGCCAACTCCATGTCTATGATGGGCGGCGATCGCCTGATCCGCATTGAGAATGCGACCGACAAACTGACCCAGCTATTAAAAACCTACCTTGAAGACCCTTCAAATAATGCACTTATCATCATGGAAGCGGGCGAGTTAGGACCAAAAAGCTCACTGCGCAAACTCTGCGAATCGGCCAAAAACGCCGCCGCCGTTCCATGCTATGTTGAAGATCAGCGTGATGTAGCGCGGCTTATCCGTGAAACCCTTCAGGCCGAAAATATCAACGCTGATAGCGATGCCATCACTTGGCTCTCCGCAAATATCTCGGGTGACAGACAAAAAACCCGAAACGAACTTGAAAAACTCATCACCTATAAAGGGCAGGACAAAACCCCGCTCACGCTCGATGATGTGCGCGCTTGCTGCGGCGAGGCCGGCGCGCTGGCACTGGATGATCTTGTTTATGCCGTCGCCGGACACAACACAAGCGGCGCTTTAAAAACCTATAACCAGCTCTTGGAAGAGGGCGTGGCCTTTATGCCGATCCTGCGCAGTCTGCAAAATCACTTCCGCCGCCTGCATGTGACCAAAGCCAAGATGGAGCAGGGGGAAAGCGCCGATCAGGCTATAAAATCGCTCGCCCCGCCCATATTCTTCAAACAACAACCCGCCTTTAAAACCCAGGCGCAGCGCTGGTCTTTAAACGGAATTTCTAAAGTATCTCAAAAACTTATGGATTTAGAAGCACAGTGCAAACAAACGGGCGCGCCCGTTGATACGCTCTGCGCGCAGGCCGTTTTGGGAATCAGCAAATCTCGGTAAATTCTATGCGTTTAAACGCCCACCGGCAGAAGACGTCAAACGATGTATAACATCATCAAGCTGGTCTAATGATTTAAACTCAATCGAAACGCGCCCGCTTTTGCCGTCATAGCTATCAATGCTGACGCGCATACCGATGGCGTTCGACAAATCTTGCTCCAGCGCCAGCGTATCAACATCCTTTTTCGGCACCTTTTTATCTTTGCCGCCTTTAGCCTTAGAGCCGCTCTTTTGCGGCCTCCCTTGGAGATCAGCCACAAGCTTTTCTGTATCACGAACGCTCAAACCCTTCGCAATAATCTCCTTCACAACATCCTCGGCATGATCAACCGTAATCAACGCCCGCGCATGACCGATAGAGATTTTACCTTCGCTCAGGCTGGTTTGCACCTTTTGTGGTAATTGCGTCAGGCGGATCATATTGGCGATATGAGAGCGGCTCTTACCCAAACTTTCCGCCAATTTCTCCTGCGTATAGCTATGCTCGTCGACCAATCGCTGATACCCGATCGCTTCTTCAATCGGGTCAAGATCTTCGCGCTGCAAATTCTCGATTAAGGCAATCTCGAACGCTTCCGCATCCGTGATCTCCAGAACAATCACAGGAATCTCATGCAACTGCGCCTTCTGCGCGGCGCGCCAACGGCGCTCACCGGCAATAATCTGGTATTTTCCGCCGCCATTGCTATGTTCACGCACCAAAAGAGGCTGCAAAACGCCGTGCTGCTTAATAGAGTCAGCAAGCTCCGCCAACGCATCCGTATTAAAAACCGTGCGCGGCTGTCCCGGGCCAGGCTCAAGCTCGGCTATACCGACCATAAAACGCTGTCGCCCTGATGGGCCAGAGGCAGCCTCTCCTTGAGAAAACGTCGCCTCATCATCTTCAAACAACGCGTTTAAACCGCGACCCAAACCCCTGTTTTTCGGATTTGCCTCTTCCATATCTAAAAACCCCTTATTTTTCGTTTCACGTGAAACATTATGCAATTATCACGCAGCATGTACAGATTTTTGCGCATCTTTCGCATATTGCCGCTCGCGCTTAATGACCTCACTCGCAAGATGAATATACGCCCGCGCGCCCGCACATTTCATGTCATAGACAATAGCCGGCAAACCGTAAGACGGCGCTTCAGAAAGCCTCACATTGCGGGGAATCACTGTTTTATAGACCTTATCGCCGAAAAAGCCGCGCACATCACGCTCCACCATCGCGGTCAGATTGTTGCGCTGATCATACATCGTCAAAACAACGCCCTGAATGTCGAGATCGGGATTATATTGCTTTTTCACACGCTCAACAGTCTTCGACAGATGGCTTAAGCCCTCAAGAGCAAAAAACTCGCACTGCAGCGGCACAATCACGGAATCAACCGCCACAAGCGCGTTAAGCGTCAATAAATTGAGCGATGGCGGGCAATCCAAAATAACATAATCATAGGGCAGGGGACGCCTTAATGCCTCACGCAGACGATACTCGCGGTTGCTCGCCGTCACCAGCTCGATCTCCGCGCCGGAAAGATGCACAGAAGACGGAACAATCGACAGGCGCGGCACTTTTGTCTGCACCGCGGCCTCCTCAACGGACGAATCGCCAAACAGCACGTCATAAGCACTTTCTTTAATCACAGAGCGGCGAATGCCAAGCCCTGTAGAGGCATTGCCTTGCGGATCAAGATCAACAATCAAAACCCTTTTATTCACCGCAGCCAACGCCGTCGCCAGATTAATAGCGGTTGTCGTCTTGCCGACGCCGCCTTTTTGATTCGCCATAGCAAGAAGCCGCGGGCGATCATGCGCGCCAAACGAGGCAGCTTTAGGATCCAAAATGGATTGATGGCGGGAAGTCTGCGATGACGACATGAAAGCATCCTTTTTTCAAATTATATGGCGGAACGAATCTAAGAGTGCAGAGATTCGTGCAGCAGATCAACCCCCGAATCCGGCTCTGAGCGTCTTATGCACTAATTTTTAGAAATATTCTTAAGATGCAGGATGCACCCCATGGAATCCGTCTTGCTTTTATACTTTTCGAGGTCAAAGGCATATAAATCACGCGCAAGCTCAACCTCTTCATCCGCTCTCGCGCCCTTATGAAACACACATTCTAAATCAGGATTGGCGACAAACCACGGCTCTATATACCCCAGAAGAGAGCCCAAATCCGCAAGGGCGCGCGCCGTTACAATATCAGGCCGAATATCATCTGTGCACGCTTCTATACGCGAATTATGCACCATTACATCCACATTTGTTTCACGTGAAACGGTCCGCATAAATTGGCATTTTCGCTCATCTGATTCTACTAGATGCACCTTCAAATCAGGCCGCATAATCGCCAAAACCAAACCGGCAAAACCGCCGCCACATCCCAGATCCGCGAAAACAAGCGGTGATTCACGTGAAACATCACGCTTTATAAAAGGCTCAACCTGCGCCGAGTCCGCAAAATGCCGAACCCATGCCTGGTCTATAGTTTTAGGAGAAACAATATTAATCGCCCTCTGCCATTTCACCAGCAACGCATGATAAATTTCCAGCTTTTCTTGTGATTCACGTGAAACATCAATATCCAAAGAATTCGGCCACATAAACTACGCAGCTCTTTGTTTTTTATCTTTGCGCTTCACATGACGAAGAAGCGCCACAATCGCTGCCGGTGTTACACCGGGAATTCTCGATGCCGCACCAAGCGTAGCAGGACGCGCCTGCTCCAATTTTGAACGCACCTCATTCGATAGACTGCCAACCTCCGCATAATCCAAACCCGCAGGAAGCGTCAAAGCCTCATCTTTTCGAAACGCCGCAATATCGGCGTCATGGCGATCCATGTATTTTGAATAAAGCGCATCGCACTCAATCTGCTCGCGGATATCAGGCTCGACAGCCTCAAGCTGCGGCCAAACACCCTGAACCTGCTCCCAGTCAACATCGGGATAAGATAAAAGATCCGAAGCGCTTCTGCGCACACCGTCTTTATTGACGCCGATGCCATGCGCCTCAAGTTCATTCGGCGTCGCACTCAGCGACAAAACCATCGCGCGCGCCGCATTAAGCTTCTCTGATTTTTCAGTCCAGATTTTTTCACGTGAAACGCCAACACATCCGATCGCGAGCCCCTTAGCCGTTAAACGCTGATCGGCATTATCTGCACGCAACCGCAAACGATATTCGGCTCGAGATGTAAACATACGATATGGCTCTGGCGCACCGCGCGTAATCAAATCATCAATCAAGACCCCGATATAGGCATCGGCGCGATCAAGCGTAAAAATCTCCGCATTTTCGCGTAATGTTTCACGTGAATCATCCACAGACTTACCCCCAGATTGATGTATAACTTTAGCCTGCAACGCCGCATTAATCCCCGCCATCAACCCTTGCGCGGCGGCTTCTTCATACCCGGTCGTACCGTTAATCTGCCCCGCCAGAAAAAGCCCGCTTACACGCTTACTCTCAAGCGTATTTTTCAAATCCCGCGGATCACAATAATCATATTCAATCGCATATCCCCATTCGAGCACCTTCACATTTTCAAGACCTTTAATTGTGCGGATATACGCATCCTGCACATCAATAGGCAGCGACGTTGATATGCCATTCGGATACACCGTATGATCATCCAAACCTTCCGGCTCAAGAAAAATTTGATGGCGCGTTTTATCGGCAAAGCGCGAAACCTTATCCTCAATAGAGGGGCAATAGCGCGGCCCGACGCCGGTAATATTCCCTGAATACATCGCTGATTTATGAAGGTTATCAGCAATAATTTTATGCGTGTCTTCATTTGTATAGGTGATGTGGCAGGCAATCTGCGGAACACTAATATCTTGATTCATATACGAAAACGCCAAAGGCGGTGTATCACCAAGCTGCTCCTCGCAAACATCCCAATCAATCGTGCGCCCATCAAGGCGGGCAGGAGTGCCGGTCTTTAAACGCCCAAGCGGAAAGCCTAAACGATCCAGCGTTTCCGCCAGCCCGATTGACGGCGCCTCAACGCCGCCCGCTTCTTTTACCCGCCCCGCAGGAATCTGCTCCTCACCGCGGTGAATCACCCCGCGCAAAAAAGTTCCTGTCGTTATCACAACCGCGCCGCATTTAAATTCGCGGCCATCCAATGTCTTCAAACCGATAACATCATTATGCGCATCCAGAATAAGGTCGTCCGCGCCGCCTTCAACCAACGTCAAATTCGGCGTATCTTTAAGCTCCGCCTGCATCGCCTCGCGGTAAAGCTTGCGGTCTGCCTGCGCACGAGGACCACGAACAGCCGGACCCTTGGATGCATTAAGCATCCGAAACTGAATACCCGCTTGATCGATAATGCGCCCCATAACCCCGTCAAGCGCATCAATCTCCCGCACCAAATGCCCTTTACCAAGCCCGCCAATCGCGGGGTTGCAGGACATCACGCCAATTGTATCAAGATTATGCGTCAATAAAGCCGTAGCAACGCCCATCCGCGCAGAGGCCGCCGCCGCCTCACAGCCCGCATGCCCGCCACCAACAATAATCACATCGAATTCGTTATCCATGGCGGCTTTATACATTTTTTATGCGAAAAAATACAGGTTTTATTTTTTCTGGAAATAATCTTTGACGGGAATAAGTTGATTGCACTATGAAGTCCTAAACGTCTGATCTGAGTGTTAAACAATGAGCAAGCAAACAAAATCCGCGATAGAACATATGACTGATAAGAGATTCCAAAAATCTCTGCGTAAAGCCAAAGAAAAATTCGAGGCCCATTTCGAAAACGCTACTGAAGTTTATATGGATTTTATGACTGACCCTTACGTAACTGAACGCATGGGCGGACATCCTTATTCTATCTACCTTACAAGATATTTCACACAACGCGCGCTAGCATATCACGGAATCACCAAAAAACGCCCAGAGTATGGATACAAAAAACTTATGAGAGGATTTGGCGAAGTTAGCGCTGGCGATGAAATTAAACGCCCAACAAAAAAGAAAATGCGAAAAACAGCAGAAAGCCACATTAAGAAGTTAGTTTTAAAACCGGAGTACAGAGACGACTTCGTGCCTATCGCAGCTTAATCACTTACCGATACAAAAATCCCTGAAGATCACATCGAGCAAATCTTCCACATCGACCTTGCCGGTAATGCGCCCCAATGCGCGTACGGCTAAACGCACATCCTCCGCCAGCAATTCAGGAAGCGCCGCCTCTTTCGTGCGTTGAAGACACGCCAGCGCCTCTTGCAAATGCACGCGATGCCGCTCACGAGTCAAAGAAGGAACTTCCCCCGGGGCATAGTTTTTCTCGATTTTTTCTCTTAAGGTCTTTAAAAGCGCAGGCAAACCCGCCCCCGTTTTCGCGGAAACTTCAATCGATCCATCAATGGGCGTATCGGCCCGCACATCATCAACCTTATTCGTGACCAAAATCGCGCGCTCATCAATCAGGTTCAATGTATGCGGATCAGGCATAATCTCGACCCCGTCAAAAACCAGAAGCGTAATATCCGCCTCCGCTGCATGCTTTAAGGCCCGCCGTATCCCTTCGGCCTCGATGCCGTCTTGCCCGTCTGTGCCAATCTGATCAGGGCGAAGCCCCGCCGTATCCGCCAAAATAACCGGATACCCCGCAACATCTAAATGCACCTCGATAACATCGCGAGTTGTGCCCGCTGTGGCTGATGTAATCGCTGCCTCACGCTGCACTAAAGCATTGATTAAACTCGATTTTCCAGCGTTCGGCGCGCCGATAATAGCAACGCGGATTCCGTCCCGTAGCCGCTCTCCGCGGCGGTTATCATCTAAATGTGACGCGATCGCGCTAATAATTCCATCAATCGCCGCGCTCACTTCCGGCGCAATGCCTTCAGGCAAATCCTCGTCGGGAAATTCAATATCCGCTTCCAAATGCGCAAGCGTCTTTTTCAAGCCTTCCGTCCAATCCCAATATAGCCTTGAAAGCGCGCCATCCATTTGCCCTAGCGCCTGAATTTTCTGCGCCTGCGTCTCCGCATCAATCAAATCCGCCACCGCCTCGGCGGCGGTCAAATCCATCTTACCGTTTTCAAAAGCGCGGCGCGTAAACTCCCCCGGTTCCGCCATGCGTAAATTCTGCATCCGCCCAAGCGCGCCCAAAACGTATTGAATAACAGCCTTACCGCCATGAAGATGAAATTCCACAACATCTTCGCCCGTATAACTGGCCGGCGATTGAAAAGGAAGAACCAGCGCCTGATCGAGCGCCGCACCGGTATCGGGATTTTTTAACGCCATCAGTTTGGAAACTCGCGGCTTAAAACCTTTCGCACCCGTAAGCGCCGCCAAAGCCGTCCAGCTCTGCGGCCCCGACACGCGCACCACCGCAACGCCCGATCGTCCCGGCGCACTTGCTAATGCAAAGATTGTATCGCTCATATTCATCCCTATACTTTGATATGATGCGACGTTTTTAACACAATTCATAAAGCCTGCACCATGCTTTTGCACAACGTTAAAACATGGACTACAATGAAGCCGCACTTAGACAAGGATGCCGAATGACCGACACCCCGCCATATGACGAGCCCGCGGCGGATATCAATGCGCAGATCAAAGCCCGCGCCTTGGAGCACATGCAAAGCGCCGTAAAAGGCAACGGCGTAAATCCTGAAGATGTGAAAATCGAAAAATACGAACCGGAGGCCTTGGAGTTTCTGGCCGTCACAACCCTTACACCCGATACAAAACTCTCGATAAAACGCCAAGGCGGCAAAGTCACCGGCCCGATGCTGGTCGACAGCGCCAATCAATTTCAGGAAGTCACCAACAAAGAAGTCGTCAAAATCACCCGCAGCGCCGATGTCATTCACCGTATTAAAGAAGCGATCATGACGCGCAAAGACAAGGGCCTTGCCGTTAAAAACGAACTCATAAAATTCCTGTTTCTACATCGTGACTTCGTCGCCCATGAAGCCTGTCAGGTCTGTAAATCCCAAGGCAAAATCAAATGCCCGCGCTGTCACGGAAAAGGCGAAGAACAATGCCCGCGTTGTCACGCCCGCGGCAGCGAAACCTGCCCGACATGCGGCGGGCGGCAATTCGTCGCAGGGCCGCAAGGCCAGAACCAAAATTGCCAGCGCTGCAATGGCAGCGGACGAACCCCATGCTCACAATGCCACGAAGCCAAACAAATTAAATGCCTGCAATGTAAGGCCGCTGGCGTTCTTCAATGTACACAATGTAATGGGCACGGCTGGAATTCTGCAATCTGCCGCGCCGAAATCAACATGATCGGTAATTTCGATTTTGACCGCGAAGTCGTGCCGCCCAAAGCCATAAAAATCATTGAGAATATGGGCGCAGATCTGCAACATCACACCATCATCGGCATCACAGAGCGTCCGCAAGACACGGAAAAAGAACAAAAAAATATTGAGATTTTCTATCACGTCAAAGTCCCGACAGCCCAAGCCGAATTTCAAATGAAGTCCTTAACCGTCCCCGCTTATATCTTCGGGACGCAAGGCATGCTTTTTGACACCCCGCCCTTCCTTGAAAAAATTATGGGCTCCGGCATAAAGGCATTGCAAAGCGCCGCCAAAGGCCACGGCGATGTAAACGAACATTTACAAAAAGCAGGCCGCTATAAAACGCTCGGCCAAATTATTCTCGCCACCTCAAAAACCACATCCGAAAAAGCCCTGCGCGCCATAATGCAAAAAAATTCTATCGGACTATCCGAAGAGGGCTGCAAAAAGCTCATCATCATGACCAAAATGGCACTCAAACTGATCGGCAAAAGACCGCGGCAAATCGGATACGCGCTAGGTCTGCTCTCTGCACTCGGACTTGGCGCCGCATATTTTATGCTGCTGCGCGCGAAAATCTCGCTCCCGCTGCCTCTTCCGCAAGAAGCGATAGACGGATGCGCCGCCATCGCGGCTCTCGCCATCGGCTATTTCATCAGCGATATTTACGCCAAAAAAGCGATCCATAAATCACTTCAATCTTTACTTGGAAAAAGCGCTTAAAAGAAAAATGGCCGCCTCGAAATCTAAGATAAGATTTAACGAGACGACCAGCGAGGCGAGGGACAGATCAATTAACAACTCTTGTGTTTATGTATCAGGATCACATTTTTCTAGGAAAGGAATGTGTCATTTTATCCTGTTTACATTAACGTTTCCAACGAAACTCATTGAGAGCTTGCAACGCTTCTTGCTTTTGACACTCTCTGTATGCAGTCACCGCGAGAGCAGAACGGCCACTGGTTACAGGTTGAGGATGCCAAAAGCCTATAGTTGCTTTTGTTTCGCTGGCTTTTGACTTTTTCGGCGGTGTGAGGGCAAATCGTACACCGAAAATAAGGCCAAGAGCTGCTGCTTTTCCAGCATCGCGCTGGGTCCGGTCCGAGAACTGTGGATGTGAGGAGGAGAGCAGGGGGAGGCAAGTATCCACCTGAACCGGGGAAGCTTTTTTTCTTTCAGTATAGTCACGCGAATGCGTGGCAACACTTTCAGAATTCTGTGAGAGGGGCTGAACATCGCTCATATGGCCGTAATATGTTTCAAACGACCATGCGGGCCCGGCCGCAACACAAATACCGAGAATAAGAAGAGCCATCATCGCCGGCGGTATAAAAGCCGCGCGGGGATCCGTCTTCCAACGAGTAGAATTGATAATACTTTTCATGGTACCCACCATTGTCATGCGCGCGATAATCTCGCGCTGCGAATTAAATTTTTCGGGGTCGGGTTTAAAGATGTGAACCATGAGAACAGCAAAATTATTTTTTGTTTTTATTTCTGCTGCCTTTAAACCGTATTAAAGAACCAAACCTTATATCTTCATCACACCATACTAAAGATATTATGGCAAATATTATCGTTTCGATTTTAAAGAAGATTTATTTCGAATTTGAAATAACCTTTCACCGCACGGGCTTTATTTTTTGCTACAATATGATTAGATTATAGTGACCAATTATTTGTAACCACAAAGGAACAAAGCCATGCGCATCATTGATATGCCGGAATTCAAGGACAAGAAAGAAGTTCTAAGCTTCGAAACAACGACGCCTCTTAAGGACGCAATTAATGAAATGGCCGAAAGAAATTACGGCGCATGCCTTGTTACATCCAAGGGCACACTCGTCGGAATTTTCACTGAGCGCGATATTTTAAGAAAAGTCGTCGCCGGAAAAGGCGTCGATCTCGCAAAAGCGAAACTCAAAGACGTGATGTCTACCGAGCTTAAAACAGCCAAAGAAAAAGATATGGTTGCAGATTGTCTTCGCCGTATGAGCCAGGGGCGCTTTCGCCACATGCCCGTAGTAGACGACAAAGGTAAAATCCTAGGGATGCTCTCTCAAGGCGACTTCGTTGCTTTCACAATGAGTGATATCGCCCATCGCCTCAGCTCCGCTGCCAAAGCGGGCGTGCAAGACGGCAGCATAAAGCCCTTAATGATGATCGTGTCGATCTTCCTCTATACGCTTGGCTTGCTATTCTTCCTTTCCGCAGGAAAGCACCTGTTCGGCTTTTAAGATTTAAATTTCAAGCACAAAAAACCCTCCGCGACCAATGATTGCCGGAGGGTTTTTTAATTCTGAATTTTTTAAATTACTGATTCATAGAGTTGAAGAATTCATCATTATTCTTCGTCTGCTTCATCTTACCAAGCAGGAATTCAACTGCGTCGATCGTGCCCATCGGGTTAAGAATGCGGCGAAGAACCCACATTTTCTGCAAGGTGTCTTTATCAACCAGAAGCTCTTCTTTCCGTGTACCGGATTTTTGAATATCAATTGCTGGGAAGACGCGCTTATCGGAAATCTTACGATCAAGTACAATCTCTGAGTTACCTGTACCTTTGAATTCCTCGAAAATCACCTCGTCCATACGTGAGCCTGTATCAATCAACGCTGTAGCGATAATCGTCAAAGATCCGCCTTGCTCAACGTTACGGGCCGCACCAAAGAAACGTTTCGGACGTTGAAGCGCATTGGCATCCACACCCCCTGTCAAAACTTTACCGGATGAGGGCACAACGGTGTTGTACGCCCGCGCCAAACGCGTGATAGAATCCAGCAAAATAATCACATCGCGCTTATGCTCTACCAATCTTTTCGCTTTTTCCATGACCATTTCCGCAACCTGCACGTGACGGCTTGCCGGTTCATCGAACGTCGAAGATACAACCTCGCCATGAACGCTGCGCGCCATATCGGTCACCTCTTCAGGGCGCTCATCAATAAGCAATACAATAAGATAGGCTTCAGGGTGATTAGCCGCTATCGATTTTGCAATTTCTTGCAACATCACGGTCTTACCCGTACGCGGCGGTGCCACGATCAACGCACGCTGGCCAAAACCAATCGGAGACGTTAGCTCGATGACGCGCTGAACATTGTCTTTCTTCGTCGGATCATCAAGCTCAAGCTTGATCTTACGCTCGGGATAAAGCGGCGTCAGGTTATCAAAGTTGATGCGGTGACGAAGCTTTTCAGGCGCTTCATTGTTAATAGAACCCACGCGCAGAAGCGCAAAATAACGCTCGGAATCTTTAGGAGCGCGAATACCGCCCTCTACAATATCCCCTGTGCGAAGGCCGAAACGGCGCACTTGTGACGGCGAAACATAAATATCATCCGGCCCGGGAAGGTAGTTTTCTTCAGGAGAACGAAGGAACCCGAAACCATCTTGAAGAACTTCCAAAACGCCCGTTCCGGAGATCGGAACATCTTGCTGCGCGAGCTGCTTCAAGATCGCAAACATCATGTCTTGCTTTCGCATCGCTGCGCAATTTTCAATTTCCAGCTCTTCTGCAAACGCCAAAAGTTCCGCTGGTGAGCGTGTTTTCAGTTCTTGTAAGTTCATTTTGGGTCTTTAAACCTGTGTTAGTGCGTTAAAATTTTAATGTTTGGGGAAATACTTTTAAATTCTCGGAGTTTTTTAATCTATAGGGGGTTGGCTTACCGCCATGCTCTTCTTCTAAAAGCGCTCTATTTAAACAGCCAGAGCCATACTCTCGGCTCCCCTTAAAAATTCCAAAATTTTATGGATTTAACTTTAAGATCAAGTTCATATACCCATAACAATATATATGAGTCAAGCCCTTATCTTCTTCCACCTTAAATCATAGATATTTCTAAAATCTTAAAATGGCTGGACAACTGCTAAAATAACGATCGCAATCATCAGCACCGTCGGCGCTTCGTTCAATATTCTGAAATATTTCGCACTCTTCGTGTTTTGATCATTCGCAAAGCGCCGAACATTCGCTGCCAAAATCCCATGCGCGCCCGACATCAAAACCACGAATAACAATTTCGCATGCATCCATCCTTGGCCGCTCATTATAGACGGGTTTGCAATAATCATAGATAGCCCCAAAATCCAGGCCGCAATCATCGCTGGGGTCATAATATATTTAAGCAGCCTGCGCTCCATCACCTTAAAGGTCTCGGATGTATCCGATCCTTTTTCCGCATCCACATGATAAACAAAAAGCCGCGGCAAATAGAGCATACCCGCCATCCACGATATAACGGCAATAATATGAAGCGCCCGAAGCCATTCATAATTCATGGATAAAAATTCCTGCATTTAAGCTCTCCCGCCGCGCATACAGCACTCATTAAACTCCGATGGGCATGGGCATGTCCCACCCTCGGCCATAACGCCTTCTTCTTTCATATGCTTTTTCACTAAATCCGCCAAGCCCTCAATAAAGACAGGGTGCGGTCCGACGGTTTGCGCGCGGTAATATCCTTTTTGTCCCATATGCTCGGCTTCTTCTTTATATTCAATATCAAGCTCCACCAGCGTTTCTACATGCTCTTGCGTAAACGCATGCGGATAAATTACAACCGCTTTAACGTCTTTGGTTGCCTTGGCAAGCGCCTCATCAACACTTGGGCCAATCCATTTTTGCGGCCCAACACGTGATTGATAACAAATCTGCCAATCCAAATCCTTAATCCCCATAGCCTTAACAATGGCTTCCGCTGATTGCTCACACTGCCATTGATACGGATCGCCGTCCTTAATCACCTTTTCCGGTAAACCATGCGCAGAAAATAAAAGCCGCGGCGCAGAATATCCGTCTTTTTCCGCGCGTTCATACTCGGCTCTGATATTTTCTGCGGAGGCTTTCACAAAGCCTTTATTCGCGTGATAACAGCCGATCGTCGTCGTAGGAATTTCTAGCCCTGCCTCAAACGCAGCCTTTTTCCATGCTTCCATCGAAGACCATGTTGTAGTCGTTGAAAACTGAGGATAAAGCGGCAAAATCACAATTTTATCTGCGCCCCAGTCGCGCACCTCACGCACCGTTTGCGCCGACATTGGATGCCAATATCTCATCGCAATAAAAGTTTTAAATTGAACGCCCGTTTTTGTTCCACGTGAATCAGATTTCAGCGCTTTTTCCAACGCCTTGGCCTGCTCCTTGGTGTTCTCCAAAAGCGGGGATTTATCACCCAACTCGCCATAACTTTCGCCCGCCTCACGCTTACTGCGTTTTTTCGCAATCAATGCCGCCAAAAAACAGCGCAACGGAATCGGCAAACGGATAATATTTTTATCCATGAAAAAATTCATCAAGAACGGACGAATGGCATTCTTGCTGTCCGGTCCGCCTAGATTAAAAAGCACCACCGCAATTTTTTCTGAATTTTTTACTTTGGCCTTCGCCATAATTTATCCTCTGATCAATTTGACCATCTGTTCAACATGCTCAACAGGCGTATCCTTATGAATACCATGCCCAAGATTAAATACGTATGCACCGCCTGATAGATCATTTTTTATCCGTTCAACCGCCATCGTAAGGGCATCACCCCCCGCCATCAAAACAAACGGATCCAGATTTCCCTGCACCGGCATTTGATTTTGCAACGCCCGCGCCGCCCATTGCGTAGACACATGTTGATCAATCCCAAGCGCCGTAATCCCGGTATTTTGTGCATAAGAAACATAATTATACCCCGCGCCCTTCGGAAATCCGATAATCGGAATATGCGGATAGGCTGCGCGGATATGCTCAACAATCTTGCGTGTCGGCTCAATGCACCAGCGTTTAAACCCGTCAGGATCCAGCGCCCCCGCCCAGCTATCAAAAATCTGCACAACCTCCGCGCCCGCTTGAATTTGTTTAATCAAATAACTCGCCGTCGCCTCAACTAGCAAATCTATCAACGCGCCAAATTTTTCAGGCTCGCGGTATGCCATCAATTTCGTCGCCATAAAATCCTTCGATGAACCGCCTTCAACCATGTAGGTCGCCACCGTCCAGGGCGCGCCCGCAAAGCCGATCAACGCAGTATTATTAAACCCTTCCGCTTTGATCGCCGCCCGAACATTAGTCACCGCTTCATACACAGGATCAAGTTTTGAAAATCCGGAATAATTCAAACGCCCGATATCCAGCGGCCCGAGCTTCGGCCCCTCTCCCGCAACAAATTCCAATTCCTGCCCCAGCCCCAAAGGAATCGTCAGAATATCCGAAAATAAAATCGCCGCGTCCATCCCGAATCTTCGAAGCGGCTGCATCGTAATCTCACACGCCGCTTTCGAATCAAACGCCATATCCAGAAATCCGCCCTTCTGCGCTCTCAGTTCTCGATACTCCGGCAAATACCGCCCTGCTTGGCGCATAAACCAAAATGGCGGTTTCTCTGTAACCACACCATTCAGCGCATCCAAAAATGGTTTATCTGTTTTCAAAATCTGCTCCGCTTCCATCTCTATCTTTTTGCACGTTGAAGCTCGCTATACTAATTATATCTTTATATTTAAAAAGGGTTTTTATAGTAGTAGGTCCTGTGCATAACGGGCATAGATTCTTTCCCCATTTTTACCCCCAGAATCCAAAACCCCATCTCTCGCGGTTTATTTTGGATTCGCTATGATTCGCACAGATAACTTCAAACCTCCAAAATGCACTTTTCCCCCTGTGCATGACTCCCAATTAAAACTTCGCATGAATTGGGTGTAACTTAATCCCAGATTTATCCTATGATTCTTAATGCTTTTACGCACAGACCTATGCGCAGAATCGATTCTATGATAATCATGATAGGTATTATACCACCAACCATCTGGATTCCTTATGTATCAAGAGGCTTTCACCAAACTAGAACTGGCGGATATCGCAACCATTCTTGATAAGCTCAATCCTGAGTTTGACGGGACGGTCTTTGATCCATTGGAAACCGAAATTCTTTCGCAAAACGTGTCTTTTTATCCGGGATTTAAATTCCTTGATATTGCCGATCACACGGTTCACCCCCCAATCCATCGTTATGCACTATGGAGTAAAGACCAATATGTAATCTTGAATTTCTCCAACGAACCTATCTATGAGCTCAATCAATCTTTGCCGATCTCCTTAAGTGAAGAAAACGTGGAAGAATATGTTCGCCTCTTCTTTACTTATGTTCGGGGACGTCATGGACGTTTTATTATTACCGAAAGCGTAGATGATGTGAATTGGCGTGATGATCCGCCGCCCTCGGCGCGCAAAGCCATCGGCCAGATGATAGAGCCGTTAACGTTGGATAAAACAGAAGAGGGCTCATATTTCCTCTCGGCCTGTATGATCTTTAAAGACAGTCTTTTTAAAACCAAAATTAAAATCGGCCCCAAAGGCTTTGTTACATTAAGTGATGAAGAACTTCTTGTGGAAGATATGCCTGTTTTGGATGATACATTCGGACAATAAGCGCGGCAAATAACCATAAAAATAGATACAATTTTATCTATCCGATTCGCCGAAAAAACATTCTTCCTGAATAAAATAATTATTACGTAAAATGAAGATTAACAGGGGGTTAAATTATGGCCTTTGTTTTCTATAACTCCCGGTTTTTCTTTGCTTTTTGCCCTTTTTTTCGGTTTTTAGAAAGGTTCCGTTAAGACTTTTGACCCCATAATAAAGGTGTGGGACGGCATGTTTTTCACTTTCTACAAAGCATGTCTATTTAGGGAACAATAATAAAAATTTAGATTGGTTTGGGTTCATGAGTGACATTTATAACGATATCGCAGGGGTAAAGGGTTTCGAAAAACCGGTGTGCCGCGTTGCATATACGATAAACAACACACAGCCGGTGATTTGCACGATCATCGACGATCATCCTTTATTCTATCTTGATTTCGAAAGCGACTACGAAGACGAAGAGCTTTTCGACGCCGCCGATCTCAATATTCTTGAAGGCGAGATTAATGCCATGAAACACGAGATGAAAAGCTTCAATAAAAAAGACGAGATAAAAGCCCTCTCAAGCGAAGAAAAAATCACGACCTTTATAGAAGACAAAAACTTCATGCTCAAAAAAGCTGAAAAAGAAACCTCTTCTATTGATGAACTTTTGAGTATTCTTTCAACAAGCCGCCTTGCAAAATCCTACATAGATTTCGCCGCGCAGCATGATGTAAAAATCATTCATTCATCGCAAATCCGCACGGCGATTTATGATCGCAGCGCCGGATTAATCATGGTGAACCCTTATATAGACGCACCCCAGCAAATGCTCTTAATCGCGCGCGAACTTCGTCGTCATTTTCAACATCGCCAAGGCGCGCTCATCAATCCGCTGATGTTTAATCCTGATAACTCGGTTTTAATTAACCGCGTTCAGGTTGCCGATTTGGTCACATCAATGATCCGCGTAGCATGGGAGCTTCAGCTTTCCGGTGAAAAAACGGCATGGGATTATATTGAAAACTCTACATTCGGTGATTTGGGCCGCGCCTTTGCCCGTGAAGCCTATATGGACTTCCGGACAATTAATAACGGTCAGGCCGCCGCCGCGATTTTTGAAGCATGGTTCCTTTCCGAGCGTCCGCGCGCGGAAGATAAAACCCTGATCAATCAAATGCTCGCAGACCATAAAGGCTATGTTTTTGATTGTGATGAAGCGGAAAAGCAAATTACGCCGCAATTAATCTGCGCATTGGGCGAAATGCCTTTCGGCAAAAATTACCTGGCAGAACATGCCCTAACCATCATGGATGATGCGATTTTCACCGATGTTCGTGATCGCTCAAACGCCAATTTCCTGTGGTTTATCAAGTTCGAGCGCTCATTCCGTGAAACGGAACAGGAGTTGCAAACATCAGAAAGACCCGCCGCAGAGGGCGTCCTGCCAGCTGCATCACTCAATACACAGGATCTTTCCGATGAAACAACAGCGCAAACAGCCACGATTGTACAGCTTCACACCCAAAACGGATCTTCCGAGCAACCTGGGGATAAGCAATCCAAATCCGCCAAGCGCCTGTTACCAAGCGGTGAAAAAGGCCGAAATGATAAACAAGGCGGTGGATCAAACGTGGTTTACTTACGCCGCTGGTCAGGAGAGTAGACTCGAGCATGATCCGGTAAATGATAGGGGCACTAACCCGTATTATCGGTTTTTTGATCTAGAGGCTCAAAGCGAAGTTATGGATTCAGACGATACATATAACGATGACCTAAACGCCAAATTCCTCTTTGAAATGGGGGAAGGATTTGACGCAAACCGCGCACGGACTCGCTCTCAAGTCACTTTTGAAGATTCAATCCAAGACTCTTGGATGCTGGATGAGCTATATTGCGACTCGCTATCCTATTGTGAAAACGCGGATGACCAAATGATTGTTCTGGAAGACAGACATTCAATACTTTCTTGGGCGACGGCCATGCTCTCCAGCAGCCCGACCGCCCGTGCAATGCTGTTCGAAGCCATGGATGAAGGCTGGTCCGTGTCTCTCGAAAGTCTTGAGGGCACGGATTATCACCTTGATGTTCCCGAAAAATTAATCGTTCTCGATAATAACGGCCTCATGCTCTCGGCGCTCGGTCGCTCTGAATATTTCCGCAATATTCTCCTCGTCGGCTACATTCGCGCCCTTCGTGATGTCTGGCAGGAAAAACGTCACGGTGCGTTCGAAGACTATAATCTTGAAAGCGTTTTAAAGCTTGAGCGTATCCGCGCTGCCGATCTTGATGTTTTGGCTGTTTCTGTTGCGTGGGAGCTACGCGGCGAAGGTCTAAATTCTCTTTGGCGCCACATGATCGGCTCGGAAGAGGGCGATATCGCGATGCGTTTTTCAGGATATATGGAGCGCGACCCATCTGCCGTATTTAGCGGCAAAGCGATGGCAGAAGCATTCACACAATGGTTTAGATCCGAAGACCGTATCAATAACGCAGATCACGGCATTTTGAATGCTATGGATTTTGCTGTTGAGGAATATGGCCGCGGCGCTTTCGGCACAAAAAAACTGACAGCTGTAAACTTGGAAATTCTTTCATGCTTGCCCGATAAAACCGCATATTTACAAGGCCGCGGCCGTGAAGTGGATGTGAATCCGCTATATTCAGGCTTGAGCGACGAGATCAATCAGGCGCATTTCATGCAAATTTCTTATGACGCAAAAGTGGTGCGCGTTCAGGACGTGCCGTTTCGGGACGCCGCCTTGGCAGAGAAAATTTTCCCCGGCGGAGAATTCACCCCCGCCAATGATGACGGGCATCTCGCCTAAAAGAGCTTTTCAGGGGCGTTTATCCTGCTAGGATAGGCGCTATGAAAGCCAAAAACAAAAAATTCCACCTTCATTTGGTCTCCGATGCAACCGGTACAACTTTATTGGGGCTGGCCCGCGCCTGCCTGGCGCAGTTTGAACATATTGAGCCGGTGCAAAAATTCTGGCCGCTTGTTCGCTCTACCCGTCAATTAGAGCGCATCATCCTCAAAATTCAGGAAAACCCCGGCCCCGTAATTTTCACGCTGGTGGATCGCGATATGCGCCACCGCCTGCAAGACGCCTGCGAAGAAATGGGCGTGCCCTGTGTCGCCGTGCTTGATCCGATTATCCGCAGCTTGTCTTCATATTTGGGTGAACATGCCGTGGGTGTGCCCGGCCTTCAGCATGCCATGGATGATGCCTATTTCAAACGCGTAGAGGCGATTGATTACGCGATGCGCCACGACGATGCCAAAACGCTGAAAGGGCTGTCTAAGGCGGATGTGATCTTGGTTGGCGTTTCCCGCACATCTAAAACCCCAACCTCGATTTTCTTGGCGCGCCGCGGTATTAAGGCTGCGAATATTCCGTTGGTGCCGGGTGTGAGCGTGCCTGACGATAAACTCTCGCTTAAAAAACCCATGTATATAGGGCTTACGGCGGCGCCCTCGCGCCTCATGCAGCTTCGCCGCACGCGCTTAAGTGCAAATGAGGAATCCGTGCCCGCGCATATTCAAAGTAACATGTATCTTGATGAAGACGAGATTGAAGACGAGGTCAGAAAAGCGCGGAAACTTTTCAGCAAGAAAGGCTGGGCCGTCATTGATGTGACCAAACGTTCTATCGAAGAAACAGCCGCCGAAATTATGGCCCTGTTGCAGACCCATAAAGATAAAGGCCCGAAATGAATTTAATCCTCGCATCTAAAAGCGCGGCGCGCCAAGCCATGCTTAAAAATGCCGGTTTGGAGTTTCAGTCAATTCCTGCCGAAATAGACGAGCGCGCATTTGGTAACGCCGGTTCTCCGAAAGAACTGGCGGGCATTCTGGCGGTTGAAAAGGCCAAATATGTGGCGCGTTTAAATCCCGATGCGCTGGTCATCGGCTCTGATCAAATCCTTGAATTTAAAGGAAAAACCATCCACAAAGCGCAAAACCTGCAAGACGCAAAAGAAAAATTGAGCGCCCTGCGCGGTAAAACCCACAGCCTTATCTCTGCGGTTGCGGTCGTAAAAGGCGAGACCACTTTATGGAGCGATGCACAAGCCGCCGCCCTCACTATGCATGATTTTGATGATGCGTTTTTAAGCGCCTATGTTGAAAAAGCGGGCGATGCCCTCACCCAAAATGTCGGCGCGTACGCTCTGGAAGGCGAAGGCGTACACCTCTTTGATAAAATCGAAGGAGACTATTTTACAATCCTTGGTTTGCCGCTCCTGCCGCTCCTGAAATATCTACGCGAAGATCACGGGGCGGGCTTATGAGCGCATTCATTAAAGCCGCCGTTATCGGCCACCCGGTCAAACATTCAAAATCCCCGCTCATCCATAATTACTGGATTAAAAAATATGGCTTAAACGGCTCTTACGAGGCTATTGATCTCGCCCCCGAAAATTTAAAAAACGGTCTTAAAGCCCTCGTTGAGGAAGGCTATACGGGTTTTAACTTCACAATTCCCCATAAAGAAAAAGTGATCGCGCTTTGCGATATTCTTGATGCAAGCGACGAAAAAATCGGCGCAATTAATGCGCTCAGTATTAAAAGCGGAAAGCTTCATGGTTTTAACACCGATGGTTTTGGTTTCCTTGCCAACATAAAAACCGCCTATCCCGATTTTAAATTTGATGATGGCGCAGCCGTGGTTCTCGGTGCGGGCGGCGCGGCGCGCGCAATCATCAGCGGCCTGATGGATGAAAATGTCCCCGAAATAATCCTGATAAACCGTACGCGTGAAAAAGCGCAAAATCTCGCAGATGAAATGGGCGGTAATATCCGCGTACTGGATTGGGACGATCGAAGCGCCGCCCTTAAAAACGCCAATCTTTTGGTTAATACCACCTCGCTGGGCATGAACGGACAGCCCGCTTTAGAAATTGATCTTTCCGCCCTGCCGCCTTCCGCGATGGTGAATGACATCGTCTACGCGCCGCTTTATACTGATCTTTTAAAAAGCGCGCAAAACAACGGTAACCGTGTGGTTACGGGGATAGGAATGCTTATCCACCAAGCGCGCCCCGCATTTAAAGAATGGTTCGGCGTGATGCCGGACATAACAGATGAACTGGAAAAACTGGTTTTAAAATGATTGTCATCGGTCTTACAGGCTCAATAGGAATGGGCAAAACCACCGCTGCCGAAATGCTCACGCGCCTCGGCGTGCCCGTCCATGATTCCGATTTTGAGGTCCACGGCCTTTTAATGCGCGGTAGCGCGGCATGGAAAGATTTGCGTAAAGCCTTTCCGTTTTTTCTCTATCCGCAAATCTATAAATTCCGCGGCGGCATAAACCGTAAAAATCTCGGCAGGCTTGTCTTTGCAAATAAAAAAGACCGTGAAAAACTCGAAAGCATTCTCCACCCGCAAGTGCGCATCGCCCAAGACAGATTTATCTCTGATCACCGCCGCATGGGAAATGATATCGTCGCGCTGGATATTCCGCTGCTTTTTGAAACCGGCGCAGAAAAGCGCGTAGACACCGTTATCAACATCTCCGCCCCCGCTTATATACAGGAAAAACGCGTTCTTTCCCGCCCCGGCATGACGCAAGACAAGTTTCGCGCTATCCTTCAAACACAAATGAGTGACGGTGAAAAATGTGCCCGCGCTGATTTTGTCGTTCATAGCGGCCTTGGGCGCGCGCAAATGATGAAAGAATTAAAGGCCGTTTTGGTAAAAATTAAAAAACAGCATAAGAAGATTAACGCAGCATGAGTACAAAAGAAAAAGGCGCTTTGGTTTTTACACATCTTCGCGGAGAAGGCGCCAGTAATATCGGGCGCGTGATGAATGATCGCGGCATTCGTGTAAACACAATTAACACACCGTCATATAATTTGGATGAGATTGACCCGCTTCGCCCCGATGTTTTGGTGGTTATGGGCGGGCCAATGGGCGTGTACCAAAAAGACGAATATCCGTATCTGAAAAAAGAAATCGAAATTATTCAAAAACGCCTTGAAGCAGACCTGCCGATTATCGGCGTATGTTTAGGGTCTCAGCTCATGGCGACGGCACTGGGCGAAGAGGTTTATATAGGCCCGCAAGGCCGCGAAATAGGGTGGTTTCCGCTCCGTGTAACGCCTGAAGGCGCTGACACCGAGGCAAGACATTTTGACGGCGCAAAAACGCAAATGTTTCACTGGCACGGCGACACGTACAAACTGCCAAAGGGCTGTACGCTTCTGGCCTCCAGCGAAGCCTATAAAAACCAGATTTACACATACGGCAAAAACGCGCTCGGCCTGCAATGCCACCCTGAGGTCACAAGCGCGCAGCTTGAAGAATGGCTTGTGATGTTTGTTGGTGAAGTCACGGGCGCAAATGCCGCGCTTCCGATCGAAGAATTCCGCCGCCAAACCCATGCCAATATCGACATGCTGGAAAAACAAACCGCTATTTTCTTCAATGAATGGCTCGAAAACAGGGGGCTATAAGCATGAAAGAGATTGTCCTCGATACCGAAACCACAGGGTTTGATCCGCAAAACGGCGATAAAATTGTTGAGATTGGCTGCGTAGAGCTGATTAATCACATCCCCTCGGGCAGGGCGCTGCAACTCTATATAAACCCCGAGCGCGAAATCCCCGCCGAAGTCATCGCCGTTCACGGCATTACCAATGAATTTGTCGCTGATAAACCGACATTTTCGCAATGCTACAGCGAGTTTCTCGAATTCATAGAAGGCGGCAAGCTCGTCATTCACAACGCTGAATTCGATATGAAATTCATAAACTACGAACTTGGCCAAGTCGGCCATCCGGCGATCAGCTGGTCAAATGTGATTGATACGCTGGGTATGGCGCGTAAAAAATTCCCCGGCTCCCCTGCGAGCCTTGATGCGCTGTGCCGCCGCTTCGGGATCGATAACACCGAGCGCACATATCACGGCGCGCTTCTGGATTCCGAGCTATTGGCGGAAGTCTATCTGGAGCTTATCGGCGGACGTCAGCATGGTCTGGGCTTTGCCGCAGAAAAAGCAAAAGCGGACAAGCAGGCCTCCGAAACAAAAATTGCAAAAAGAATGTTTCGGGAGCCGCGCCCGCACGCGCCTAACGCCGAAGAAGAGGCCGCCCACAAAGAGCTGCTGGAAAAAATCAAAGACGCGCTTTGGGAAAAATCTGCTTAAATCTTTTGGATTTTCTCGCCGGCTTTTTCGACATCTTTACCAAGGCCTTCAACGGTATTGCATGCGCTTAATGCGCCGCCGGCAAATATAATCAGACATGATAAAATGATTAAATTTCTCATGATTTTTCCTTATCTTTCTTTGTCGTTTTTTTCTTGGTTTCTTTCTCAACGCTAGGCTCTTTGCCGCCCGCGGCCTGTGCTTCTGCAATCTCGTCGGCAAATCGCTCCATATACATCCCGCGGAAATCTACAGGATTGAGCATAAGCGGAGGATACCCGCCCTTCATGGTTAATTCGCTCATAATCTGGCGCGCATACGGAAAGGCCAAAGCAGGAATTTCGATGAGCAACACAGGGTGATGTGTATCTTCGGGAATGCCGTTAAGCTGAACCGTTATGCCGTATTGCATTTCGGCAATAAACACAGGCTCTTCACCGCGATTGGCAACGGCGCGAAGGTTCAAAACAACTTCGTATAAATTCTCGAGCTCCGGATCTTCCAGCTTGCGGGCATCCATACCGATATTGATATCCATCTCGGGCGCAGGTTTATCGGCGCGCAAAGCATCGGGCGCATTCGGATTTTCAAATGATAAATCCCGCACATATTGCGCCATAATGTTAATAGGGTTTTGCATGGCCTCTTGGCTGTCTGCACTATCACTCATAAATAAATCTCCTGAAAAATAAGTCTTTAAAAACTAGCATGTTTATTTGTCTTCATCAACGCGCTCATACTCGCCTTCAATAACGGTTGGATCTCGCGGCGCTCTCGGGTCTTGGCGCAGCGGATCAATCCCCGAAGCGCTCCAATTCGTGTGCTTGCGAATAAGGCTCCTCGCGGCGGCGCGCACAGGCGGAATGAGCAGCGAAAAGCCAATGGTGTCTGTTACAAATCCGGGGGTGATCAACAGCGCTCCTGCTGCCACCAGACAAAACCCGTCAAAAATCTCGTTCAAAGGCATCTCGCCCTTATCCATAGACTGGCGCATAGACACCAGGGTTTGCAACCCTTGACGCTTCACAAGCATCCCGCCGAGTATCGCAGTCAGCAGCGCCAATGAAAGCGTAACCCAGATTCCGATATGCCCGCTCACCGCGGCAAACACCGAAAGCTCTATAAACGGGATAACGAGAAAAATAATGATAAATGGCATTCTATGGTCTTGTCCTTTACCTTTGGTAACATAATGTATTACATAGGGCGTTAGGAATACAGTTTGAAGCAAATATTAAAGCTTTTATGTTTTAAAACATGTTACAATTAAGAAATAAGGATAAAGGGTAAACTATGCCACCAGATTTAATCGTTTACGCATTGGTTGCGGCTGGACTGGTGTTCTGGCTGCGCAGCGTATTGGGTACGCGCCACGGTGAAGAGCGCGAGCAGCCCAATCCGTTTCTGGGCTCTGAAACCACCGACATTCCGCTTAAAAACGGCGAAGGACAAAAACCCGTTATGCATTCTGCGGAAGAACAGATTATCAGCCTTGCCGAAGAGCCTCGCAAAAATTACAGCGTTGCAAACAAAACTGCTGAAATCGGCCTGATCGAAATATCCAAAGCCGATAAAGCATTCGATATCGACGTGTTCCTCGAAGGGGCGCAGGATGCATTTGTTTATATTGTTGAATCTTTCGCAGAAGGCGATCGCGAAGTCTTGCGCGAACTGCTCGCGGATGATGTATACAACGCGTTCGAAGGCGCGATTTCTCAGCGCGAAGAGCGTAAAGAAACCCAAAGCACAGAAATTCACGCCGTCCGTAAGGCCGAGGTTATCGATGCGAAAATGGAAGGCAAAGACGCAAAAATTACAGTGCGTTTCGTTGCCCAAGAAAACAGCGTCACCCGCGACGAAGATGGCAACATCATCACCGGCAACCCTGACCGCAATACTGAAATTATCGACATCTGGACATTTGGCCGTCCCGTGAAATCCAAAAACCCGACTTGGGCGCTGGTTGAAACGCGCGGCGATTTCGAAGGCGATAACGATCTCATCCCTGACACACATTAAGTTTCCCCCATGCGCATTTTTTTCATAGCTTTACTCGGTGTTTTGGTCGGCTGTACGTCTGTGCCGAAGGAAACATCGACAGAAGAAACGCAAGCGCCCCTTGTGCTAAAGCAAGTCAGCTTCTCTGCGCTCCCGAATTGGGGCAGCGACGACTTCAAAACCTTCGCCCCTGCTTTCGCAAAATCCTGCGCCCGCATCCTCAAAGGCTCTGCCGATAAACAAATGGGCGCGCTCAAAGAAGCCGGCACATATGGCGACTGGCAACCCGTCTGCCGCAGCTTTGCAAATGTCGCCCCGCAAAACCTGAAAGCCTTCTTCGAAAATCGCTTCACCCCTTATGAAGTGCGCGCCGGAAACGAAGCCGAAGGGCTTTTCACAGGCTATTATGAGGCCTCGCTTAAAGGCGCATCCGCGCGCGGCGGCCCATATCAAACGCCTCTATATAAACGCCCTGACGATCTCGTGATGGTGCAGCTCGGTGATTTCCGTGACCACCTTAAAGGCGAGCGCATCGCAGGCCGCGTAATCGGCGGCAACCTCAAACCTTATGAGCCGCGTGAAAAAATCGTCGCGGGTCAATGGCCGCATAACGATAAACCCCTCGTTTGGGTCGATGACCCTATCGATGCCTTCTTTGTGCAAATTCAGGGCTCGGGCGTTGTCAGTATGAATGACGGATCCGCGCTTCGCATCGGCTATGCCGGCCAAAACGGTCATGTTTATTACGCCATCGGGCGCGAGCTGATCAAACGCGGCGAACTCACCAAAGAAAACGTCTCCCTCCAGAGCATCCGCGATTGGCTGCATGCGCACCCCGATGAAGCCGATGCGCTCATGAACACCAACGCCTCTTATGTGTTCTTCCAGGAACTTGAAGGCGAAGGCCCGATTGGCGGCGAAGGGGTTGCTCTAACGGGCGGCCGCTCTCTTGCGGTCGATCACTCTCTGATGGCCTACGGAATGCCTATTTGGGCCGATATTGCGGCCCCTGTAGAGGGCGCAAATAAGATTAACCGCATGATGGTCGCCCAAGATACCGGCGGCGCTATACGCGGTCCTGTGCGCGGCGATGTTTTCTGGGGTTATGGCCCGCAAGCCGAAACCCTCGCAGGCGCAATGAAATCCAAAGGCCGCTATTGGGTTTTACTCCCGAACTAACCCCATGTATAAAAACATATGGGTAAAAAACACGGACCAAAAATCAGCAAAAGGCAACAAGCCGTAAACGCAAAACGCGGTTTGAAAGAGCTTTGGATTGACGGCAGTTTTTTCGATCAAGAAGGCCTCGCAGGCGGCGCGGCGATTTTATGTGACAAAGACGGCAAAATCCAAACCACCTATAGCTACGAGCTTAACCACTTATCAATAGATATCAGCGCTCTTTCGGAACTCTGGACGGCGGCGTATATCCTAAAGGAAATGCCCTCGGATTCTGTCGGCAGACTATCTTCGGATTGCCCCGCCGTCATTGGCGCGGTCAATAAAATAAGGGCGGGCAAGGGCTTAAGCGAAGCCTATCCGCTTGAGCTGCGCGATCTTTTATCTTCCGGCGTACGAAGCCAGCCCAATATGGCCCTGAATAAGGTCACCCGCGAGCAGGGCAAAATTCCCTTGGCGGATAAATTCGCAAAAGCCGCCGCACGCGCAGACGAAGCTGAAATGGAAAAAATCATGAGAATATCAGGCGGCAAACCGCACACTCATACGCCCAGCCCTTCTCAATAAGGCACAGGATAATCGCGGCGCACGGCTTCGATATCGGCAATCACGTCCGTTGATAATTCCAAATCAATGGAGGCAATATTGGTCTTGAGCTGCTCCATGCTCGTCGCCCCGATCAAGGTCGAGGTGACAAACGGTTTCGCATTCACAAACGCCAGCGCCATCTGGCACACATCAAGGCCATGCTTCTCCGCCACGCCAATATAAGCCTTAACGGCGGCCTCGCATTGCGGCGTCATGCGGTTTTCAGGGCGCGTTTCAATCGTCACCCGTGCACCTTCAGGGCGCTTCCCATCCAGATACTTCCCGCTCAAAATTCCGCGTGTCAGCGGCGACCACGCGAGAAGGCCGCAATCCTCAGCCAGCGCAATTTCCTGTAAATCGAATTCAAACCGCCGATCAAGCAGCGAATATTCATTTTGGATAGAGGCCATGCGCGGCAGACCATGCGCCTTTGAAAGCTCCAGCCATTTCGCCGTGCCCCACGCCGTTTCATTCGATAAGCCCACATGGCGGATTTTCCCTGCCTTAATCAATTCATCAAAGGTTTTTAAAACCTCGATGAAATTTGCTTCCACCGTCGCCGCATCAAATTGCGGATTCCAATTCCAATGCTGTTGAAAACAGTTCGAGCCGCGGTTCGGCCAGTGAATTTGATAGAGGTCTATATAATCGGTTTGCAGCCGCGCTAAAGAATCCTCAACGGCTTCCAATATATTCTTCCGATCGACAAACGCGTTGCCTTCGCGCACCCACGGCAAACCCGGACCCGCGATCTTAGAAGCCAAAATGACATCCGCCCGCCGCGCTTTGTTTGCGGCAAACCAATGCCCGATAATTTCTTCTGTCTTGCCATAGGTTTCCGCCGATGGCGGAACGGCATACATCTCCGCCGTATCCCAGAAATTAATCCCCTGATCCAGCGCATAATCCATCTGCGCATGACCGTCTTCGAGTGTGTTTTGATTGCCCCATGTCATGGTGCCCAAGCCAATGAGGCTGACATCAAGGCCGGTGCGCCCGAGTTTTCGGTATTTCATGTAGTGTTATCCTTTAAGTTTTTAAAAGCTCGGCAGGCCCAACTGAAAGCGCAGGCGATCAGAATCAATCTGCAAGTCCCGTAAACTATCTGGAAGCGGCGCAGGATAAGTCAAGTCCGGCGGGTTGGATGCAATAAGCGGAATAACCTGATTAAAACGCTCAACTTTGTCCTTATCAACCTCGCGGCGATCAATCAAAATCTTATCAATAATTGTGCCGCGCTCTTCATCATACACATAGTGGCATTGAATATTTTCCATGCGATATTCGCCGAATGAATCCAGCTGCGTGTACCAAATGCGGATATAATCGCCAAAATCTTCGACCGTACTCAAACGTAGATATTTCGGAAATCGCACGGAATTTTCGAGATAAACCTTACAAATCCCGAAAGACAAACCGGCCTGATACGGCGCAAATAAAAATGACCCAAGCCAAATAACAAAAATGCCGGCGGCGGCCATGCCCGCCATTTTAAATTGCTTCTTTCTTTTTTCTTTCTTTTTCTCGCCCAGCTTTCCGGAAGACAATGCCTTGTCGATTTCATCCGGTTCGGCCTTGGCTTTCCTCTCGGCGAGCGCCTTTTCTCTGGCGGCTTTCTTCTGCGCGCGCCGTTCATTGCGATCAACCATCTCGCCAACAGGCTCTTTTTCAACATCAAATTCCGCAACTGGGGGCGCACCCGCTGAAGATTTCTCATCCGTCGCAGCGGACGCGGCATCCGCATCTACGGCGGTTTCTGGCGACTGCTCTGGAGTTTGATCGTCTTTGTTATCGTCACTCATACTTAAAAGCCTATCTCTATGTCAGCTTTTTAATGCGAATTGCGGCATCGGCTTTTTGTGCGGCTTTGCTTTCTTCAACCAGCTCTTCAACAATTTCTTCGATAATCGTGCTGATCATGGCGGCTCTGGCTTCGCCGCCTTCGCTGCGCGCGAGAACGCGGCGGCGAATTTCACTGCGTGCGCTTCCGCCCGGATAGCTGGAAGCGAGCATTTGCCGCGCGCGGCCTGCGCCAAGCTTGTTGTATAGGCGGTTTCTGATCGCCACATCTTCGGAAGATGTCGAAAGTGCCCAAAGTTCAATCGGCCCAAGCGTGTTATAAAGATGTTGCTCATAGCGCCCATCTGTCGAGCCTAAAACAAAGAGGGCGGGTGCACCGATGGATTTCGGCCCTGTCAGGCGATAGCGGATAACGTCGCGCGCGGTTTGCGAAAGACCGAAAGTTGTTTGAACATCATCAACCGCTTTATCGGAAATCGCTGTCCCCAAAACCCAAACACCTGTCGCCAGATCCACCATATCCTTGCTGAAATCGTCCAGAAGCTGTGAGGTCAAAACAATCTGTACGCCGCGCTTACGGCCTTCACGCACATCACGGATCACCTGATTGCGGACTGAACCGGATTTACTGGTTCTGTGGAATTCGTCATAACAAAGGCGCTTCGGGCTTTCGGCAATCTGTTGCAAGCGAAGCTCATGATATTCCTGATATTTTTTCGGCGCGAATTGCACGGCCTCTTGCCCCATCCACCAACTCCGCACCAATGCATGACGCGCGAGCATGTACATGATGCCTGTTTGTCTATCCGCGCTTTCATCCCCTTGGGGGGCGACATCCATAAGGTCGAGCGAACAAATCCGCGCATCTGCAATTTCGAACTGCGTCACGGAAGATAAAATCGGAAACTCACGAATAGCAGATGTAATCATCCGTTCAAACGCGCCGATAACGGTTTCCGCGCTAAAGCCCACGGAAGTTTCTTCCAAAAGCGAGCGGATCTGCGGCCTGCGAGACGCAGTAATGGAATCATTCAAGGTCGGCACGGCATGGCGCTGCGCGATATTGGCAATTGTGTATTGCTCAAGTTCGAACATTTTATCCACCACATCCCACCAATACGGGTCAGTCGGAAGGTGTACGTTAAATTTCTGAAGCGCTTCATCAACCTCTGATTCAAGGCGCGGCAAATAGGGACGCGGCTCGGCATTCGCCGCCACATCATCCCGCCAGCGATACATCTCGTCGACAACAAGCCCGCAAAGCTGCTGCATGCCGTCATAGGGTTTTTCATACCCCGGAGGCGTACATAGAAGCGTCATAAGCTCAACCAGATAGCTGCGCTCATCAGGAAGCGGGGTCCGGCAGCCAAGCTGCGTATCAAACGGGTTAATCGCGTATTGATACCCCATCTGCAAGCGGTAATAGGCCGCCTCATGCTGACGGCTAAGCGGCAGCGCCTCACGGATAAGCGAGATCAAGCCCGAGGATGACGGGCCGATATCAATCACGGCGATATAAGGAAGCCTGCTCAAACCGGGCGAAAGAATTGTAGCAAGGTTGAGTGTGTTCAAAAGAACCGATTTACCCGCCCCGGGCTGCGCGAAGATCAAATCAAACCACGTGGTCGTAAGGTTTGTTCCCGTTTGATACGGCCAAACTTTTCCATCAGGCGTACGGAACAGCATCGAGCCACCTTCGGTGAACGGGCTACAGGGGCGCTGCCATGGCAAAAGTTTCATGACTTCATACATCGGGGCAATCCCCGTGGGCGCAGTTCCGCCGCAATGAATACCCATCGCAGACGACATCACACAATCAAGCGGATCGCCCGAGAATTCACTCACCTGACAATATCCCCAACTCTCGATGGCTTGTGAAAGAATGGACATGCGGTCAAGAATTTCGTCTTTTTCGTCAAACGTACACCACGTCGCAACCGATATCCGAAGGCGTACGACAGGCTCGCTGCGCGCCATTGCCTGCAGGCCTTCCAAAGAATATTTAATCTGCTTATTCGCACTGTTTGTCGGCCCCATAATGGTGGCAAGGAACGTGCGCATTTGCGTGGCATATATGCCGCCGCCTTCTATCAGGAATGAGATCCGAAACGGGATATCCGCATCAACAAGGCGGTTCATGAGAACCGGAAAACCCGTAGCATCCATCGGCCCTAGGGACATATCCGCGCCTGCCCAGAATAAATTCCCGATCCGGCAAACGGTTTTATTAATCACCTTGGCATCAGCCGCTGTAAGCTGGTTTGGAATATTCGGCCACAGCAGGTCCGACATATCAATCTTGCTCATCGGCGCGCGCGCAGGGATGGGATCGCCGGGCAAGCAGGCGCGCCACTCATCATTCGCTTTATCAGGGAAAAGATTTGAGCGCACTTTATTCAGCGCGTCATGAACTTCCATCAACTCACCGCGAATGCCAAGCTCATCAAGTCCGCCCATCACCGCAGACACAAAGCTTTTATGCCGCGTCCGCAAGGGGTCAAGCGCTGCAAAAGGGTATTGAGAACTGGAGGCGTTCACCCAGTTTTTTGTATTTTCTTTCGCTTCTTCCCCTGCCTTGCGCGCCTCGTTTTTTGTCAAAACACTCGGACGTGTCCAAAGCACGAAATAGGCTTCTTCATGGCTGAGGAATCGCTCAAGGTGGCGCACGCGCTCATCCAGAAGGTCGTCCATCTCAAGCGCGATATTATTGGCTGTCTGGCGGCTTGGTCTCACAAGGCTTTCAAGCTTTTGCTTGATCTGCCCCGGGTCGCGGGCAAAATAAACCTGCAATGCATGGCCTTGGCGGTCAAAACGCGAACCGATCTTGATGGTCGCGCCTTTAATAATATTTTCGTATTCTTCCTCGCCGATAATCTGGCGGCTACCCTCTATCTTAACGTAAGAAACCAATGACCCGTCAACGGACACAAGCGTGGTTTCGCTATCGGCTGTTTCCAAATTGATAAAGGAGGAAACAGATTGTCTCATCGCTTTTTGGAAAGGCGCTATCAATTTTTGAAAGGTATTCATGAAAAAATACTAACCGTCACTTTGCTCTGCTCCAAATGTTTCCACTCGGATTTTCAAACCTTTATAAATATACCCAACAATTATCGCTCGGCATAGGCTTTTGAGGGAAAGTTTTGGCTTTTCTCTGGGTTTAAACGCAAAGCGTTTACGCTGCTTGCAGTATTTTTTGGTATATTGAAATCCATTGCGGCGGTGTTTTTCCTCCGAATGGACCGTCTTTAGAGCGCCAATACGCTAAGATCTGGGGGAATTGATTAAACTCCAGATCCGCTTCTTTGATAATGCGCCGCTCCAGTGGAAACAAACGAATGCCGGAAAGTTTTTTATCGCGCTGTAGATAATGCTTTGCGCCTAAATAATCCTTCATCACCATCCCTAAAATATAGGGATCATCCGTTTGTATCCGGCGTTTTGCTTCTTCACGGCGGCTCATTAAAACATCGAGAGATTTTCGCGCCGCCTCTGCTATCGGCCCCTGTGAAATCCGCGCTACGTGGATCGCGCGCGCAATATGATGCAGCGTCGCTTGTTCAATCTCGGGCAGCCATATCAGCGTCCCTGATTTCATGTCACTGACGGTTTCAAGGTTAAAACACTGGTGGCAGAAAATGCATGTTGTAATCAAATTGCCTTCAGACATATCGGTCTTGATATGATTTTTAAAATGAATTTCTTGGTATTTCTTTGATTCAAACCCGCAGCACTGGCAGGTATATTCATCGCGTTCGAATATTTTCTTCTTAAGCTCGTTGGGGATTTTCCCGTCCGCAACAGAAGATGCGGAGCCAGATGAACTGGCCCCGCTTTTTGTCTTCTGAGAATTGCCCGCACTCTTCTGAGGAAGGGGACGGGCAATCCCTAATGTAATTGGGTATAAATTCATTAAAACCTTATAGTGTTTCGAATTTAACCGCTTTCAGCTTGGCAGCTTCTACTGTTGTACCATCGCCGATTGTAGAGAACATTGATTCGAACAGGATCGGAAGCGCGAATAATGCACCACCGGCCGCCAAACGAATAGCACCATCTTTCAACGGTGTCTGTGTTGGGTTCTCAACGTGATCTTTAATTTTCATCACACCAAGAACACCAATCAAGATCCCGAAAAGATAGGACATCGCAGCCAAAAGACCAGGAAGGTCGGCAATAGATGTCGTAATGTTTTCAGAAATCTTACTGAAGTTGTTACCAGCGGCCGCATTTGCATCTGCACTTACGCCTGCTGTAGCTCCCAGTGTCATTACTGCACCGAGTGTATAGTATGATTTTCTAAAGTTTTTCATGGTTTTTCTCCTTCTACCATAAGTTTGCTCACTATATTGACGCTTTCTCTAAGATCAGAAACCACTCTGACCCCTTGTTTTAAGAAAACGCAATTCCGTACTGCGCTATGCCCAATGTGGATTGTACCGCATTGATCACAGGGCCTAAATTCACAGCCAGCGCTCCGCCCACAATGTGGGTAAGACCGGCCATGATTGAAGATTGACTGTTGCCCTCGGCGACGCCGCGGACAATAAACAAGCCGCGGACAAAACTAATCAGCCCGACGACAATCATAAATTGGATAATAGCTGTAATCACGTAATGCGCCGCGTCTACTTCCGCGCCTGTCATGCCCTGAGTATAGCTCATTTTCGCATTGGTGAATGTTACAGGGCTGCTTGTAAAGGTCGTTGAAAACGCTCTTACAAGCTCGTTATAAGAAATTAAACCCGCGCCCACCACGAACGTCATGATCGTACCAAGACCGCCGGGGCCGCGTGCGCCGTCTTGGGCGCTTTTAATAAGGCGCGATGTTCCGATCATCAATAAAATCATACCCGCACAGAATGCAAAGAAGTTCAGCACAACATGCATCGGCCCCATCATATCGCCCATGAAGTTGATAAGCATGCCGTCAAGGCCGGCGCTTGCGCCGCCATTTCCGCCGCCGCCAAAGAGACCAAGCACCGCGCCGATAATTCCGCCGCCGCCGCCGCCATAATATTGCGTGACAGGCTGCTGCGCTAAACCTGTAAGCGCGCCGGGTGTTAGTGTGTTGCGGGCAACTTCTACAACAACCGGAAGCGCAAAGAACAAGCCGCCTGCAATAAAGCGTGAAACGCCTTCCCAGATACCTGTTTGCTGCGGATTAAGAACATGGTCGCGAATTTTGAAAATGCCCCAAAGCCCGAAAATAAGACCGATTAAATAAGCCACCGCAGAAAGGAAGGCCGGAAAAGCCCCTGTATGCGTCAAAATTCCACAAAGCGTATCGCCCGCAGTCACGCCGCCGCCAAAGCTGACCAATCCGCCTGTCGCCGCACCTACCGCGCCGCCAATACCGCCGATTGTCGATGCAACGGGGTTACAAAGCGTACCTGCGTAAGAAGAAAATAAGAAGCCTGCGCCCGCAAAGAGCGAGGTAATATTACCAATAATTCCGAGGCCGTCGCCGCCCACTGTTGTGAACATCGCGTTATAAACACTTGGTAGCGCGAACAAAGCGCCCGCGACGACAAGGCGGATAATACCTTCCTTCATCGGTGTGTTGTCAGGGTTTTCAACATGGTCTTTGATTTTCAAAATACCTGAAATCGTAATCGTAAGGCCGAGCAAATATGCGACCGCTGAAATGAGCGCAGGAAGCTGATTGCTGGCATCAATGATATTCGAAAGAATATTGTTAAAGTTCATAGTGGGGACAATCCCACTGATCGTGCCAAGGAAGCTCGAAACATCATTGGCGATCGAATCGTTATCAAAACTCAGTTCGTTATTGCCGCCGCTGATCGTCATATCGACCGCTTCATAGATCGCAGGAAGGGCAAAGAGCGCTCCGGCTGCTAAAACGCGTATGATACCCGCGCGTAAGGATTGCGCCGCAACTGTTGCTTGGCTGCTTCCGAAATCAATCGACTCTTTGAATTTGATAAGGCCGAGAACCCCTAAAAGCAAACCAAGAAGATAGGCCAGCCCGGATATAAGGGCCGGAAGCTGGTTTGTGGACTCAACGACATTCAGCGCAAGATCATTAAGTTCGGTATTGCCGCCATTTCCGCCGCCGCCGACTTGGTTTCCAATCTCGTCAAGTTCGCCTTGTAGCTCAACACCGCCAACTGCCGCGCCGCCGGGATTGAACGTGTTTAATGCTGATTCATAAATAATAGGAAGCGCGAACAAAGCGCCCGCCAGAGCAATGCGGATAACCGCCTGATTGAGCGGGGCATTGCCCGGATTTTCAACATGCGCTCTGAGTTTTAAAATACCCATAACCCCGGCAACAATACCGAGCATATAAGAAAGCGCGGAAATAAGGCCGGGTAAATCCGTAGTGGATGTAATGACATTGCCCGCGATCGTGTTTGCACTTTCTTGTGCTGCCGCGCCGTCAATATTTGTAATTGTGAAAATAAATGTAAAGAAAGAGGCTACAGCTAAGGCTTTTAGCTGCCCTACAATAGAAAATTTATCTTTGTTAATTAACACCGCCATATCCCTATATTACACCATTTCTTAGGCAATTTGTACAAACTTTACTAAAATGCTATGTAAATGCCTAAATCTCGCCACATTTCATATTAACATAGAAAGTATGAACAAAAGATTACCAAAATATACATAAATCGCGCATATATGGTAAATTAATAGGATATCTGGATATTTAGGTTAAATTGCGCTGAGGGCCTTATTGAGAGACGCTGCCTTGTGTGCCGCGAACAACCCATTTACCGTTTACTATTGAAATATCGGTAATGCGGCCCAATCCCGGGACGGTATTACCAACTTCAACGGTTCTAAGGTCGCTTGTGGTTTTCGAGGCAATCACAGCCTTTCCGGGCTGCGCTGAGCGCAAAGTCCACGTAGAGGCCGCGGTTTTCGTCACTGCAGGCTTGGGTTTAGCGGGGGCAGGCGTTGCTGCCTTTTCAACCGGCGCTGGCGCAACTTCCTCGGGTTTTTCGATAGGCTTCTCAATAGGTGCAGGTGTGCTTGCGGCTTCAATACGCTCTTTTTCCGCCATATCCTGCGTCAGCTTAAGCATTTGTGCCTCAAGGTCTTTAACTGTGTCTTTAAGCTCACTTATGTTTTGATTGGCAGTGCTAAGCTCAGCTTCAAGCCCTTGAATCTGCTCATCTTTTTGCGTGATTTCCGCTTCATATACCGCGCTGTTATCAACTACAGCTTCGGGCGCCGCTTCTTCAATAACAGGCTCTTCATTGGCTATAATTGGCTGAATTTCTTCGATTTGTTCTGTTTCGGGTTCGGGAGCGGCAATAGCGGGCTCCTCTATGATGGGCTCGGTAAGTGTCTCCTCGAACGCGCTTTCTGCATTATCTTCAACGGGTATCGTTTCTTCTATAACGGGCAAAACGCTATCTTGATCTGCGTTTACATCTGCGTTTGGCTCGGCTTCGGTAAGAGCAAGCTCTTCCTCTAATGTCGGTTCTTCTAGCGGAAGTGGGTCAATTTCGAGGCTCAGCGCAGGCAATTCCTCGGTCGCTACCTCCTCCGCATCGCTTGTAAGCGCGGGCATCGGTGTTAAAATACCGGTATCTTCAGGCGCGCTCTCCGGCATTTCCGTTGTATTCATAGCTTCTTCAACCACAGGGTCCATAGGAGCAGGCATCGGCGGCATATCGGCACTATTCAAATCTTCAACCGCCGCCAGCTCATCACTTTGCAGCTCTATGCCTTGCTCAACAGTCTCTTCCTGCTGTTGCAGCGGCGTATCCGTGGCGGGCGCACCGCCAAATTGGGCTAACCCGAAAAGTCCGGCCCCAACGGCCACAATGCCAATGACAATGAAGTTAAAATATTTTTGTAAAAATGTTTTTTCGGATGAAGCGAGCGGAGCGGCTTTTGGCTCCTCTGAAAGGTCTTCGACAATGCCATCGTCAAAATCATCCCAATCTTCGGCGGAATCATCAAGATCATCAAGCTCTTCAAGATCCAGATCATCATCCAGAATATCGTCATCATCACCAAATTTATCGTCGCTCATTCTTCAATACTCTCTATTAAAAATTATTTCTTACTCTGCATCCGGATCAATTTCTTGCTTAACACGCTCGAGGAACAAAATTCCCAAAGGTGTACCGGCCGCGATGCGAACCAATACCTCTGTTTCATCTGCAATTTCCTCTAAAATTTCACGAATCTCCTGACCCGCCTCTTCAATACCGGAGGCGACTTCTTGGTCGTTGGAAGCATCATTCGTGGATTCTGTAACATTCTCACCGCTGACAGTAATGGTTGTTGATCCGGATTCTGAAATAGCATTCGACAATCCTTCAACAAAAGCCGCAGCAGCAGGTAGGATAATACGCTTAAAGTAGCGATGGTCCACCTCTGTCGCCAGTCCGGGCAAAGTTGTGTTCGGATCAAGCGCGACAGCATCAATGCTTAAATTCTCGTCATCAACGACGATCGTGTCAAAGGTGAGCGTTAAAAGCTCCGATTGAACTTCAAAAGAACCCAATATCCGCTTTCCTTTAAGCGGGCCTGACATAAGCTCCGCTAAAACAGGGCCGGGCACATCGCTATTGGCTTCTGTCAAAAGCTGGGCATAGAGAATGCGGCCACCGGGAAGCAGAATTTTCTCAATTGTTTCCTCCGATGTCTCTTCTTCCAGCTCTGCAAGTTTTAGTTCTTCCTCTTCCTGACGTTGTTGCTCAAGCTTTTCAAGAAACTCTACGCCCGTAAGATTCATGCTCTGCACCTGAGGAGGCTCTAAAGATTCCAAAACAGAAGACATTTGTTGCGACATCAGGTCTGAAAGTGCCTGTATTGCTTCATTCGGGTCAATATCATCACGCGTATCAACAGGCGCAATAGTATCCCTTTGCTGGATTTCTCTTTGAAGACGTTCTTCTTGTAGGCGGCGCCAGCGCTGCAACGGGTCTTCTTGATCCGGATCGGCTTCAGGAACGCTGATAACGCCGACAGGAGGCTCGATAGGAACCGGCAGCGCGCTTGTACCTTCTTTAAAGGCCTCTTCAACAGCCGCTTCGTTTGTTTCTTGAATCGCCTCAATAAAGGCAGGGGAGGCTTGGTCCGTAGCGGGCACAGCCGACAAGTCCGGCGAAGCGCCAATATAAGAGGGATCAAGCTGCTTCTCGCTGCCGCTAAACATCATGATAATCAGGAAAATCAAAACGATTCCGCCGATAATTACACCGATTTTTACAAGCGGGCTTTCGCGCCAAAGATCACCCAGAGTGCGATCTTTTTTCTCAAAATCATCGAAACTTTCGTCCAGATTCAGGTCGTCATCGTCGAGATCATCACTCATCTATTATATCCTCTAAAATGTTCTCACGATCAGAGAGCTTTGCACGCACCATCCGCCCTTTATCAGACAGGAGCAAAACAGGCGCATTATCAATCTCGTAAACTTTTGTACCATCCCCTGAGGCAGCGGAGCTGGTCCATCCTGGCGATAGAAGTGTCAGCGGCGTACGCACATACGTCTTGCCGGAATATCTGTAAGCCGATGTCCGCCCGTCAACACCCTCAACACTTAAGCGCTCTGCACCGCCCGGGAAAACACCTTCAAGCGCCGAAGACATATCTTTATTCCCCGCAGAAGAGGTGATCCCCGCCTGAATAAGCGGCGCTTTCGCAAGCGGGCCGTAATCCGGCACAACCGCATCAAAGCGATAATAAACAATATCACGGTTTGTTTCTAAAGTGATGATCACGGGGGTCTGCAGCGCAAGCAGGCTGATCGACATATTTCCGTACGCAAATTCTGATTGCGGAGAAATCCGCAATATATGCTGATAGCGTTCTTCGTCGCCCTCTGATTGCACAACTTCAAAATTCCCCGCCCAGCTTATGTTTTGAATAGGCCACGGCGCGCCCGTAGAATCTAAAAACGTCACAGTGGTCACATGCCCGTAAGCCATTTTAATCACCGCAGGGGCTGCGCCCGGATCAAGGCTTAAATCCTGAACAACAACTTCAGGCTTCGGCGCAGGATAAACCGGCGTAGCCACAGATTCTTGCGTGCGGTCATAACGCTCTAAAAGCTTGCGGATTTCTTCGGGCTGCAAAGGCAAAAGCCCCTGAAGCGCCGCATCAAACGCTTGATTGCGCGCCTCGGCCTTAAGCTCTTCAGGACTTTTCTCGAATTCAAAATTTTGGTCGTCAAAATTAAAATCAGAGCTTTCATCGGATTGCGGAAGGCTTGTGTCACCAACATTTGCATCGGACGGCAAAGCCGGTGGGCTTGAGGATGTTCCCGAAACGGTCGGTAGATCTTGGGCAAACCCAAGAGACGCAGGCATAATAAATCCCACTGCGCCCATACAGGCGATCAGTTTCATAATTTTTAAATCTATTAGGCCAAACATACGCATGGTTAAGTTAAGGTCTCCCAACTCATGGGAAAAGAATAAACAGATAAAAAATGGCTGTCACGTGACAATCTGACAAAAACACCAGAAACACACAATTCTTTAAAGAAAAATTTTAACGGGCGACGGCAACCCACTGCTCGATACCGACACCGTTGGAGCTTTCAAGACGCGGAACACGAACCACAACCAGCGTGACCAAAAGCGCATCGGAACGCTTCTTGGATCCTGATTGATAGGTCAGAACAAGCGGCAATTCAATTGTCCACTGATAGCGGCCTGCCACCAACCCTTCGGACCGAATGATCGGCGCGCCTTGTGGGGCGGCGGTTACAACCTGCTGATTGGCCTCGACCATCTCCACAATTCTTGAGCGCTGCAAGGCCTGCGTAAAGCTATCCCATCCGCGGCGTGTGAAATTGCGAGAGGCTTCTTGTAAGCGGCGGCGATAATCGTTGAACCCGAAAGTCATAACTTCTGTCGAGGCCTGCGCCACCCATGACATCATCGCAGGCGTGCTCAAATTCGGCTCGTTCAGCGGCACCATCGGCACAAGGCGCCCGTCTTCTGTTGTCGCAAAATAACGGTTTTCAGGCTGGTGAACCTGTATAACAAAATACATCGCCCCCAAAAGGCCGATAATAATTAACCCCAGAATAAGAGAAAGCCTTAAGAGCGAGCGATAACCATCACGATAAAACTCGTTTCTGATGACAACGCTGCCCAACCCTGAGGTTTCTTCTACGGCATTTTCCTCAGTGTTTTCAGCACTTACAGGTTGTTTTTTGCTTTTGGCGGCCATTTTTCCTCGAAATTCAAATCAAATTTTCAAACATGAGTGTGAACGAAAAACCAGACTTTCTCAATACTCCAATTTTTTGAAGATTATAATTTCTGTATTTTCAAACGTGCGTTTTTGTTTAAGCTTATGATACACTTAAAGAAGTGAGTGTAATTTTTTAAAAGATGTTATGTTTTTTAGCATGCGGCGAGATGAGAGTTTGAGCAATCATAAATCCTTATTTTTAGCGCTCTTTGCGGGCGTATGTAGTGTAGTGTTTGTAACGGCACTAGGGTCTGGCGGTGTTTTTGTATCCCCCGCAAATGCGCAAGTTGATGGCATACCCGACCCGGGCGGCTTAGGGGATTTAATACCGCCGGGCGGCAATCTGTCGGATATTGATCCTGCAGATCTTCAAAATTCTCCTGCTTTTCAGGATGCTTTCCCGAACGGTCTGCCGGATGGCTTCACGCTACCTGATGATTTTCAGCTTCCTAATTTACCATCATCTTTATTAAACCCGGATTTAAGTTCTCTCGCCGGTAATGCTAACGCTGCAGCAGCTGGCGCGATATCACAAGCGGCGTGTTCCATCTCCATCCCGTCATGTACTGTCTTACCGGATAGAGTGACCAGTGATTACTGCGACATGCGCGAAAATATACTCGAGCATATAGGCGAGGAATTTACCAACCATCGCAACTGGTTCTCTCAGGTTTTCTTGCCAAGGCTTGTCGTTCCGGCGCTTCAGCGCTTCACAGAACAAATGACAGCCAGCGCAATGCTGCAGACCTTTAGTATCGGCACATTTTTTGATGCCAAGCATCAGCTTGAAACACAAAGACTGTTCCAGGAATTGCAATTTCAGGCGCATAAAGATTACCAGCCTAGCAGAGAGTTCTGCACAATCGGAACGGCCGTTCGCAGCATGGCACATACCGAAAGCGCAGGACGATATACCGCGCTGGCCTTCAGCCGCAGACAAATGGCGCGGCATTTGGGAAATAAAAACGCCGGCGGCGCCAGTAATGATGTTGAAGACAAAATCAACCGCTGGACGCAATTTAAAGAAAATTATTGCGACCCGCAGGACAATAACTGGATTGGCGTTGCCGGCACAGGCCTGACCAGTATATGCGGCGCGACAGGCGGCGGGAATACGGACCGCATTAATATAGACGTGGATTACACAAGGCTTGTTGAAAACAAGCGCACACTAAACGTTTTTGCGCCGTTATGGATTGGTGCGGAAGATGAAATTGATATTCTGTCTCTGGGTAATAACCTATATGGTCATGACCTCATTACCCGCGATATAAGTGCCCAAAACGTTAAAAACGAAGAGCTTGCAGGGCAATATTTTAAACTCAGATCCATTGCCGCGAAAAGAAGCGTCGCCGAAAATTCGTTTAATGCCATTATTGGAATGAAATCTTTAGGCTCGACCATACGAGCAGATCGCCAAGCATCTAACACAAAGATGTATTTAGGACGGATTTTACAAGACCTTGGAATACCGGAAAACGAAGTGGTGGATTATTTAGGCTTAGATTCTACAAGCGGTTCTATAAATGCGGCCAATGCAGACCTTAGCCATTTTGCGCAGCTCGAAATTCTGGCCAAGAAAATATATCAAAATCCGAACTTCTATGCGGGGCTGTATGACACGCCGGCAAATATTAAACGTAAAAGCGCTGCGTTAAAGGCTATCGAGCTGATGTTGGACCGCGCGATCTATGAAAGCCAGCTCCGTCAGGAAATGTCGATGTCTGTGCTGTTATCAACGCGGCTTCAATCTTCTGTTGATAGCGTAAGCAGCCAGTTGGGAGCGCAATAATGAGACGTGCCAAAATATATATGAAACGCACATTGCTTGTTCTTTTGGCTTTTGCAATCTTTGTTGGCGGAATCTTTGCTCTTCCCAAAGAAACAAGGGCGCAATTCACGGGGTGTGAACCATGTTTGGCGGCAACCATAGTCATGGTGACCGTGCTTTCCAGATTACAGTCAAGACTATCCGAACAAATTATAAATGCCCGCATAACAACCGAGCTAACCACACAGAGAACATTCCTGACAGGCGTTTTCTGGGAAGATAACGTCCTGCCCGCTCTGATGATGATGGCAGACCAACTCAGCGCTGTTGCTGTTTATCAAACCCAAATTATCGGTGAATTTTTTGACGCGAAAAACCAGCTGGAAACCCAGCGCGTAATCCAGAAAATCCGCGCCCGCGCCCACAAGGATTATCACCCGAGCGCCGGCATGTGTGAATTCGGAACCACCGCAAAAAGCTTGGTGGCTTCGGAGAGAAAGTCTGAGCTTGTCGCGCATGTTCTAAGCCAGCGCTTTCAAGATAGAATGCTCGGAAACGCGAACACTTCCGGTTCAGCAGGGCCGGGACTTGATATCCGCTCACGCCTGAAACAATACAGAGAAAAATTCTGTGATCCGATGGATAATGACGGCGGGCTTTTCTGGATCTGTCAACATGATCAGGATAACAGCCTGTCAAATTCAACAATGCGAGCAGAGGCCCCCGGCGGTATCGGCGCGCCAATCACAGAGCGTATGAACAAAGACGTTGATTTCATCCGCACGGTTGATTACCCGTGGACGCTGGATCTCGATTTCTCTGACACAACGCTCACCGATAATGAAGAAGAAGTGATTGCCCTGGGCGATAATCTCTATGGCCATGATGTGTTTGAGCGCGTATCCGGCGCTGTCGCAAACCCTAATGGTGAAGAATTTCCGGCAAGTAACAAAGCGTTAATGGACTCACGCGCGATGCTCGCAAAGCTCAGCGTGGCGCAAAACTCGTATAATGCTATCACCTCTATGAAGGCGGCGGGCACTGCCGGCTCAAGAGACTTCATGGAAGCAGTCTTAAGCGAACTTGGCGTTTCTGAAGACCCCTCCACGACCAATGACATTGATGATATGCGCCGTATGCTGGGTTTCAGCGCCGCATCTGGTGAAGAAATCGGCCCAAGCTATTACGCGCAAATGGAAGTTTTAACCCGCAAAATTTATCAAAATCCGGACTTTTACACGAATCTCTATGATAAGCCTGCAAACGTTGAGCGTAAAAAGGTCGCGATGCAGGCGATCGGTTTGATGCAAAAATTCGACCTCTTCAAAAGCTATTTGCGCAACGAGGCCGTGATGTCGGTCTTGCTTGAGGTGGCCGTGATGGAAACACAAGATAGGCTTGAAGCGGAAATCACGAACCAGAAAGAAGAAGGGACGCCGCCGCAATAAAGATGGAACATGCGCGCAAAGCTATAAACAAAGCATATTTAAGCCGCCTTGCTGGCTTCATATTCGCGTGTTTTATCCTGAGCTTTTCTGCCTCCGCCGCGCATTCCGCTATTGAAGGCGGAGAAAATAAAACCATCGTCGGCACAACCTTTGCCTCGCTTTCAGGCTTTAAACCCGGAGCCATTGTCTCTTACAAAATCTATCAATCCGGCGGCACCGTTTTAAACGGTCAAGGGATGGTGAATATTCAGGGGCAGCTCTCTCTTTCTCTCCCGGAGGGCGTGAACTTAACCCCCGATGATCTGGCGTATGAATTCAACGTCAACGAAGACAGCGAAACTCTGAACTTCACCCTTCGCAATGATAAAGAACAAGGCACTATGTCGATTGAGGGCGATGGCGCGAGCCAGCTTTCTGAAATTCACGTTGATATCGGCGCGAGCCAAATTGATACAAAAAGCGATTGGGCCGGACTGTTTAAAGAAACGGGCATCAAGATTCCTGAAAACATTGATGAAGAAACAGACGGTATAAAGGTCGCCTTCTTCAGCGCAAACCCCGCTATGGGCTTTTCAGCGCTGGAAAGTCCGGCGATCATAAAGGTTCAACTTGCGCCGGGCGGCGGCGGCCCGACAAGCGCAAATGTGAATACTTCTTTTGCGGCAACGGTTTGCGGCATCAGTCCGTTTGCAAGCTTTTGTAATGCAGGCACTATTCGCGCGCAAAGCCAAGGGTTTGTGACAAATCTTGTTCATCCGTTGCAACTTATGGCCGATCAATTAACGGCTGTTTCTATGCATGCCACGCAGCAAATAGGGCGTTTTTTCGACGCGAAAGAACAGCTCGAAGTGCAGCGGGACTTTCAAACACTCAAGGCCGAAGCTATAAAAGACTATCACCCCAGCGAGCAAATGTGCCGCGTCGGAAGTTTGATGAAAAGTGTTGTCTCCGCGCAGCAAAAAATGGCGCATGAAAAACTGGCCCTAAATAAAGTTTTAAACGACCAATATCAAAACAAAAGAAATGCAGGGACAAAATCAGGCGAAATCTCTGACATCAAATCACGCTTAAGCCAGTTCCGCAGAGTATATTGTGACCCCATGGATAATGACGGCGGCCTTTACTGGATCTGTCAGCATGATCAGGATAATACGCTCGCAAATTCTGAAATGAGAGCCGATCCGCCCGGCGGGATTGGCGGCCCCCAACAATTCCGCATGAATAAAGATGTTGAATATATGCGCACGGTGGAATATCCGCTCACCCTGAATATCGATAGCGTTGATCCTGTTGTATCAGAAGACGAAGAAGATATTGCCGCGCTCGCAAAAAACCTGTTCTGGACTGAATCATTCAAAACCGTTGAAGAAAAAAGCATAAACGAAACCAAGGATAAATATTTAAATGCACGCGGGCTGATGGCGCTCAATAACATCGCGCATAATTCTTTTACCCACATCGTCGGCATGAAGGCCGCCGCCCCGCTTCCCGAAAACGAAGCTGTCGTTCCGGGTTGGGCGCACATGAAAACCATGATGCGTGAATTCGGTCTTGGCGATGAGGATATTGCCGCCATGCTCGGCGCGCAGCCAAGCTATTATGCGCAAATGGATGTACTGACGAAAAAGCTGTATCAAAACCCGGATTTCTACACCAATCTCTATGACAAACCTGCAAACGTTGAGCGCATCACCGCCTCTATGGATGCCATCGGCCTCATGCAACTTCGCGATCAATATGAAGGCTCTTTGCGTAAAGAAATGCTTTTATCTGCGATGATTCAAGAATCCCTCTTCCCTCGCCTCAATCTTTTGAACGCGACCATCAGAGACCTTAAATAGACGCCTAAGCGTTTTGTCCACAAAAATGGCATCTCCCTTGCATATGAACAGTATGCAAATGAGTTTTTAGACGGCATTGCGGCAATTATTGCACGTTTTGTCCCTGTCGCGCTGATCGCTCATATAATAGAATTTATAAGGATTGTCCTATGGGTCTTGCCAGTTTGAATGCCGCTCTTTCGGGATTGCGCGTATCACAACAGCAAATTAACGTGATTTCCAACAATGTCGCCAATGTGGGAACACCTGGCTATACACGGAAATTATTGCCGCAAAGCGCTCAGTCTATTGAAGGCGCGACAGTCGGCGTCAGAGCAGAAACCATCATCCGCAACGTCGATATAAACCTCGAGCGCGATCTATGGACACAAGTCAGCTCCACAAGTTTTCATGACATACAGGTCGAATACCTGGACCGCATTCAGCAATTCCACGGGCCGCCGGACCAGGAGCTATCTGTGGCCGCCGAACTTGCAAGATTAAAAGACGCATTCGCAATTCTCGCCGATACGCCCGAAGACGCATTCGCATTATCGAATGTAGTGAATGAAGCGCAGGATGCTTCTGATAAAATCAATAATCTTTCGAAATTGCTTACGACCCTTCGTAATGACGCCCAAAACGAAATTGAATCAACGGTGACCGAAATAAATGGTCTGCTGAGACAAATCGCGGATTTAAACGATCAGGTGCAGGTGAATACCAACCTTGGCAGAAGCACCGCCTTGTTGGAAGATCAACGCGACGAAGCCATAAACGGGTTGTCCCAACTCATCGAGATCAGCTTTTTTCAGCGCGGTGACGGCGTTTTGGTTGTCCAGACCAATGATGGGGCGGAACTCGCATCCGACCGCGTGACGCCGCTTACATTTGATGGAAACCCCTTGGGACCTACGTCTTACTATCCGGATTCAGTAAATGGTGTATTTGTGGGTGATCCCGATACCCAAATCAGTGCTGTAGACATCACAACACGTACGCCGGGCGGAAAACTCGGCGGTCTGATTGAACTCAGAGACACAACCTTCCCCAAACAAATGGCGCAGCTAGATGAACTCGCGCACAAAACCGCCCTTCGCTTCGAAGCCCAAGGCTTAAGGCTCTTTACAGATTCTGCCGGCTTAATTCCGAATGACGATGCCCCGGACCCGACAACCGTGCCGCCGACGCCTGTGAACTATGTCGGTTTCTCCGCGACCATACAGGTCAATCAGGCAATCTTGAATGACAACACCTTGATCCGCACCGGAACTTATGGCGCTTCTTTGCAATCCGGAGACAATCAGGTCATCCGCCGCATCATTGAAAACACATTTAGCGCCGTCAATTACCAACAAGCCGAAAACACAGATGTCGCCACACAAGTAGATTTGCTTAATCGCGGCGGTGATGATCTGCAAACATGGCTCGGGCTTTTCTCGGAAAACAGAGTAGAAGGCGGCCTTGATCTGGCCTCAATCGGCAGTTTGAATGATTTGATCGCTTCTGCCGGAACGGCTCTTGCCCCGCCAAATGATCAATTCCAAATCACATTCGAAGAAGCCCGCGCCGCGCCGCCTCTTGGCCCGACAACCGTTACAATCGATCTCAGCGTTGCCGCAGCCCTTCCGGGCGCGAACGCGCTCGATCAATTGGTCACGCATATCAATAATGAAATCACAGCTGCCGGCGTCCCCGCCGGCCTTGCCGCCCTCGCTTCCGTTGGCCCAAACGGCCAGCTTGTCATCGAAACACGCGGCAGTTACTCCATTGATTCTACGGGCGTTAATGGAATGGGGCAGGCTGGTCTGAACTTTATTGGCCTGACAGACAGCGCGGGTGCAACCATTGCCCCGTCAGATCCGTATTTCGATATTCAAGTCGGAAACGCTGACCCCACACGCATTTTTATTGAACCCGGTGAAACAGACGCAACATTCCTTGCCAAGCTCGACGCTGTGCCGGGTGTGGCCGTAGATACCGTAAACTTCGCTCTGGATGGTATCCTGCGCATTCGCCCGGGTGACGATTTTGACAATCCTGATTTCGGCGGCGATATTAAAATCACAAGCGGCGCGTTTGAAACAAGCGGCGCGTCTTATGGCGCTCCTCCAGCCCTCACGGCGCGTACCAGCCTTGATGATGGCGCAAGCATAGTCTCCGCACTTTTCGGCTCTTATACAATCGTTGGCGGCGCTGTGCAAAATACCGGCCCTGTTAGGGATATCGGCTATACTTCTGAAACCAACGGGTCTTTGACCCCGCCCATACCTACACAAGCCTTCCGCGAACGCTTTTTAGGCCCGGCCGCGAACATCAATATCAATATTATCGGCGCAGACAGCCTCGTTGATTTCGCTCAGAAAATGGTCAGCGAACAAAGCCAGGAGCTCACCGTTCAAACTGCGCGCAGAAACGATGAACAAAGCTTGAGAGAGCTTCTAAACACTCAGCTTTTGGATGAATCAGCCGTCAATATTGATGAAGAACTGGGACATTTGATCCTCGTTCAAACCGCATATAGTGCTTCGGCCAGAGTGCTCTCGGCTGTTGATGAATTATTTCAGGAACTGCTCAACGCAGTCCGCAGATAAAGTAAATAGGAGAAGACCATGACAGGCGTATCAACATTAGGACAAGCATTGAATCGGATCAATCTGATCAACGATCAATCATCATTGCTCAACTCTTTAACAACGCAACTGGCGACAGGAAAGAAAACCCAAAAATTCTCAGGTCTCGGAACCGCAGCCCTGACATCGCAGCGTGCCCGCGCGGATCTCAGCTCAGTTGATGTATACACGGATAACATATCCCGCGCCGACCGCCGCATGTCGCTCATGCTTCAAAGCATCGAAGAATTTAAGGCGCAAGCCCAAACCCTCTGGGATTTGATGATCGGTTTCGGACAAGAAAGCCTGCATGAAAATGACGCAGATGTCGTATATGGCCTGCAAACAGTAACGGGCGGTCAAGATTTATCGGTTTTCCCTTCAATCCCCGCTTTGGTGGCCGCGAATGCGCCAAATCTGGATGATCCGAATGATAGTTTCGATATCACATTCTCCGATCCGAATGACCCCTTAATCGCGGCAACAATCACCGTGGATATCAGTGATGCCGCAGCTTTAGCCGGTGGCGGAAACGCTGCTGTCGAACTTGCGGCATATATCAACAACCAGCTCGCCGCAATTCCGGGCGGCGCGCCCGCATCTTTGAATGCCTCCGCCACTGTCGGCGTAGGCGGGCAAATTGCCCTGCGCGGCACATCGAATATTACCATCTCCAATGAAGGCACAAACCCAATCAGCCCAACCGGTTTAATCAATCTCGGCCTCGGCGCAAGCACAAGCTTTTTAGGGCCGGAGCATGAAATCGGCGTGAGCTCAGGTAAGCTTGATACTGAATTCGCAACCATCCAGAACTCTGCTTCGGATTTATATGATTTCCTTGTCGATCTTTTAAACGTGCAGGACGAAGGCCGTTATCTTTTGGGCGGTGCAGACACAACAACCAAACCGTTAAATGATACAGGGGCATTAAACTCAAAAATCTCGACATTGCTTGGAAACTGGCAGGATGAAACGCTGCCGCCAGCGACAAATCTTTCAAACTCCGAGCTGATCAGCGCATATCAATCCCGCACATTCTCGCAGGATGTAAACGCGATCACCGACACCACAATCGGCTATTCTTCCGCACTAAGCTCCGGGAACGCTGGTAAGATTTTCGTGCGCGTGAGAGAAGACTCCGAGCTGGATTACACGGTTTTGGCAAATGAAGAAGCGTTCCGCGATATCCTTGTTGCGACCGCCTTTATCAAAAATGGCGACTTTTCGCCGATCGCAGATGTCTACGCACAGCCCTATACGCCGGGTGATTTGCCGATAGAAAATGGCGCGCCGGGGGCCACGCTTTCCGAGATGAAGGATAATTTCTTCGCCGTGTTTAATGACCTGACCACTACAATCAATAGATCTATAGATGATGTCGATCAGGCGCGCTTCCGCATTGAATCAGACCGCGCAAGAATTGACCAGATCAAGCAAGCCCACGCACAGGAAAAATTCCTCTTCCAAAGCACAATCGCCGATATTGAAGACGCGGATTTAAATCAGGTTGCGATCGAGATCCAAACGCTGCAAATTCAGCTTGAAGCCTCATACACAATCACGGCCCGCGTCAGCGAACTGACGCTTGTGAACTTTATCTAATAGTTAATAACTGGAAAGGTTTAAGCGGCATCATCCTGAATGATAAGCTTGCCGGGCTCGCTCACATTTGTTGAATCCAAAAGCGTCAAAAGCGGGCTGTCTTTTTGGCTAATCGCATTGGAGAACATAAGCTTTACTGCGCGCTGGAATGTACCTGTCACAAGAATGTCGGATTCAAGTTTGTAATCGTGATCGGCGTCCCAAACAATTTCAAAATTCGCCTTCTTGCCCCAGAAGTCCAAGGTTTTCTTGAGGCTGTCGCCTTTTTGCGCTTCCCAAACTTGTTTGGCTTGCGTGGTTTTATTCGCGGCATTTTCTTTGATCTCAACGGGCGCTGGCGGCACGGTCAAATCAATGGTCTGGCTTGGCGGCGGCAAAGATATATCCTTTGATCCTGAAACCATATCAACGCCGACTTTAGCAACAATCACTTCTTGCTCTTCTATGTTCTGTACCAGAGGAAGAGGCGGCGCAGCCGGCTCTGGCTCTTTAATAGAAACAATTTTTTCCGGCGCATCTTCGCGCACGATATCTTGAATATTGCTCAAAGTTTCACCGGGCTGCGAGCTTTCAACTTCACCGGGGTCTTTAATCATCGAGCGGCCGCCCGTCTTTGGCGCTTCTGCTCCAACGGGCGTCATCACGGCAGGGGGAGTGTCATTGGAAATCATGGATGTATTTTGATTGCCGACATGCACATTTTTACCGCGGATGCTTAAATGAAGCCCAAGCGGCTCAATCATATTTTCAATCACCTGATCCCATGGCTTACCGCCATCCCATGATACTTTTTTACCCGGGTTAATGCTTTCGCCGAATGAATAAGAATAACTCGGAGGCACAATCTGGCTAAGCGCAAGCGCGAGCGGTATGTCCGTACCAAAACCCATAATCTCTTCATAAGCGCTTGTCGGGGCAGGCGCCGCTTCCGCAGTATCTGCCATTGTTTCTACAGCTTGAGGGGCTTCCGGCACTTCCTTTTTCGGGAAAGGTTGAATAGTGATGTCATCATTTTTCATGTGCTCCAATGCGGAAATAGGCGCATCTTCGGGCATCATGATTTTAGTTTTGGTCACTGTTAAGCTCTCATCAGTAGGCTCAGGCTGAGGAAGGGGAGGAAGCGCCTGCAGCTCTTCCATCGCCTGCATGCTTTGTTTTGCTTCTCTTGCCAGAATTTTCTCCGTAAGGTTCACGGGGGCATCTTCAGGCATAATCACAGCCGGCTTGGTTTCGGCTTTCATCGGCTCTGGAGAAGGAGAGGGCGTAAAATCACGCACCTGCATAACGGGCGCTGGCGCGGGTTGCGCCGCAGGTATTTCAACAACAGGCGCGGGCGCTGCTGGCTCTTCACCCGGCAAAGGCTCTAGCGGCAGAAGTGTGTCTGAAGACGGCGTACGCTCAATAACCTGAACAGGGGCGGGGGCCGCAACAGGCATATCATCTGTTTGCGGTGCCATCTTAACGCTAGGTTCTACTTGTGTTTGCGTAGGGGGGATCCACTCAAAACCGGCATAACCTTTGGTGATCGCCACGGCCACTGAAAGGCACAATGCCAGTGTTATAATGAAGAAACTATTTTTAAATGAAGCGCGCTTAAACATGTCCGGCTCGGGTCCTGTGTATATTCTATTATGTTGAATATCCAAACCATAGAACCACAGCATAGAAAAAACAAGCATTTGCGATGCTTAAACTGCAATTTTTTATAGAAACAGCTGCGGGGTCTAAAACTTTAGCCTAAATCTTTGAATGTACGCCGCTGAACACTGACCCAGCCGGGGCGCTCATAACCGATAATCCATGATCGAAACGTGCGCACCGCCGCAGGAACCGTCAGACCTTTATTCTCCAGAAACCTGAACAAAACAAGGCTGCCAATCATCAGCGAAAGCGTTGACCAACGTGCATAAACAAGCAGTAAAGGCAAAGGCGCGGCCGCCCGCGCATCAAACGGTCCAAAGCGCACAACCCGCATGGAGTTGCGCCAATGCCAGTTCAATTTTTCCTGAAGATTCTCTAATTCCTGTGCTGCCGACATATTTTGTCCCTGAAAATGCTACTGATCCCTTTAAGTTTAAGGGTCAAACTTTAACAAAATCTTATCAGAAAATTACGCCCCTGTCGCGGATGACAGAAGTAAATAATGACGACGGTCAATAATACCGTCTTCAAACACAATCTCCGCAGAGCGCGCCATGGTTTGCCCGTATTGCGGTATCATCCGCTGAATTTCATTCGGCCATTCGGTGAAAGACATATCCATCAATTTCTCGCGCACTTCATCGGGGAAAATCATCCATTCCCGAACCCCGCAACGACCGCCTTGCACCCGCGGCACAAGCGCCTGCGTTACGATCAGGCGCAATGTCTCCATCAACGCAATCGCGCGCTCTTCGCGCTCATTCATATCATAGGTCGATAAAAGACGCTGGATGGTCGCCGCAACGCCTGTGGTGTGCGTCGTTGTATATACCGCATGTCCTGTTTGCGCGGCTTCAATCGAGGCATTGATCGTCTCGCGGTCACGCGATTCCCCCACCAGAATAACTTCCGGTTTCCGGCGAAGCGCATTGCGCACGCCCTTCGCAAAATCCGGCAAATGCCGCGGGATTTCACTTTGTGAAACCAAAGAACGCGGGCTTTTAATGGTGTCATACACATATTCAATCGGTGCTTCATAGGTCAGCATTTTCCCGCACCCTTGCGGGCGCTCAAGCAGCAAACGGTTCCCCGCCGCCAGCAATGTCGTTTTACCCGACCCCGTTGGGCCGGTAATAATCACAAGCCCTTGGCGCGGTGCCCAGGCCTGCTTGATCTCTTCTTCAATGCCCAGATCATCCATCGTCGGCGGCTCGCTCGGCAAAACCCGCATCGTAATTTGCGCGGCGTCCCGGCCTTTCGACAGGATCGCGGTAATGTTCACACGAAAACGCACGCGGCTGTAACGATCGGGACGTATTTCATACGACACATCTAAATCTCTGGCGGACGCCAAACGCGCCGTCGCCTCAGGGCCGTAAATTTTGGTTAAAAACACCGCCATATCTGCCGCGTCAATCGGGCGGAACAACGCCGGATAGAGCGTGCCATGAATTTCGTTATAAACAGGGCGATCAGATTGAATGGTGATGTCGGATGAATTTTGCTTCACACACCATAGCAAAAACGCATCCACATGCTCTTCCTGAAAACGATCAGGTTCATTGGGATAGGTTTTTGCGAAATTGTCCTCAGGCTTGAGGAGGCTTATCGGTTTGCGGGCTTCCATTCCTCAAATCCTGTCATAAGTTCTGGAACGCCTGTGATTTGTACTGCGCGATCACCAATGCGCATTTCGTCGCCGCCGCCCGTAACGCCGCGATCAACCTGCAGCGCATAAGGCGGTGAAACCATCCCTTGCGTCAACAACTTACGATACCGGATCATGCCCATAAAATCGGCATTCATGCGGTTTAAATCTTCTTCAAAAATCTCGTTTGCTTGCTGCACGCCTTGCTCCCATCCTTTGGTCACAAGCTCAACCCAGATCGCGCGCTCTTCTTCATTTTCAGGGCGTAAAATATCGGGCGGCGGCTGCACCTCTCCCCATGAGCGCTCAAGATATGTTCGCCATGTACGGGGCGTCGACACAATTTTGGCGTTATTAATGATGTTGTAAATGCGATCAGAAACGGCGGCTGTCTGGCCTCCTGCCTCAATAAGCAAAGAATTATAGGATTCATTGATAATCGGCGGCTCGATCATGAATCCCGAAGGCGCGGCAATCAAAAGCTGGCGGAAATCATAAACCTTATCAAGATAACGCGCCCGCGTTTCAAGCTCATCACGGATCGCAAAGCTGCGCCATGCAAGGCCGCCGCGCGCCCCGAGAGACACAGCGGCTTCTTTCAACGCGTCTTTGCGAATATCGAGCGGAAGGCCGGTGTCTTCTTCAACAATGTTCTCTCTTTTTAGCGTTTGAAGATCATGTAATGTCGGCGGTATAATCCGCGTTTCCTCTTCGCCGACTTCTGAATCAAACTGTAATTGTGCCTGCGCGGCATAAGGCGCGCTGATACCAAGCGCAAAGATAAAAGCGGAGAGAATAAGAATACGCGGCGTTTTCAGGGACATTTGATCTATCCCCCGATGCCCATATTTGGTGAATAATGAATTTCGATCATCTTGCGCTGGCTATCCACCTTCACATCACCACGCACACCAAGCTGCAAACCTAGATCGCGCAGAACATCAATCACGGGGCGGTTTTCAATATCAAGAGACACAACGATAGGCGTGCTTGGCTTCGCGCCGATCGTCAGGAAATTATATCCTGCGCGCTGCGCCAGTGTTTCAGTGATAGGTTCAACAGGGCCAATCCAGTTCACGGTAATGGCGCGGCGAAGCTCCGTCGGGGCATTGCCAACAGGGCCAACCTTTGCAGAGGGGGTGCGTTTGCTCTCGACTGCCGCTAAAGTTTCCAGCGCATTAGAGGCTTTGTCAGCCGCGCTCGCGAGCATCGCGGATACCGCATCAGGCGCAGCAACCACTTGCGGGGTGTCGTCACTGAACTTGTCCAGATTCGAACAGGCCGAAAGGAAAGATGTACAAAACATCAAAAGAAGAAGTGAGTGTAAGCAACGCATAGCCGTCTTGAGATCCCAAATTGCTGTATATATCAGTCTTTAAAGTAAGCCTGTGATCAAATCAAGCCTAACGGGTGGGCAGAATGAGCGCAAGTTCGGTTTCGAATCTGCCCCCAATCTTCTGCGTATATTTGAAATTTAGCGCTGGATTATTTTTGTTTAACAAGGCCGTTTTCGCGCAAAATATTCACAACGCGGGCCTTATATTTGTTGCCGTGGATCGGCGTGCGGGAGTGATATTGCGCAATCGCTTGTGACAGGCTGCCTGTTTCTTCTAAATGGCTTTTTAAAATCCAGGCGGCGACCCCCACATTCGTACACGCATCATCGCGCACCCATTTGCGCGCGGTATTCTGGTTTACGCCCCATTTATCCGCCAATTCAGGCAGCCATAGAGTGTTGATCTGCATTGGGCCAAGATCAAATGATCCGTTGGTATTGGCCACTTCTTGCCCTATTTTTCCGCCTTCGGCTTTATAGATACCCACAAGCACAGCAGGGGGCACGGAATATGTTTGTGAGGCGAGCATTAAACATGCTGCAAGAACGGTGCTGGCGGCCATAACTCTTAATCTCCCTTCTTAAAGAAAGACATGGGGCTGCCGCCACTATCACCGCCTTTGTCACCCTCTGATTCGCCCTTTTCCTCAGGGGGCGCGGCAGGCGGCTCAGCAGCTGGAGGCGTTTCTGGCGCAACGGGCGGTGCGGCGGGAGGAATTGGCGGCGGCGAAGGGGGCTCCACAGGAGTTGCGGCTGTTTCCGGTGGCTGTACGGGCGGCGCGCCATCTGCAGGTTTCTTTGCAAACATAGACATCGGATTTGCCCCGCTTGGCGGTGCAGCGGGCGGGGGTGTTTCAGGCGCGGCAGGCGGCTCGGCAGGTGGAGGCGTAGTTTGCACTGGCGGCGGCGTTGCCTCTGGCGGTGTTGCAGGAGCAGGGGGCGGCGAAGGGGGGGCGGCGCTTTGTGCGGGCGAGGCCGCAGCCGTTACGGGTGCCAAATTCCGT
>CAYGKM010000011.1:0-72600 GCA_964350695.1 uncultured Micavibrio sp.
ATGGGGCCGAGGAGCTGGCGTTCTATCATTTCGGAGAAGCCGATGATGGCGTTGAGGGGCGTGCGTAGCTCGTGGCTCATATTGGCGAGGAATTGGGCGCGGGCGGCGTAGGCATGCTCGGCTTGTTCTTTCGCGGCTCTCAGGTCGTGTTCATAGAGCATGCGCTCTGTGAGGTCTTGCATAATCCCGAAGAGGGCGACAACTTCGCCTGTTTTGTCAAAGGAGCAGCGTCCTTCACAATGGATGAAGCGGGTTTCGCCATCAGGCCGTTCGATGCGGAATTCCATGTCATAGTTGTTTTCTTCTATGATGGCGCGCTCAAAGACTTGGTTTACGCGCATGATATCGGCGCGGTGTACGCGTGCGTTCATGGCCTCTAGGGTGGGTTCAAATTCGTGTTTTTCAACGCCAAAAATGCGGTAAATCTCGTCTGACCATTCAATTTTATCTTTGCCTAGAACCCATTGCCAGTGCCCCATACGGCCAATGCTTTCGGCTTCTATCAGGTGCTTTTCGCGCTCTTTTTCCGCTTCGATGTCGCGGCCAATGCAATAAAGGTTTCCGGCGTTGAAGTGTTGTTTCCAGCGCATCCATTTTGAATCACCGTTTTTAAAGACGATGCGGCCCTCGCACTCAAAAGTGTCTTCTGCGCCGCTTTGTGATTGGGTGTGGCTTTGCATGGCGGCCAGAATGGGGTCGCGATCCGCCTTATCAAAGAGGTCAATGAAGTGTTTTTTGCCGAGGTCTTTATTTGAAAAGCCTGTGATGGATTCAAGATTTTCACTGTGGTTCAGAATTTTGCCTTTGTCGCTCACGATGAGGTGTATGTCGCGGGACATATTAGAGAAGTGTTTGAAATCCTCGGTTGTGAAGCCTTCGCCTTGGGGTGAGATTTTGGCGGGGGCGGATTCAGGGCTTTGGATTTGAGTTTTACGCTTGGCAGTCATAATTTAAAAAACCTGACTTAGAAAAAAGTCATAAGAGAAAACGAATCACCTAATAACCATAATTTATAATCAGGGGGCATGACAAGGCTTTGCTAGACTTTGCGTATCGAAACGGGCGTTTTGTATAAAAAAACACCCCAGGGCGCGAGGCCAAGAGGTGTTTTAGGTGGGAGAGAAACTTAAGAAATTTAGTATTTAACGGAGCATCCGTAGGGTTGTGATTGAGAAACCTCAACCGCTTTTCCGGCTTCCAGATCGTCAATTGCAGCGAGCACATAGTTTTTCGCGCCTTCTACTGTTTTCGGGTTCGGGCTTGAATTATCATCAATCGCGCCGGCATAAGCGAGGTTGCCTTCCGCATCAATTACGAACATGTGGGGCGTTGTTTGCGCGCCGTATGCTTTACCGATTGTGCCGCTGGCGTCCAAAATTTTGGCGCTGGGTTGGGCGTTATTATCTTTAACAATGGCGTTGGCTTCTTCGGTGGTTGTGAAGCCTTGATGGCCTTCGGCGGAGGAAACGATAGACACCCATTCAACGCCTTTATCTGTGGCGGTTTTTTGCGTGGCCTGCATGTTGCCTGTGCTGTAGTGCTTCACTACGAACGGGCATTGGTGGTTTGTCCATTCTAGAACAACGATTTTGCCTTTATGGTCGCTGAGTTTGAAGGGGTTGCCGTTTGTATCTACGGCGATGATTTCGGGCGCGGCCTCACCTATCGCGGGCGCGGCGTTTGCGGGGTTATAGGCTGCAAAGAGCAGAACAAAAGCTGCTAAAGCGTAAACAAATTTGTGGGCCATGTGGTTTTCTCCTGAATGTGTGTAATTGTAAAACTCTATTCGAAGGGCAGCCGGACTTGGTTACACCTTTGATTTTTATTATTTAGGTTTTTTCAGCATATTTTCAACAATCTGCGGCGTTAAAATTTGCGGTAAAATTTTGGCGTCAGGCCGTGCCTTGGTTTGAGGGTCTTTTGCGCCGTAAAAAACATAAAGCGGTACGCCTTTGCGGCCATATACATCCAGATATTGCGTGATGAGCGGGTCTTGGTTTGTCCAGTCGCCGACCAGATAATTTACATTGTTTTTAGCAAACAGGGCTTTTGTGGAATCGATGTTTATGGATGTGGCGTGGTTGAGCTTACAAGTGATGCACCATGCGGCGGTCATTTCTACGAAGACAGGAGCGTCGCTTTGTTCAAGCAGCATATCGAGTTTGCCTTGAGAGAAGGTTTCGCCGAATTCTTTTGTGACTTCGGCGTTGTTTTGCAGGGGCACGGGCGTCATCGGTAGGGATAGAAGCGCGAAGATGATAGCCAAGATTGTGAAAGCCTTGGTAAATCCGCGCCAAAATTTATCAACGGGTTTATGCTTATAAAGCCAGATCGCAAAGGCGATAAGCAGCATGCCGACAAGCGTGGCGGCGATGCCGCTTTCTCCGGTTTGTTGTCCCAAGACCCAAACGAGCCAGATGGCCGCGCCATACATCGGGAAGGCGAGGAGCTGTTTGAACACATCCATCCATGCGCCCGGACGCGGCAGAGCCTTTTGGAAGGCGGGGATGAAAGATAGCAGCAGATAGGGCAGCGCCAAGCCGAAGCCAAGGGCGGCGAAAATGGTTAGAGAAAGCGCAGCGGGTTGCACGAGGGCGTAGCTGATCGCGCCGGCCATAAAGGGCGCTGTGCAGGGCGTTGCGACTATTGTGGCCAGAACCCCTGTAAAGAATGAGCCGCTCAGGCCGTTATTTTGTGTGAGTTTGCCGCCAGTATTGGCGAAGGGGTTGGCGAATTCAAAAAAGCCTGAAAGGTTGAGGCCCAGAATGAACAGTAGATAAGCGAGCAGGCCAACGACAAGCGGGTTTTGCAGTTGGAAGCCCCAGCCGATTTGCGCGCCTGCGGTTTTTAGGGCGATCAAAAGGCCAGCAATGGCGACGAAGCTTATAACCACGCCGAGAGTATAGGCGATCCCGTGCATGCGGGCGGCGGCAGGATTTTTCTCGGCGGTTTTTATAAGGCTGAGCGCTTTGATGGAAAGCACGGGGAAGACGCAGGGCATGAGATTCAGGATGAGCCCGCCGAGAAGGGCAAAGCCGATCGCTGTGAGGAATGTGATTTGCAACGGGGCGGAGTTTTGCGTGATTATTACTTCTTCTTTTAGCACCGGTGAGGCATCTGTTTTCGACTCGGCGGAGAAGGCAAAGCTTTGTATATGGGCGCTGTCGTCCCTAAAGGATATGACGCCGTTTAGCGTTTCGATCTCGGAGAGCGGGCGTTCGCCGCGCTTTTGTTTTATAACCAGATTTTTATTATCACTTAAGGAGGCTTGCGCGTCGCTTGGGTTGAGGACCGCGCCCCAGTGAACGGGAAAAAATTCTACGCTTTTCAGCGTTGTTTCAGAAAGGGTGAGAGGGGCAAGATCTTCAAAGCTAAGGATTAAATCGTTGCCATCTTCGCTGTATAAGACCGACCAGTCGGTTTGAACAGGAAGCCTTTTCCGCGCTGCGATAATATAGGCGGCGTTATCTTCATTTTGCGCATTTTCACCGTTTAAAGATAGGGTGTACGTGCCGTATTCGGGGATGCATTCTTCTTTACATACGAGAATTTCGAGATCCGCAGTCAGCTCAATCGGGCCTTCCGGAAAGTTTGCGGGGGTTTTAAGTTTTTGCAGAAGAATGACGTTGTTTTCATAGCCGTAATTTAAAAGTGGGCCATAGGGGATTTTATTCGGGGTTGGCCATTGAATTTCATCGATTTCGAAGCCTTCAGGGAGTGTCCATTTGATATTGGTCGGCGTGCCGGAATCGCCGGGGTTTTTCCAGTATGTGTGCCATTGGGGGGCAATCGATTGTTCAATGGCGACCCAAATCTCTTCATTGGGTGCGACTTGTCCCTTTTCTGCGAGCAAGCGGATTTCAACCTTTGCTTCATCGGGATTGGCCAGTTCTTGCGCGTGGAGCTGGCTTAACGGCGTAAACGCGATTAGCACGAGGGTGAGGAGTGTTTTAGGAATGCGTCTTTTTAAAATCGAAATCATTTGCTCATAATACTCTTAGAGATTAATTTATGCTATATCAGGTATTCGAAAACCTGCTTGTAAACGTTACAATATTAACATTTAGGCGCCTATGCTTCATCAACCCTCTTCCACATATATGAATTCTACGCGTTTGGCAGGGTTTGCCAAATATGTACAGGAACGCTATCCGCAAGCTGGTGATTTTTCGGATTGCAGTGCGGACACGTACAGGGCGATCCATGATTGGTCGGTTGAAAATTTGGCGGATTTTCATGATGCTGTGTGGGAGTTTTGCGGAATTATCGGGGATAAAGGCGGAGTTGTTCTTAGCGATCAAATCAATATTCTTGCGGCGGCGTTCTTTCCTGATACGAAGATTAGTTTTTCTGAGAATATGCTGGCACGTGCGGCGACGCATGCTGATGACCCTGCGATTATTTCACGTACAGCAGGGGCATCGGCAGACCGCATTTTAAGTTGGAGCGGGCTTTATGATGAAGTGAGCCTTTGGGTGCAGGTGCTTGAGAAGCTGGGCGTGGGCGAAGGCGAGCGCGTTGCAACATATCTTCCGCATGGGCCGGAGGCGTACGTCTTAATGATTGCGAGTGCGCATGTGGGCGCGATTTTCTCGTCTGTCGGCACGGAGATGGGCGCGCAATCAACTGCCGAGAGGTTTAAACAGATTGCGCCGAAGATTTTGATAGCGGCGGATGGGTATACGCATATGAAGGCACTGGGCGAGGACGGCAAGCCCGAAGCGCGTTTGCCGCTTGTTGCGCATCTTCAAAAAGAAGTGGAGAGTCTTGAACATACGGTGATTGTGCCGAATTTATCGGAGGCGCCTGCTATTGATGAACTCGCTGAAGGGACGCTGCTTTCCAGTGATTTAATGCTCACTGTAAAGCCGAAAAAATTGGAATTTTTGCGCCGTGATTTTAATCAGCCGCTGGCGATTTTATTTTCATCTGGCTCTACGGGGCAGCCGAAATGCTTTGTTCACGGCGTTGGCGGCACGCTTTTAAAACATGCTATTGAGCATCAGCTTCAAAGTGACGTACGGGCGGGCGACCGCGTGTTCTTTCACTCCACGACCAGTTGGATGATGTTTAACTGGCTGGCGAGCGGGCTGGCGAATGGTGCGACCATTATGATTTATGACGGAAATCCTGCTTACCCCGACGCGGATTCGCAGCTGCAATTGGCGGCCGAATACGGGTGTACGCATTTGGGGACTGCTGCGGGTGTTATTCAGGATGTGTGGGCGCGTAATGGTTTGAGTACAGAAAGTCTCGATCTCTCGGCTTTAAAGATGATCATGTATACGGGGTCTGTGCTGTCTGATCAGGGGTTTGAGTATCTTTATAAGAATATCAAGAAAGATATGGCCGTGAACGGGATTTGCGGGGGTACGGATTTTGTCGGGTGTTATGCGGCGGGGAATCCGTTCACGCCGACTTTGGCGGGGTATCTTAAAGGGCCGGTGCTGGGCATGGATGTTGCGGTTTGGGATGATGAGGGTAATGCTTTGCCTGACGGCGCAAGCGGTGAGCTTGTTGTGAAGGGGCCGTTTGCGTCCCGTCCGCTTTATTTTTGGAATGATGAGGGGGGGGCGCGTTTCAGGGCAGAATATTTTGAATATTTCGATGTTAGCCCGCCTGTTTGGCGGCATGGGGATGCGGTTAAGCGTGCGAAAAACGGACAGATCATGATTGAGGGGCGTTCGGATACCACGCTTAATCAAGGGGGTGTACGTATCGGGCCGCAGATGCTTTATGACGCACTCAATTCGCCCGAGTTGCAGGGAAAAATTGAGGATTCATTGGCGGCGAGTTTTAAAGATGCGGATGGCGGGGATCATACGGCGCTGTTTTTGGAGGCGGATCAAATGGATGAAGCTTTCCTGAAGCAAGTGAAGGGCATTATTTCAGATTCTGTCGGGCGGCTTTCTTGTCCGCACGAGATTATATGTGTACCGTATGTCTTGAAAACGCCGAACGGCAAAAAGGCAGAAAAACCAACAGCGCAGCTTTTGGCAGGAAAAGAGATACAAGCGCCCGCGACATATGGCGAAGAGGGCGGGGTTTTATATGCGGACTTATATAAGAAGATTGGCGAGAGCTTGCGGGCAAAACCGCAATACGGGTTTGCGGGGAATGCGGCCGAGTAAATTATTTCTTGCGCCTGGTATTTAATCATGGTTTTAATGTCTTTATGAATTTGAGAGCCTTTGCATTTTTGAATACTTCAATTGCAGCGGCCGCGGCAAACGCGGCGGCTTAGCCCGCTCATATTCACGCTCATAGTGCGAAAGCGCACGCCTTAAAAATTTCCCAAATATTATAGTTAGAATTGACAAATACGCCCAAAATGATGCGTATAGCGTTCTTGAAAGATAAAATGATGAATACGAATATACCACGATCAAACGAAGAAATTAACGAAGTCCGCAGTGGCTTGAAGTTCCGCCCTGTATTGCATGCACTCACGGCCAATCCCGGTGTGGAGATGATGAGCTATGCAGCTGGGCGCGAGAACATGATTACGCTCGGTCAGGGCGAAGGGGATTCTCCGACGCCTGATTTCATTGCTAAGGCTGCGTTTGATGCGATGAAAGAAGGACGCACGACCTATGGCCCTACTCTGGGGCAGGACGCTTTGCGCAACGCCATTTCCGAATATTACGAGCGGATTTACAAGCTTGATATCCCCGCCAGCCGCTGTTTTGTAACAGCCTCCGGCTCAACGGCGATGCATTTATCGCTGGCCGCTTTGGTGGATAAGGGCGATGAAGTGGTCGCGATTACGCCGATTTGGAAAAATCTGCTGGGCGCGATTGAGTTGACGCAGGCGAAGACCGTACAGGTCTCGCTTGATGAGAGCATGGACGAGGCGACGCAACGTTCCGAGTGGAAGCTGGATCTCGATAAGCTTTTTGCGGCGTGTAATGAAAACACCAAGGTGATTTTGATTGTTAGCCCCTCTAACCCAACAGGGTGGACGGCGACACAAGAAGAGATGAAAGCGATTTTGGAGTTTGCACGCACGCGGGGAATCTGGATTTTGGCGGATGAGGTTTATGGACGCCTTGTTTATGAGAGCAACCATGAGCATGCCCGCGCTGATAGTTTTCTGGATGTCGCGCAAGAAGACGACCTTTTGCTGGTGGTGAACAGCTTTTCGAAAAGTTGGGCCATGACAGGCTGGCGTTTAGGCTGGATTGTCGGGCCGAAGCTGGCGGAGGAGAAAATCCGTGATGTTGCGCTGTATAATAACCTTTGCCCGCCGAATTTCACGCAATATGGCGCGATTGCCGCGCTTAAAGACGGCGAAGGGTTTTTGAAGTCTCAAGTGGATATGTGGCGGTCGAACCGTGATATTCTGGTTAATCACTTTGATAAGCTTGGCAATATTCACATGGCGTATCCTACGGCTACGTTTTACGGATTTTTCAAGGTTGACGGGGAGCCGGATTGTAAGGCTTTGACGAAGCGTTTTGTTGATGAGTCGAGCGTCTTGCTTTCGCCGGGATGCGCGTTCGGTAAAACTGCGGTCGGTTATATCCGTATGTGTTTTGCGGTGTCGGAGCGGCGTTTGGTCGAGGCACTGGAGCGCATGGATAAGGTTTTAAAGGTATAAAATATGCGCGGGTATTTCGGCATAGGCGTGGAAGGGATTAGCAAGGAGCAAAATGTGGGCACGATTGCCCGCTCCGCGCATTCCTTCGGCGCGCAGTTCTTCTTTACAATTGCCCCTGCGGTGGATGTTGAGTTGATGCGGGTTTCCGATACTTCCGGGGCGTTTGATCATGTGCCGTATCATCAATATGAAGATGTGAACTCTATGGCGTTGCCGGATAAGTGCTCGCTTGTCGGTGTGGAGCTGATGGACGGGGCGGTTGATTTGCCGAGTTTCCGCCATCCTTTGCGCGCGGCTTATGTATTGGGGCCGGAAATGGGCAGTTTATCCCCAGAGCTAGTGGAGAAATGTGACCATATCATCAAAATTCCTATGAGCTTTTGTGTGAATGTGGGCGTGGCGGGCGCACTTGTGATGTATGACCGCTTGCTGTCGATGGGTAAGTTTGCGGAGCGCCCTGTTAGAGCGGGCGGACCGACAGAAACGCCAGAGCATCCAACAACAACTCTGCGCCGTAAGGTGCGGACGAAGAAGGCTTAAGCCCGCAAGAACGGGTTGAGGAAACGTCCAAAGCCTTTTAGCTTGATCGGTGCGCTAGATACCACAAGACACGTACACCCCATGATTTCGCATGCCAACGGGGTATGATCCATGTCTTCATCTGTGACGATTAGGTCACCGACTTTATACTCTCCTGTTTCATCTTTAAAAGCGCCGTCCAACACAAGCGTGATTTCTGTGCCGCCATGGCTGTGATGAGGGCTTTTTGTGCCGGGGGCGGCCTTCATAAAGCGGGCAATGCTGTGTTTACAGTCCAAATTGATGTCATGGGTCTGCATCCCCGGAAAAAGCGTGTGCCATTTCATGGTTTTGGGGTTTTTACACAGCGTTTGCGCAAGAGATATAGGGATATCAAACGGCAAAGTCGCGTTTGCGGGCGTGTTTTCTTGTGGGGCTTCGATCGGGTCGTTATCGAGACGTGAAAGTACGGACTCAAGGGCGTCACCATTCATGGATACGGGGTTGCAGCTTTCGTTGATTAATGCGCCGCCAATGGTTTCGCAGTGTTTAACGAGCAGGCGCGCTTCTTTTGAATAGGCGAGGTGCGCCGCAACGATCAGGCTTTGTGCTTCATCGAGGTTTCCTGCGGCGTAGCTGAGCAGCAGGGCATCATAATTTGTTTTAAGAGCGTCATGGATTTGTGTCATGAGTTCCATAAGTCCTTTACTTTAGTGTCTTTGCGTAAGCGCTCAAGCGCCAGGCGTATTCTTGATTTTACCGTTCCCAATGCGATCCCTGTCTCTTCGGCAATCGCGGCGTGGGATTTATCTTCGAAGAACGATTTTTTAACCAGATCCGCTTGTTCTTCAGGAAGCGTTTTTAATACCTGTGCTATACGCGTCGTTTCTTCTAACTGGATCACATTTTCTGATGGCCCGTTGCTTTCATCTTTCAAAAGCAGCGGATCTGAAGGGTTTGGGTCGTGGCGTTTGGTTTTTCTTAAAAGGTCTATTCTCTTATTTCTGGCGACAGTGAATATCCATGTGCTGGCTGCGGCTTGTTTGGGATCATAGCTGCGGGCTTTTCTCCATATCGCAAGCATGGTTTCTTGGGCTAATTCATCGGCTTGCTCCGGGCTTGAGCCGCCTTTCATAAGGAAAGATTTTATGCGCGGTGCAAAATGCTCAAAAAGCTCGATAAAGGCCTCTTTATCCTGATTTTTACCAACGGATTGAAGAAGTGTGTTGAAATGTTTTTTATTTAAAGGCGTAACAGCCGTTTTTTCTGACGGCATTTTGGGCGGAATATCGTTGTGTTTGACGGCCATATTGGTATTTACAAGCATTCTTTAACCTGCGTAAAGCGTTTTCGTTATTAATTATTACGCTAATATCCGGTGAATGGATGAGTTTAAATGAGAAGAATTCATTTCCAGACTTTGTTTTTTCAAAACGCCCCTGTATGATGACCTCTTATTGTTAATCAAAAGATGTGAACATTATAGTTATGGTCAAATATTTTTTATCTTTTACCGCCTTGTGCGCTTTAGTTGTTCTTCCGAATGTTTCCCATGCGGGAGAGCCGGTTTTGCTCAGTAAATATGGGGATTGGGGCGCGTATTTTTTCAAAGAATCGGCCAATAAAGTTTGTTATATGGCCAGTCAGCCGCAAAAGAAAGAGGGCGATTATTCATCGCGCGGGGAGCCGTTTGCGCTTGTTACGCATCGCCCCGCCGATAATACGCGCAACGTGTTTAGCTATATTACAGGCTATACGTATAAGGCCGGCAGCACGGTCAGCGTCATGATTGATGACACAGAGTTTACACTTGTAACGCAAGACGGCATTGCGTGGGCGCCGGATTCGGAGACAGATAATAAATTGGCGGACGCACTTAAAAGCGGTTCTAAAATGATTATCAAGGGCGAATCTTCCAGAGGGACCGAAACAACCGATACGCTTAGCCTTTCAGGAACAAGTAAAGCCTATGAACAAATGTCGGAAGAGTGCGGCTATTAAGGGGTTTTAATCTATCCCCTTAATTTTGGTGCGTGGCTTTTGCGAGTTTTTGGAATTTTCCACAATTATGTTACACTAATAGATTAAGAATTAACCTTTCCTTAGGTGTTCGTACTTGCTCAAAAACCTTAGTTCTATTGTTTTATCCAGACTATTTTTTGTATTAAAACACTATAATTTATTTGATCGTGAGTGACTCTGTGCTAATTGATACTCCACAGAATATAAATTTAAAACATGAGCGGGCATCCGTGGGGTGTGTTTTGCCTTTTATGAAGACTTTTATTTTGAGTATGAAATTCGCATTCAGACCTTTGTCTCAGTTGATTTCTGACAATATTGCCTTGCATCGCCTGGTGAGATTGCGTGAAAGATATGTACTGACACGCCATAAGAAAATCCGCATGCGCTATGTCGCGAGTGCGGCTGTTTTATGTGTCTTGAGCGCCGGATTTATGGTCAGCTCCTCTTCCTCTTCTTTTGCCCTTAAAATGCCCGGTACCGGCCATGATGTTAATACGGCGGACGCCGCTGTTATTGGCGGGGATACAGAGATTGTGTATGACGATGGCGTGACCGAGATGCTTCAATCCCATATCTCCGATGGCATTCGCAAGGCATCTATGGCTTTGAAGAAGCCTGAGCAACCCAAATTCAAAGAAGTTAAGATTGATGCGGGGCAGACCATTGCAGGGCAGTTGCAAGAATCAGGTTTGTCGGGCGCAGAAGCCTATAAGGCTGTGAGCGCAATTAACGAGTATTTTGATGTTCGTAAGGTGAAGTCAGGACAGAAGATTGGTCTTCATTACGAGGCTGGTGAAGATGGTTTAATGCAGCTTGCTAAGATGCAGATGAGTATCGGGCCTGTAAAAGAGGTGACCGTTATGCGTAACGGGCCGGAAGACTTTAAAGCGGAATTGATTGAAAAAGAGCTTATTAAGCGCACATATGGCGGAAAGGCGCAGATTAAGACATCCGTTTTCGGGTCTGCGGCGCGGGCTAATATCCCTCCTGCTGTGATTGCCGATGTGATCCGCATTTATTCATGGGATGTTGATTTCCAACGTGATATTCGCCAAGGCGACAAAATTGAAGTTATGTATGAGACATATGAGACCGAGGACGGCCAGTTCGGACGCTATGGCAATGTTTTGTTCGCGAGCCTGACATTGAGCGGCATTGAAATTCCGATTTATCGTTTTGATATGGCGGATGGCCGCACTGATTATTTCCAGCCTAATGGTCGCAGCATCAAGAAGACGCTTATGAAGACACCGATTGACGGCGCGCGCATATCCTCCGGTTTTGGCATGCGTCATCACCCTGTGCTTGGATATAACAAAATGCATAAGGGTATGGATTTCGCGGCCTCTACCGGAACGCCGATTTATGCGGCGGGTGACGGCGTGATTGAAATGGCAGGGCGCAATGGCGGGTATGGTAATTACGTACGCATTCGTCACAATTCAAGTCTTAAGACCGCTTATGCGCATATGCATAAATTTAATAAAGGCATTTCTACAGGTAAGCGCGTGAAGCAGGGCGATGTGATCGGATATGTGGGCACGACCGGCCGCTCTACCGGTCCGCATTTGCATTATGAAGTTCTTGCAAACGGTAAGCAGGTGAATCCGCGCAGTGTTAATTTGCCAACAGGTGAAGAGCTTGTCGGTCAGGATAAACAGCGCTTTAAGTCAATGATTGGTGAAGTGAAGCAGCAATATGTTTCTCTTACGCAAGGTATCAACTTCGCATCACATGATGATGGCGAGAGCGATTCCGAAACACATATTCGTTAAGCAATTACTTTTTCACGATAAATTTTAAGGCATAGATAAGAGCCATGGCGGCGGCCATGGCAAACCAGAAGAATGCGTATTGCAGATGGTTGTTGTTTGGGCTTGGTTTTGTGCCAACGGCTATGGGGTATTGCGCGGCGCTGGTTTCAGCGTAAAGAATGAGGGGTGCGGCGCCTTCAAGATTAAGGTGCTGCGCGATGTGCCCAATATCAATTCTATACCATTGATCTTTTTCAGGGCTATTTTCAGGAACAAAAATATTGGGTTTTTCAGGTGTGCGGAGAAGTCCTGATACTGTGAGCGTACCTTTTGGCGGGGATGCGCTTTTGTAATCCAAAGGAATCCAGCCGCGATTTACGAGAATATATGCGCCGTTAGAGAGTTTTAATGGTGTAATAATGTGATATCCGGGCGCTCCGTCATGGGTTCTGGCGCTGATAGTGATTTCTTGGGGGCTGTAGCGGCCTTTTAGAGCGCCTCTGGTGAGGTTGAGGTCGGCGCTTAGCTGATCGGGGGTGATCATGGCGGCGGGGGCTTCATAGGCCTTATCCAGCTTTGCCAGAAGGTTTTCTTTCCATTCCAGGCGGTGGAGCTGCCATGAGCCGAGGCTGATCAGGATGGTAAGCCCTAATAATGTAAGCAGGGTTCCCCAAAATGGCAGTTTCATTTCTTATTCTTTCCAGTCCGAACGGCGATGTTTGTATTGTAAGGCAATGATATAGGCCTTAAGCGGGCGAAGAGAACCGAGCGTTAGCCCAAGCGCAAGCGCGCCCCAAATGATGGCGTGCAGCCAGAGTGGCCATGAGAAGGCGGCGTCTGTAATAAGGGCGATGGGCACAAGGGCGGCGCCAAGAATAAAGATCAAAAAGACGGCGGGACCATCGGCGCTGTCGTTATTTTTGAGATCCAGACCGCAATTCGGGCACTCTTCCCGTAAATCCAAAGATGTTTTGCTTTTGTATATATCGCCTTTTTGGCAAGCCGGGCATTTGCAGGCCCAGCCGACTTTCACAAGTTCGCTGTTTAATAACGCGAGCGGGAAAATCATCTATTGTGCGATGGCAGGGTGCAAGGCAGTGTGGTCGATCCCTACGACGTTGCCCCACCAATAAATGGCGATGAAGAGGAAGAGCCAAACAACGTCAACGAAGTGCCAATACCACGCGGCGGCTTCAAATCCGAAATGTTTCTCAGGTGTGAAGTGGCCTTTTTGAGCGCGTTTGTAACATACGAATAGGAACACCGTTCCGACGAATACATGGAAACCATGGAAGCCTGTAGCCATATAGAATGTTGAGGAGTAAATGCCTTCTGTGAAGCCGAAAACAACGTGGCTGTATTCGTAAACCTGAAAGGCCAAGAAGGCTGTTCCCAAAAGAACTGACAGGCCAAGGCCTTTGATTACGGATTCGTTATCGCCTTCAAGAATAGCATGGTGCGCCCAAGTCACTGTACAGCCGGAAAGCAGCAAGATCAGCGTCATCAAAAAAGGCAGGCCAAAGGGCTCTACGATTTCGATGGCTTCCGGTGGCCAGATATAGCCGATGGCTTCGGTGGGGAAGAAAGCGGCGCTGAAGAATGCCCAGAAAAATGCGAAGAAGAACATAACCTCGGAGGCGATGAACAAAGACATGCCATAGCGGAATCCGACTTCGGCGATTTTTGTATGGGCTTTTTCGACAACGGACTCATAAATTACGTCTTTCCACCAAAAGAACATGCAGATCATGATGGAGAGTACACCGAGCAAGGGCAAAACGGGGAATGGAAGCTCTGTTCCGCCGGCGGCGAGGGCTTCACGGTATCCGGGGAAGTATAGCACCATGCTTAGAGCAAAGAATCCGGCGGCAAAAGAGCTGACGAGAGGCCAGACATTCGGTCTTACCAAATGGTATGGGTGCGGTTTGCCTGTGGTGGTGTATTCGATATTCTCAGCCATGAATCTTAGTCTTTGTGTTTGAATTTATGTCTTTAGCGCTCTTGTTAAACGCATTGGGAAATGAAGTGCAAGAGCCTTTTTATTTATAGTCTATTTTTATTCATTGTAAAAGACCTCTAACGCTTTATCGAGTCCTTCGGACTCGGCTCTATAAAATGTGTAGGACAGGGTGATGGTTTGCACATCGACCATGTTCGGGTCTTCGTCCATGGCGGGGTCGACATAAAACATCACGGGCATTGAGGCGTGTTGATTTGGCGCCAGGGTTTGTTCATCGAAGCAAAAACACTGAATTTTGTGGAAATATTTACCGGCTTTTAAAGGGGTGACGTTATAGAGAGCGGTCCCTGTTGTCGGGGCGTTCATCTTATTAGTGGCACTGTAGGCTGTGATGCCGCGCTGCCCGAGTTTAACCTCGATTTTGCGCTGTTCAGGCTTGAAATCCCAAGGCAGATTTTGGTCAGTGTTGGCGTTGAAGTTGATGGTGACAACGCGGTCTAAAACAGTGTCAGGCAGGGTCTGTGAGACCTGGGTTGTGCCGCCGAAGCCTGTGACGCGGCAGAACAGGTTATAAAGGGGAACGGAGGCATAAGCCATAGCGGCCATCCCTAAGACAACAGCCAGCACGGTGAGGCCAAGGCGGGCGTTCTTTCTGGACATTTCAGCGTGGGGGTCGTTTTTGCTCATGGTTTATAAATAGAGCTTTTGCAGATAATGCAAGAGGGAGATTGGCGATTATTGAGAGCTGCGCTCGGCGTTCAGAGCTTCGACAGAGGCGCGGTAATTATCAATCGATTGTTGGCGCGGGGCGTTGTAGCTTTCTTGACGGGCTTCGAGCAGGGATTTGAATTCCTTGTCGGATTTATAATAGTCAATGCGGCGCTGGTGGATGTCACAGTAGTTTTCCGTTACGGCCGTTTCCATGTCGGAATCAACAGGCGCGCCGCAAGAAACAACCTCGCCGGCCATAGCGGGGGTAGTGAAAAGAATCAGCAGTGAGAAGAAAATGAATAGTCGCATCGTAGCCCTACCTTTTCATTGATTCTACATGAAAAGGGGTTTTGCGTCTAATGGGAATATTAAGATGCACCGGAGATTTTAATCATCGTCACTGCCCAGATCATGGCGATTGCGCCAAGGATGATCGCAAGAACGGTGAGGTTTTTTTTGAGTTTGGCCTTGTGTACAGGGCTTCTGAAAGTTTTATCATGCGGCATCGATCATCAATCCTAAAAAGAGGGCGAAGAGGTAAAATACGGAATATCCGAACATGACTTTAGCATGTTTTAAATCATCATTCATCAAAACGCGTATGTTCGAGACAATGAAGCCCGCGCCGAGTGCGGCGGCGGTTATGCCGTAAATAAGCCCTGAATATCCCAGAAAATAAGGGCTGAGCGTCAGCGGGAAGAGAATAAGGGTATAGACCATCATCTGGATTTTGGTTGATCGCGGCCCTGCGGTCACCGTCATCATCGGGATTTTGGCGCGTTTATAATCTTCGTTGGCGAATAGCGAGAGCGCCCAGAAATGCGGCGGCGTCCAGATGAAGATGATTGCGAATAAGATGATGGGGAACAGCGTGATATCGCCAGTCACGGCGGCCCATCCGATCATGGGGGGGAACGCCCCCGCCGCGCCGCCAATGACGATGTTTTGCGGCGTAGAGCGCTTCAGCCATATGGTGTAAATCACGACGTAGAAAAAATTGGCGAAGGCCAGCAGCCCTGCGGCAACATAATTAGTGGCCAGCGCCATAAGCGTGACGGAGGCCACAGACAGAATGATGCCAAAGGCCAAAGCTTCTTCCGGCTTGATGCGCCCTGCGGGCAGGGGACGGTCTTTGGTGCGGTTCATGATCGCGTCGATGTCACGGTCAAACCACATATTAATGGCGCCCGCCGCGCCAGCGCCGAGAGCGAGCGAGAACATAGCAACCAGCATGAGGAAGGGGTGCGCGGCATCAAGGCCAGGGGCGACCCACATCCCTGCAAAGCCGCTGAAGATCACGAGGGACATCACCTTGGGTTTTAACAGGGCATAATAATCCGAAACCGTGGTTTCGGCGCCATTGTATGTATCTGCGAAAAGTGCCGTTTTCATAGAGGTTTATGTAGCATACGGGGCGTAAAAAGCCAGAGGGGATTTTTTAGTCGAGATAGATGCAGCGGAAGGATTCGCTTGCAAAGTTTGAGTTTTGGTTTGTTGGCGTGCCGTTAAATGAAAAATCTACGGCGTCTGCATTGTTTGGGTCTGCAATATTGATCGCAAAATACCTATCGCTGCTGAAGGCGCCGTCTGTCCATGCGCCTGTGTTTCTATTTTCAAACATAATCATTAGCTGGGGAAGTGTTGGAAGATGCCAAGATTTTCCATCTATTGTGATGCCGGCACATAAAGCGGGCGCATCAGTGGACACGTCTAGGGTGTTAGCCGTAGCGTATGCAAAATAATCTGCGTTGGCTTGAACGCTGTCAATATGAGAGCTATCAGTATCTGCCCAGCCGTTGCGGCCCCATTCCGCTAAATCATCGGTGCCGTCGCAATCAGCGCCTGTGGCATCACCAGCGGTACAGCCTGCGCGCGCGGCGATGATGTTTTGTCCAGCAAAGTGACCGGCACATATCCCGTCACCAACTGCTGCGCCGATTGTACAGGGGGTGCTTGCCCCTGATCCGGCATCTTGCCATTCATTTCCATCGCAGAACTGAACTTTCCCACCGGAATATCGCATCGCGCCTTCTATTCCAGCAACACAGGCATTCGCGTCATTGCCAATGATGACATGGTTTGAAAACGTTGCTGAAGTTTCTTGTGCGTTTACGCTATGCTCTACCATTAGAAATAGGGCTGTTAAGCATATTATTCTGATCATATTATTTTTAAGCATAATGATCCTTATCTTATTGCAATCTTGCGCAACGGTACGGAAATGATGCAAATTGTGAAGATCTCCTGTCAAAAACATCGCTGTCAGTTGAAAAATCAACAGCCTCCGCATTTCCACTAGCGAAAATGTTTATTGAGAGATAGTGGTTGCTCTGGAAGCTTCCGTTTGTCCATGAGCCAGTATTTCTGTTTTGATGGATAATAATCAGTTCCACAATTGATGGGAGGTACCAATCTTCACCGTCAATGGTCATAGAGGCGCAAATTGTGGGGGCTCTGTCCGAAACGTCTAACGTATTAGCGGCGGCGTAGGCGACATAGGCATCATAGGCGGCGACATGATCATTTCTGTCTTCTCCATCTTCCCAGGTATCATATCCCCAAATTGCTGAAGCGTCTGTGCCGTCGCAATCTGCAGCGCTTGCCGCGTTAAGCTCACATCCCGCTTGGGTGACGATGATGTCTTTGCCGTTTACTTGGCCCGCGCAAATGCCGTCGCCAACGGCATCGCCGATTGTACAGCTTGCGGAGGCCACAGTTGGCGTGACCCATGCAGAACCGTTACAGACTTCGACTATATTTGCGCCTGTCTCATAGCGGAGTGCGCCGGCGATTGCTCCCGTACAGGCTGTCACGCTATCTCCTATTTTGACTGAGCCACCAGAGGAGAAATCTGCGGATGTTCCAGCGTGAGAGGAGGGCAGACCAAATGAAGCAACGGTCAGGGCGGTTATTGCGAGAATTTTTAGTTTATCTATCATTTTAAAAATCCGTCCATGCCGTGCCGTTACAATATTGCATTTTTGAATCTGAGGGTGAGTGAATGGCGGCGATTTCAGGCGGGCTCAGAACGCGGTTATAAATCCGCACCTCATCAAGCTCACCATCCAGTTCGTTTCCACTATATCCAAATCTATGTCCTATCCCTAAGGTTGCCGGGCCGCCGACTAAATTGCCGCTTGCGCCGCCGGTGTCATCCAATACACCGTTAATATATACGTTACTTTCATCACCGGGCTCGTCATATGTGAAGGCAATATGATACCAAACACCGGCTGATACTGTGCCGCTTGAATTTGCACCACCGCTATCAAAAATATCACTTTCGACTTCATCGGACGTGTTTTTTACCAATTCATACATGTCATCAAAGCCGAAAAATCTGTATCTTGTGCCATCAGAGGCGAATTTGATCCACATAGCGATTGTCCCGACGCTGGGTACTGAATAATTGGCGGCGTCGATTTCTACATTGCCATCAAAGGCGAGAGCGGTCCCGACGACGCCTGCTACTGTTTCTTCCGCAACGTCGTTGTTGGCGCCGTCATCCCAAGTTGTTACAAGCCCGCCGACAACATCGGTAATGCTGGAGCCTGTGGTTTCATCGAGTGGCCAATAATGGATTAAGCCGGAGGCCGGGATTCCCGGATTATATTTGATGTTACCTTCAAGGCTACTGTCACAACTTCGGTTATCAGAGCCGAAGATTACAGATCCATCGGAAAAATCGGCAGAGGTTTGCGCCAGGCTCGCGGTTATTGCAAGCATGGTGAAGAGTATGGTTTTTAAAGATATTGCTTTTAAGTGTCTGATCACGCCTAAAAATCCCCTTAACACCTTATTTTAGCACAAAATCCTTACAAAACATGAATTTCTGATGAGTTTTCTACTTAAATCTAAACATGAATTCACAAAATAAAAAGCCCCGCCTTATGGAGCGGGGCTTATGAAGAGGTGCATGCCTTACTTAACCGCCGGCTGGATATCGAATTGGTGGAATGGGGGCGGTGAAGACACGCTCCATTCCAGAGTGTAGCTTTCCGGGCCTGCGTTCCAATAGTTGTCACCGACGCGGCGTCCGAAGAACAATGTGTAGAACACGATGAAGACAAAGAACAGTGTCGCAATTCCGGTCAGATATGCTCCGTATGATGACACCATGTTCCAGCCCGCATAGGCATCGGGATAATCGATATAGCGGCGCGGCATGCCGGCAAGGCCCAGAAAGTGCTGCGGGAAGAACACTGCGTTTACGCCTATAAAGGTCAACCAGAAATGCACGCAACCCATCCATTCAGGGTATTGGCGGCCTGACATTTTGCCGATCCAGTAATAAAATCCTGCGAATAGAGCAAAAACCGCGCCGAGCGAGAGAACATAGTGGAAATGTGCAACCACGTAATAGGTGTCATGCAAGGCGACATCCATTCCGGCATTGGCAAGCACAACGCCTGTTACGCCACCGACCGTGAACAGGAAGATAAAGCCAATCGCCCAAAGCATCGGGGTTTTGAACTCGATCGAGCCGCCCCACATTGTGGCGATCCATGAGAAGATCTTGATTCCTGTCGGAACGGCGATAATCAGCGTGGCAGCGGTGAAATATGCGCGAACGTCTACATCCATACCCACGGTGTACATGTGGTGCGCCCAGACGATGAATCCGACGAAGCCGATGGACACCATTGCGTAAGCCATGCCGAGATAACCGAAAATCGGCTTTTTCGAGAAGGTGGATACGATGTGCGAGATGATGCCGAAAGCCGGCAAGATCATGATGTATACTTCAGGGTGTCCGAAGAACCAGAAAAGGTGTTGGTATAAAAGCGGATCACCGCCGCCTTCAGGGTCGAAGAAGGATGTGCCGAAGTTACGGTCGGTCAAAAGCATTGTAATCGCGCCGCCAAGAACAGGCACAGCCAGTACCAGCAAGAAGGCTGTGATCAGCATGCCCCAAACGAAGAGCGGCATTTTATGCAGTGTCATGCCCGGTGCGCGCATGTTGAAGATGGTTGTGATGAAGTTGGCCGCGCCGAGGATGGAGCTTGCACCTGCAAGGTGGAGCGCGAAGATCGCCATATCAACCGAAAGTCCCGGATGGCCTTTCAACGAGGATAGAGGCGGATAAACCGTCCAGCCTGTACCTGCGCCGACGCCTACAAAGGCAGAGGCGATGAGGAGAAAGAAGGCAGGAACGAGAAGCCAGAATGAAATGTTGTTCAAACGCGGGAACGCCATGTCAGGCGCGCCGATCATGAGCGGGACAAACCAGTTTCCAAAGCCGCCGATCAGGCCGGGCATCACGACAAAGAAGACCATAATCAGGCCGTGCGCGGTGATGAAGACATTCCACATTTGCCCGTCGGGATTTCCGGCGGCATCAACAAGGAATTGAACCCCCGGCTCTTGAAGTTCCAGGCGCATGATCATTGAGAACAAACCGCCGATAAGACCTGCTATGATCGAAAAAATGATGTAGAGCGTGCCGATATCTTTGTGGTTCGTAGAGCAGAACCATCTTGCGAAAAAGCCCGGTTTGTGGTCGTCGTGATCACCCATTTTATGTGTCCTTTTGGTTTAATCTAGGTCTTAAATTTTGATGTTTAATATTGAAACCCGGCAAGCTGGATAATATTTTCACCAGTATCATTTGCAGCGAATTCTTCTTTTGCTGTTACCAGCCAGTTTTCAAATTCTTCCTTTGTCACGGCGCGGATCTCGATCGGCATATAGGCATGATCTTTGCCGCAAAGCTCAGAACATTGGCCGTAATATGTGCCGGGTTTTTCGATGCGCACCCATGTCTCGTTAATTCTTCCCGGAACGGCGTCAATTTTAACGCCGAAGGCGGGGACTGTCCAAGAGTGGAGAACGTCGCCGCCTGTCATCAGGAGCTGTATGTTTGTATCGATCGGCAAGACCACAACATTATCGGTTGAGAGCAAGCGGCGCTGATCTTTTTCTGCGCTGATATCTGCATCCGCGATCATATATGATGAGAAGGCAAGGCCGTCCTGATCGGGATATTCGTAATCCCAATACCACTGGCGGCCCGTGATTTTCAGGGTCATATCAGGGTTTTCAATGCGGTCATTGTAATACAAAACCTTGAAAGAGGGGATGGCAATGACGATGAGGATAATCACGGGAATGACTGTCCAAATAACTTCGATAAAAACGTTGTGTGTGAATTGTGAAGGGGTCGGGTTTGCTTTTGAATTGTAGCGAATAACCACCCAGATCAAGAGCAGAAGAACGAAAATAGCGATTGCGAAGATGATATAAAGCAGCAAGTCATGGAATTCGTGAAGGCGCACTGCAGACGGAGAGGCGGCTTCTTGCATATTCATTTGCCATGGCACCGGCTCTGCGAAGCCAAAAGCAGGGATAAGTGTTGCGCCGAGAGTGAGAAGAAGTCCTAATAGGCTGAATTTATTCATGGTTTTTCGTTTCTTTATGATTTTTCATCAATTCTGACTTTGAGGCATTATGCCTTAAAAGTCCAACCCGATACACATAAAAATATATGCTTATAAATGCAAGGATCAATTACGTTTTGAGGGCTATTTTTCTTGTGAAAGCTTTGCATGTGACAGGCAATATAGGGCGGCGGTTTCGGCGCGCAAAATTTGATCGCCTAAATCTATGGGGTTTATGTGGGCGGTTTTTCTGAGCATTTCGTGTTCGGCATCGTCAAACCCGCCCTCTGGTCCGATCAGGAAAGCTTGTGCGGATTGGCACTGGCCAAGCCTTTTCGCGCTATCCATGCGCTCGGCTGCCCAATGTATAGGCACGGTCTTATCCCAAATGTGAATTTTTGGGATGAGTTTTTCGGGCTTATGAAGGGTTGGGATTTCGAGGCGCTCGCATTGTTCGGCCGCTTCGCGGATGGAGGCGTTTAGTTTTTCTATATTGAGGTGACGGTTTTCAGTGCGCGCCGTAATAACGGGATGGAGGTCTGTTACGCCAAGCTCGACCGCTTTTTCAATCAGGAAATCCATATGCTTTTTTTTGATCGGTGCAAAGAGAAGATGGACGGGCTGCGTAGTTTTGGGTTGGGGTTTGAAATGCTCAAACGGCGCGGCGCTTGCGTTTTTTTTCCCTGTGAAGGTCAGGCTCGCCAGCCATTCGCCGTCACGGCCATTAAACATGCGCACGATATCGCCGTCTTTTTTACGCATAACGTTTTTGAGGTAGTGTACGTGTTCAGGCGCGAGGTTAAGCGGCGCGTTTTTGCTTAAGCTTTGTTCAACATAAAGTCGCGGGTGTTTAAAGTGGTCGTTAAATCTCATCCTGTTATTTCAACCATAAGCGGCGTATGATTAAAAGCATTATGCACACAGATATTCGAAAATTAGACATCATTGAGAATATGCCGCCAGCGGCGCGGCCTTATGCGTATTTGGCGCGGATTGACCGCCCTGTCGGGATATGGCTGTTGCTGTTGCCGTGTCTTTGGGCGATTTCTCTTGCGCCTGTTGAGAGTATCGGCGGTTTATTTTTCAAATTGTGGCTGGTGATTTTATTCGGGATCGGCGCGGTGGCGATGCGCAGCGCGGGGTGTGTGATTAATGATATCTGGGACAGGGATTTGGACGCGCGCGTTGAGCGTACACAAGGTCGCCCTCTGGCGGCGAGGGATGTGCCGTTAAAGGCGGCGTTTTTATTTTTGATGGGGCTTTTATTTATCGGGCTTTTGGTTCTTTTGATGATGAACTCAACGACGATGATTTTGGGGTTTGCGGCGCTGCCTTTGGTCGTGTCTTATCCGCTTATGAAGCGGGTCACATACTGGCCGCAGGCTTTTTTAGGTCTGACGTTTAATTTCGGGGCGTTAATGGGATGGAGCGCAGTAAGCGGCTCTATTGGTTTGGGCGCGGTATTTTTATATATTGCGGGAATTTTTTGGACTTTGGGCTATGACACCATTTATGCGCATCAGGATAAAGAGGATGATATTTTAATCGGGGTGAAGTCCACGGCGCTTAAGTTCGGCGCGAAAAGCAAGCAATGGGTGGCGGGATTTTACGCCATGAGCATTATATTTTTGGGCGGGGCGGTCGCGAGTGTTGCGCCGCTTTATCTGACGCTTATTTTGCTTTTGCCGGCTGCGGCTTTTGCCTGGCAGGTGATGAGGTGGCAGATTGATGACCCGCAAAGCGGATTGGATATGTTTAAATCGAATCGCGATGCCGGGCTTTTAATCTTGCTGGTTTGCGTATTGGCAGGCTTTTTCTAAAGCCGCAGCTAGACCCCTGCCAAGTTCCGCAATCTTTGTTCAGCGATAATCAGCATCGGCAGATCAATCGTTCCCGCGCGGCGCAGATCAACGAAAAGCGGTTCGATTTGCTTGACCTGATCCGTGTGATCTTCCAACCATTTTTGGGCGAGGCTTTGGTCTTTGCCACTTTTGGATTTTGTATCGCGCAGAATTCTCATGGTCAGCGCTGCCTGACAGCCGAAGAGCTGGTCAACGAGGCCGCGCGTTGCTTCGGCTTGCCAATGATCGTCGGATGGCAGAAAGCGCGCTTGTTGACGAAGCCATGCCATATGGAATTGCTCGCCGACTTCGAAATATGTATGGGCGGTTTCGATGAGGTCAGTTTTTTGTTCCAAAGAAATGCGGATGATGTCGCATGCAGAGGATAGCACAGGCATCAGCGCGATTTGTTCTGCGAGATCTTTGGGCAAGCCGTCGCGTTCTCCTGCGGCGGCGCGAAGTTTTACGGTTTCCGCAAGGTTTGGTGTAAACAAGGATGTCATGTCTTTACGCAAAATTTCGATGCCTTTGCCGAAATCTTCGATTTCACGGCCGATATCCAGATCACGGCCCAAACGGGTGAGGAACCATGTGACTGCATGCTCTGAGAGCTGTGCGATTTCACGCATGGCTTTGAGTTGCACTTCGGCAGGCACTTTGTTGTCCAGCCCTTCGATTTGATCCCAGAGCGATCGGAGTGAATAAGCATCGCGCACGATGATATAGGCTTTTGCGATTTGGGCGGCGGTTGTGCCGGTTTTTTTCATCTTCGCTTTCAGGAACGTCGGGCCCATGCGGTTGATGAGAGAGTTTGCCATTGATGTGGCAACAATTTCGCGCGCCAAACGGTGGCGCTTAATTTCTTTTTCGTATTTTTTACGAAGATCATCGGGGAAGTAATTGATGATCCAATCTTTCATATCCGGACTTTCGGGGATGTCGGAAGCCAGAAGATCTTGGGTGAAGCCGATTTTTGCGTAAGACACCAAAATAGAAAGTTCAGGGCGGGTCAGGCCTTTGCCGATTCTGAGGCGGCTTTCAATCTTTTCATCATCGGGCAGGCCCTCGAGTTTGCGGTTTACGCCCTTTTCACGCTCCAGATATTTGATGAAGTCTTCCTGCATTTGCAGGTTTTCTTTGGCCTGCAATTCGGCAAGGCTGATGGCTTGTGCTTGCTGGTAGTTGTTTCTGAGAACCAGATTCGCGACATCGTCGGTCATTTTTTCAAGCAGCTTGTTGCGCCCTTGAAGATCCATGGTGTTGCCCTTGGAATTCATGACATCGCTGAGCAGGATTTTGATGTTTACCTCAAGGTCGGAAGAGTTCACGCCGCCTGAGTTATCAACGAAATCAGTGTTAATCAGGCCGCCTTTTTCAGCGAATTCAATGCGCCCAAGCTGGGTTACGCCAAGGTTTGCGCCTTCACCAACCACTTTGGCTTTTAATTCGTTGCCGTTGATGCGGATGGCATCATTGGCTTTGTCGCCGACATCGGTATCGGTTTCGCTTGTCGATTTGATATATGTTCCGATTCCGCCGAACCACATCAGGTCGGTACGCGCCGTCAGCATGGCATGCATGAGTTCGTTGGGTGTGACTTTATCGCTGTGCAGGTCAAAGCGTTTTTGGATTTCAGGAGTGAGTTTCAGCGTTTTTTCTGAACGTTCAAAAATCCGTCCGCCTTTTGAAAGGAGTTTTGTGTCGTATTCGTCCCAGCCTTTAACGCCTTCAAAGAGGCGTTTGCGCTCTTTAAAAGATGTTTTCGGGTCAGGATCGGGATCACAGAAGATATGAAGGTGGTTGAAGGCTCCCACCAAGCGGATATGTTCGGAGAGCAGCATGCCATTCCCGAATACATCGCCACCCATGTCGCCGACACCGATGGCATCGAAGTCTTGCTCCTGAATATTATGGTTTAGTTCACGGAAGAGAAGTTTTACGGATTCCCATGCGCCGCGGGCGGTGATGCCCATTTTTTTGTGGTCGTAACCGGCAGAACCGCCGGATGCGAAAGCATCATCTAGCCAGAAGCCGTATTCTTGAGACAGGCCATTGGCAATGTCGGAAAAGCTGGCGGTTCCTTTATCAGCAGCGACCACAAGATAGGGGTCATCGCCGTCGCGTCTGACGACGTTTTGCGGAGGAATAATTTTTTCGCCGTCGCGGTTGTCGGTGATATCGAGTAAGCCGCGAATGAGCGTTTTGTAGCACTCGATGCCTTCGATCTGGAATTCTTGGCGTGAATTTGTCGGGGTTTTGACCACGAAGCCGCCCTTTGCGCCCATAGGCACGATGACGGAGTTTTTCACCATTTGTGCCTTCATCAGGCCGAGAACTTCGGTACGGAAATCTTCGTGACGGTCTGACCAGCGCAAGCCGCCGCGAGCAATTTTATCGCCGCGCAGGTGAACGCCTTCGACGCGCGGAGAATATACGAAAATCTCGCGATATGGTTTTGGCGCCGGGACTTCCGGAATTTTGGGAGGGTCGAGTTTGATTGATAGATAAGTTTTTGCGCTGCCGTCTTTTTGACGCTGATAATAGTTTGTTCGCAATGTTGCGGAGATCATTGTGACCATCATACGCAAGATTCTGTCTTCATCGAGGGCATCGACTTTTTCCAATGCCTTTGTGATGTCTTTGGTGATTTTTTCGGCCAAATCATCGGCTTTTTTACCGTTTTGCGGGTCGTGATAGGCTTTGAATAAATCAATCAGCAGACGGCTCATGGTAGGGTTGTTGTTCAATGCTTTTTCAGTGTAAGGGCGGCTGAAGGGGAAGCGGATTTGTTTCAGATATCTGACATAGGTGCGCAGAATTGTGATTTCATGCCAGTTGGTGTTGGCGCTGAGGATTAAGCGGTTGAGACCGTCATTTTCCATGCTTTTACACCAGATTTTGGTGAAAGCTTTTTCAAAGTTTGCTTTGGATTTTTCGATGTCCAAAGGCCTGTTTGCGTCTTCCTTTTCAAGAAGGAAATCATGAATCCAAATGGCGTTGTCTTCATCTTTGGGATGAATTTCAAACGGTAATTCGGCAATTGCGCGCAATCCCAGATTTTGCAATATCGGCATGACATCGGAGAGGTTCAGCGGGTTGTCCGGATTATAAACTTTCAGGCGCAGTTGGTTTTCTTCGGTATCATCCGGACGGTAGAGATCAAGCTCGAGCATATGCGTGTCAAGGACATCTTCGATTTTTTCGATATCAAATATGGCGTGTTTGGCCCGGTAGCGGGCGGTGTATCCGATGGGGAAAGCTTCGGCGTAGCGCTCGGTCAGGGTTGTGATATTGCCTTCATCCTGATAGGCCTCGTATAGAGCTTGCGAGAGCATTTCATGCCAAGTCTGACCGGCAGCTTGGAGCATTTTCTCTATTTCAAGCGGATCATAATCCAACTCGTTATTTTGGGATATATTAATGGTGAATAAGACCCGTGCAAAAACGGAGTCATCGAGAGATGTGAAAAAGTTTTCACATACACCGCCCAGTTCTTTCTCAAGAATTTTCGACATCCGTTTGCGCAAAGATGTGCCGTAGCGGTCTCTTGGTACGAAAACCAGACAGGAAATGTAGCGGCGAAATTCGTCTTTGCGGATGAAAAGCGCGATGCGTTGGCGCTCTTGAAGGCGAAGGATGCTCTCGGCGACTTTAAGGAGTTGTTTCGGTGCGATTTGAAACAATTCGTCGCGCGGGTATTTTTCAAGGATGTGTCTGAGCGCCTTGCGGTCATGCGAACCTTCAATGAAACCTGACATCTCCAGAACGTCTTCTACTTTTTCACGAAGATAGGGCACGTCGCTGACGCTGCGGGAATAGGTCACGGAGGTGAAGAGACCGAGGAATAGTTTTTCACCTTTGACGTTGCCGTCTTTATCATATGTCTTAATGGCGATGGCATCCATCGGCACGCGGCGATGGACGGTGGAGAGGCGGTTTGTTTTTGAAATTGAAAGTGGCGGAAGGTTTTTGCGCTTTTCCTGCAGGTTGCGCGGCAAGCCTTCTTCGGTTTCACTTATATATGCGGGGCGTACATCGTCATGCAAAAGGCCGAGGCTTGAGCCTTTTTTTGTAGTGCTGACCAGTTCTTTGCCTTTTTCTACGAATTCATATTCGCGGTAGCCAAGCAGTGTGAAGTTATCTTGAAGATAATCAAGGAAAGCACAATATTGCTGCACTTCTTTGAGAGGGCGGCGCGTTTTTGCATTGGCTAGGCCGTCTTTGGCTTCGCTTAGCGTTACGAGCATTTTCTTCCAGTCTTTATTCGCAATATAAACATCTTCAAGAGCGACATAGAGACCTTTTTCAAGTTTCTCCAGCGCCTTTTTCGGCGGGGAGTCCTTGATCTGAATATGGATATGGGATTGGCGAATTGTTCTATCTGACGGGGTCGCCGATACATCTGTGATGTTGCCTTTAGCGTCATATTCGATGTTAAGCATCGGGTGCAGCAATAGATCAATCAGAAAGTTGTTCTTGTTCACTTCGGCCACAACAGAGTCTATCAGGAAGGCTAAGTCGTCACTGACGATATCAATAATGGTGATGCGCGGGCCGTCGCTGACGCCGGTTGAGGAATAGATTTTTAACTTCGGGGAACCGGTTGTACGGTCTTGTGCCAATTCCCAGTGCGTCTTCGAGACTTCTGCCAGAAGTTTGGCATCAAAATGCTCTTCGTCTTCCTCGTTCATGTGGCTGCAAAGCACGTCTAAAAGCGTTTTCTGCTTTTGCGTGGCGCTTGCCGGAAGAGACTTAATTGCTTTTTGAACAAGAGCTGGGGACATAGTGACCGTTCTTTTTTGTTACGACTTGCCGATAGGCATATCCAAAAGCGTATGATACATCAAGAGAGTAAAATCCAGAATTGCTAATTTATATTATTTTTTTCATATGTGTGGTCGTTTTGCTTTTCATCTCCCGCCTAACAAACTCAAAGAGCTTTTGGGTTTGGATAATCTATTGAATATCAAGCCGCGATACAACTGCGCACCGATGCAAGAGCAAACGATTGTTATTAAAAACCGTATGGGTAATGCCCGTTGGGGGTTTCGGCCTGAATGGGCGCGGGAAGATGACCCTGCCATGGCGGCGAAGATGATCAATGCGCGCAGCGAAACGGTGCACGAGAAACCTTCTTTTAAAGACAGTTGGGTGAAAGGGCGGCGATGCCTTATCCCCGCCAGCGGATTTTATGAGTGGAAAAAGCGTGAGGGGAGCGGGGAAAAACAGCCTTATTATATTTCATTGCGCGAACTTGATGTTCTTTGCTTTGCCGGGCTTTGGTCGAAAATTGGTGATCAGGTTACGTTTACGATTTTAACGAAGGCCGCCGATGGGGAGCTTGCCGATATTCATCATCGCGCGCCTGTCATGATTTCACTGGAGCATGCTGCGGATTGGTTTAGCGGGGCGGAAGAAATTGCGCGCGGTTTGGTTGAGGTATCAAGCGCAAAGGCGTTGGAGTTTTATCCGGTGTCTTCCGATGTCGGGAAAGTTGCGAATGATTATTTGGGCCTTTTGGATAGAGCTGAGAGTCCTGCGCCAGAAGAAACGTTTTCTAATCAGCGGCAGCTTTTATAGAGTCGATTTGTTTCACGAGATCGTCATACTCCCAATCTGCGCCGATAATTTTGCTGCGCATCAGGCCTTGGGAATCAATTAAAATTGTTTCGGGTAGTTTAAAGGTCTGGAAGATTTTTTGCGTGATATTGGTGTTTTCATCCCATGCGAAGATGACATTTTCGGGAGGAGCGCTTAAATTTTGTTTTTTCAAAAATGCGTTCATTGCCGCTTCGTCTATGTCCGAGGACAGCGCGATCAGCGCGATGTTTTGTTCCTTCGCGGCCTTTATCAGGAGCGGTATTTCTTTGATACAGGGCGGACACCATGAGGCCCAAAAATTCAGGATTATGGGTCTGCCTTTAAAGTCTTTTGCAGCAAGCGTTTTGCCGTCTTTGTCGGTGAAGGTGAAATCAGGCAGGGGGGCGATTGTGGCTGCTCCAATCGGGCTTTGCGGGGCGATTGTAATGTCTTTTGTTGCGGGTTTACGGCTTTCAAAGTATAGCGTCGCGCTATAGGTAAGGCCGGCGATGATTACAAAAAGGATGAGGTTTGTTTTCATGATTTTTGCGTCTTTATTTTAAGTGTTAATGCGGAGATGAGAATGATTTCTGCGGCGCAGAAGATTGCGAAGCCTTCGGCAACGCCGTCAATAAATCCATAAGAATGCAGACCGACAGACAGCAAATTTACGCCGAACCATGCAAGCGCGATGATGATGTTAAGCGCCGCCATGAGGCTGACGAAGCCGAGGGGTTTAATGTGGCTGGATAGCCGCCCATGCTGCACCCAGAGCAGCCACAGAACGATCAGCAGCGCGCCGTTTTCTTTCGGGTCCCAGCCCCAGAAACGCCCCCAGCTTTGGTCGGCCCAAATGCCGCCAAGGATTGTGCCAAAGGTTGTGAAAAATAGCGCGAGCAATGAAAGGTGGTAGATATTTTGCTGCAGTTTAAGCCAAAGAATCGGGGCTTTGTTTAAGGCTTTTGCGATGAGCGCGGTATGGGCGAGCATGGCAGTGAGGATGCACACACCGTAGCCAATTGTGATGCAGATCACGTGAGTTGCCAGCCAGAAATTGGTATTAAGAACCGCGACTAAAACTTCGAGGCTGTCGCCGTTTTTGATGAGCGCGGGGCTGATTGCAAGAAGCGCAAGGGCGCTTAAAGTGCCTGCCATGAGGGGCACGGATTGCTTTTTACGCACGGCGAATATGAGGCCAAGGCTTGCGCAGATCAGGCTGACGAAGAGCACGGATTCATAAAGCGTACCGACGGGCGGGCGATCAAGTATATAGATGCGAAGGGCAATGGAGGCGGCGTGTGCGGCGATGCCGATTATCGTAAGCACAAAGGCGGTTTTTGAACGTGAAGAGAGCGCCGCAATAAACCCCGCCGCATAGAGGGTTATGATCCAGAGATAAGGTTTTATGCTGCGGTAAAATTCTTCGGTTTTAAGGCGAGTCTCGGAATATCCGTTTTGGCTTTGGGTTTTTGTTATCTCTTTAATTTGCTCTATGGCGGCGCTCCAGTTTTGTGCGTTTCCTGCTCTGTAGGCTTGCCCGGCCTCGTTCCATTTTTCGAGGAGCGCGGCAGAGGGTGGAGAGCCGTTGCCGCTGAGGAGCATTTCCCAAGGCGAGAGCCATAACCCTGTCTCCCATTGCGCGGGCAGGACTTTGAAGGCCGTGCTTTGAGCGCCTGCGGCCATCATCATTTGCGCGGGTTCGCTTTTGGGCTTGAGGTCCAGGAAACGGGTTTGATTGCCGCCGCTTTCAATCGGCATCAGTGCGGAGAAGCTGCGCAGTAAGTTTGTGTAACCGAGGGCTTTATCATGGAGCGTGAGGAGCGCCTTTTCATCATCTGTGAGGACAGCGTTGTCTTTTGCGATAAGTTCTTCAACATAGCCTTGGGTTTTTTCCAAGCCTTTGAGGAGGTCTTCATAGGAAAAATAAGTACTGCTTTTATCCAGTTCGAATTGGTTTTTTATTGTGTCGCGGCGGATTTCGAAAACAGGTTCTTTGATGGCGTTTGCGGGATCGAAGATGGTTTTGGCGAGCCATGCGCTTGCCCCTTGTTCATCTCCTGATATTAATTTTTTTTGAATATCGGCGAAGCTCTGAATTGGTTTTATGCGGCCTTCGTTAAGGATCGGCAGGGATTCGAAGTTGCGTATATTTAGCTCTTGCGCCTGCGCGGGCAAGGCGATGAATACGCAGAGAATAAGCGTGAGGAGACGGATCATGGTTTGCGCCCCCTCATCACCAAAACAGGGTGAAGCAAAAGCCCGAGGCCGATAATCAGTGCGCCAATATAGGGGAATAGCCAGCCTTTATTTTCCACAACGGCGAGGATGGTCATTTCCATTTCGGGGGTTTGGCGGAATGAGGATTGAAAGAAGGTGTAGCCTTTATAGCGTAGCGGCGCATTCATTTCGATTCGCGCGGGCCATTCGAGGTTTCCGTCCTTGACGACCACATCGGAGTGATAGCCGCGCGCCATTTCTGTGCCTTCGTAATCATCTTTGACGAAGTCTTTGAGGGCGATGGAGAAAGGCAGCGTATTTTGTGCTTTTCCAAAGATGAGGGTGTATGCATCGCCATTGACGGTGAACTCTATGGGTTTGGGCATGCCGTCAAAGCCGATATAGGTGCCGTCTTTATCTGTGCCGGAGATTTTAAATTCCAACCCTGTAAGGTTGGCTTCTGGCTCGGTTTCTTCGGGGGCGTTTTTTAAATCCATAAAGGCGGCCATGGATTGATAGGTTTTGCCCTCGCGGGCTTCACGTTTTTCGATTGCGCAGTTATTACACCAGCTTTGTACCTCTATTTTGAAGGGCAGCGCCGAGGTATCCCAGTTTTTGATTTTCTCATAGGGAAGGCGGGCGATTTCCTCGCGGTCTTTGAATATGCTGAGATTGCGTTCGGTGTAGCTGTAGATATAGGGCGTGGCGCTGCCTTCTGGGATCAGCATATAGGATTCACGGGCGAAAACGGCCGTGAGCAAGCCGCCGATAAGCAGGATTAATGCGCCGAAATGAGAGAGAATGATGCCGCTTTTGCGCCAGCTCCATTCGCTTTTTAGCAGGAATTTGAGGGTGAGGTTCAGGCTTAATAGTCCAAGGATGAGAAAGCCGCCCGGTAGCGGTATAGGCCCTGCCCAGAACACAAAACTGGAGAAAAACATTTCATGGGCGCGGAAAAGCCCAATCCATCTTTGGGCGATTGTTCCGGCAACGAGAAGGACGATCAGCGCAGGCATCAGCCAGAAAACCATCTCGGCTTCGGCGAGTTTATGGAGCGCGTTGAGCACGGGATTTGACGCTTTTTTTGCCATGCAAGACATGTATAGGAAACTATGGTGCGTTTCAATGATAAGGCATGGGAATTTATGAGAAGGTGGAAGACGGACACGACCCGAGAAATTACTTACGGCTGCTGGCTTTCGCCCCTGACCGGGTTGGGCAATACTTCGCCCGCGCCGCCTTCCGAGTTTTATATAGGGGTATCGCCCAAAAAACGCAAGTCCTGCCTTGCCCGATATATGGAATCGTCTTAGGTTTAGGGTATGTCTGAAAAACAAGCCGCATATAGAGTTCTCGCCCGTAAATACCGTCCGCAAAATTTTGATGAGTTGATTGGTCAGGACGCGCTGGTGCGTACGCTGTCCAATGCCATCGAATCCGGACGCGTTGCGCATGCGTTTATGCTCACGGGGGTGCGCGGTGTGGGGAAGACAACAACGGCGCGAATTATTGCGAAAGCCCTTAATTATAAGGATGGGCCAACAGTTGGGCCGACGGATGATTGTGATATTTGCAAGGCGATCTCGCAGGATCGGCATCCTGATGTGATCGAGATGGATGCGGCGAGTAATACAGGCGTTGAGAATATCCGCGAAATTCTGGATGGCATTCGCTATGCACCCTCTGAGGCCAGATACAAGGTTTATGTGATCGACGAGGTGCATATGCTCTCGAAGAGTGCGTTTAACGCGCTTTTGAAAACGCTGGAAGAGCCGCCCGAGCATGTGAAGTTTATTTTTGCGACCACCGAGATCCGCAAAGTACCGATTACCGTGCTGTCGCGCTGTCAGCGGTTTGATTTGCGGCGCGTTGATATCCCTACGCTTTCCGCGCATTTTGTTTCTATTTGTGAGCAAGAGGGCGTAAAAATTGATGACGTTGCGGTGGCGATGATTGCGCGCGCGGCGGATGGATCTGTGCGGGACGGGCTTTCTATCCTCGATCAAGCGATGGCGTTAAATAGCGAACTGATTACGGCGGAAACCGTTGAAGATATGCTGGGGCTGGCGGATCGCGCGCGGAGTATGGATTTGCTTGAGCATGCGCTATCGGGGAATATGCCTGAATCACTCGAAATCATGGATGATCTTTATCGTAGCGGCGCAGACCCGCTTGTGATGATGCAGGATTTGCTCGATCTCAGTCATATGTTGACGAAGCTTCGCGCTGTGCCGGAAGCGAAGGACATGAAGCAAGGCATGACGCAAGACCAAGTGAACCGCGCGGCTGATATGGCGGCGCAGCTTTCGATGCCTACATTGGCGAAAACGTGGCAGATATTGCTTAAGGGTTTATCGGAAGTGCAGCTTGCGCCAAACCCGCAAAGCGCGGCAGAGATGGTGCTTATTCGTTTGGCGTATGCTGCGGATTTACCTGACCCTGCGGAGCTTTTAAAGACGCTCAAGGATAATCCTGCGCCAGCCGCGAGTACAAGCGCAGCCAGTGTTTCGGCAGAGCCGCCGCAAAGCGCGCCGACCAGTCGGTCTTCTGCAGGGCCATCAGGCGGCGTTTCCGCGCCGGCCAGCGTTGAAATCCCCAAAGGGGGTTCTCGGGGCGGTAGCGAGATGGCGGCGCTAGCGACCTCATTAGAGATTGTCCCTGATTCTGATCCCATGGTTATTCCGCAGATTAAAACGCTGGAAGATGTGGTGCAGGTTCTTGAGATTGGGGGTGAGATTTTGCTGTCCTCACAGGTTTATCAATTTGCGCATCTCGTGAAGCTTGAAGAAGGGCGTCTGGAAATTCGCCCCGAAGAAGAGGCTCTTCCGAAATTTACGCAGGATTTAGGGGCTGCGCTCAGCCGGATTACCGGCAATCGCTGGATGGTGAGTGTGTCAGGTGCGGCAGGGCAGCCGACATTGGCGGAAAAGGCCGATGCGGCGCTTTCGGCAGAGCGCGAACAGGTTTTGAATACACCTATCATGAAAGAGGTTTTGGCGGTCTTTCCTGATGCGGAATTAAGGGGTATAAAGTATATTCAAGATCAAGAAGGATAAGGCAGATGATTAATTTTAAAGACATGATGAAGCAAGCGCAGCAGATGCAGCACAAGTTGCAGGAAATGCAGGAGAAGCTCAAAGACGTGTATGTCGAGGGACAATCAGGCGGCGGGCTGGTGAAAGTTACCGTGTCTTGTGCCGGTGTTGTTTCAAAAATTGAAATTGATCCTTCGATCGTTAAGGCTGATGATAAAGAAACCCTTGAGGATTTGATTATCGCGGCAATGAATAATGCCAATGATGTTAAAGACGAAAAGATCAAGGTCGAGACCGAAGGTATGATGGGCGCGATGGGATTGCCGCCCGGGGCGCAGTTGCCGTTTTAGGCTTGGTTTTATCGTATGCGCATTGTCACTTGGAATATAAACTCCGTACGTCTTCGGATCGGGTTGGTCAAAGACCTTACTGATGAGGTTTCGCCTGATGTGTTGTGCTTGCAGGAAACGAAATCGCCTGATGAGTTTTTTCCTGTCGATGCCTTGCGGGATATGGGGTATGTGCATCAGCATTTCACAGGGATGAAGGGGTATAACGGCGTGGCGATTTTGTCGAAATTGCCGATGGACACAAAAGACGTACACCACCGGGTCGGGCGAGAAGATTGCCGCCACATCGCGGCGCGGATTGGCGGTGTGGATTTACACAATCTCTATATTCCTGCGGGCGGGGATGAACCCGATGTTGCGTTGAATGATAAATTTGCGCATAAGCTGGATTTTGTAGATGAGATGAGCCGCTGGTTTAAGGATCGGCATAGCAATGATCAGCCTGTTATTGCAGTTGGGGATTTTAACATCGCGCCGTATGAGCATGATGTGTGGTCGAGCAAGCAATTGACGAAGGTTGTTTCGCATACGCCGGTTGAGCGTGCAGATCTAGATAAGATGAAAGCCGCTCTCGGGTTTGTAGATGTGGCGCGGGAGTTTATACCTGAAGAGGAAAAAGCCTATACGTGGTGGTCATACCGCAACAGGGATTGGAAGAAATCAAATCGCGGGCGCAGGCTTGACCATGTTTGGGTAACGGAGCCTTTAAAGGATAAATTGGCGGGGTATTCAATCTTGCAGCATGCACGGGATTGGGAGAAACCATCCGATCATGTACCTGTGATTGTAGATTTCAAGAAATAGAAACCGACTGGTTGGTTTATTCTACTTTGCCTGCGGTGATGACGCCTGATTTGAAGTCCTGAACGATTACGGCGAAGCCTTTACCTAGTCCCGGGTTAACGGGAAAAGCCATATTCATGGCTTGCCCCTTCCACCGCATAAGTTTTGTGATGTTTGATACCGTGTTGCGGTATTGGCCGTAGCCGCTTTGTTGCGGGGATTTGATGTATTCAAAGAGCCAGATATCGGCTTCTTGTGTGAGGGTGGCCGATGGCAGGCGGATATCGAGATATTGGCCATTTAATTTTAAGCCCACGGGCGGCAGGTTAATCGCGCGCGCATTGCGCAATCCTATTCTAAGTTTTTCAGGGGTTGTTCCTGTTGTAATGCTTTTGCCGTTCATGACCATCATCGGCGTGTAGATGCTTTTTTCGCCGAGTGCGAGCTTGTACACGGCTTGGCGCGCGTCACAAAAGGCGTTTGAGAAGATATCAGTGCCTCGGCCTTTGTTGAAATATGTGACGTGGCACGACAGGCCGATAATGTTGGGGTTGCTTTGGAGAACGCTGGAGAAGTTGCGATCTGCGGGTGGGCATGCGGGGCAGCCGCGGCTGGTGAAGATTTCAACCACCATCGGTGTGGGGGCGGGTTCGTAGGCAGAAGCGGGCGCGTATATTTGGGCAATAATGGCTAATACACTGATATTTAGTATTTTTTTAAAAGTCACTGCAGCGCCCCTTCACTTCCCAATCGCCAAAGCGTGTGGGTTCGGGAAGGCCGCTGGCCTCGAAGCCGCCGATTTCCTTTTCAGGGGCCTCTTTAGGATTTTTCTTATTTTTGTGGCCTGTTTTGTCTTCGGCAGGCGGTTTTGGGGTTGGTTTTTCGTCTGTCATATCTCATGATGTAGGGCAAATTTATCCTTTTGAAAAGAGCTTAAAAAATATGAGTGATGATATTCCTCAATACTTGAAAAACTATCGCGCGCAGATTGATGCGCTGGATGTCGAGCTTATAGAGCTTTTGGCGAAGCGATTTCAAATTGTACGTAATGTGGGCCAGATGAAAGCCGATCTGGGTATGGAGGTTGTGCAGGCAGAGCGCGCGCAGGCGGTGATTGATATGGCTGAAAAGCGCGCGGCGCAAAAAGGCGTTCCGCCCGCATTAATGAGAACATTTTACGAGATGATGATTGATGAGGCGCATGTTATCGAGCATGAGATTGCCGCGCAGAAGAAAGATCGTTTATGAATAGTGTAGAGCCGACGGCTATCCCAGAAGGCGAAGCAGGAACGGAAGGCCTGAACACGCGGCTTTGTGCGGTGTCTATGCTGGATGATGTTTTGCAGCGCAAGCAGCCGCTGGATCAGGTTTTGGAGCAAAATGAAATTTTTAAAGGTCTGACCTCGCGCGACAAAGGGTTCACGCGGATGATGGTTTCCACGGCGCTTCGGCGTTTGGGGCAGATTGATGATTTGATCGAAAAGGCGGTAGAGAAAAAACCGCCGCATAATGCAACTTTGCAAAATATTCTTCGTCTAGGCATTACACAAGTCGCGTTTATGGATGTGCCGGATCATGCGGCGGTGGATACATCGGTTAGTCTGACCGAGCGTCTGGGTATGGAGAAACAAAAAGCGTTTGTGAACGGCGTTCTGCGAACGATTACGCGGGTGGGCCGTGAGTGGTTGGAGCGGCAAGATGAAGGGCGACTGAACACGCCTGAGTGGCTGTTGAAAATCTGGATTGAAGATTACGGCTTAGGGACGGCGGCGCATATTGCGGCGGCGAACTTATCGGAAGCGCCTTTGGATATTACGATTAAGGATGAGGATTCACGGAATTTCTGGGCGAGTAATTTCAAGGCCACGGAAATGACGACGGGCACTTTGCGCAAGACCTCGGGCGGGAATGTTTCCGAGATCCAAGGGTTTGAAGAGGGGCATTGGTGGGTGCAGGATGCATCGGCGGCTATTCCCGCACGCTTGATGGGAGACGTACGGGGGCAGAGCGTGATTGATTTATGCGCGGCGCCGGGCGGCAAAACCATGCAGCTTGCGGCGATGGGTGCGCATGTGGTTGCGCTTGACCGCTCTGCTAATCGTTTGAAGCGGCTGTCGGAAAATCTGCAGCGCATGGGGCTTGGTGAAGCGGTTGAGATTGTCGCGTCTGATGCAAGTTCTTGGCGTCCGAAAGACCCTGCGCCCTATATTCTATTGGATGCGCCATGTAGCGCGACAGGAACGGTGCGCAGGCACCCTGATGTTATGCATTTGAAAAGCCCGAAAGATATTTCAGGATTAGAATCCATTCAGGCGCGGATATTGGAGAATGCGTTTGAGATGCTTATGCCCGGCGGGGTTTTGATCTACTGTACGTGTTCTTTGCAAAAGTCCGAGGGCGAGGACCAGATTGCGGTATTTTTGGCGAAGCAGCCGCAAGCTCAGCGTTTGCCGATTACCGCAGGAGAGCTGGGCGGCTTTGATGAGGCGATTACGCCGGAGGGTGATTTGCGGATTTTGCCGTTTCATCAGGCCGCGCTTGGCGGGATGGACGGATTTTATATCGCGCGTTTGACAAAAAATACGTAAGAGTTATTTTGACATATTAATACTTTAAAGCTACAGTCCTGTTTCTTAAATAAGGATGATGGTGAATGGATTTATCAGAGCTTTTTCCGGTGCAAGCATATGGTGATTTACGGGTCGTGCAAAGTCGCGGCGCAAAGCTTTATGCGCTTCGCTCTGCAATAAATGCCATCCCTCAAAATGAAATTATATATGCGTCTTCACCGTATGGGGCGGGGCATATTACTTTGGCTGCGGCTTGTAAGGACGCGGGTAAAAAACTCACGATTGTTTTTCCACCAAAAGATGACAAGCAGGTTGAGGCACTATTTAACAGCTCTGCGGAAAATGGTGTTCGAGACGGAGAGGGCGTTCACTACATGTTTAATGGCAGGCCGCTGGTCTGTTCTTATCTGGTTGCACAGCAAAGTTCCGATACGTTCATTATGCCGTTTGGTTTCGAGTTCCCTGAATTTTACGATGCTTTGGTTGATGTTTATCGCGACGGTTTGCCGAAAGATGCGTCTGAATTCTGGATGTGCATGGGGACGGGCGTTTCGGTGCGCGCGCTTTGTGATGCCTTTCCTGATAAGCAGATTAATGCTGTGAGCGTAAACGCACCTGATGAAGGTTCGCACGGGCGCGCCGTTGTAAGCCGAACCAGGTTGGATATATCTACGCCGCTTTCACCATCTTTGATGCCGCCTTTTGAATCCTCGCCGCATTTTGATGCCAAGGTTTGGCCGTATTTTGAGAATTTGGCGAAAGATGGCGCTGTGTTTATAAATCATGGTCCGCGGGTGCTTTAAAGATTTAGAATCACGCTCTATTCAACGCTGGCTTTGCATATTCAAATTTGCTAAATTGAAGAGACTTGATTTGTTCATAAACAAGAATGCCGCCGTATGTCTAATCCGATAAAAATTGCGCCTTCCATTTTATCCTCCGATTTTTCTATTTTGGGCGAAGAAGTGCGCCGTATTGACGAGGCGGGGGCGGATTACATTCATATTGATGTGATGGACGGGCATTTCGTGCCGAATTTGACGTTTGGCGCACCGGTTGTGAAGGCGATCCGCAAAGTGACCAAAAAGCCGTTTGATGTGCATTTGATGGTTGCGCCTGTTGACCCGCTGATCAAAGATTTCGTGGATGCGGGCAGTGATATCATCACCGCGCATGTCGAGGCGGGGCCGCATTTGCACCGCACGCTTCAGGCGATTAAATCGCATGGCGTCAAGGCGGGGGTTTCGCTTAATCCCGCAACGCCGATCGAGAGCATTCATCATGTCATGGATATGGTGGATTTGATTTTGATTATGACCGTAAACCCCGGTTTTGGCGGGCAGAGTTTTATTCCGCTGCTCAATAAGATTAAACAGGCGCGGGAGATGATTACCGCGAGCGGGCGTAACATAGATTTAGAAATTGATGGCGGCGTTAATCCGCAGACCGCGAAAGACTGCATTGCGGCGGGGGCAAATGTTTTGGTGGCCGGTACGGCTGTGTTCAAAGACGGCCCTGAGAAATACGCAGAGAATATCGCCTCCCTTCGATCGTAAGGGCAGGTTCTTAATATTTTGACTTGAAAGGGGAGCCGCATGCCGGTTCAAATTTTCAGACTCTTGAAAAAGCGCGCGCAAGGCTTTGCGTATAATAGCGCTGTTTATAATTGGAGCTTGCGTGGGGACGTGCCGGAGCGGCTTTTGGTTAAACCTGCGGATTCATGGCCCGGAGATGCGGATAACGGGCGGATGCTGTGTGACGGACAAATGCCCGGTCATTATGGCTTTGACGATGTGCAGAGTTTTGTTTGGCTGCGGGATTTGCGAGCGTATTCGCATATTCAAGGCTCGCCGGTTTTGTTGATACGGGCGCAGGCGCGCTGCATGATTCATAGCTGGGTTGAGCAAAATACGCGCTGGCATGAAGCGAGTTGGGCGCCGGGCATTTGCGGGACGCGCATTGCGATGTGGATTAGCGCGTATGAGTTTTTCACGGAAAATAGCGTACGCTTTGCGGAAACTTATGATGATTTCGAAGATGTGTTTTTCGAGAGTTTGGTTTTGCAAGCTCGGCATTTGTCGCGGGTGTTTACGCATGATGCGTTTCAAGGTGTAAAACCGTTGGAGATATTCAAGGCGTGTAAAGGATTGCTTTATGCAGGTCTTGCGTTTGAGGGGTATGAAGATTGGGTCGATCAAGCGCTTGAGCGGCTTGAGGTGGAAATTGATGCGCAGATAGCCGGAGACGGTAGTCATAAATCGCGCAGCCCTGCGCAGCTTATGGAAGCGCTGCAAATTCTGCTCGATGTACGCGTGGCGCTTTCGGCGGGCGGGTATCCACTGCCTGAGAAAATTCAGCATGCGATTGATCGGATGGGGCCTGCGCTTCGGTTCTTCCGTTATAATGATAAAGGGCTGGCGATTTTCCATGGGACGCAAGAGGGCAATCCTGAGTTGCTCGATATGATACTCACGCAGGCGAGCGTACGCGGGAAGAATTTGCAGAGCTTACCGTCTGCAGGGTTTGAGCGCGCAAGCCTAGGGCGGATGTCCGTGATGATGGATTGCGGACCAAGCGACGCTGTACGTGTTAATCGGCGTTTTGATATTGGCGTGCATGCCGCGCCGCTCGCGTTCGAGATGAATTATGGCCGCGAGCGGGTGTTTGTGAATTGCGGCACGCACCCTGTATCGGATGAATGGGCGGACGCCTTGCGGGCAACTCCTGCGCATAACGCGCTTATGCTGGCGGCAAGAAATGCCTGTGAAATTCGTGATGATGGTACTTTTTCGCGGCGGGCGGAGAAATGTACGTCTCGACGTGAGGATATAAAAGGCGCGGTTTTGCTTGAGAGCAGCCATGACGGGTATCAGCGTTTGAACGGGGTCATTCACCGCAGGCGGCTTTATTTATGTGATGACGGACAGGATTTACGCGGCGAGGAGACCCTGCATACGCAAATTGTGCCGACGAAGCCGCTCGATATTGCGCTGCGCTTTCACTTACACCCGCGCGTGATGGTTTCACTTATTCGTGATGGGCAGGAAGCCTTGCTTCGTTTGCCGGGCGGCACAGGGTGGCGGTTCTCTTTTTCTGCGGGACAGATGCGTTTAGAGGATAGTGTTTATTTGGGTGAGGGGTTTGAACCGCGCAAGACTAAACAATTGGCCATTTATGGGCAAACTCTTGAAAGAAAATCAAAAATTAAATGGTCTTTGGTGAAGGAAGGCGCGTAAAATTTCAGTCATATGCCAGAAAAAAACATAAAAAAAGAATATGATAAGGCGCTGCTCACAAGGATTGAAAATCTTATTCAGGCGTTTCAAAAACATGTGAAAGATGCCGAAGGTCAAGCGCATGAAGAGCAGGCCGTTTATGGTTTGCGGGTGCTTGTTTCCTTGGCGAACATGATCTTGAGACAAGAGGACGTATTCGGCATTGAGCCGTGGCATATTATTTCCGCGCATGCGCCGCTTTCTATGCCGGGGGAAATGTTGCTGAGGGTGAAGGATTACAAGGGTGAAGCGATGCCGCCTTATCCCGCGATTATGGCCTTTTACGAGCATGGATATACCGCCGAGATTGACGCGATTTTGTTTCTTGCGGCTCTGGGGCAGTTTGAATATAGCGATGAACGCCAAGTTTCGATCAATATTTCCGCGCGGAGTTTGCGGGATTCGGATTTTGTGAAAGTAACGCTGGAGCGCATTGAGTCTCTTACGCTGGCAGAAGATGAAAAAATCATTATCGAGATCCATGAATCTACGCCGCATCTGGCGATGGGGCGGCAGGTTCTGGCGCTTTATAAGTCCTTGGGGGTTGGGTTTGCGATTGATGATGTGGGTTTAAATATGAATGACGTGCTGCGTCTCGCGGAGTTTGAGGATTTGGCGGAGTATGTGAAGATTGACCGGCATTCTGTGTATTCCACCGAAGGGGAGAATTCATTGGCGAAGGTGATTTCGTTTGTGGGGACGTTGATGCCCGATGTTGTGATGGTTGCTGAAGGCGTTAAAGACGCCGCGCATGCGCTGGAGCTTAAGCAGGGGTATCCTGACATTCAATATGTGCAGGGGCTTTATTTGCCTAAAGACAGAGATAAATTCAAGATCGAGTTTGATAACGTACAGGCAGAAGAGAAGATTGCGGCGGCGGCGGAAAAGCGTGAACGTAAAAGCGCGCAGTAATATTTTATACCGACTGGTTGGTTTTTAATTTTAACTTCTTTGCGCCATCTTTGTTCTTGTAATGTTCTTTTTGTGGTGTATAGTGATTCTTGAGGATTTATAGTCTTTAAGGGTTTTATTATGGCGAAATCAAAAACATCTTATGTGTGTCAATCCTGCGGCGGCGTGTCTAGCCGCTGGGCGGGGAAGTGCGAAGCGTGCGGGGAGTGGAATACCATCACCGAGGAGGTTGTGCAGGCGAGCGTGCCCAAGGGGATGAGCGGTAATGTGAAGGGCCGGAAGATTGAATTTGTATCGCTGGGCGATGCGGAACATAAAGTTTACAGGCGCAGCATTACAGGGATTGAAGAGTTTGACCGGGTTTTGGGCGGCGGGCTTGTGCCCGGCTCCGCGACATTGATTGGCGGGGATCCGGGGATCGGTAAATCTACGCTTTTGCTTCAGGCGGTTTGCGCGCTGGCGAAGCGCAATGTGCGGTGTGTGTACGTGTCCGGCGAGGAATCTGTCGACCAAGTGCGGATGCGGGCGCAGCGTATGGGGTTGTCGGATTCTCCGGTTGAATTGGCGGCGGCAACCAATGTACGCGACATTATCGCCAGTGTTGAAGGCGGCGGCAGCGAAAAGCCTGTGCAGCTTTTGGTGATTGATTCTATTCAAACGATGTATGTCGATAATGTTGATTCTGCGCCCGGTACGGTTACGCAGGTGAGGACGAGCGCGCAGGAGATTATTCGCCATGCCAAGGCACGGGATCTGGCGGTGCTTTTTGTGGGGCATGTGACGAAAGACGGGCAGATTGCGGGGCCGCGCGTTCTGGAACATATGGTGGATACAGTGCTTTACTTTGAAGGAGACCGCAGTCATCAATTTCGCATTTTGCGGGGGGTTAAGAACCGCTTCGGGCCGACAGACGAGATAGGCGTGTTTGAAATGGCGGGCGCGGGGTTGATCGAGGTTGAGAATCCTTCGGAGATATTTCTTTCACAGCGTGCAGAAAATGCCGCAGGAAGCGCCGTTTTGGCGGCTTTGGAGGGCTCGCGCCCGATGCTTGTGGAGGTGCAGGCTTTAGTTGCGCCGTCGTCTTTGGCATCTCCTCGCAGGTCTGTGATTGGGTGGGATCCCAATCGTTTGGCGATGATTGTGGCTGTTTTGGAGGCGCGGTGCGGCATACAGATTTCATCATGCGATATTTTCCTGAACATTGCGGGGGGCATACGTATTCATGAACCTGCGGCAGATTTGGCGGTGGCGGCGGCGCTCATCAGTGCCCTGCAAAATAATCCATTGCCGCCGGAGATGGTGTTTTTTGGCGAGGTGGGGCTGGCGGGTGAAATTCGCCAAGTTGCGCAAGGAGATTTGCGCCTGAAAGAGGCTTCGAAGCTTGGTTTTAAAGAGGCGGTCGTACCGAAAACCAAGAAGAACGGTAAGGCGGTTAAGGTCTCGGGCGGGCAAATACGAATTTCAGAGATTGATCACGTACAGCTTTTGAATGATTTATTTGGCGGGGGCAGTAATGCGGCCTTGGCGGCAGTATCATAAGGTCTTGATTTCTCCTTGCTTTTTGGCGTGTTTTTGCCTAAACAAAAGGTCTTGCTTGACCCGCTTAAAGGCTGAAAATTCATGATCGTAGATATCCTTGTTCTCGCTGTTCTTTTGATTTCGGCTTTGATTGCCTTTTTACGCGGCTTTATCCGCGAAGTTTTAACGATTGCAGGCGTTGTAGGCGGTTTAGCTGCGGCGTATTTCGGCGGACCGCTTTTCGCGCCCATTGTTAACGGTTGGTTTGGCGTAGAAGAGGGCATTGAGCCAGAGCGTTTATTCGGGGTTTTGCCGTATGACATTGTGGCCGATGTTGTCGCTTATGGGTCGATTTTCATCGTGGTCGTGATTACGCTGTCTATCCTCAGCCATGTTCTAGCGGAAATTGCGCAAAATATTGGCCTGGGTGCGATTGACCGCACGCTTGGTTTTGTGTTTGGGGCGCTTCGCGGCGTTGTGTTACTGGGGCTGCTTTATCTGCCCGTACATTTGTTTATTGATGATGAGGTCAAAACGTCTTGGTTTGAGAACAGCCGTACGCATTTTTACATTGAGCGTATGTCCGAGGCTTTGGCGAGCTTCTTGCCCGAAGATGCGGAAGAAAAAGCGGAAGAGGGCATAAAGAAGGTTGAGGAGATGTCCAACACCAAAAAGAAGCTTGAGGATTTGAACATCTTGAACCCGAATAAAAACACTCCAACTATTAAGGACGAGGAGCTTCAGGAGCCTTTAGGGTATGACGAAGATTTTCGCGATAAAATGGATGAGCTTTTCGAAGAGAAGCTTCCCGAAACCGAGCAACCGAAAGTGAATGATTAGCCTATGTGCGGTATAGTTGCCCTTTTTGGATATCTTCCTGTTAATCAGGCGCTTTATGACGCTTTGACGGTTTTGCAGCACCGTGGCCAAGACGCGGCGGGGATTGTTACGCAGGATCAGGGCAAGTTTTATTTGCGCAAAAGTAATGGTTTGGTGCGCGATGTTTTTCATACCCGCCACATGCGCAATTTGAAGGGCAATATCGGGATCGGCCATGTGCGTTATCCTACGGCAGGGTCAGCCAGCTCGGCGGAATCGCAGCCCTTATACGTGAACTCTCCGTACGGGATTGTGCTCGCGCATAACGGAAACTTGACCAATCACGAGCAACTCACCGAGGAATTGTTCAGCGCCGATCACCGCCATTTAAACACGAATTCAGATTCTGAAGTGCTGCTTAATATTCTGGCGCATGAGCTTCAGCAGAAAAATAAAAAGGGACTTTCGCCGAAGGATGTTTTTAAGGCTGTCGAGAGATTGCATGAAAGATGCCGCGGTGCGTACGCCGTTGTGGCGATGCTTTCCGGCCACGGGGTTTTGGGCTTTCGTGATCCGAACGGCATTCGCCCGATTGTCTACGGGCAGAAAATTCTGGAAGACGGGCGCATCGAATATATGATGGCCTCCGAGACCGTAGCTTTGGATGCACTTGGTTTTGAGGTGGTTCGCGATTTGGAGCCCGGTGAGATTGTGTATGTGGATGGCGATGGTGCGCTTCATACTTATGTTCCGAAAATGAAGAAACCGCATACGCCGTGTATATTCGAGCATGTTTATTTTGCCCGCCCTGATTCGATTATTGAAGGGTCTTCGGTTTATAAGGCGCGTGTGCGGATGGGAGAATATTTGGCGGATAAAATTCTGCGAGACCATCCTGATCACGATATCGACGTTGTCATTCCTATTCCTGAATCCAGCCGCCCTAGTGCGATGGAGCTTTCCGTGCGGTTGGGCGTGAAGTTTCGTGAAGGGTTTATCAAGAACCGCTATATCGGGCGTACGTTCATTATGCCGGGGCAGGAAGAGCGTAAGAAATCAGTGCGTCAAAAGCTTAACCCGATTGAGCTGGAGTTTAAGGGCAAGAATGTTTTGCTGGTGGATGATTCCATCGTGCGCGGTACGACCTCTAGGCAGATTATTGATATGGCGAGGGATGCAGGCGCGAAGAAAGTTTATTTTGCCTCTGCGGCGCCGCCGATTCGCTACCCTAATGTTTACGGGATTGATATGCCCGTGAAGGATGAATTGGTTGCGCATGGTAAAACCGAGAAAGAGGTCGAGGAAGAGATTGGCGCGGATTGGCTTGTGTATCAGGATTTAAGCGATTTGATCCAAGCGGTTATTCCGACGGATGAGCCGAATAGTAAGCGCCACTTTGATTGTTCTGTGTTTGACGGCAATTATGTGACCGCAGACGTCGATGAAAAGTATTTTGATCGTCTTAAGGCGAACCGAAATGACAATGAAAAACAACAGCGCGAGGGCCGTGAATCCTCATCGCTTGTTGATGTTCATGACAGCTTTTAGATTTTAAGCGGCTTTTTTCTTATTTTTATTAGCAGGTTTAGTAAGCGCTTCGGCACTTTCTTGTGTAATTTCGAGTGTACGCGTTGGAAACGGAATTGTGATCCCTGCATCATCGAGGGCTTCTTTCGTGGCCTTGGTGAGGTCCCATTTGACCTCCCAGAAGTCAGCCACATCCACCCAGTAACGGGCGGTAATGTTAACGGATGAGTCGCCTAAAGATGTTACAAATACGATTGGTTCTTTGTCTTTGGTTGTGACGAGGCGTTTTTCGACCTTGATGACTTTTTCGATAGCTTTGAAGGCTTTGTTAATGTCATCGCCGTATGAGATACCGTTTACGAGATCGAAGCGGCGCTGACGGTTGCGGTTAAAGTTGTAAATTTCTGAGTTCCAGATCTGTGAATTGGGCGCGAAAATATGGACGTTTTCGGGAGTGTTCAGTTCGGTCGTGAAGAGGGATAATGATTTGACGATGCCTTTTACGTTTCCGGTTTCGATGTAATCACCAACATTGAAGGGGCGTAAGATAAGCATCATTACACCCGCGGCAACATTTGAAAGTGTCCCTTGCAGGGCAAGGCCAATCGCCAAGCCAGCGGCGCCTAACACAGCAAGAAGGCTGGCGGTTTGTACACCCAGTTGACCGAGAACGGCAACAAAGGAAATGGCGAGAACGACGTATTTAATCATTCCGCCGAGAAACGTTTTTAAAGTGTCGTCAAGTCTTTTAAGGCTCTTAAGGCGGTTTGAAAGCCAGTTTCCGACGACATATCCTGCAATAAGGATAGCAATTGCTGTCAGCAGGCGCATGCCCCAAAATGTAATCATGGCGATCAATTCGCTGTCATTTGAAAGGTCGAGGGCTGTTAAATCCATAAAATTATGCTCCTGTGATTTTTTAGATAGTCTTTATCTTGTATGTTTGAACATCCTATGTGTTTCAAATTCTGCTTCGGAACTCAAGGGTTTTTTGGTTAAGAGGCGAACGGGTTTTTTGATTTCCGGATCAAAAGACGTACGGGTACACCCGGAATATCATAATCGCGGCGCAGGCCATTTATGATGAAACGCTTATGACCTTCGGGGAGTTTATCAGGGCGTGCAACCCACATAGCAAATGTGGGGGGGCGCGTTTTAATCTGGGTGATGTATTTCAAACGGTTGGGGCGGCCGCTGATGAGAGGCGCAGGGTTTTGACTTTCCATTTTTCCCAGCCAGCGGTTGAGGCCGGCGGTGGAGATACGTTTGTTCCAAAGCTCGTATGTATACAGGCAGCGATCTAGGAGTTTGTTGATATTTTTGCCGTTCAGGGCGGAGATCGTTTGATACGGGATTTCTTTGATCTGCGCGAGCGAGGTTTCCATTCTATGGGCAAGCTCTTCTAAAGCTTCATCACGGTCGCCCACCACATCCCATTTATTCACGGCGACGACAAGGGCGCGGCCTTCATTGATGATGTGTTCGGCGATTTGCAGGTCTTGTTTTTCGAACAGGTCGTTACCATCAATTACGAGAACGACGATTTGTGCGAGGCGAATGGCGCGCATAGAATCCTCGACGCTCATTTTCTCGATGTTGTCTTGTACTTTGGATTTTTTGCGCATGCCCGCGGTGTCCACAAGCTTAAAGCGGCGATCCTTATAGTCCCAATCGACAGCGATGGCGTCGCGGGTGATGCCTGCTTCGGGGCCTGTCATGACGCGTTCATCCTCGACGATGGCATTGAGGAGGGTTGATTTACCGACATTCGGACGGCCCACGATGGCGATCTTGAGGGGTTTTTCCGGATCGTCTTCCTCTTGCGCGAATTCGAAATCTTCTTTGCCTTCGATTTCATCAAGGTCTTCAAGACTGGCAAAATTCTCGTCGTCATCGCCTTTGTCTGTTTCGTCTTCTTCGGGGAAGAAGGGCGTGAGCATCTCATATAGCTCTTCCATGCCTGTGCCATGTTCGGCGGAAAGGGCAACGGGATCACCGAGTCCGAGGCTGTAGCTTTCCGCCATGGCGGTTGCGATTGCTTTATCTGTTTCGGCTTTGTTTATGACGAGGATCACGGGGATTTTTTGTTTGCGTAGCCACTGCGCGAAATGTTGGTCAAGCGGAGTTACACCCGCACGGCCATCAATCATAAAGACAACGGCGTCGGCGTTTTTCAGGGCGCTTTCGGTTTGTTTGCGCATGCGGCCTTGGATGGAATCATCAAACTTTTCTTCCAGGCCGGCGGTGTCGATAATGCGTACGGCGCGATCAAAGAGCCAGCCTTCAGATGTGCGCCAATCGCGGGTTACGCCCGGTGTGTCATCAACGATGGCGAGCTTCTTGCCCGCGATACGGTTGAACAGAGTTGATTTGCCGACATTGGGGCGGCCTATGAGCGCTAAAGTAAACATCGCGCTTTGTTATCACCTTTAAGAGTGGCCTGTCTAGCGATATGCGCTGAGTGTGCCATTGTTGGCCAGAATGTAGAGTGTCCCGCCTGCGATTACGGGCGCAATCGAGATTGTTTCGCCTGCGTCCCACTGGCTGGAAATTTCGCCGTTTTCAGGGTTGATTTCGAAAACGCGGCCATCTGTGCCCGCTAAAATCAGGCGTCCGCCTGCGAGGATCGGTCCTGTAAAGAGGATGGGCTCTTCATCTTTATAGCGGGGAAGTTCAGTGACCCAGCGGATTGCGCCTGTATCACGGCCCAAAGCTACGACCTGGTTTTCATTCGAGAGTACAAAAAGATGGTTTCCTGCGAGCCACGGAATTTGCGTTCCGCCGATTTCGCGCTGCCAGATGCGTGTGCCTGTGCGCTCATCAATGGCGATGAGGCGACCGTTAAAGCTGACGGCGAAGACGATGCCTTTGTCGATCACGGGGGAGGCTTTTATATCGGCAATAGAGGACAAACCGCCGAAATTGCGAACATTCGAGAGGCTGTCTGACCATGCGACCGAGCCATTTGCGACCCGAAGGGCGCTAACTTCACCGGATGAAAATCCGGCGACGACGATATCATTATTGGCGGCCGGGCTTGCGGCGCCGACAAGGCCAGCGGTTTCCTGAATGCCTTGATATTCCCAAAGCGCTGTGCCGTCACGGCTGTCGAGCGCCAGAATACGACTATCGAGAGTGGTGACAAAAATGCGGCCATTCATAACTGTTGGTGCGGCGCGCGCCGGGCCGGGGATTTTCTTGCGCCAGACGATGATGCCGTCATTCGGGTTTACGGCAAGGATTTCATTAAAGCCGTTAGTGATGAACAAATACCCTTCTGCAAACGCGATTCCGCCGCCGATCACGGCGTCATCTTCGTCTTTTTCTTTCATGTCCTTATGCCAGAGGCGTTTGCCGTTCTGGATGTCGAAAGCCGAGAGATAGGCTTCGGTGTCGAGCGTGAAAATGCGGCCATCAATGACAACGGGCTGTGCGGTCAGAGGCAGAGAATCTGTTGCACCATCGCCGATTTTTGAGCTCCAGACGCGTTTAAGGCTATCGCCGCTGAGTGCCAGATTTTGCATGGAGTGGTTCGGGTATCCGCCAGCTTGCGGCCAATATTCGTTGCTCCATTCAGGAGGCGTGATCAGGCCTTGGGCGGAAAGTTCGGAGTCATCCGGCTCAAGGGATTTTTGAAGCTCAAGAACGCTTATACGTTCGCCGGGTAGCGGCGGGGCTTCATCATCAGTGAACGCGCTACAGGCGGATAGAAGCAGGGCAGTGCCCGCAAGGGTCAGGAGGCCATATTTCTTAATCATTTTCAGCATCCTTCTGGCTTTGTTTCAGGCGGTATAGGCCTGATAGGTCGCGGGCGCGATTATAGAGCGTTTCGGGTACATTCGGGGTTTCCAAAATTTCGGTAAGATGCGCTTGCGCTTTTTCGTAGTCGCCCAATTTATGCGCCTGAAGCAGAGCCATTTCCAAATGGGCTTGCGGGGCATAGGCATTGCCTGAGCTGCCCGCGATAGGTGTGAGCAGGGAGAGGAGTTCTTTTGTGTCTGCGCCTTCGGTATTGGAGGCTAAACGGACATTCATAAGCACGGCAAGGCTGCGAAGGTCTGTCGGGATGCCTTTATCTGCGGATGCTTTTTGGAATATTTGTAGCGCCTCATCGGTTTTGTCTTCGGCGAGGAAGGCGTTTCCTGCGTTGAGATAGGCTATTCCGCGAAGGCCGCCGCGCAGCTTGAGCTTGTCTGCGCTCAGGATGTTTTCGGGATAGTTCTCGGCGGTTTGCAGCGTAGAAAGTTCAGCGGTTTGTTTATGCTGCTGGCTTGTGTTCCAGCTGCGATAGCCCGAGACAAGCGCTGTCAGGAGAATTGTGCCGACGACGAATGTGATGATGTAGTTCTTGTTTTCATCCCAGAGTTTTTTCATACGCTCTTGGCGCATGATTTCGTCAACTTCTTGAAGCAGGTCAGACATTTATGATTCCTTATATTTATCTCGAAAAATCACATTAGAAACATAAGAGTGCATTTTCAAGCGATTAGAATATTTGCGTCGCTTATTTCCACTTAATTGAGCAGCCCATTGAGGAGAATTGTTCTTCAGGGGCGGCGCCGCTCTTTGCGATTTCGAGCATAGCGTTCAGAAGCTCTTTGACCGTGTTATTATCGGCGTTGCTTGGGCCTGCGCTGTCGAGGCGGCCACGATATTGGAGCGCGCCCTTAGCATCAAAGCCGAAAATATCGGGCGTACAAACGGCGTCATAGCTTTTGGCGACCTCTTGCGTTTCATCAATTAAATAAGGGAAGGAAAAGCCGTTTTCATTGCTGAATTTTTTCATATTCTCAAAGGAATCGGCGGGGTAGTTTTCGGTGTCGTTTGGCATGATGCAGGCAATGCCGATGCCGCGGCTTTGCAGGGTTTTGGCGTCATGGACGAAGCGTTTGATGATTGCGTGTACGTATGGGCAATGATTGCAAATAAACGCGATGACCGTGCCGTTTTTACCTTTAACATCCTCATATGAGAGCATTTTTCCGTCGATGTTTCGCAAAGTGAAGCTTGGCGCAATGAAGCGCTTGTCTTTTTTCGGTGTATGAAGCAAAGCCATTATTTTGCCCTCGTTTTTAAAAGTGATATAATGGGTTTATGAGTGAAATTATCCCGTTTTCCAAACAAAGTCACGCCTCAGGTTTTACGAATTGGCAGTTTAAGCAGCTCGACGGGCTGTATCTGCAATCTGCGGCGAACGGCGTTTTGACCTACAGAACCGTGGATTGTGATTTTGATGAGGGCGTTGCCAGCTATACCTATTATAAGTCGGAGCATTTTTCGCCGTATTTGAGTTTTATTATTCGGCGTGTAGGCCCTCGGACATCTATGTACGAAGTTTTTATGCAGGATAAAGGGCGGATTATAAAAAGCGGTGTTTTTGAAAAAGCATTTGAGAAGCTTAAGGGTGAAATTGAAAATCTCTTGGCCTAGCGCCTCATCCCCCTATATTATGTGCTTAGATTAATCACGAGGCACATAATGACCAAAATCAAAGTTAAAAATCCGATCGTAGAAATTGACGGCGACGAGATGACGCGCATTATTTGGGCGTTCATCAAGGAGCGTTTGATCCTGCCGTATCTGGATGTGGATTTGAAATATTATGATCTTTCCATTCAAAACCGTGATGCAACGGATGACCAAGTGACGATTGATGCGGCGAATGCCATCAAGGAACATGGCGTGGGCGTAAAATGCGCGACGATCACGCCCGATGAAGCGCGGGTTGGAGAATTCGGTCTCAAGAAAATGTGGAAGTCGCCGAACGGGACGATCCGCAATATCTTGAACGGGACTGTTTTCCGCGAGCCGATTACGACGAAGAACGTGCCGAAATATGTGCCGGGATGGGAGCAGCCGATCATCATTGGCCGCCACGCATTTGGGGATCAGTATAAAGCGACCGATTTGAAAATTCCGGGACCGGGGAAGCTGGAGCTTGTTTATACGCCAAAGGACGGGACGCCCGAAGTGCATGAGGTTTTTGATTTTCCATCCGCAGGTGTGGGGATGGCGATGTACAACTTAGATGAAAGCATTGAAGGGTTTGCACGAAGTTCTTTTAATTACGCACTTAATCGCGGCTTTCCCATGTATATGTCGACCAAGAATACGATCTTGAAGCAATATGACGGGAAGTTTATCGAGATTTTTCAGCGCATTTTTGATGCAGAATTTAAAGAGGCCTTTAAGGCGAAGGATTTGTGGTACGAACACCGTCTTATAGATGACATGGTCGCGCAGGCGATTAAATCCAAGGGCGGGTTTGTGTGGGCGTGTAAAAATTATGACGGAGACGTACAGAGCGATATTGTGGCGCAAGGGTTTGGGTCGCTGGGTTTGATGACCTCCGTGTTGTTGACACCTGACGGGAAATGCGTGGAAGCGGAGGCCGCGCACGGAACGGTGACGCGGCATTATCGCGAGCATCAAAAGGGTAATTCAACGTCGACGAATCCGATTGCCTCAATTTTTGCGTGGACGCGTGGATTGAAATATCGCGGGGAGTTTGACGGTAGTAACGATGTCGTGGATTTTGCGAATACGCTTGAGAGGGTGTGCGTCGAGACCGTAGAGGCAGGGCATATGACGAAGGATTTAGCTCTTTTGGTTGGTGAGCAACAAAAATGGCTGACAACAACTGAATTTATGGATAAAGTCGTCCAGAATTTAGAAAAGGCGATGAACTGATGCGAAAAGCGCAGATTTTTAAGGTTTTAGCAGTAGCGGTGGTGGCTTATTTGGCTGCCCCTGTTGCGGCTATGGCGGCTGGATATGATAAACCCTATGTCGGCGAGATGATTGATTATAGAGCCGCGCATGAAGATACATTCGTGCATTTGGCCAGAGACTATAATCTTGGTTTTACAGAGCTTCGCGCTGCTAATCCATATGTTGATCCCTGGCTTCCGGGTGCGGGGACGGAGTTGATTTTGCCAACGATGCATCTTTTGCCTGATGCGCCGCGCGAAGGGATTGTGATTAATGTTGCTGATATGCGTTTTTATGCATTTTTGAATGGTACTGAAGAGCCTTTTCATACGCCGATTGGTGTGGGGCGAGACGGCCTAGATACACCGATAGGCACGACAACGGTTGTACGCAAGAAGGCTAATCCAACTTGGACGCCGACGCAGCGGATGCGGGATGAAAAGCCTGAACTTAAAGTTTCTTACGGTCCCGGCCCTGACAACCCGCTGGGTACACATGCAATTTATCTTGGGTGGCCGACTTATGCTTTTCATGGCACGAATAGGCCGTTCGGTATCGGGCGCCGCGTGAGTTCCGGTTGTATTCGTTTATATCCCGAAAAGATTATAGAAGCGTTTGATTTGGTTCCTGTCGGCACAAAAGTCACAGTTGTGGACCAGCCGATCAAGCTGGCGTGGATTGACGACAAGCTTTACATGGAAGCACATCCGACATTGGAGCAATCTGTAGCTATGGAAGAGCGTGCGCAAGTGCCGGAAAAGAAGCTGACCAATGACGAGATGAAATATCTGATTAAGACATCAGGGACGCATCAGGATCGTTTGCGCTGGCCTGCTATTCGAAAAGCGTTGAAAGAGCGTAACGGGTTTCCTGTTGTGATTGCCCGCAGACCAAGCATTGATGCCAATGGCGTCGAGACGGATATAGAAGATGCGGCAGTTGATCTTGGGACGCCTGAAGCGGCGATCGACCTTGTTGAGGGGCACTCCTCAGAAGTGCAGCCTTTAAAAGAGGTGGCTGATGAGGTTGAAGTAGAGTCGCAGGAAGACCCTCAAAAAACCGTTCAGACAGAGTTCCACGAAGATATGCGGAGCTTTACGCTTAATAACTAGGTTAAAGATTTCATCTGTGGTTTTTCTAACACAGTGTTTGTAGTTTATTGTTCAGCAGACGTAAAAAAGGGCCGCTTCACAGCAGCCCTTTTTCAATTCATTACAATAAAGCTTATTTAGACTGGTATGTCTTGAACACGCGCTCTGCTTTTTCAGCATCAGCAGGAGTTTTCTTCATTGCGTTGTCTACTTCACCGGCTGTGCGCTCGGTTGCGTAGCTTGCGCCTGAATCGTATGTTTCTGATGTAGAACATGCGGCTAGTGCCAATACGGAACCTGCGATGCATAGTGTTGTTGCAAACTTATTCATTTCGACCTCTTAAAAATTAATGGTTAATTGTAAAACTTTAGGCTCATTATGAGCATATGTTTCATTTTCTTGTACACAACTCAAAAGCATTGAGCACTGTTTTTCAAGCGTTTTTTCACTTTTTTCTATATTTCAGTGCAAATTTGCAACATTTGTGACCAATAACCGTGATTATAAAAAATGTTTCGGGTTTTGAGGGGCGGTGAATGTGCAAGGAGGCGCGTTTACATGCGCTGGTTTTTTGCAACTTGATCGAAATATCTATCGATTCCTATTTTAAGGGCAGTGGCAATTTTTTTTCTGTGGGCCTGGGTGTTCAGCATACTGGCTTCCTGTTTGTTCGACATGAAGCCGGCTTCAACAAGAACAGACGGGATATCGGGCGCTTTCAGGACTGCGAAGCCTGCTGAGCGGTGGGGATCGCCCAATGTTTTCAGACCCTTGCTTCTGAACGTGTCGACGACAGTGTTTGCAAAGAACTTGGATTGGTTCATCGTGTCGCGCATCGCCAAATCCATCAGTATGTCGGCAACGTCTTTATCTTCTGTTTCCAAATCCACACCAGCGATCAGGTCGGCTTTGTTCTCGCGCGCGGCGAGTTTCGCGGTTTGGGCATCGGATGCCTTTTCAGAGAGGGTGTAAACGGACGCACCTTGCACGCTTTTGTTATCAAGAGCATCTGCGTGAATGGAGATGAAGAGATCGCCGTTATGTCTTCTGGCGATGTTTACGCGTTCGCGTAACTTTATAAAGACGTCTTTGTCGCGCGTCATGTGAACGCGGTATTTGCCGCTGCTTACCAACTGACTCTTAAGTTCTTTGGCGAGGGCGAGCGTGATATTTCGTTCGTATAATCCGCCATGTCCGGATGCGCCGGGGTCTACGCCGCCATGGCCCGCATCAATAATGACCAAGGGTTTTTGGCCGTTATTTTGCGACGGCACAATTTTGGTAGCTTGCTTAGGCGAGGATGGTTCGTCATCCAGATCGCCGAAGACCTTGTTTTGGGTTTTGGCGAAAACGCTTTCGCTGGCATTGGCAAAATCAATCACAAGGCGGTTTGGCTTTTCGCCGCTGGCGGGCAGGGTGAAGGCGTTTTGGATGCTGATCGGGCGGTTAAGATCAAAGACGATGCGCGATGTATTCGTATCCAGATTGCCGTGACGGGTGGCGGTGATTCCTGCGGATTGTGGCTCCTGAACTTGTCCTGCTCTCCATGTGAAAGACGGCAGATCAATGACCATACGATAGGGGTCGGATAGAACGAAGGTGCGGTATTGCGCAGCTTCGCTTAAGTCCAGAACAAGACGCACTTTGTCGTTATAATCCCCGAAGCGCACGTTTTTGATGTCTAATGCATATGCAGACAGGCTTTGGGCGAGTAGCGCAAAGGTGAAGGTCAGCAGCAATAATGTGTATTTGCGTATCAAGGAAGCGTACTCTTAAAATCGAATGATGCGTTTATAGGTTCAATATTATATACGAAGCCTATGGTGTAAAGCCTTCCTTACAGTTTTAAAAGGCTTTGGACGAGAGCGGGGATGGTTGCCCCTGCAGGCCCGATGATTTGATCGTCGAAGTTGCTGGCGATTTTTGAGGGCTCAAGATTGCATTCGATGGTAAGCGCACCTGCGCCCCTCGCTTGAGAGACGAACCCCGCGGCGGGGTATACATGCCCCGATGTGCCGATGGCGATGAAGAGGTCTGCGTTTTGCAGGGCATCGAAAATTTTGTCCATGGCATAGGGCAGTTCGCCGAACCAGACGATATCGGGGCGCACGCCGCCAGCATATTCGCATTCCGGACAAATTTCAGCCGTAGACAGGTTTGCGCGTATTTCAAATTTTGTCGTGTGTTCATGGCCTTCATCGCGGGCGCAATGTGTGCAAAAGGATTTCAGAACTTCGCCGTGCATGTGAATGAGATTGGCGCTTCCTGCGCGGTCATGCAGATCATCTATGTTTTGAGTGACGATTAAGATGTCTCCGGCCCATTTTTGTTCCAGCTCCGCCAAGGCAATATGTGCGGGGTTTGGGGCGGCGGCGAGCACATCGCGTCTGCGCATATTATAGAAGTCATGCACGAGGACGGGGTCGCGGGCGAAGGCCTCCGGTGTTGCGACGTCTTCGACCTTGTGCCCCTCCCATAAGCCATCACTTGCGCGGAAGGTCTGTAAGCCGCTTTCAGCGGAGATTCCCGCCCCTGTTAGGATAACGATAGAGGCGTTTGGACGAAGCTGGCTTAAAATTACACTCATAAGACCTTTATAAAACAAAGTGTTGTAAAAACGAATCACTTTCACCTTGCCGAAATCAAAATGCGGGTGTAAGGTGATTTCGATGTTCGAGCTCTACGGTTTTAGCGCAAAATATTTTTTAAGGTTTCGCGAACTGTACAGCTAAAAATTTGATATACGATTTAAGCGCTCAGGCGCCGCTTCCCGCTGTTCGAGCATCTTTCGGGAGCTGGCTGGCCTGCGCGCAGGAGAATACCCAATGAAAAAGACAATGTTAATTGATGCGACTCACAAAGAAGAAACGAGAGTTGCAGTGGTGGCCGATGGCCGCTTGGAAGAATTTGATTATGAGAGTTCATTCCGCAAGCCTTTAAAAGGCAATATCTATCTTGCTAAAGTGACCCGCGTTGAGCCGTCTTTACAGGCTGCTTTTGTGAATTATGGCGGTAATCGCCATGGTTTCCTTCCTTTCAGCGAAATTCACCCTGATTATTTCCGCATTCCGGTTTCTGATCGCGAGGCTTTGATGGCCGAGCAGGAAGAGGCTTTGCGTGAGCATGATGAGCTTGAAGAAGCCGAAGATTCGCATGTTGATCCATCAGAAGATGATGGTGACGATGAAAGTGAAGAGACAGTTGAAACTGTTGATGATGACAAAGACGAAGTTGAAGAGCTTGGCGGGGATTTAGGGCTTGGCTCTGATGATGACGAAGATGAAGCGGACGATGAAGTCAGCGGAAATACTGAACCGGAACATGTGCATGAAGACGGCGATGTAAACGGTAATTCTGTTTCTTCCGACGAAGACGAAGATGAAGGTCCGAACGGCAATACTGTTGAAGGCGCTGATGACCAGAATAATCGTGGCCGCGGGCGTAATAATAATCGCGGTCGTGGTGGTCGTGGTGGTCGCGGGCGTAATAATAACCGTGGCGGTCAAGGCGGCGGGCGCGGCGGAAATGCTGCGCATCGCTCTAAACGCGTTGAAAGTTTCGGCGGTGATGATGGAACGGATGATAATAACCGTTTCCGCTTTAACCTTCGCCGTAAATATAAAATTCAGGAAGTTGTTAAGCGTGGTCAGATCATGCTTATTCAGGTTTCCAAGGAAGAGCGCGGCAATAAAGGCGCAGCTGTTACCAGCTATCTTTCATTGCCCGGTCGTTACTGCGTTTTGATGCCGAACTCCCCGCGTGCGGGCGGCGTATCACGCAAAATTTCAAACTACAAAGACCGCGCGAAAATGCGCGATATGATGAAGGATCTCGAAGTGCCGAAGGGCATGTCGGTTATTCTTCGTACAGCCGGCGTTACGCGCACGAAAACAGAAGTGAAGCGTGATCTGGATTATCTGATGAAGCTCTGGAATAACATTCGTGAATTGACGCTGGAATCTTCCGCGCCGTCACTTGTGTATGAAGAAGCGGATTTGGTGAAACGCGCTGTGCGTGATCATTATTCGCGCGATATCGACGAAGTGCATGTTGCAGGCGAACTTGGCTTTAAGACCGCCAAAGATTTTATGAAGATGATGATTCCTTCGCATGCGAAAAAAGTGATCGAATATACCGATACGGGTTTGCCGCTCTTCAATAAATTTAAAGTTGAGGGGCAGATCGCCGAGATTGGTGAAACGACGGTGACTTTGAAATCAGGCGGATATTTGATTATCAACCCGACAGAGGCGCTTGTTTCTGTTGATGTGAACTCGGGCCGCGCGACGAAAGAGCGTCATATCGAGGAAACAGCCCTGAAAACAAACCTTGAGGCCGCGGAAGAAGTTGCCCGTCAGCTTCGTCTTCGTGACCTTGGCGGTTTGATCGTTATCGACTTCATTGATATGGAAGACCGCCGCAATAACGGCAAGGTTGAGCGCAAGATGCGCGATGCGTTGTCCGGTGATAAGGCGCGCATCCAAATGGGACGGATTTCATCCTTTGGTTTGATGGAGATGTCTCGTCAACGTATGAGCGCGTCTTTGGGCGAAACGCAGTTTGAAACCTGTAAGTCTTGTGACGGATCAGGGCGTACGCGCACTGCGGATGCGGCTTCTATCCTTGTGCTTCGTGATATTGAAGCGGAAGGCGGCAAAAAACGCGCCGCCGAACTCATGGTTCATGTTTCTACGGAAGTTGCGATTTATATCTTGAATAATAAACGTCATAATCTGGCTTCTTTGGAGGAGCGCCATGGTTTCCGCATTGTTCTTCGTGCGGATGACAGCCTCGGGGCTTCAGGTTCACGGGTTGAAGTGTCGAAGCCTTTGGGCAAGGACGATGATGACGAGATTGAGGGCGATGAGAAGCCGGTTGCTTCAAGCTCTCATTCTAATTCTAATTCGAAGTCAGAAGAATCATCTGATGAAGATGATGACGGTAATCGTAAGCCAAGCCGCAGACGCGGGCGCCGCGGTGGTCGTCGTCGTAACAATAATGACGAGAATCGTGATCAGCATGCTGATCAAGGGTCAGATCAAGGCAAAGACCAAAAAGATTCTGGATCAGGTTCAAAGGATGATGCCCCGCAAAAAGATGAGTCTTCGAAGGATGAAAAGCAGCCGAAAGGAGGCGGGCGCAAACCTGCATCTAAAGCGGCTGATAAGTCATCGGACGAGCCTTCAGAACCTAAATCTGAAGAAAGTCCTAAGCCTGCGCGTAAAGCAGCGGCAGCAAAGAAGGCTGATGCCAAGGATGACAAGAAAGAAGACACAGATGCTAAGGATAAGAAACCTGCATCTAAGGCGAAGAAAGCACCTGCTAAGGCTGTGAAAGCGTCGAATGATGATGCCGAAGCCAAGAAAGAGGCCGCCGCAGCGAAAGAATATGAAGTTGTGAACGAGCCGCCGAAGTCCAAGAAAAAAGGCTGGTGGAACAAGTAATCTCTTCCATCGTTTTTCGTTTAGAATTGTAAATAATTTGAGAAGCGGCCTCTGAAAAGGGGCCGTTTTTTTATCGCGGAAGAAGGACGTAGTAGAAATAGACCTTGTCTGAATCGTTGGCATCAACGAAGCAGCCTGCGGTTTTTCGGTTAAGCTCAAACGGTGTTGGGTCACCATCAAGCAGGGTTGGCCCGCCTGTGGGGTATGTGCCGTCAAAGACGGTTGTGTCTATGCCCGTGGTTTCAACGGGCAGCGTGCCGGGCGTTCCCACGCCTAAATCACGGTTGATTTGAATGCAAAGATCGGAGCTGATATCGGGCATAAGCATGATGAGGTCATTGCCCGTGCCGTCTGCGGTTGAGCCAACCGGCCCTGCGGTCGTGCCGACATTATTTGCCCCTGTGAAGATCCAATCTGCTCCGCTATTGGCCGAGTTAAATTCTTTATATGACAGGCCTGCGCCCTCGACATGGAAGACGCGGCACGCTGTGGTGGTACAATTTGCATTTGCCGCGATTGCGGGGGCGGCATTTTCGAATGAGATGTCGTTTTCAGACACGCCGCGCAGGGTCATTTCCTGAATGCCGGATTCTAAAGACTTGGCGTAGCGCAGGATTTGACCGCCGCTGATGCGGAGCTGTTCGATGTCACCGCTTTGGTCAACGACAGAGCCGCTGCGGGATAAAACCATTGTCAGCATGCCCAGCAGAGCGACCGCAATTAATATAAACCAAAGAACATTACCGTTTTGTGAATTTCTCATAGGAATATATCAGCCTGTTTTGGCGGGTTTGTCACGTGTTTCTTCCGCAGCGTGGACGCGCTGGCGTGAATATTCAGATGCGATAGAGCCGAGATCTTTGTCGGGTGAGCTTTGCGCTAAATCCAGAACTTCGCTGAAACGGCGGGGCACTCCTGCCTTAATATCGGTGATTGTGGCGTTTGCATCTTCTCCGACCTTGGCGACCCATATAACGCCGCCTGCATTTACGATGTAGTCAGGGCAATATAGAATGCCGAGGCGTTTCATCAGTTTGCTTTGGCTATTGCCCATTTGGTCTTGTTGCTGGTTATTGGCAGCGCCGCAGACGATTTTTACGCCCGATTCTTTTAAACGGTGAATTGTGTCGTCGCTCAGCGTGCCGCCAATTGCGTTGGGGGCGAAGATGTCTGCTTTTACGTCATAGATATCGTCGAGGGCGACTTGTTCAACCTCAACGCCTTGCGCGCGGAGGTTTTCAAATGGCGTATCAACCATATCGCAGGCGATAATGTGCGCGCCGTTTTCATGGGCGTATTTTGCCAAATCCGCGCCGACCGCGCCGAGGCCCTGCATGGAAATTCTAAGGCCTTTGAAATCGTCTTTGCCTAGCTCACGTTTAACCGCCACTTTCATGCATTCATATACGCCCATTGCGGTGATGGGAGAGGGATCGCCGCCGACAATGCTTGGGTCTGCGCTGCTTGCGCCTTTAAGCCAGTCGGTTTTTTCGGCCATATAGTTCAAGGCTTGTTCGCTGATATTCATGTCTTCCGCGCCGAAATAGACAGGGGCGGACGCGTTGATGATATTCAGGCCTTCTGCAAGGACATCCAAAACGGCGTTGTCAGGTTTGCGTTGACCAGGGAGCGCCATGATGACGGTTTTTCCGCCGCCATGGTGAAGGCCGCCTGCGGCGTTTTTCCATGTCATGGCTTCGGACAGGCGCAGCACATCGGTGATGGCGTCTTCTTCGCTGTCATATTCCTTATACCGTATGCCGCCGAGTGCGGGGCCAAGGGCGATGTTATGAACACCGACAAAAGCCGTGATATTTTGGTCGTCGGAGACAATTTTAAAGACTTTTTCATGTCCCATATATTGCGGATTATCGGATACGAGGAGCTCGGTAACTTGAGTGCTTTGCGTCATGATGTGCCTAAACCGTTGTTTCGAGTGGTAAAAAGCCATAAAAAACGGTTTTGCGCAAGCATTGCGGATGGTTTTGCAAAAATTCATCTTTAAAAAGGGCCAAAATCATTTCAAATTTTATTTACTTTTTATTCAGACTTTATGTGTTATGTTAAATATATAGGGTGATTTTATCTCCTTTAAGATTTAGACCAGTGATACAGGGACGTATTACAAGAGCAAAAAGACCGAAGGCAAACGGTTAGAGTAATAAGAGTAGTGTGAATAAAGAGTGCGAGCAGGGGGAGGCAAGTTCCTCGCGGCACTTATAAAAAGAGCTCGGTTCACGAGCCTTTTTTCTTTCAGGGTTCCAAGGGTTTTATAAAGTTTACCTCTTATGTCATGCGCACTGGCCTGTATGAAGTTTTTGAAGGTATGCGCAATGCCCCGCATTCAGTATTTTCAGATCCGGCATACAGGCTTTTTTTTTGTCTTTATTTCCTCCTTTTATTTCCGCCTTTTTTTCCAATGCTTGTCGCGATAGAGTATAGTGGAATTTCAAGAGTCCAATTTTAGGAGAGTGTTTTCGTGTTCAGATTTTTATTCGTGTTTGCAGTGATGGTATTTTGCGGCTCTGGCGTCGTCCTGGCGCAAGAAGAGGTGGCGGAAGCGCCGAAACCAAACCCTGTTGTTGAGGCGGCAAAGGCCTTTACAGACGGTTTGGATGAGCCAAGTTTGCGGCATTTCAATACTATATACGGCAATTATAATATGGTGCGGGTTGTGGAAGCGGTGCGTGGCAGCATTGATTCGGCTGTGCGGGCCTGCGGGGAGGCCAATCCCGATATGAAAGAGCAGATGGATACACGCTTTGATGGGTGGGCGGCGGAAGTGAACCCCATCCTGAAGGAGGCTGATTCGAATATTGATAATTTGGTGCTGGCGCAGGATTACGCGCAGAAAAAAGATTTTGAAAAATTCTTTAAGCTGATTGATAAAACGCGTGATGAAGCAGAAAAAGAAGTGAAGAAAATTCCTGTGACATCGCCCGAGGCGTGCGGATATTTGTTGAAAAACATGGATAAAACGCAAGCGCAGATGACGGAATTGTTGCGGGCGACTTTGATAAGCTTGCCGCAGCGCATGCAAGCCCAAGACGATGATGCGCGCGCGAAAGCGATTGAGGAAGAGGCAGAAAAAGCAGAAGCAGAAAAAGCTGAGGCTGAGGCCATAGAAGCTGAGGCTGCAGAGGAAGCGGTTGAGCCGGAAGACGCACCGGAAGACGGAGACGAGCCTTCTGAAGAATAAACCTTTGTAGAGTTTAGCGGCATGAGAATTCTCCACGTTATGGCAGGCGCGCCTTTTGGAGGCGCAGAGACGGCGTTTGTCGATATGTGCCTTGCCATGCATGAGGCAGGGGAACATATAGAAGTTGTCACGCGTGAAAACGCGCTCCGCGTTCCACAGCTTGAGAAAGCGGGGATCAAAGTTCATATTTTGCGGTTTGGTGGTAAAATAGATATTTTCACCCCTTTGGCGATTACAAAAATCATTAAGAATTTTAAGCCCGATATTGTTCAATGTTGGATGAGCCGTGCGCCGGCGAAAGTGCCTTCATGGCGACCTTCTATGGGCATTCCGCGCTATTATGTAGTCTCGCGTTTAGGCAGCCCTTATAAGCTCAAATACTTCAAATCATCTGATTATTTTGTGACGATTACGCCAGAAATTGGCGAGTATTTAATCGGAAATGGGGTTGAGAGCGGGCGTGTGCGCCATATCAATAACTTTGCGGAAGTCGAGCGCCCGACATCGGAGATGAGCCGGGCTGATTTCGATACGCCAGATGGGGCGGTTTTGTTGCTGGGCCTTGGGCGGCTGCATGATGATAAGGCGTTTGATACGCTGATTAAGGTGGCGGCGGAGCTACCGGAAGTTTATCTGTGGATTGCGGGTGAAGGCCCGCAGCGCGGCGCGCTGGAGCGGCTTATCGAGAAGCTCGGCGTGGGGACCCGAGTGAAGTTAATTGGCTGGCAGACCGACCGGGCGCGGCTGTTTGAGCTTGCCGATATTTGTACCTTTATCTCGCGCAATGAAGGCTTCGGGACGGTGTTTGTGCAAAGCTGGGCGCAGCGCGTGCCTGTGGTGGTCAGTGATGCTGACGGGCCGCGGCAATTCGTGAAGCATGAACAAGACGGGATGATGGCGCCGATTGATGACGTGCAGGCGATTAAGATGTGTATACGCCGCATTATGGACGACCCTGATTTAGAAAACAGGATCGTGCATCAGGGGTATATGCGTTATGAGCGGGAATTCACCAAAGCGGCCTGTCTTCAGGGGTATTTGCAATTTTATCACGATATCGCAGAGAGCTTTTCGTAAATCCTGTTAACCTTTTGTTAACCAATTGAAATCATTAGAAAAAATAGCTCAAAAGTTTGTATTTTGGGGTGGTTTGTGGCATAATGATTTTAACTTAGCCGTGATGCGTGAGTGCGCATTTAAAAAGTGATAATAAAATCAACGGCTTAAGATGGTAATAAATAGAGATTATGGCCCGTTATAAAAACAAGAATGGGGCTGAAATAAGAGGGTATTTTCATGGCATTGACGCCGGAACAACTTAATAACATTCAAGAAGCGTTGACCGCTTTGGGGGTTAACCCTGGCGGTGAAGCAACTTTGGCACCTGACGTGCAAAAAGGTGTTGAGGCTCTTATTGGTTTGATTAATGACGTTGCCGAAAAACCTGAAGATAAAATCGATTATGATGTTTCGAAAGGATATACAGAAGAACTGCGGGACAAGCTCTCTGAGAGTTTGGGTGCTGCGCGCTCAAGTCTTAAATATCAAGCACTTAAGATATTAAATAACCCTTTAGGGCGCGCGGAACTCTCGAAAAAGTTTGAAGAGCTGGGCTTGCCAGAGCCGATTGTGGCAAACCCTAATTTATTCTTTAAGCTCATAGATAATTCAGAAGATGTTATATCTGCTTTGGAGCAGGCAAGAGAAGATGGGATTCTTGGTGTTACTTCTTCTCCGACAGTAACACCTGCGCCTCCTCCGGCGACACCACCTGCGCCTCCTCCGGCGACACCACCTGCGCCTCCTCCGGTGACACCACCTGCGCCCCCTCCGGTGACACCACCTGCGCCCCCTCCGGTAGAGCCTGAGCCGTCTCTGGAAGAGGCGGAGAACGCTGTGGAGACTGCTTTAGGTGGTTTGACCCCGAAAATGGCAGACATACTTGGTTTAGAGCCAAGGCCCGGTTTGCTGCTAATTTTAAACGAGCAAATTGCAAAAAAAATTCAGGAGCAGCGTGATAATGGCGTTCCTGATTTTCTCATTGAATCCGTTGCCGGTGACTTGATGGGACTTGAGCTTCCAACTGATATTGATGTTGGGGGAGATTTTGGTTGGAAGTCACAGGCAGGCCTTCAGGGTGTGATGATTGTTTTAGGGCATCCGCAAGTTCTCGACATGAATACGCAATTGCCGCATTTGCAGCCATGGGAGTATCACCCTGATAAGGGGCAGTTTCTCTTAAGAGATGAAAATATTACAAAAATTATGGAGTATATGGGGGAGACTGAAGGTCTAACTCCAGAGCAGCTGGAACTTAAGCGCCAAGAGACTAAAGATATGGTTGAAGGCCTCGTTAAGTCTCTGGATGTTATGTATCGTGAGGGGGCGCTTCTCGACTTCCAAATTTTCAACGGTTCGCTTATGGAAGTATCGCCTTATGCGAAAGGGATTTTGCTCGAGGAGACAGGGAGACTTTCAGGTCTTGCTGGTGGGAATGATCTGTTTAACGAGCTTACGCGCGCGTATACGGGCATTGGGCTGGATCAAATTCTGGATGAAGGATTAGCGCCTGAATTTGCGGATTCACCGAATGAATTCCGCGAGCGTTTAAAGGCGTTTTACAGCCAGGCGAAAGCCGCCCATACCGGCACGGATGAAGAGTTTGAAGCAGAAATGCTGGTGATGCTGTATTCCATTACCTCGCTGCCGTTTGGTGATGAGCGCCATAGAGACATTTTCGTCTCCGGGGTTATGGATGCGGTGCGCAGTGGTGATGCAGATGCGTTTGTTGAAGGCGTGGAGCAGACCGTCGGCACTATGGTTGAAGAGGCCGGCAAGCCAGAATTTAGCAGTGCGCTTGTGCGTAATCCCACATTGCATCCGAAATTACAGGACGGTGCATTGCGTTTCAGCGTAGGCGGCGAGGACTTCAGCACCGATGATATTATCAATGCCTATAACGAAATGAGCAAAGGTTATCGAAATAATAATGGCGGGGCGATGACGTTTCGCGCGGATAGAAAGATGTATATTTCCGCTGTTGAGGTACGCTCCAATATTTTCACGATTGAAGAAATTAATGGCGAGAAGCTGAACGAGATTTTCTTTACGCAAGAAAAGCTTGAAGAGATCGCCCCTGAATATGCGGGGCAGACTTTGAGCCAAAAGGAAAGAAACGCGATTTTTTGCGATTTGCTCTATACGAAAGCCAATGTTGCCGTTTTGGAAGGCTCGGGGTCGACGATTGCGACAAGCATCTTTACCGATGAAAAAATCGCGGCGGCAATGGCGGCGGATGCCGGTTTTGCAATGATGTTCCAATCGCCGACAATGGATTCGCAAAATGTAGTGAAGCTCTGGGCGTCTTATCCTGATTTCATGATGGCGGTGAATGATGTGAAAACGCCGTATGATGATAATAAAATCTCTCCTTTGGACGATGTTATTTCCCGCGCCCAGCCCAGCGCCGCGCCGCTGGCTTCCGACGTGCCGCCCGTGAGGATTGCGCCGCCGCGCGTTGAGGCGAGCAGGTCTGCGCCTGATCCGAATTCAAAGCCGTTTACCGTTGAAGAGTTCAAAGCCAATTCGGTCAAGCTTCAAGGTTTGTCGGATATGGCGGCTAAGCTTTATACGCGGCCAACACTTTTGAGCGCGAAAGATGTTGCGTTCTTGCGTTCGCAAAACGGACCTACGGATGGTTTGGGCGCGAATGGTTTGCTTGAAGTGCCTTTGGCGGCGGTGGATGCCAGTGCGATTACCGATGATACGCAAGGGCCGGTTATTGGATATTATGACCGCGCGCTTGAAACGATTGTGATGGTGCCGCTGCCTGATGAATTTCGCGATCCTGCAAAAGCGGATGCGTTGATGGAGGCAGTCAAGAAGCACGGCATGAATTCCAAGCAGCATTATGATTATATGATGGAAAGATTTCCGACGCTTGCGAAAATAACAGAAGCGTCTCTGTCTTCCATGCGCGGCGAAGGCCGTGATTCAGGTGTTAGGAATTACGAAGACGAGTATTTTTATTTTTCCAGAAATATTCAGGGCATTGTTGAGTCGCTGCAAAATGATTTAGGTCAGAGAACTGCAGGACAAAAAATGCAGAGCCCATTGTTTGAGGAGGTTGCGCCAGAGGCCGAGAAAACGCCTGTTCGTGATGCTTTCCGCCGCGGTGCGGGCAATCGCATTAAAGGTATTTTTGGCGGTAGCAGCGGTGAAGCGAAGCCTCCCCGTGAGCCTGCAGAGATTATATATCGCGGCGATAACCCTTATGGTTATGAGTTGAGTGAGGCGGACGCTGAGGCGACGTTTGCCGCGAAGAAGGAACAGATTATTGCGGCGGGCGGAGAGATTACTCAAAGCCGTATGGATCGCGCAGTGGAAGCTGCCAAACCTGAGGTTACCGTTGTTGGTGACGAAATTTCCGTGAAGCCTAATCAGTAATAAAGTGATTGCCTTCATTTACTCTTCATTCTTATGTGCGAACATATTACTCTTAAGGGAAAGATTTTAACGAGCGTGATAAATACTATGAGTGACATCATTAGCCACCCCGAAGATGCCGATCAGCGCGAAGCCAATAAGCTTTTGGCGGATAAATTCGACGAGTTTAAGGAAGCGCTTGAGCTTTTATATATCATCGCCAATCAAAGCGGACGGATTTTGTATGCGAAAAATTGGCCACAGGCAGCGAAGGTTGTTTTGGGCGAAGAGCTTATCGGCTTTGATACAAAGGGCACACAAGACCTTGAGCGACGCGCTGAACTGGAAGGTGAGGCTGATAAGCGCCGCATTGTTATGCTTGAGGTTCTTGATCATGTTGAAGAGCGCAGCGTGGTTGATGGCGTGCTTCAGGTTGAATATGTGGAACGCCTGATTAAGGATTGGGGCAGAGCGATTGCTCTTAAGGTTTATTCTCCTGCGATTGTTGATCGTTTTATTGCACCTCCTCCTGTTGCTGCCGCGCCTCCGCCTGCGTCGCAAGTCCAAGAGCCGGCGCATGAAGATGTTCAGCCTGTGATGCCTGTGCAATCCGGGCCGCCAAGCATTTCGGCCAAACAGATGACGGCAAGCGCCATAATGAAAGATTCGCCGCCAGTTGTTGATCCTGTGGTAGATGAAGTTCCGCCGCCTAATCCTGCACCGATTGAAGAGCCGAAAGATGAGTTCGTGCCGCAAAGTTCGGGCAAAAAACAGATGACATTCATGTCCTCAAAATCCAGAAAAGACCAAAAAGACACTGATTAAATTTATGCCTGTTTTTTAGCGGGTTTGGTTTGATATAGCGCGAACACCATCAGGGCGACCACGATGGCTGCGCCGGCTTGATGCAGTGTCGCCAGAGCAATATTTACACCGCTTAAAAGTGTGGCGAGCCCAAGGCCGAGTTGCACAAAACCCATGAGGGCAAGAAGGTTAAGCCCTGTAAACGAGACGCCGCGTTTCTGAGCGTATAGCCAAAAAGAGAATACAGATAATAACGCAGCGACGGCAAGCCAGCGATGGGTGAATTGCACCCCTGCGGGGTTTAGAATCAAAGCTTTAAGGCCTGTGGTTGAGACTTCATCGGGAATGATGCTGCCGCCCATATGCGGCCATGTGTTGTAGATTAAGCCACCATCCAGCCCGGCGGTGAAGGCGCCCCAGATGATTGTTACGGCGACTATGCCAAGTGTGAAAATCCCGAATATAAATACGGAGCGTTCAGAATATTTTCTTTCGGCGCACAGTGAAAAGGCAAGCCAGAGCAGTAGCCCTAAAATGAGGAAGGCCAGAGACAAATGTGCGGTGAGCCGGAAGTGGCTGACAGCGGGAATATCGACCAGCCCGCTTGCGACCATATACCATCCCATCACCCCTTGCATGCCGCCTAAAACAAGCATGAGGAAAAGTTTGAGGCCGTATCCTTGGGGGATCATTTTTCTAATCCAAAAATAGGCAAGTGGAAGGGCAAAAACGAGGCCGATGGCGCGCCCCCAAAGACGGTGAAACCATTCCCAAAAGAAGATGTTTTTGAAATCTCCGATTTCCATCCAGAAATTCTTTTTTGTGAATTCCGGGGTTTCTTGATAGAGCGCAAAAACCCGTTCCCATTCGGCCTGATTGAGAGGCGGAAGGCTGCCGATGAGGGGGCGCCATTCGACCATAGACAGGCCGGATTCCGTAAGCCGCGTGATCGCGCCGATGATCATCATGGCAAAGACCATGAACGCACAGGCGAAGAGCCAAATTGAAATTGCGCGAGGATTAGGATTGCGAGTTAGTGACATTTTATACTTTCGGCTTGCGGGCGTGTCGTTATAAACTTAAGTTCCAGTCTCTATATAAGGCACGCACACATAATGGCAAAGTTCGATTTCGTAGAATCTGCATCAAATGCATATATATATGTTTGGCAAGAGCGCAAGCAGCTTGCCCGCGTGTCTGCGTTTGTTTTGGGCATGAAGGCGCTGAGTTTTATCGGCATTTTACTGATGGGGCTGGAGGATAATCTTTTGCGTCAGGGCTTGATGCTTATTCCGTCGCATTTTGTTGAAGGGATTGTGATCGCGCAGATTATGGTGATGGCGGTTTATTCAAAGAGCCATGAGATGCTAAGCAAATCGCAAATGCTTGGCTCTCCGCCGATATTGGCCGCGGGGATTTTGTATCTTTTGATTAAGTTGGCGCTGTCTTTGTCTTTGGGGATGACGTTTGTGACCCCCGAGCAGATAGCCGCGGCGCAGGCCGATGGCGGTCCTGACCCATTGAGTTCGTTTTTTCTCGCGCTGGCTTTGATGGCGCTTATGATCTGGGCGTTTCGTTTGTTCTGGATATATGTGCCGGTTGCGCTGGGGTATAGTGTGAGTGAATATATTTCGAAATTTCGCGCTTATGTATCGTCATTTTATATGATCGGTGTGTGGCTTTTATGTTTTGTGCCGACGGGTATTATTTTGATTATGTTGCTGTCTATCGTGCAAATGATTGCCCCTGAAGTGAACGGTGAAAGCCCGCTTTTGAATGATATTTTGAATGCATCCGTGCAGGCGGTGACCGATTATGCGATGGTCTTGCTCTCGAGTTTAGGGATGGCGTTTGGTGTGCATCATGTGATGTCCGGTAAAGCGGATAAAGAATAGTTTGCGAGGATGAAAATTTACGTTACAGATTTGGACGGTAAAGAGCATGCGCTGGATGCGATTGAAGGGTGGCGCGTGATGGAGATTATCCGTGACCACGGCTTGCCGATTAAGGCCGAGTGCGGGGGCTGCTGCGCGTGCGCGACATGCCATGTCTATGTGGATGAGGCTTGGATGGATAAAATTCCAGAAATGCGGGCGGAAGAGGAAGATATGCTGGATGAGGCGTTTCATCTGGAGAGCAATTCTCGGCTGTCTTGTCAGTTAATCATGGATGATAGCCTTGAGGGTTTGAAGGTTACGCTTGTTCCTGTAGAGTAGTATTTTTCATAAAACTGGCATGGTGTTTGCAAAGTGTTTCCCTGTAAGTTGATAAAAACGGGTAGTTTTGGGCTTATGTATCACTTAAAAACAGGGAGACTATAATTATGAGACTATTATCAGGACAAAATTTACCGTCTAAAGCCGATCAAGCGGCAAAAAGCGCGCAGGCGTTTGTTTTTACCGGCAAAGAGTTTTCATTTGATAGCGTAGTGAATGCGTTCGACGGCGCAGTAGCGGTATTGATCCTCGTAGCGCAAGCAGAAACGCAGGGCGGTTTTGTATACGAATAAACCTTGTATAAAGCTTATTGCAGCGTGCCTTCCCAATCTGCATTGCGGTAGTCCGAGCTTGTGATGATTTCGCGTTTTGCGACGTAAACCGAGTGGAGGCGGCCTTCGATTTTCTTTTCCCAGAAATCGAGAAATTTAAAGAGGTTAGGGAATTTCGGGGCCAGATCGTAGTCCTGCCAGATGAATTCCTGCAAGATTTGCTCGAAATCAGGCATGTGATAGTAGATTTGCGCCGTTGTAAGACGATAATCACCCATTTGTTTAATTAAATCAGCCATTTGTCTTCCCCATTTCTTTTTATGCGACGCTGCCTGCGTCGCTTGCCTATGTTTAATAGGCTGCACTCCTTGCGCCTTGCTTAAAAGCAAATGGGTTTGACAAACTTGCCTTGCGGGAGCGGCCTATCATTAAGGATATTATACCCTTTATATCTCCTATTTTACATGATAATTCTTGCGAAAGCCTTAACTACCAACATTTCTAAGCGGGGGGAGGTGGTTCGAATTCTTCTCTGCCGCGATCATAATAACGGGCAAACATTTGTTTCGCTTGGGGTGTTCTGGGGTCTATATGTTTTACGGCCATAAGGCCTGAGAATTCGGGGGCATCGTCAATAAGCTCCTCAAGAAGTGCGTTTCGGTAGGCTAATTTGGGTTGCACGTCGCCGAATTCCTTTATGAGCCCGGTTTGTGGGGTAACTTCCGCATGTCCTGGTATTTTAGAAATTAAGGTGATTGGGCGCCTCATAGCGGCTTGGGCTCTTAAATATCCGCGTATGCCGTCATCCACACCTAACAGCCCGCTTGGGCTGGCGCGGCGGATGAGCGTTCCCATGATATCGCAGTATACGCCGCTTAAAAATTGTCTTTGATCCGCAGGTTTATCGGCGGTATGCGGCGCGGCGAATTGTTTTTCTAAATCAGACATGAGCCATTGTATTTTAGTTATGGAATTAAGTCAATTTTTTGTATCTTTAAAACTTGATAAAATTCCACGACTCTCCTATATGTATGGAGCTTCGCAGATATGAGTCTATATAAGGCTTAGCGATGCGTTGGAGGGGCTTTTGTTGTCCGCATGAATTTGGGTCGCGAAAGTCTGCTTGTTATCAACCAAACCAAAGGAGAAAGATGAAATGAAATTTCGTCCTCTACATGATCGCGTTCTTGTCCGCCGCGTTGAAGCGGATACCAAAACCAAAGGCGGGATTATCATTCCCGATACAGCTTCAGAAAAACCCATGGAAGGTGAAATCGTTGCGGTTGGCAATGGCCATGTAAACGATAATGGCGATGTTCGTCCGCTTGACGTTAAGCCGAAGGATAAGGTTATCTTTTCCAAATGGGCAGGTACGGAAGTAACAATTGACGGTGAAGAGCTCATGGTCATGAAAGAATCCGACATTATCGGAATTGTTGCTTAATTTAATTTTAGAAAAACAGGAGTAGATTACTATGTCTGCAAAAGATGTAAAATTGGGCGCAGATGCCCGCGAAGATATGCTTGCAGGAATTAACATTCTTGCGAATGCAGTAAAAGTGACGTTGGGACCAAAAGGCCGCAATGTTGTAATTCAAAAAAGCTTTGGCGCGCCGCGCACCACAAAAGACGGTGTGACTGTTGCCAAGGAAATCGAACTTTCAAATGCTCGTCAAAACACTGGCGCGCAGTTGATCAAGGAAGTGGCCTCAAAAGCCAATGACCATGCCGGTGACGGTACGACGACTGCGACTGTGCTTGCGCAATCAATCGCCAATGAAGGCGTGAAGGCTGTGTCTGCGGGTCGTAACCCTATGGACCTTAAGCGCGGGATCGACATGGCTGTGACGGCTGTTGTTGCGGATCTTGCGAAACGTGCGAAAAACGTTAAAGGCAACGAAGAGATCAAGCAGGTTGGTACAATTTCTGCCAACGGCGAAGTGTCTATCGGTGAGCTTTTGGCGGAAGCGATGTCCAAAGTTGGTAACGAAGGCGTTATCACTGTGGAAGAAGCGAAGTCTTTGGACAATTCTTTGGAAGTTGTTGAAGGCATGCAGTTCGACCGTGGTTACCTTTCACCTTACTTCATCACAGATGCAGATAAGATGATGGCGAATCTTGAGAACCCATACATCCTTCTTAACGAAGGTAAGCTTTCAAATCTTCAGGCGCTTGTGCCGATTTTGGAAGCGGTTGTTCAGTCTTCACGTCCTTTGCTTATTATTGCAGAAGATGTTGAAGGTGAAGCTTTGGCGACACTTGTTGTGAACAAACTTCGCGGCGGTCTTAAGATTGCGGCTGTTAAAGCGCCCGGTTTCGGGGATCGTCGTAAGGCGATGCTTGAAGACATCGCGCTTTTGACCGGTGGTCAGGTGATCTCTGAAGACCTTGGTATCAAGCTTGAGAATGTTGAAATTTCAATGCTCGGCCAAGCGAAGAAAGTGACCATCACCAAAGACGACACAACTGTTGTTGACGGCGCCGGTGCCAAAAAAGACATCGAAGCGCGTTGTTCACAAATCCGTAAGCAGATTGAAAATACTGACTCTGATTACGATAAAGAGAAATTGCAGGAGCGTTTGGCGAAATTGTCAGGCGGGGTTGCGGTTCTTCGTGTTGGCGGTGCGACGGAAGTTGAAGTGAAAGAGCGCAAAGATCGCGTTGATGATGCACTTCACGCTACGCGCGCTGCCGTTGAAGAAGGTATTATCGCCGGCGGCGGGACTGCGCTTCTTTATGCAACGAAGGCTTTGGCCGGCATGGAAGGCGAGAACGATGACCAGACTGTTGGCATCGAGATCATCCGCCGCGCTATCCAGGCTCCGATTCGCCAGATTGCAGCCAATGCAGGTGATGAAGGCAGCGTGATCGTTGGTAAATTGCTTGAGCAAAAAGATACCGATTACGGTTGGGATGCACAAAAAGGCGAGTTCACGAACCTTGTTAAAGCGGGGATTATTGACCCTGTTAAGGTTGTGCGCACGGCTTTGCAAGATGCAGCCAGCGTCTGTTCACTGCTTATCACGACTGAAGCGATTATTACTGATGCGCCTCAGGAAGATAA
>CAYGKM010000012.1:0-46658 GCA_964350695.1 uncultured Micavibrio sp.
CGTGCAACACGTGTTTCTTTGACGTTTCGCACGATGGTCTTGGGCGAAGAATAGTTATCGCCAGACTACAAGCACTGCTATTCAGTCCGCATTTCAACGCATCTATTATTGCCAGCCGCCTCCCCCTATCCGTTAGTTTTAGAATATAGCTTATGAGGCCAAATATTACCTTTTTTGCATCTTAAATTCGCATAGAGAGTTCTTAAATGGCGGCGCATGATGTTCATCTGAAAAAAATGTCAAAGGCATGATTGCGCCAGGGCAATGTTCCGATATTGCATTGCTATCTGATGATTATATGACCATCGAAAATGAGGAGATTACAGAGTAGCCCTCTGATCGAACCGCTGCAATCGGCAAGATATAATATGCGGATCAAGAATTTTCGGCTATGATGAGATCGTTGCCGGAAACGATTCCGGTGTTGTCATCGACAATTTATTATAAACGATAAGATATGCCACATCATTTTTCTGAACTCGCCGTTGTCATCTTGCTGGCCTCCCTAGCCGCCATATTCTTAAGCAAATTAAAGCAGCCGCCGATGATAGGGTACGTGCTGGCCGGTGTTTTGATTGGCCCTTATATGCTCGGTCTTATTCACGATGAAAAAGAGATTGCGCTGTTTGCTGAACTCGGCGTGATTTTATTGTTGTTTATTTTGGGTATGGAACTGCCGCTGAAATCCTTCAGAGAAAGCTATAAGGTTGCGGTTCCGGCTACCTTCGCTTTGGTGGCATTAAGTTTGGTGATTACTTTCCTGATCGGGCTGGCAATTGATCTCAATATGACCGAAAAAATTGTTTACGGCTTTATTATTTCCCTGAGCAGTACGGCTGTGGCGGTTAAATTGCTTGAAGATGTTGACCTGCTCTCTAAAGGCACGGGGCAAATCGCGATCAGTATTCTTATTGCGCAAGACCTGCTTTTCGTTCCCATGATCATGATTATTAATGCGCTGGGCGGCGAGAACGGCCTGGACCTGATGTTTATCCCAAAAATCTTGATTGCAGTGGCTCTCTTGATCGGCCTCATTGTTTTTCTTACTAAGAAAGACAAAGTGCATTTGCTGTTTGAACAGACAGTTGAAAAACACAAAGACCTGATCCCCGTGGCCGCACTAACGTGGTGTTTCGTCGGGGCGGGATTATCGGAATGGGCCGGGCTGTCGCCGGCCTATGGCGCTTTTCTGGCCGGTCTCATTATCGGCAATAGCCATTCCAAGCATGTTGTTCTTCCCAAAATCGAACCGATGCAAAGCGTTATGCTGATGATTTTCTTTTTATCTATCGGCATGCTGATAGACTTTGATGTTATCACGCAAAATCTTGGTCTTATTCTTTCTCTTTTGATTGGAACAATGGTTTTCAAAACCATTATTTGTATTGCTCTTCTCAAAACCTTTCTTCCACAAGACCGTTGGCGGTGCAGTTTTGTCACCGGTCTAACAATCAGCCAGTTGGGTGAGTTTTCCTTTATCCTCGCGGCTACGGCGCTCAGCAACGGGATATTCGATAATGACAGCTATAAAATTATTATCTCCGTTATTGCACTCAGCTTGGCTTTTAGCCCGATATGGGTGGTAGTGCTCAAACGCTTTGTTGAAGTAGCCTATGTCCAAAAATCTACGAAAAAGCTAAGCGACGCTCTTAAGTTAATAAAATATAAGCCAAGGAAAATTTAGCGCCAGCCTCCATGCGCTCAGTGGATGTTAAACCACCATTTTTGAAGTTTAACCTTCTGTGCCTTTAATTCTTCATAACGCTCTGAATTGCGCCTATCTTTGGAAATCGCGCCGCGCACAATCTTCTCATCTTCCCATGACAGCTCATTATCAATAAGAGCCTGAATGTCAAAATCTGTGATTGTTTTGCTCATAATATGTTCAGAATATAAGGTCATTTCCTATATTCCAACAATTTTCCCGAATATAAGTTCCACAGAGGTTTTGAAAATTAGTTGGGAACTTATTCAAACCTGCACTGTTTGTTGTTTGTACGTTAAAACAAACGAAAGGACTTTATTATGCTTGGATGGGCTTTAACATTTTTAGTAGTGGCGTTAATCGCCGGTGTACTCGGATTTGGTGGCGTTGCTGCTGTGTCTGTTGAAATCGCACAAATCGTATTTGTAGTATTTCTTGTGCTATTCATTATTTCTGCCGTTGTGGGCGCTTTAAAAGGCCGCACACCAACAGCATAGAAAATATTTAAGTATCAAAAAACGCTCTGAAAGACTTTCAGGGCGTTTTTTAATGGCATAATCCGCCAAAAGTCCTTAAACGTATTAGCATCAAAGGATATAAAGTGGATAAAATTCTATTACGAAATTTTCTCATATTTTTAAGCGTATTGCTGTTTTGCGCCGGCGGGTTAACTTATGTGCTGGTTTCGAGCGAAAAACAGATCAGTAAACAAGACGATTATGTTCTTCACAAGCATGACGTAATTCTTCAGGCAGAAGAGTTTGCAAGACTTATCGAAGGTATGCTCGCTGCGCAGCGCGGCTATTTACTGACAGGACAAAAAAACTTTCAAGAGGAGTATCGTGATAAAAAAGTAGATGTTTCCCAGCGTCTTGCAAATCTCTCTGAACTCACGTCTGAAAATCCGTCGCAAGGAAGCCGCTTGGACGAAATCAGAAACTATTTCAATGAATTTTCTACGCAGTTAGAAGAGCGCTCAAAACGTCTGCCCGCCCAAGCCTCGGTTGATGTTTTGCAAGGCGTTGAAGGCATTGAAGGCCTTCGCGATGATATCATGCGCATCAACGCCACGATACTCGACGAAGAATATGCCTTGCTGAATAAGCATGTCAGCTTGCTTGAGAGGCAAAAATCCGAATATTTTCTAACGCTCATTGCCGGCATTATCTTCAGTAGTATTCTGCTTTTGCTCTTTAACGGCTTTCTTCTTCACGCCCAGCGCAAAAGAAATAAGGCTGAAAGATCACTTAAAGGCGTTGAAGAGCGTTTTGCTCTCGCGCTTGAAGGCACACAAGATGGCGTTTTTGACTGGGATATTGAAACCGATGAAGTCTTTTACTCGCGCCGGTTTTTTGAAATGCTTGGTTATAATGACCGCGAAACAAAAGGAACGCTCGAAAACTTTAAAGAGCTTCTTCACCCCGAAGATGTTGAACGGGTTAAAAAATATATCCAGATGTATCTGGATAATCAGCTTTCAGAATACACACAAGAATTTCGCATGAAGCATAAAAACGGACGCTGGGTTTGGATACAATCCCGCGCCAAGGCGATCTTTGATGCCAAAGGAAAAGCCATCAGAATGGTCGGCGCGCATACCGACATCACCGCGATGGTCAAGGCGAATGAAAAACTTGAACACGAAAAAGAAGAAGCCCAGCTGGCTAATGAAGCAAAGAGTGACTTCCTCGCGCATATGAGCCACGAAATCCGCACGCCTTTAACAGCGATCAGCGGCATTGCCGAGATATTGATTAAGCAAACTAAGGGCTTCAGTGACAAACAAGCACAGCTGATTAAAACGCTCAGCTCCAGCACTGCGTCATTGAAAGAGCTTGTAAATGATATTCTCGACTTCTCAAAAATCGAAAGCGGTGAGCTTGAGCTGGACGAAGCCAATTTTGCCTTAGATACAATTTTCGAAGAAACAGTCAGCATGATGGCTGTAAGAGCGAATGAAAAAGGCATCAGCTTCGTGTTTGATTATAACGATCTTAAACACGCCGAGTTTTTTGGTGATAGCAAGCGTATTCGCCAAATTTTGGTAAATCTCGTTGGAAATGCCATCAAATTCACCGATAAAGGCGGCGTTACGATAAAAGGCCAGGTTGAAGAACGTGACGGTCAGGAATTCCTGCGCATGGATATTTCCGATACAGGCATAGGTATTGAACCCGAAGATTTTGATCTTGTGTTTGAGAGGTTTAAACAAGCGGACTCATCTGTCTCCCGTAAATATGGCGGGACAGGCTTGGGCCTGCCCATTTCAAAGAAACTGGCGGTTCTCATGGGCGGCGATATTTTCTTGAGCAGTGAGGTGGGCACAGGCTCCACTTTTTCTGTTCTATTGCCCATTAAGGTCAGCATGGGTAAAGCCGCGCCTAATTCCGCAGCTGTTAATATCAAAAAGCTGAACGATAAAATTCTGGCAAGCCTTAACGATAAAAGCAAAGTCCTGATTGTTGAAGACTATGAGGGCAATGTCGTTGTCGTGGGCTTCATACTCGAGGATTTGGGGATTGAATATGATGTTGCCAATAACGGCGAAGAGGCCGTAAATCTCTGGAAAGATAATCATTACGACGTCATTTTAATGGATGTTCAAATGCCGATCATGGATGGCTTTGCCGCCACGGCCGAAATCCGGAAATTAGAGAAAAAAGGCAAGCTCCCAAAAACGCCGATTATCGGTATGACCGCCCACGCCCTTGTCGGGGATAAGAGTAAATGCATTGATGCGGGAATGGATGCATATTTGTCCAAACCTTTGGTTGAGGCCGATCTTAAAAAACAGATTCTGAAATATCTTCAGGAAGAAAAAGCAGCATAAAAAGCCCCCCGCAATATTTCTATTACGGGGGTCTCTAAATTATCACTTTTGATTGGATTATGCGGCGATGCGCATGTCTTGATGCTTAACAGCAGGAGGAACGAAGCTTTGCGTTCCGTGCGGCGTGTCCATCTCCTGACTTAAAGCTTCGCGGGCACGCGACAATCTTGAGCGCACAGTCCCGACGGGAATTTGCAATGCCTCGGATACTTCCGCATAAGCCATGCCTTTGGCACATACCATAATTAAAATCTCACGATGTTCATCGGAAAGTTCTTCCATCGCATTTTGTACGTCACATACTTCCATTTCAACATCTTGTGAAGCGGCCATGCTCTGACGCTCAATATATGGCTCAGGATCATATTGTGTTTCGAACTTGGTCTTACGACGGTAAGCGCTGACAAAATTGTTATACATGATCTTGGAAGCCCAACTATAGAGGTTTGAATCCTCTTCAAACAAATGCTTCTTCTCAATCGCACGAAGAAGAGTGCCTTGCAAAAGATCCTCTGCATCAGCTTTATTTCTTGTAAGCTTATAAGCGAATTTCTCTAAACGGTCTGTATGCTCTAAAAGTGCTGTATTGTTAAACATGGTATAAATCCTTTGTGTTATTCAATAAAAACAAGACTATCCCTTCTTCGTAACGCCCCTTTGTCCGCAAGGTTTCATTTGTGAAAGAGTTTGTTTCATTTTTGTAACAAAGCTGATAAATCTAAGGATATGAACAAGGGCACGATTCTCACGGTTGATGATGACAAGGACTTACAAGTCGTTATCGGCCAATATTTGGAAGGTAACGGATATTCCGTCCTCAAAGCCAATGATGTTAAAAGCGCACTCGAAAAGATTGATGAAGCCGTCTTTGATGTGATCTTGCTGGATCTGGGGCTTCCAGATGGCGAAGGCCTTAGCCTCATCCCGCAATTTCATGGTAAAAGCAAAGCCGCCATTATAGTAGTGTCAGGAAAAAGCGACACGACAGAAAAAATCATCTGCCTCGAGATGGGCGCCGATGACTATCTGACCAAACCTTTCGAGATGCGCGAGCTATCCGCGCGCATCAAAGCGGTGCTGCGGCGCATGGATCATGATAATGATGACGCGAAGCCGGCGGAGCCTTCTTCCGATAAGCTTGAGCTGGAAAACTGGACCGTCGACCGCGCGCAATATCAGGTCTTTAATAAAGACGGTTCGTCTTTGGAGTTTACAACCGGTGAGTTTCAACTCTTCGAGGCGCTTGTCCTTGCGCCCAACCGAGCGCTGTCGCGCGAGCAGCTCTTCGATAGAACCCGCGACGGTGAATACGATATATATGATCGCGCCATTGATATTCAAATCGCCCGCATCCGCAAAAAGCTCGGCGATGAAAAAAGTGAAATCATCAAAACTGTCCGCGGCATCGGCTATATGTTCAGCAAAAAATCCGCCTGATTAAAGTTTTTGGAACTATTTTCAATCTTCGCCTGTTTGTCTTGTTACATAACCAAACAACAGGAGATTTAAATGCCAAAGATTAAAAAAGCTTATTCAGAAATTGATGACATCCGCGAGGACCTCGATTCTTTGAAAAACAATGTGGTTGAGCTTACACGCCATCTTAAAAAAGAAGGCAAGAAAGAAGCCGCCGAAATCAAAGACATCGCAATGGATCGTCTTGAGGAGATTAAAACATCAGGCCGTCGGCAACTTAAAAGTGTTGAACGCCGTGTAAAACAAAAACCCGCAGAATCCGTAGCGATTGCTTTCGCCGCCGGTATCGTAGCCAGCTTCTTGTTCGGCCGGAGATAATAATGCGCGGATATATGAAAGTTGCAGAACAACTTCTCATTAGCCGCATAATGAGCAATGGTTTTCCCCTTTCGGGGAAAAGCAAGACCGGGTTTAGCCTTATGGCTTTATCCGGTCTCATGCTCGCTGTTGCGCTTGGTTTCTTTGTCTATGCCGCCCATTTATGGTTTGCAAAAACATATGAGCCTGAAGTAGCGGCATTATTTACCGCTGCTATCGCGCTGGGTCTATCTGTCATATCTCTGATTTCCTCTTACTTTGTTCTGCAATATCGCAAATTCAAGATGAGAAGAATGAAAGATGAAATTACATCGAAAATTCAAAGCACAATTGACGTTGCGAATGATGAGTTCGGGGATGTCATACAAGACAACCCAAAAGCCGCAGTCGCTCTGGCTTCTGTCGCCGGTTTTCTGGCAGGCGAAAAACTTTTCTAGGAACTTTTTAAACGCACCCCGCGTTTATCAGAACAACATATAAAAAGGAGAACACAATGTTAAACAAGACAAAATTATTAACCGTCCTCACGCTTGCGATTGCAAGCATCGGGATGTCTGCCTGTGAAACACTTGATGGCGCCGGTCGCGATATCGAACATGCGGGCGAGGCTGTACAAGACGCCGCTAACTAAGGGGCGCAGTACAATGGGAAACAGAATATTATTAACACTTGTCTTTGTTTTGTTACTCGGAATTTTTGCAGTGATACTAATTCAGAATAATGCAGGGTCGTCCGAAGAGCATGAAATGGTGAGCAGCGTTAACAGTTTGAGAAAGGGCTAGAAAATTATGAAAGGCATACTTTTATGGCTATTGGGAATTCCAATTCCGGTCATTATTCTCATTTATCTAATTTTTTAAATTTAAAGGCCCTTCGCAGGGCCTTTTTATATAGGAACTTCTTCTCGAATAGGCGCGTTGGTTTTTTCGTATGTTAATTTACAAATAAGGAACAATCATGTCGGACATCACCCAAATACACGAACATCAAACAGATCAGGATTGGCAGATCCAAAAACTATGTAGTGACGTTAAGGACTATGAATTAATCGTAGAAAAACAAAAACAAAACTGGGAATGCGAACAAAGACGCGAAAGCTGGAAATGGAGCGTTGCCTATCATGGCTCGGTAGTCGCTAGCGGCTCTGTGAACTCTTCGGAAGATGCCATGCTCGAGGCCAGGGCAAATGTCCCCTCGGATTAAAACAACGTTTATATAAGCTACAAAAAAGGCCGCTGAATGAAGCGGCCTTTTCTAATGATGTATAAAGCTTATCACATATGCTTAGTTATAACGCTCTTGCTCTGCATTTTTGTGGGTGACCATAACGGTGTAAGCCTCTTCCCACTCATCAAGCTCGATCGTGTTATTGTCGTTATCATCCAATTCCTGAATGCCTACGGCAATAAATTCTTTCGCGGAAAGCCCGTTCTTGTTTTGATCAAAACGGATCAAACCAGATTCATTATAAAACGTTTCGTATGTATATGATGTAAGGTCTGTATAGCCGTCATCATTATAATCTACGAATTTATAAGTCGTCTTTTCCATGGGGGTGATTGTATACATGCTGGGCTTGTCCCACTCGATGTTATCAATCACTTCATTACCGTCTTGATCAAAAACATAAAACAAAGCCTTACCGACTTCGCTCTTTGCAAACATGCCATCTTGGTTGAGATCGAATTCAGCAAAGTTAATAACTTTGGTGCCATCAATGTCTTGCATATCAACCACTGTCTTGGTTCTGACGCTATCGGCTTGAGCCGAGGGCATCCCAATATAAAGTGCGAGCGCAGCAACGCTGGCCATTAGAATTGTGTTTTTCATTTTAAGTCCTTTCAAGTGTTTATGTTACTCCGCCAACGTATAGGGGCTGCCATAGTTCCTTTTCATAGAACTTAAGATTTTTTTGGAACGATTTTGAGAATGCGTTGTTGGTTTGGGCATACCACCTCACTGACATGAAAGGAGATTACGACCATGTCGACTGACATTCAAAAACAAGAAAACAAGCAACTCGCTAAACTCATTAACATTAATGAGGACGCATGCGAATTCTATGAAGACGCGCAAAAGCAGGCAAAAAGCCCGCAAATCAAAACCACATTTGCGAATTTGGAAAGCCTCCATAAAGGTGTCATCATTAATCTTCAGCAAAAAATCCGCGCCAATGGCGGAAACCCGGAAGCCAATGAAACATTCATGGGTCAAGCCGCTCAGTTCTTCGGTCAAATGGCCGCCAAAATCAGCAACGACGTTGATGAAACTTTGGTCACGCATTTGGAAGAAGCGGAAGACCGCTGCTTGCACTCCATTCAAGATGCAATGGATAGCGAAGATGTAACGCCTTCAACCAAGGCCATGCTGCAAGGTGAGCTTGCGACATTGCAAAAAAGCCATGATTACATGAAGTCATTAAAAGATTCGCTGAAAGCCGCCTGATTTATTACGGATGCTAACGCATGAAAGAGTCGCCTTAGGGCGGCTCTTTTTGCATGTGCGTTATCCGGAAAATCAACGTTACAAAACGGATACAAAGTTTTTCAAAAGTGAAACATCGCTGTCGTATTGCGGCTACAGAATCCCCTTAGATTGATATTCAAGACATCATAACAATGAAACAAAGGAGTTTGTGATGAGAACCAATATCGAAAAAAACGTAAGAGATTTAGAACACGCCGTAATGTTTTGTACTCGAAACGGGTATGATGACGAGCTTAACCAGATCCCTTCAGAATATGACATCATCGCCGATTTAATGCATGATTCAACCGGTGAACCGATCGAACAAATTCGCGCCGAATATCATCACGCATAATTAACAAGGAAAGAAAAAACTAACATGACCGAACAACAAAACGATTTTATTAAAATCATATTTGCCGTCCTCCTTCCACCCTTGGGCGTGGCAATGGAGGTCGGTTTCACCAAACATTTCTGGATTAATGTCCTGCTCACTGTATTGGGATATGTACCGGGAATTATTCACGCTGTTTACATTATCGCTAAGCGCTAAGGATGCCTGTGCCAAGTCACATTGAAATATCCGCCGTAAAAAGCGATACTTAAACCATGATCTCAAAGCTTTATAACTTCTGGCAGATTCTCAAAAGCAATCTCTGGTTTGTTCCGGCGGTCTTCTGTCTCGGGTTCTTGGGGTTCACCACCGCATTTTATTTTATCGAGATAAGGTATTTCCAAGACATAGAATTGCCGCAATTCTTTTTCCAGGGCAGCACAGACGACGCGAAATCTGTCACCGTCACGCTGCTTTCGGCAATGATAACGATGGCGACATTGGCGATTTCCATCACGATGGTGGTGCTCTCTCTCGCCGCATCACAGCTCGGCCCGCGCCTTATCAAAACCTTCATGGCCGACAGAACCACCAAAGATTACATCGGCTTGTTTTTCGGCACTGTTATGGCGTGTTTTGTACTCACCATTATCCTTCACTCCCGGACCTCCGAAGCCGCAACCCCGCAAATAACCATCAGTCTGGTATTTTTCATCTGTCTGGTTAACCTTTTCGTGCTTCTGGGCTTTGTCCATCATGTCGCGCAATCCAGTATCGCAGATAACGTCATTCTCAAAGTTTCCCGGGATTTGCAAGATGCCTTAAGACGCTTAACAAAGGATGTTGTAAAACATCGCTATAAGGCCACAAAAGGCAAAGCCGCATGGCCAAAAGACTTCGATCAAATGAGCACCCGCTTATATTTCAAAAACTCCGGCTATGTTCAAAACATTGACTATGACCACCTCATGGAGCTTGCCTGCGAAGAAGACCTTCGCATTCAAATCAATTTCAAGGCCGGACATTTTTTGGTCAGAGGTGAAGATGGCGTCCGCATTTATACCAAAATCGCTGACAAAGCAGACGATTTGCAGGATAGAATTCTGAATTGTTTCATTGTCGGGTCTATGCGTACCGGAACGCAAGATATTGAATATTCAATCCGCCATCTGGTGGAAATCGCCATTCGCGCGCTCTCGCCGGGTATCAATGACAGCTTCACCGCTATGAATGTCCTCGATCACATAAGCGCCGCCCTTGCGCTGCTGTTCGAAAAGGATTCCCCAAACGAAGCCTTCTATGATGATCGCGGCACAAAGCGCATGCAGACAAAGCAAAGCGATGAGGCTGATGTGATTTTCAGTGCTCTTGATCAAATCCGCTTTAACGGAAAATCTATGCCCGGCATGATCCGTCACATGCTTAAAAAGCTTAAAATTCTGGTTGAACTCGCCCCCGATGAGCTGTCCAAAGCCGCGCTTAAACAGCAACTCAATGCGCTCTGCCATGACATAGAAAACATCCAAACCTATATCTCTGATAAAAAAGAGCTGAAAGCACAGGCAAAAGCGCTGGTTGAAGACTTATCTTAAAGCTTTATGCGTATAGGATTTGATATTCTCGAACCCTGCGCTTTGCAGGGTGTAAACGTCAATTTTGAACGAATCTTGATTTAACGTGATGGTATTAAACCCGTTCTCTTGCCCCCGCTTGCGCGATGACAGAGCGGTGGAGGCGCTTACATAAACGCTTTGATGTTCTTCATCACCCCGCGTAGTAATAGACGCGTGATGCACATGCCCCGTTAAAACCAGATCCACCTTTAAGTCATGGAAACATTCTAATGTGCGCTTGCGTCCGAACACGGTGACATCAATCGGCATATCCTGAACCTTGTGAACAGGGTGGTGCAGCACTGCAATTTTCCATCTCTGTTTTGCGTTTTCAAGAATGCCGCGCACATGTTGTCGCTGCTTTTCCGAAACCGCGCCATTCGCCCAATTCCAATGCGGCAAAGCTCTACGAGAGGAATTAACCCCCGCAATCACCGCTATATTGTTTTCAAATTGAGGACAAAGATCATCATCAATATATGTTTTATAACCTTTATATGGCGTAAAAAACCGCTCTAACAAATTAACCGCCGGCACATCATGATTGCCCGGCACGCTGAAATACGGAGCAGAGAGGGTTTTCAAAAACGCCTGCGCCACCTTGAATTCCTTATCACTGCCGATCTGCGTGAAATCACCCGATATAATGACCAAATCAGGCGCTTGCACGGTGATGCTCTCGCTTAAGGCCTCAACCGTTTCATGGCTTTCGGTTCCGAAATGTAAGTCTGATAAATGTATAATCTTCATGCGGCTTTTTCTGATTTTGGAACAAGCAGTTTAAGGCTTTTTGGGTTAATCCAGAAGTTCAAAGGCGTTTTCAGAGTAAGCGTTTCTCCGTCCAGAGAAACCCGCTCTTCGTTTTGGTTGGAATGAACGCTCATCGTTTGCCCCTTCCACTCTCGCACAACGGGGTCATTCCGCCAGCCGCCGATTTGAAATTTTGAAAGCAATCTGATTTTGTCCCAAAAGGACGCGGGCGAAGCGCAATATGCACCAAGCGCATTCCCTGAAAGCGATTGCCGCTTCATGCTCGGCGCCAAAAGATTATCCGAAGGGGCAAATAAATTGTTGGATACAACGAAAATGGACGTCGATGTCTGGTGGCTTTTGCCATCAATCGTCAGCTTGTAATTCTTGTTTTTTGAACGATCCATCTTATCAAGGACGAATAGTGTCATGCGCGGCACAACAATAGAATCCGTGTCTTTCCTATGATCTTCTCTATAATCCGCAGCTTCCGGAATAACGCCTAGCGCAGCGCTGCAAAGGAACATCTTATTATTAACATAGGCTTTGTCTATGGTGGCTGTTCGGGAGCCTGCGGCATAGGCTGCTATAGAGTCTTCAAGAGCAAGCGGGATATTCAAATCTTTCGCCAGCAAATTCATGGTTCCCATGGGTAAAATGCCGAAAGCCAGATCTTTTGCACCAAGAGTTTTGGCCGCCTGCGTAATTGTCCCATCCCCGCCGCCAACCAAAATATGGGATGTTTCGGCATCAAGCTCCTCAAGCTTTTCAAAAAGCTGATCTGCGGGAAGAATATAGAAGCTCTCTAACCGGATGCCGCTTTGTGATATCAAGCTTTCAATCCCTTCCCTGCCCATGCGCTGGGCTGTGCCGGAATGCTCATTAATAAATATATGAAATCGTTGCGGCTTTGTCATAGCTATCAAACGGCGCAAACGCCCTTAAAGTTCCACGAAATATCAATTCAAAACCTGTGTTTGCGCCATTGCCCCGCGCTCAAAAACCCCCTATTTTACAATCAAAGAAATCTAAACAAGGATAATGCACCAATGAAAACCCGCGCCGCCATCGCCACCAAAGCCGGAGCCCCGCTGATAATTGAGACCGTAGACCTCGAAGGGCCGAAAGCAGGTGAGGTTCTGGTGGAAAATATGGCGACAGGCATATGCCATACCGATGCGTTTACGCTCTCCGGTGATGATCCTGAAGGCGAATTTCCCGCAATCCTCGGCCATGAGGGCGCAGGGATCGTCCGCGAAATCGGCGCAGGTGTAACATCCGTAGCCGTCGGCGACCACGTCATCCCGCTCTATACGCCCGAATGCCGCGAGTGCGATTATTGTCTGCACCCCAAAACAAACCTCTGTCAATCCATTCGCTCGACGCAAGGAAAGGGCCTTATGCCCGACGGCACCAGCCGCTTTTCCCTGAACGGCAAACCCATTTTGCATTATATGGGCACATCCACATTTTCAAACTTCACCGTGTTGCCTGAAATCGCGCTCGCGAAAGTCCGCAAAGACGCCCCCTTCGAAAAAATCTGCTATATCGGCTGCGGCGTCACAACAGGCATCGGCGCGGTTGTCTTCGATGCCAAAGTCGAACCCGGCTCAACCGTTGCGGTCTTCGGCCTTGGCGGTATTGGCCTGAACGTTATTCAGGGGGCAAAAATGGTCGGCGCGACCAAAATCATCGGCATCGATATCAACCCCTCGAAAGTAGAGCTTGCCAAAAAATTCGGGATGACAGATTTCATCAATCCAAAAGACACGCCCAACGTCGTAGAGGCCATATGCGATCTCACCAATGGCGGCGTGGATTACAGCTTCGAATGTATCGGCAATGTCGATGTGATGCGCCAAGCGCTGGAATGCTGTCACAAAGGCTGGGGAGAAAGTGTCATTATCGGCGTGGCGGGCGCTGGCAAGGAAATCTCAACGCGGCCCTTCCAACTGGTTACAGGCCGCGTCTGGCGCGGATCAGCCTTTGGCGGCGCGAGGGGGCGCACTGATGTGCCGAAAATCGTGGATTGGTATATGGACGGTAAAATCAATATTGATGACCTTATAACCCACACAATGCCGCTAGAGGATATCAACACGGCGTTCGATTTGATGCATGACGGCAAATCAATCCGCAGCGTGGTTTTGTATTAATGAAAAAAATCGAAACCCATAAATGCTTCGGCGGCGATGTGAGTGTCTATGAGCACGACAGCAAAGTCCTGAACTGCACCATGAAATTCTCGGTCTTTATTCCGCCGCAAGCCAAAGACGGCGCGTGCCCGGCTATGATGTTTCTTTCGGGGCTGACCTGCACCCATGAAAATTTTACAACAAAGTCAGGGGCTTATAAGGCGGCGGCCAAGCTCGGCATGATTATTGTCGCGCCTGATACCTCGCCGCGCGGCGATGATGTGCCCGATGACAAGGAATCATACGATTTCGGCAAAGGCGCAGGCTTCTACATTGACGCCACGCAAAGCCCGTGGAGCAAACATTTCCACATGGAGAGCTATATCGCCGATGAGCTGTATGATCTGGTGCAATCTAAATTCCCCGTAGCCGAAGGGCGCATGGGTTTAAGCGGCCATTCAATGGGCGGTCACGGCGCATTAACCCTATATTTCAAATATCCTGAAAAATACGCCAGCGTTTCGGCGTTCTCGCCTATTGTCGCGCCCAGCCAAGTGCCGTGGGGCGAAAAGGCGTTCTCCCGTTATTTGGGCGCGGATAAGGAAGAGTGGCTTTTGCATGATGCCTGCGCACTGGTCGGCGAAGCGGATATTGAGGACGCCCCCGAAATCCTGATTGATCAAGGGCTTGCCGATCAGTTTTTGGAAGAGCAGCTAAAGCCGCAATTATTTGTAAAGGCCTGTAAACAGGCGGGGCAAAAGCTTAATCTGCGTCAGCATGCAGGCTACGACCACAGCTATTACTTCATTCAGAGCTTTATCGGCGATCACATTGCCCATCACGCCAAAATTTTAAAATCAATATAACCCTCCATCATATCCTCACGGAGACGTCATCATATCAAAGAAGTACCGGTAATTCGGATTTTCGGCATTCGGTGATATTTCTACGCCTGGTGTTATGCGTGCAATCCCTTGCGTCGTAATCGCAAGCAAAGACTTGCCGCCATCAGCACTGACATTCGCCGCGCTGACACGCTTTGAATTCGCCTTGATGATTGTGGCACTGCTGTCAGGAATGGTGGAAGGGCTCTCCACCAGGACCAACTGCTCTGTCTCGTCAAAATTTACGACATAGGTTTGCTTCGTGGGTGTTTCAAAGACGATCCTCGTCTTATCCGCATGGTCTCCAACACGAACACTTGGCGCGCCCGAGCTTGAAGCGGTCTGCACCGGTTTTGGTGTTTCCGGCGGCGGCGGTGCAGGCGCAGCCTCCATAGTCTCAGGAAGGTCTTGTTCTATGACCATAGGAGGCTCAACACCCGTCAAAGGTTGAGGCTCGCTGTCGTTTTCAAGCAAGGTCCTGAGTTGTGCCAGTAAGTCCTGAATATCCTTTTCAGTCGCCACTAGCCGTGAAATAGCAGGTGCTACCTCGTCAAAATCATTGCGAATATCCTGAACAGCCTGCTCGAGGCGGTCTAAACGGTCATCAGAATCTCTAAGATTTTCACTAAATAGAAGCGTTTTAGGCTCAAGATTAAGCCCCCTGCCTTCTGCAATAGACGCCGAAACGCCGCTGCTTTCTTCCTGACTCGGGGGCTTAGCCAAATCCCGCAAGTCATCAAGCCCGACATTCGTCTCTAACTTCGCCCGTCGCGCGTTAGAGGTATCAAATTCGCGGCTTTTCCCGTCTTCCAAGGAGCACCCTGCAAGCAGCATGAAGCACAGCGCGCGCAATATCCATATTGGCGGGCGGATTCCAGGCTGAGATTGTTGAGAACAATTCATTAGAAAAACTTTTTTGACGGGTGTCGCTTTTAACATGAAGAAAAAAGCAGGCTACATTAAAGGCTAAGGCAAAAGACCCTCGGAATCAATCATTTGCATGCATTCATGCACAGATTGAGCATAAAAAAGTGATTTTTTTAAAAAGCTACGTTCAGGGTGAGGTTATTCGTGTATGTCCCGCCGTTAAATGCGTTGCCATCCCCAAGCGATCTGAGGCGTGCGGCAATGCGAATATTATCGATCCCTGCGCCGTTAAATTGAAGCGAATTGGGTCGTACCCTGATATTGTCTACATTAAAGGTACTTCCGGGGCCGGTCAGTACAATGCTGGGCGGCGTGGTGATTGTATAGACAACCCCTGCGCTTGCGGGCGTAGCGTCCAATGTATATTCTCCGCGCGTCGGGTTTACGAGAAGCGATACACTGCCTGCGGTAGTAAATGTTCCGTTATTTCTTATATTAATCGTAATAACACTGGAAAATGTACCCATTGCAAATGTGCCGAAGCTTAAGGGTTGATTTTCAGAAATGCTAACAACCGCCGCCTTCGCCGGAGAGGAAGGAAAAGAGAGTAGCAATAAAGCCGTAAAGCTCTTACCTATCCAGGATAATTTCATCGTAAATCTCTTTGCTCTCGGTATCAGTGTAAAGAATTCTTATAGAGCCACCGCTTGGAAAAACATCCAAAGGCACTGCACCATATCGCTCCGTAATCTCTGTGAACAGGTTAAAATTGGTAATAAAGCCAATGTCTTTATAATTTTGCCCATCAGGTGCCCACGCGACTTCTACGCGGCCCAATGTACTGGAATTACCCTCACGCGTCGCCGTGAAGGCCAATTCGGGCTTACCTGACTCAGTCTGCGATGCTGCTTTAAGATTGAAGTCCTTGAGCTTTCCTGTCGCGGAGAGATCGCCGTGGCGAATAATAACCGGAATAGCGACACCAACATTGATTTTCATTGAAACAGAGATGTCACCCGGAGGAGGGGGCGCTTTAGGGTCGTCAATTTCATACCCTGTTGCGACAAGGTGAAAACGATATTCCTTTTCTGGAAGGTCCGAAGGCTTGCGCATGGCAATTCGAATTTTTTGGCGTCCGCCTCCCTCAAGCGTGAATTCTTTAGGGGAGATGCGGGCAATTTGCTCCGGATCAAAAAGGGGGTCAAGGGGAGCCTCTAATATTTTATAAGTCCCGTCTTCATTTTGTCTATAATGTATAACCTTCAGCCCATACCGGTTCAGCTCTTCAGAAAGATTGAGGATAGTAAGCTCTGTGGTGCGCTCGCGCCCTTCAATAACGAGAATGTGCGGCAGTATATCAACACGTGCCTGAGCCGAGGTCGCTGAAGCAGTTAAAACGGCAAAAATCATTAGTAATTTACGAAGCATGAGTGTTTCTCCTGATGGTATACGAGCCCATAATAGCGAAAAAAAAACCCACTACAAGAGCGGGTTTTTCTAAATCTGTATTTGGTCTTAAATTAGTAAGACGCTACGATGTCGAATGAACCGGCATACGCACCATCACCGATCAGCGCAGGCTGAGCTGGTGTTGTAAGCGTCGCACCGATCAAAATTGTATCTAGTGCAAGCGCTGTGTGTGAGAATGGCGTGCCCGGTGTTCTGGACGTAGAACCACCGCCGTTCACATCTGTAAAAAATGCGCCCAATGTCAACGTGTCTGTACCATCGGTTGGTGAAACAACAGCGTTAATCGTAACGTTGATAGTTGCGCCCACAGAACCTGCAAGCGTAACTTCACCCGCAGTCGGTGTGCCGGATACAGCAGCTGTAATAGCTGGAGCACCGGATGTACCGAATGTCAGCGCATCAGTTGTTGCAACCACGGCAGTCGCTGTTTGCGCTGCGTCGTTAATCGCCAAGATTGTACCGTAGTTCAACGGGTCAACAAGTGAAACGGTAATAGCATTCTGAACCGTAGCGGTTACAGGAACTGTTACTGAGTTCTGTGCTTGTGCTGGACTGGATAAAAGCGGAAGTGCTAGTGCCGTAGATAACGCAAATAATTTTAGTGCTCTCAAGTTTCTCATTTTTGGTTTCCTTCTCAAAATAAGTTTATTGTGCTAGAAATGAACATAGCATATCTAAGCTTACATCTAAACACTTAATCATCAGTTAAATTCCACGATTAATTAACAAATTTCTGCGGTTTTAAAGCGAATAGACATGAAAAAAGACGCATTTAAATCAAATTTTTTTCATAACGCGAGAGGCTTCGCGCCTCTTTTTTGTGCAGCATTTTTCATAGTAACCGCCTTTGCGTACCCGAATCCTTCTTTTGCGAGCAATCCTGATAACTTAAAAGCCTTAGCTAAGAGCTTTTTAGCAAAAATCGGACCTGTTTATGAAGAGAAAGAGGTATTTAATCCTATGGATCAGATTCCTGATGGCTCCACACTTCTTTTACGACCGCGTGCGAATAAAGTTGTATTCGGGGATGATATTTATGCCCTTAAAAAAGATGGCATGGTCTATGTGGCTTTTGAGGATGTTATCGATATTTTGGAATTCGCGATCGATTTTAAGGAAGGCGGGCAAGTTGCCGAAGGGTGGTTCTTAAGAGAAGATTGGCAAATAAAATTTGATAGGCCCGCCGGTGAGGTCATATCCAAAGGGGTAACATATAAACTGTCTCCGGATGATACATATGAGAAAGACGGCCTTTTATACGTGCGCGGCGATGCATTGGGGCAATGGTTGGATATTAAATTTGACTATGACGTATCCCAACAATTTCTCGATATAGCCACGCAATATCCGCTTCCGGCGGTTGGGCGCTTCTTGCGCTCTAAAAGAGGCGGAAAAAACACAAGAAACTACGCAAAACAAGCAGAACTGCCAAGATTAGAACAAGAAAAGGCCATGTTCGATATCAACACCGCAGATGTTAATATGGGGCTCAATTATCAAAAACTCCCGAATGGAGATACAAACACCATAAAAACGGGGAATGTGGCAGCGGAAGGTGAGGTCTTAAAGCACAACGCCTATGCATTCGCATCCGCCGATAGTAATAATAACTTGGTCAGCGTGGTTTCCCGTCTCACCAAGCGCTCTGAAAACGATGATCTGCTGGGGCCGCTCAACGCGCGCGCTTACGGTGTCGGGGATGTCGATATTACAAGCATTCCTCTCACCGGCGCAGTCAATCAGGATTTAGGCTTTCGCTTTGATAATAAACCGTTTGAAAATTCCGATTTTGCGCGAACAAACATAGAAGGCGACGCGCTTCCGGGCTGGGATATAGAGCTTTATAGAAACGGCGTATTGATAGAAACGCTCACCGTCGATCAAAACGGTAGATATGTGTTCAGCGACATTGATCTATTTATTGATGACAATGATTTTGAATTATATTTCTTCGGCCCTCAAGGACAAATCCGCGTGGAAGAAGTGACTGTTCCCGTATCCGCCGAGCTTCTAAATGCACAAAACAAAACATACGAAGTTTCATTGAGCCTTGAGGAATCTCAAACCTACCAAGGTTTAAAAGCTGAGGATGAAGATGAAAACACTCCCCACATCGCTGCGCGTTATAACCGATTGATTGGTGATAACAACCTTGGCTATGTCGGTGTGCGCTCACGGCAAATTGACGGAGATAGAAAAACCTATCTCAGTAGCGGCCTGTCATCGATCATCGGCAAAACCTATGTCGATACAAACTTTGCGGCCGATCAAGAGGCCAATCTCGCTGCCGAGATCATTGCAAGGCGCAATATCTTCGACTGGGACACCTCTGCCAGAGCGCAGGTCAATACAGACGAGTATATCACCAGCAGCATCGTTGATCCGGAAACCCTTAATCTATCTTTGAACGCGCAGCGCAACTTTACCGGCTTTAAGGGCTTTAACAGTAGTGTTCTGGCCAATTCCAATTACAGAGAAACCGCCGCAGGATCGGTGATAAAAACCGGAAATTTCGGGGTCAGTAACAAAATTTTGGGCGCAAATGTCTCGAACCAGCTCAGATACGAAGACAATGATATTGTCGGGATTAATGATCCTTTCGGTTTCAACACTACGAATGGTGAAAGGCTGGATCATAACTTCTCGGTGCGGAAAAATTTCCAAAAAACCTTTTTAAGATTGGGCTCAACCTACGGCATAAAGCCTGAAAAAGGGCTGCGAAGTTTAGTCGCGCAGGCCAATTATCAGCATAACAGCAAGCTTTCTGCCGATATCGCCTTGGATCGTCAGGTCCAGACCAAGCTGGATACAATAAGATTAAACGCGAACTACACCCATGATAAAATCCGTACATCTCCCTATGTCAGGCTTGATTCAGATCATCAGCTCTATGCGGGCGTCAACGTCAACTTCAACCTGACCGAAGCGCCCGGCTCCGTTCTGCCGCAAATTTCCAGCCGCCGACAAACATATCGCGGAATGGTCTCTGCTTTTGTCTATCATGATAAAAACGGCAACTTCATCTATGATGGTGATGATGAACCTATTCCGGATGCGGTTGTAAACAGTATAAATATCGGCAAACGTGCAACCACCGATCAAAGCGGGTTTGCGCTGCTGCGAGAGCTGACAACAACAAAACCCACGGACATAACCCTTGATAGGGAAACGCTCCCGGATCCCTTTATGGTTGTCGGAACAGAAGGTAAATCCGTGCTCCCCGAACCGGGCACGATCTATGAAATGGAATTTCCCGTTCACCTTTCCGGAGAGGTGGAAGGCAATATATTCTTCCGCGACACCGACGGATCGTCAAAGCCCCTGTCTTTTGTGGATGTCAGCCTTGTTTCTCTTGACCACCCTGATCGAGAGCCACTGACGGTCAGATCAGCCTCTGATGGCTTTTACCTTTCCTTCCTTGTGCCACCGGGGCGCTATTTGATCGTTCCAGAGGGCAAGAAAAATTCACAAGGACAATTTGGAAACCCCATGCCGCAAGAAATTACGATTGGTTATGAGGGCACAATTTTGCAAGATGTTGATATCGAGCTGGAAAGAGGCAAGGCGACCGTTCCGTATAGCGTGAAATTTGTGCAAGCACCTTCTGATATACAAGGCGCAGGCTTAGGGCATTATCTTAAGGTCAAGGCCGGCGGCATGTCTGATTTGTCACAAATGCTCGCACAGCTCATACAAAAAAAATTCGCCGGCAACATTCTAAAAAATCTCCGGAAGGTATCCGATGAAAACGCCGACGAAGAAAATTACGATCTCTACGCCAGCCCGAATATGAACCCCGCCCAAATCCATCAAAGCTGCGCAGATCTGCAAAGCAAGGGCATCGAATGCGAAGTCATTGTGAGCGTAACCCTTGGCAATGGCGGCAATAAAATCGCTAAAGCAGGGCTTTAGGCTCATACGCTTTCCTAGTAACCAAAACGCCTTCAGGTTCGAATGTTAACTCAAGAACCACTAGATTAAAGGCCTGAACATGTTCAAAAAAATTCTATTAGCTTCCGTGTGTATCGGCGCTGCTGCGTTTGTTCTGGCAAACCAAACGCCCCGCGATGCGTCCGCAAAAGAGCTCACCCCCATGCAGGAATATGTGACCATGCAAGGCGGCACGGAAAAGCCGTTTCAAAATGAATATTGGGATCACAAGGAAGAGGGTATATATGTGGATGTGATCTCTGGCGAACCGCTTTTCTCCTCAACAGATAAATACGATTCAAAAACGGGCTGGCCCAGTTTTACCAAACCGATTGAAGAAAACTTCATCATGGAAAAAGCAGATAATAAATTCGGGATGAGCCGCACGGAAGTAAAATCCAAAAACAGCAACGCCCATCTGGGCCATGTCTTCAATGACGGGCCAAAAGAAACAGGCGGCTTGAGGTATTGTATCAACTCTGCCGCGCTGGATTTCATTCCCAAAGAAGATCTGGTAAAAGAAGGCTACGAGAAATATCTTGTGCTATTCGAGGAGAAATAAATGATCCGTAAGATTTTACTCGCCGCTTTCGCCGCCGTGTTTATATTCGCAGGATATATCCCGAACGCTCAAGCCAGAGAACTCGCCGAGCCTGAATACTTGGCTGTGTATTTCTACGCGGATTGGTGCCCTAACTGTAAAATTCTTTCGCCTAAGATCGAAGAGGTGAAAGCAAAGGACAACCTCAATAAAGAAGATATCCTCTTTGTAAAACTGGATCTCACGGATAAAGCCCGCATTCATCAATCCATCCTTCTTGCGCAAGGCCTGGGGATGGGCGAGTATCTGAAAGCGCAAGGTAGCGGAACGGGATATATGGCGGTTCTTGACGCCAACACAAAAGAAGAAATCCTGCGTTTTGATGGCACCGCGACATCCGATGATATTCACGAAGGTTTTCAAAATCTCCTTAATAAAAAATAACTTGACCGATCGGTCAAGCGCGCTATATTCCTTTTCTTAAACATAAGGGGGGAATACGCTTAAGATGGCGTGCACACAAAACACCACGAAAGAAAAGCTGCTCGAAACAGCGATAGATTTAATCTGGCAGTCAAGCTACGGCTCTGTCGGCGTCGATGACATTTGCAAAACCGCTGGCGTGAATAAAGGCAGTTTCTACCATTATTTCCCCTCAAAGGTTGATTTGGCATTGGCGGCGATGGATGTAGCATTTCAAAAATTTGCCCCGGTATTGGAAGAAATATTCTCTCCGGACATTCCACCTCTAAAGCGTTTTGAAAAACTCGCCGACCATGCCTATCAAAAACAAAAAGACGCCATGGATAAATACGGCATGGTCTGCGGCTGCGCGTTCGCTACGCTGGGCTCGGAAATGGCGCCGCAAGAAGACTCCATCCGCAACAAAACGCAAGAAATCATGGAATGCCACCAAAAACACTATGAACAAGCGCTCATAGATTTGGTGGATGAAGGGCTGCTACCCGCAGACACGGACATCGCTGCGAAGGCCAATAAAATCCGCTCATTTATTATGGGGCAGTTCCTCATGGGTCGCATTCAAAACAGCCTTGAGCCGATGAAGAAAGAAATGAAATCAGGAATATTAGAGTTGGTTGGTGCACATAATAAGGTTTTAGAAAACGCCTAAGATTTAAAAGGCAACGGAGAGAATAATGAGAAAATTAAAGACAACAAAAACAGTTTTAATAACGGGGCTTCTAATCGCCGTGGTTTCCGTCTTCGCATATGTTTTTAACGAGCGCATGGCCAATGCCAGCGGTCCTGAAGCCGGACAAGCGCCGCAGGCCATGCCTGTAAATGTTGAGATTGTCTCGAATGATCCGGTTCAAATATGGAATAATTATTCTGCACGTCTGGAAGCAGTGGATTTCGCGGAAATTCGCCCGCAAGTCAGCGGCACAATCACTGAAATAAAATTCATAGACGGGCAAGAAGTCGAAAAGGGTGATCTTTTATATGTGATTGATCCCCGCCCTTATCAGGCCGCAGTAAACCAAGCGCAAGCCGATGTTAACGCCGCCGTAAATCAGGCCGCACTCTCTGAAAAAGAACTCATCCGGGCGGAAGAGCTCATCAAAAGCGACGCCATATCAAAACGTATTTATGATGAACGCGAAAGCGCGCTAAAAGTAGCTTCCTCCAGTGTAAAAGCCGCTCGTGCAAGGCTGGAGCGCGCGAAAATTGACCTCGATTACGCCTATGTGAAAGCACCGATTTCAGGCCGCGTCGGACGCGCCGAAATCAAAGAAGGCAACCTCGTCGAAGCAGGGCCGGGAGCGCCGCTCCTTACATCTATCGTGTCCACAAAAGACATCTATGCCGATTTTGAAGTCGATGAGCAAACCTATCTCAAATATATCCGCGGCGCAGCGCGCGATCTTGAAGAAGAAAATAAAGTGCCTGTAAAGCTCAAGCTCAGCAACGACGATAAAGAGTATGAAGGCTTCATTCATAGCTTCGATAACCGCATAAACACCTCATCCGGCACAATCCGTGCAAGAGCGATGTTCTCGAATGAAGACGGCGCGCTGCTTCCCGGTATGTTCGCCAGCGTCGAAATGGGCTCTCCGAATACACAGAAGAAAATACTTATCACCGAGCGCGCAATCGGCACTGACCAAGACCGCAAATTTGTGTATGTGGTGGGTGATGAAAACAAGGTTGAATACCGCGCGGTAAGCATCGGTGAAAGCCTGAACGGAGGGCGCGTGATCAACCAGGGTTTAAGCGAAGGTGATCGGGTGATTGTTGATGGCATAATCAAAATTCGCCCCGGTATGCCCGTTGATCCGAAAATAAAAACTGCGGAGCTTTCAAGCCCGCAGTTAAGCGACGCAGAATAAGCGTCTTAAGAGGGGGATTAAAATGAACATTTCAGGATATTTCATCGACAGGCCGATTTTTGCCTCTGTTCTTTCAATTCTGATTTTTATCGCCGGCTGTTTGTCGATGTTCACGCTGCCCGTGTCGGAATACCCCGAGGTTTCGCCGCCATCAATCGTGGTGAGCGCAAGCTTCCCCGGCGCGAACCCCGCCGTGATTTCCGAGACAGTGGCAACCCCGCTGGAAGAACAAATCAACGGTGTTGAGAACATGCTTTACATGAACTCACTCGCCTCTACAGACGGACGCATGAGCCTGACCGTCACTTTCGCTATAGGCACAGATGTCGATTTGGCACAGCAACTTGTACAAAACAGGGTGTCTCAGGCTCTACCGCGCTTACCCGAGGTAACAAGACAGCTTGGCGTAACCGTGATTAAAAGTTCACCCGATCTGACAATGGTCGTTCACTTGCTTTCGCCCGATGACAGCCGCGATATGCTGTATCTGCGCAATTACGGCACGATTAATGTCAAAGATGAATTGGCAAAAATTGACGGCGTAGGGGACGTGCGTTTGTTCGGCTCCGGTGATTATGCGATGCGCATATGGCTCAACCCCAATAAAGTCGCAGAACGTCAAATGACCGCCGGCGAAGTCATCGCCGCTATTCGCAGCCAGAACATTCAGGTTGCCGCAGGCGTTATCGGTGGCCCGCCATATAGCGAAGGCGTTGTCGTGCAGCTTCCCGTGAATGTTCAAGGCCGCTTGGAAAGCGCCGAGCAGTTCGAACAAATTATCATTAAACGCGATACTAATGGCGTCGTCACGCGCCTCAAAGATGTCGCCCGTATAGAACTCGACGCGCAAAGCTACTCCCTGCGCTCTATGTTAAATAATAAACAAGCCGTTGCGATCCCGATTTTCGCCGCGCCCGGTTCTAACGCTCTCGATCTCTCGCATGATGTGCGGGCAACAATGAAGCGCTTGAAAGAAACCATGCCTGAAGGCGTGGATTATTCGATCGTCTATGACCCGACTGTATTCGTCAGCGACTCGATTAAGTCTGTTGTGCATACCCTTTTTGAAGCCATCCTACTGGTTGTTTTGGTCGTGATTATCTTCCTCCAGAACTGGCGCGCCGCAATTATTCCTCTTTTGGCTGTTCCGGTGTCTATCGTCGGAACGTTCGCGTTCATGTATCTGCTCGGCTTTTCAATCAATGTGCTCTCGCTCTTCGGACTTATCCTTGCTATCGGGATCGTGGTTGATGATGCGATTGTGGTTGTCGAAAACGTAGAGCGTAATATCGAAGAAGGCAAAGCCCCTCGCGCCGCCACAATTCAGGCCATGAAAGAAGTGACGGGTCCAATCATCGCAACCTCTTTGGTTTTGGCAGGCGTCTTCATTCCCATCGCCTTCATCAGCGGCCTGACAGGGCAGTTTTATAAGCAATTCGCGCTGACGATCGCCATCGCCACCTTTATCTCGACCTTTAACTCCCTCACACTCAGCCCTGCTCTGGCTGCAATGCTTTTGCGTCCCACCGATGCGCCGAAGGACAAGCTGACGAAATTTATGGACTTGATTTTGGGGTGGTTCTTTAACATCTTCAATAAAGTCTTTGGACGCTTTCAAGGCTTTTACGGCGACGGGGTCTGCAAATTCATCACGCGCCGTCTTGCCGTAATGGGCATTTTTTATGCGCTTTTAATCGCTGCCGCCGGCGCGAGTTTCGGCTTGGTTCCGCAAGGCTTTGTGCCTGCGCAGGATAAAAAATATTTGATCGCGATCGCGCAGCTTCCCCCCGGCGCGACATTAGAGCGCACCGAAGAAGTGATGCGTGAAATGGGCGACATCGTTGCCGCGCAAAAAGGCACGCAAGATGCCGTTCAATTTCCCGGTCTTTCAATCAACGGCTTCGTAAACTCCCCCAGCGCAGGGATTGTATTCGTGCCTTTGGATGAGTTTGAAAACCGCACAACGCATGATTTAAGTGCTTTTGCCATTTCCCAAAGCTTGCAACAAAAATTCGGCGCGATTGATGATGCCTTCGTGGCCATCTTCCCGCCGCCACCTGTGCGCGGACTGGGAACAGCAGGGGGCTTTAAGCTCCAAATTCAGGATAAGACAGACCAAGGCTACGCCGCCCTCAACGAAGCCGTGCAAGCGGCTGTCGGCAAGGCGATGCAAGACCCCGCTTTGGGCTTCCCTGTGCTGACGAATTATAACATCAACATGCCCCAGCTCTTCGCGGATGTAGACCGCACGAAGGCGCAGCAATTAGGCATTCCGATCAATGATATTTTCAGCACCATGCAGGTCTATCTCGGCTCGATCTATGTGAACGATTTCAACCAGTTTGGCCGGACATATCAGGTGGTTGCGCAAGCGGATTCGCAATATCGCGCCACGCCCGATGATATAAAATCGCTGCAAACCCGTAATATGAATGGCGATATGATCCCGCTTGGCTCTGTCGTCACGGTTTCAGAAACCTTTGGGCCTGATACGGCAACCCGTTATAACGGCTTCCGCTCAGCTGATATCAGCGGTAATCCTGCGCCCGGATATTCATCAGGACAAGCCCAAGATGCCATCACCAAAATTCTGGAAGAAACCCTTCCTCAAGGTATGGACTTTGAATGGACCGAGCTGACCTATCAGCAAATTTTGGCAGGCAACACCGCCGTGCTGATCTTCCCGCTTTGTATCTTCCTCGTCTTCTTGGTGCTCGCCGCGCAATATGAAAGCCTCTCGCTTCCTCTGGCTGTGATCTTGATCGTACCGATGGCGATCCTGTCTGCGATGCTCGGCATCTTTATGTTCGCAAAATTCTTCGGTATGGGCGGCGACAACAATATCTTCACCCAGATATCACTCTTCGTTCTCGCGGGCCTCGCCTGTAAGAACGCGATTTTGATCGTTGAATTTGCCCATGATTTGGAGCGCGAAGGCCTAAGCGTCAGAAAAGCCGCAAGGGAAGCCGCCCGCATGCGTCTGCGCCCGATCCTGATGACCTCCATTGCCTTCATTATGGGCGTACTGCCCTTGGTGCTCAGTCACGGCGCAGGCGCGGAAATGCGCCAAGCCATCGGCGTTGCGGTGTTCTCCGGTATGATCGGCGTGACCTTCTTCGGACTGATCTTCACTCCCACATTCTATGTTATTCTAAGATCACTTGAAGTCGCCATAACCGGTAAAGGTAAAGAGCAGCAAATCGAAGAGCCAACCGCGCCAAGCGATATAGCAGGGGGAATTTAACCATGAGAAAGCTTCTTCTTTTATCCACCTCTCTTGCTCTTTCGGCTTGTTTCGCAATGGGCGAGGATTATCAAAACATGAACGCGCCCCAAAGCTGGAGTGCCTATCAAGCAACTTTGATTCAAACCACGGAGGCCGCGTCGCTCAAAAACTGGTGGCAAAATTTCCAGGATCCGACGCTTGATGCACTCGTTGAATTATCAATGACCGATAGCCCGGATAGATTAATCGCGGAAAGCCGTGTCCTCGAAGCCAGAGGGCTTCGCAGAACCGCGCGCTCTCAGCTGCTGCCGCAAATCGGCGCCTCCGCAACAGGCGGGCGGCAGGATAATGCCACCGCGCCCGTTGATGATTATTACGAAGCCACGTTTGATGCGTCTTTCGAGATTGATATCTTCGGCAAAAATCGCAACGCCTATACCGCCGCCAATAAGCAAATCGAAAGCCTGGAGGCACGGTATCATGACGTAACGTTGACGCTCATCGCTGAAATCGCGCGCAGCTATATCTCGTATCGAGCCTTCCAGAAGCAAGCGAGCATCGCGGGCAAGAATTTGCAAATTCAGGAAAAAACGCTCGAGCTTATCCGTAAACAAAAAGAATTCGGCGAAGCGCCGCAACTTGATGTCGAACGCGCCGAAACGCTCGTAAACACCACAAGAGCCTCAATACCGGAATTTGAAAGACAGGCGCAAAACGCCAAACTCCAACTCACGGTTTTAACGGGTACGATGCCTGAAAACCTGGCACCTGTTCTGGCAACGCCGGCCGGCATCCCCGGAAGCTCGGCCAAAGCCGTCCTTCTCGCACCCGCCGAGGTTCTTGCGCTTCGCCCTGATATCCGCGCCGCCAGCGCGAATCTTGAGGCCAATACAGATCTCGCGGAATCTGCCACCGCCGCGCTTTTTCCGACATTCAGCATCGGCGGGTTTTTCGGTGTCGCCGAAAACGTCCTGACTGGCTCGTCCACAATCTGGAACACGGCTCTCAATGCCGCCGTCTCGCTTCTTGATTTCGGCGCAATAGAGGGGCGCATAGACGCCGCGCGTGCGCGTGAAGCCCAAGCCTATCAGCTCTATCGCAAAACCGTTCTTGAGGCCGTGACTGAAGTTGAAACCGCCCTCAGCGATACCGCGCATATCAACCAGCGCCAGGCCTCTTTGCAAAAAGCATATGAGAACGCCGCGCGCGCCTTGACGCTGTCCCAAACTCTATACCGTGAAGGCGAAATCTCGTTCCTCGATGTTCTGGACGCGCAGCGTACAGTGAACGAAGCCGACTCCGCCCTTGTCACCGCCGAAGCCGCGCAGGCCGAAAGCCTCGTCAGGCTTTATAAGTCTCTCGGGGTATACTAAAACGTACAAAGATACTAGCGCAGCTTCCCCTTTGGTGCTAATGATCGATTTATGATGTTTTCATTAAGCGACGAAACCAAAGATGATATTGTAAGCGCAGGTCTGGGCGACCCCTCCTTGCTAAAATTTCTCAAAGCATTCTTCCTCTACCCCGAATTCAATGTGCTCTATCGCTGGAAAATCGCCCGCAAACTTTTTCACAAAGGCAAAGCCTGCAGGCTTCTTTCCCGCATCATAATGGTGCGCATCCTTTCGACATATAATTGCGATCTTTCGATGCATGCAAAAATCGGCAAACGCATCCACTTTGTTCATCCTTTCGGTATTACTGTGGGAGAGCAATCCGAGATCGGCGATGACGTAAAAATCCATCAACACGTCACCATCGGCCGCAATTATAAAGGCGGGGTTAGCCAAATGCCTAAGATCGGCAACGGCGTAATCATCTATGCGGGCGCGGTGATCGCAGGCGATATCACGATCGGCGATCAAGCCGTAATCGGCGCAAACGCGGTTCTGACAAAGGATGTGCCGACTGGCGCAATTGTCGTCGCCCCAAAAAGCGAAATTCTTCCGGCGAAAAAGCCGAAAAAACCAAAACTCGTATCAACATAAGGACAAAATGATGCTCAAGAAAACGGCCCTTCATCAAACCCATATCGACCTTGGCGCCAAAATGGGCGAATTCGCGGGCTACGATATGCCTTTATATTATGATGAAGGCGTGCTGAACGAGCACCTCTGGGTACGCTCTTCCTGCGGCCTGTTTGATGTATCCCATATGGGACAAGCCATGGTGAGAGGCACGAAAGGGGGCACAGACGCTCTTGATTTCGTGCAAAAAATCACCCCCTCCACCTTCGAAAAGCTAGGCATTGACTGCACAAAATACACCGTCCTGACTAACCCCGAAGGCGGCATCATCGACGATCTGATGGTCACGCGCACAGGCGAAAATGATTTCCATTTCGTCATTAATGCGGGCTGTAAAGATAAAGATATCGCATGGATGAAAGAGCACCTAACAGAGGGACTTGAATTCACATACTTTGACGATTGGGCGCTTCTGGCGCTGCAAGGGCCAAAGGCCGAAACCGTTGTGAAAGAGGTTCTGGGTATTGATCTTTCCGATATGCCCTATATGAGCATTTGGGCAAAAGATGACTATTCATTGTTCATCAGTCGTTTGGGATATACCGGCGAAGACGGGTTCGAGCTGGCCATGAAAAACGACGAAGCCGCGGAATATGCTAAAAAGCTCCTCGCGCATGATGCCGTAAAACCAATCGGGCTGGCCGCGCGCGATTCTCTGCGCCTCGAAATGGGCTACGCGCTATACGGCCATGAAATTGACGCCACCACCTCGCCCGTTGAAGCCAACATCCAATGGGTTATCGGCAAAAACGCCGGCGGCTATATCGGCGAAGCGCGCATCAAAAACGATCTTGAAAACGGCGTGTCCAAAAAACTCGTCGGCATCAAGCTCACCGGAAAAGGCATCGCCCGCGAAGGCGCGGAAATCAGAAACGAAAACGATCAACCAGTTGGAATTCTTACCTCGGGCGGGCATTCCCCGTCTTTGAAAGAATCCATCGGCATGGGCTACGTCCCAACCGAGATGGCGCAGAGCGGCCAAAAGCTCCTCGTGAATGTGCGCGGCCGTAACATCGAAGCGATTGTGCATGACCTGCCCTTCATCCCTGCGCAAACAAAATCCGCGAAGAAAAAAGCCGCCGCATAAAGGCGAGGTGAATTGACTCTTTATCAAAAACGCGCAACCAATAAAAAAACATTTTAACGAAAGAGGACTTCTATGGCCGAGCTGAAATATACCAAAGACCACGAATGTATTTACGTTGACGGAGATGTCGCATCCATCGGCATCACAAAATACGCGCAAGAAGCGTTGGGTGATTTGGTATTCATTGAGCTGCCGGAAGTCGGAAAATCCGTATCAAAAGGCGATGATGTCGCCGTTGTTGAATCCGTGAAAACCGCCGCCGAAGTTTACACCCCCGTTGATGGCGAGGTCACGGAAGTGAACCAAGAACTCGCCGATGACGTCGAGAAAATGAGCGAAGGCGGGTCATGGATCGTAAAAGTCAAAATGGGCAACGCAGCCCAGCTTGCCGAACTCATGGACGAAGCCGCGTATAAAGAGTACCTCGAAACGCTGGATTAAATTTTTTATCTCCCCAAGGCTAGTCTTTAAAACAGAATCGCTCTAAAAGTGATTTATGCGTTATTTACCCCAAACGAAAAGCTCTCGCGAAGAGATGCTCAAAGTCATCGGCTCGAATTCGATAGATGATCTTTATGTTGATGTTCCTAAATCCGCCTTCATTGACGGAAAGGCCAATCTGCCCGATCATCAGGGCGAGCTTCAGGTTGAGCGATATCTCTCGAAATACGCAAACCAAAACCTGCCCGCAAGCGCAGCGCCGTTCTTCCTCGGAGCAGGGGCCTATTTCCACCACATCCCCGCGACAGTGGATTACATCATTCAGCGCTCTGAGTTCCTGACCGCTTACACGCCGTATCAACCGGAAATCGCGCAAGGCACGCTGCAAATGATTTTCGAATTCCAAACCTTTATCGCCCAGCTCACAGGTCAGGATATCGCCAACGCTTCCATGTATGACGGTGCAACCTCGACAACCGAAGCCGCCCTCATGGCGATGCGCATCACCAAACGCAAGAAAATCGCAATCGGCAACGCGCTGCACCCTGATTACCGCGAAGTCCTGAAATCCTATATGTGGAATTTCGACGGCACGGATGCAGAGATTTCAATTGTAGACGGTGAGCCAGATGCAGACACCGCCTGCGTTATTATTCAATCGCCTGACTTTTATGGCACGCCGCATAAATACGAAGCCCTTCGCAAAAAATGCGATGAAACAGGTGCGCTTTTGATCGTTGTTATAAACGAAATCGTATCACTCGGCGCGCTTCCTGCACCCGTCGAAGCCGACATAGTCTGCGGTGAAGCCCAAAGCATCGGCGTTGCCCTTTCTTTCGGCGGCCCATATCTCGGCTTCTTCGCCTGTAAGGAAAAATACTTGCGTCAAATGCCCGGACGCCTTTGCGGCATCACCGAAGACGCAGACGGCAAACGCGGTTTCGTGCTGACCCTTAACACCCGCGAACAACATATCCGCCGCGACAAAGCCACCAGTAACATCTGTACAAACCAAGGCCTCTGCGCGCTGGCCTTCACGGTGCATATGAGCTTGCTGGGCGAAGACGGCTTTAAACGCCTCGCGACCCTCAACCACGAAGCCGCCTGCCGCGCCGCAGATGCCCTCACTGCCATTGATGGTGTAAAGCTTGTAACGGAGAACTTCTTTAACGAGTTTACACTGGAGCTTTCCAAGCCTTCAAAAGATGTGGTTGAGGCTCTCGCCGCCAAAGGCATCATCGCAGGGCTTGCCATCGAGGAAAACAAACTCCTCGTCTGCGCCACCGAAATGACAACCGACGAAGATATCACAGCCCTCACAAACGCCCTCAAAGAGGTGCTGGCATGAGTGCAGATTTAAAATTGGATAACGCAATGAACGATAATAAAACCGCCCCTGGCTCAGAAGACGGCAACCGTGCGCTTCAATATGAAGAAAATCTGCTCTGGGAAAAAGAACGCAGCGATACCCCTGGCGTTGATCTCCCCGCGCCGAAAGGCACAAAATCCAGAACGGGCGTCGATGCACGCGGCGATATCGGCCTCCCCCAAGTCTCCGAGCCCCAAGCCCTTCGCCACTTCGTGCGGATGAGCACATGGAATTATTCCATCGACCACGGTTTCTTTCCGCTCGGTTCTTGCACCATGAAACACAATCCGCGCCTGAATGAAAAACTTGCGCGTCTCCCCGGTTTCGGCCACATCCACCCGATGCAGCCTGAAAGTACAGTCCAAGGTGCACTTGGTCTGATGTACGAGCTTCAAGACTGGCTCGCCGAACTCACCAATCTCCCCGGCGTTTGCCTCTCTCCCGCCGCTGGCGCGCATGGCGAGCTTGCGGGGATGATGACCATCCGCCGGGCCCATGAGCAAAAAGGAGAAATTAATAAACGCCGCATCGTGCTCACCCCCGATTCCGCGCATGGCACAAACCCCGCCACGGCTGTCACCTGCGGCTTTGAGGTCCGTAATATTTCAACAAAAGAAACAGGCATGCTCGGCGTGGACGCCTTCAAAGAAGCGCTTTACGCCACAGATCCTGACGGCGCAGACATCGCAGGGATGATGGTGACCAACCCCAATACATGCGGGCTATTTGAAAAAGACATTATCGAGATCGCCGACCTCCTGCACAAAGCAGGCGGTTATTTCTATATGGACGGCGCGAACTTCAACGCGCTTGTCGGCAAAATCCGCCCCGGCGATTTCGGCGTCGATGTCATGCACATCAATCTCCACAAAACATTCTCCACGCCTCATGGCGGCGGCGGGCCGGGCAGCGGCCCTATCTGCTGCACCGAGGAACTGGCCAAATATATGCCCATCCCCACGGTCGTCAAAAACGGCGAGGTTTATAAACTCGAAACTGAGCAAGACCGCCCGACAAGCGTTGGCCGCCTAAAAGGTTATAACGGCCAATTCGGCATGCATGTCCGCGCGCTTTCTTACATGCTCTCCCACGGCGCGGACGGCCTCAAGCGCGTATCCGAAGATGCGGTGCTGAACGCCAATTATATCCTGCGCACCCTCGAACATGATTACTACGCACCCTTCGCCCACCAAGGCCCATGCATGCACGAAGCGCTGCTCACCGATAAACGCCAAAAAGAAAAAGGCGTCTCCACGCTCGATATTGCAAAAGCCCTGGTTGAGAACGGCTTCCACCCGATGACGGTGTATTTCCCGCTTGTGCTTCCCGGCACAATGCTGATTGAACCCACCGAAACCGAAAGCAAGGATTCGATGGATCGTTTCATCACTGTGATGAAAGATATCGCCAGCGAAACGCAAAGCCGCCCTGATGCGGAAGAGCATTTCCACAGCTTCCCGCACTCATCGCCGCGCCGCCGCCTAGATGAAGTGAAGGCCGCGAGAAACCCGCAGCTTCGCTGGAAGCCATAGATACAAATTTTTTACTTCCATTCCACAAGGCTTTGGGGTAAAACATCCATATTCCATGACATCGGAAACTCGAACGAAGCGCCAAAGCGCTCTACGAGCAATGTCTGGACGTTGGAAAAAAGGATTTAAAACATGGCAAACCCAATAGCGTTTTTGAAACAAGTGCGTGCCGAAGGGAAAAAGGTCACATGGCCAACCCGTCAGGAAACAACCGTCAGCACCATCATGGTTTTCATCATGGTCACAATCGCCGCCGTGTTTCTATATTTTTCAGATCAGGTCATCGCCTATGTGATCCGTCTGATTATGAGTTTTGGACTTTAAAGTAAGCAAAGGATTTAAGAAAATGGCAGCTAAATGGTACGTACTTCACGTGTATTCAGGCTTTGAAAGCAAAGTCGCAGAAAACATCAAAGAAAAAGCCCGCAAACAAGGCCTCGAGCATTGCGTAGAAGAAATCATGGTTCCGACTGAAGAGGTCGTTGAAGTGAAGCGCGGTCAACGCGTAAACGCCGAGCGTAAATTCTTCCCCGGCTATGTGCTTGCGAAACTCGACATGAACGACAATGTTTGGCACATGATTAAAGACACGCCAAAAGTTTCCGGCTTCCTCGGAACTGGCGGTAACAAGCCCGTGCCGATCACGGAAAGCGAAGCCAACCGCTTGATCCAACAGGTTCAGGAAGGCATAGACCGTCCGCGCCCATCCGTTGTTTACGATATTGGTGAAGAAGTGAAAGTGGTCGATGGCCCGTTTGCGTCTTTCAATGGTCATGTGGAAGACATCGACGAAGAAAAACAAAAACTTAAAGTCACCGTTTCAATCTTCGGCCGCGCAACGCCTGTTGAACTTGAATACGCGCAAGTCGAAAAGATTTAAGTTTTTTGCAGAGCAGCATGCTGCTCTGTGAATAAATTTTTAAACGTATCGATCGACTGTAACGCACTGTCATAGCAATCCTGTAATATGGTCGTTGTTATACAGGAGTGATTGTTGAGCGCGCAGAATGCTGTTGAAACAGAAAGTCTTATTTCAAAACAGTGGAAGAACACTTCCGCGCCCTTTGATCACGCACATCACCCAAACATGCAAGGCGCGATCCTCCACTTCCCCAGAGATTTAAATAACAGGGATGGAGATTGGGTGAGCATGCGCGCAGAAGAGTATCTTGAATATTTTCCGCTATTGGCGGATGGGCGCTTCAGTGGCCCCTGGGTGTGGCAGATGTGGAAAAATCCGCCCGCCTATATTTTGCCCGAAACGATTAAATCTGCTCAAGGCGCGCACGCGCCAGCGGAAACTCCCCTGAGCTTGAACGCGATAGCATAGTTTCTACACTTAAATAAATGCTTGATTCTTCTTCCTCACCTATGCAATAACCCCATCACTTAAGAAATTGTAGGAGGTTTTCTGGACTCCTAAGACCATGTTCGGAGCCGCACTACAGACCCTCAAACCATTTGGAGGAAAAAATGGCAAAGAAAGTAACAGGTTATATCAACCTGACTATCCCGGGTGGCGCAGCCAACCCGTCCCCGCCAGTCGGACCCGCTTTGGGCCAACACGGCGTAAACATCATGGAATTCTGTAAGGCCTTCAACGCCAAAACAGAAGATGCGAAAGGCATTCCTACACCTGTGGTTATCACAGTGTTCGAAGACCGTTCGTTTGAATTCATCACAAAAACACCCCCAGCCAGCTATTTCATCAAGCAGGCCACTAAGAAGCAAAAAGGCTCTGGTGCTCCTGGTCGTGACATCATCGGAACAATCCGCACGTCACAATTGAAAGAAATTGCTGAGAAAAAGATGGAAGACCTCAATGCCAATGACATTGATGCCGGCATCAAAATTATCGCTGGATCTGCCCGCTCAATGGGCATCGAAGTGGTGGAGGATTAATCATGACACAATCAAAGAAAATGAAAGCCGCTCTTGCGCTCGTAGACCGTAACAAGGACTACACACTCGATGAGGCCCTTAAAATCCTCAAGACAGCAGCAAAAGAACGCAAATTCGATGAATCTATCGAAATCGCAATCAACCTGAACATTGACCCACGCCACGCTGACCAGCAAGTGCGCGGCATGATCTCTTTGCCGAACGGCACAGGCGCAACTGTTCGCGTTGCTGTGTTCGCGCGTGACGAAAAAGCAGCAGCAGCGAAAGCCGCTGGCGCGGACATCGTCGGTGCGGAAGATCTGGCCGAGAAAATCAAAGCCGGTGAAATCGATTTCGACCGCTGTATCGCAACCCCGGACATGATGGCCATCGTTGGCCAGCTTGGTAAAATTTTGGGTACAAAAGGCCTGATGCCAAACCCTAAATTAGGTACGGTAACGCCGGACGTTGAAAAGGCTGTTAAAGATGCCAAAGGCGGCGCCATTGAATTCCGTGCTGAAAAAGCAGGGGTTATCCACGCAGGCGTTGGTAAAGTATCTTTCGATGAAAAGAAGATCGCAGAAAATGTTCGCGCATTTTATGACGCAATTCTTAAAGCCCGCCCAACAGGCGCAAAAGGCTCATACGTGAAGAAGGTTTCCCTGACTTCAACAATGGGCCCAGGTATTAAAATCAATACCGAAAGCTTGGCCGCTTAAAATAATTCTTGACGAGCCAACGGAGTTTATATATTCGTTGGCTCGTTAAATATTTCTGTCCGAGACCGTAAGGGGCCAAATGGCTTAAAGTCCTTACATAGATAAGAAAGAGATCATACGCCGTAAGCCCTTAAATAGGGCGGCGCTCTTTTGTTTCGGATGGGATGAACTTATATGGGTTCATCCTTTTTTATTGGAATTTATCAACCGACTTCTAGGAAGGTTGAGCGTTAAAACTTAAGGAGAAAAGCGATGGGTACAAGCCGCGCACAAAAGGAAGCAGAAGTTAAATCGTTGAACGAGCGTTTCGCAAATGACGAAATCGTTGTTCTTGCACATTACTCGGGTTTGACTGTTAAGCAGCTCGAAACACTGCGTGCGGATCTTCGCAAAGAAGGGGCGTCCTTCAAGGTTACTAAAAACTCATTGGCCAAATTGGCTATTAAGGGCACACAATTCGAAGGCTTGGACGGCATGTTTACAGGCCCGACAGGTGTCGCAACATCAAAAGATCCTGTGATTGCTGCAAAAGTTGCCTACAACTTTGCGAAGACACATAAAAAATTAGTCATCCTCGGCGGCGCCCTCGGCTCGCAGATTTTGGATGCTCAAGGAATTGAGGCGCTGGCGAAATTGCCTAGCCTTGATGAAGTTCGCTCCAAACTTGTGGGTATGCTTGTTGCAGCACCTACCAAGTTGGTGGGTGTTTTGCAGGCTCCGGCCCGCAATCTAGTCGGAGTAACACAAGCCTACGGAAACAAGGGCGAGTAAGAATTTTTAAATTAAGCTGTTATTAAAAGGAGAAAATATTATGGCTGCTGATCTAGGAAAAATTGTTGACCAACTTTCAGAACTTTCAGTTCTTGAAGCTGCGGAACTTTCAAAGCTTCTCGAAGAGAAGTGGGGCGTTACTGCCGCTGCTGCTGCCGCACCTGTTGCTGTTGCTGCTGCTGGTGGTGGTGAAGCCGCAGAAGAAAAGAGCGACTTTAACGTTGTTCTGACATCTGCTGGTGGAAACAAAATCGCAGTAATCAAAGAAGTTCGCGCTATCACAGGCCTTGGCTTGAAAGAAGCTAAAGACCTCGTTGAAGCTGGCGGAAACATCAAAGAAGGTGTTCCAACTGCTGAAGCCGAAGAAATCAAGAAGAAGCTTGTTGAAGCTGGCGCATCTGTAGAACTTAAATAATTTCTACTTACACAATTCTAAGCATTTCCCACACACAAATTGTGGGGAATGCTTTTTGTGCTTATCGCTCTTGACAAGGTCAAATTGATAGGCCATATAACAGTCAAACTTTCGGGAAAAACGTGACTGCCCATAAAAAATACATTTGGGAAAACGCTTATTTTACAAAGAAATAAGCATTTATTGAACCGCTTAGGCGTTGTCTGTAGAGACCAGACGATTCTAAGTGGCTTTTCGTTTTGAAAATACGCGCTCTTTTTATTGCGCATTTGAAAAACGACAACACGAAATTTTAAGTGAGCCGACTTTACGGCAAAAATGAAGTCAAAAGGAAATAGGACGTCGATCATGAGCGCAGCAAAAAAACAATCAGTTACAGGATTTACAGAGAAAAAACGTATTCGCCGCAATTACGGGCGCATCAATGAAGTGGCAAAAATGCCAAACCTTATCGAGGTTCAGCGCCAATCATACGAAGCCTTCCTTCAGGCCGATATTCCTGCGTCTGACCGCCCGATGCAAGGTCTTGAAGAAGTCTTCTCGACTGTCTTCCCGATCAAAGACTTCTCTGATAAAGCGGAAATTGATTTCGTGCGCTACGAACTTGAAGACCCCAAATACGACGTTGAAGAATGCCAAACGCGCGGTATCACCTATGCTGCGCCGCTTCGCGTTACACTTCGCCTGTCTGTTTTCGACGTAGACGAAGACACAGGCCTGCGTTCAATCCGCGACATCAAAGAACAAGATGTGTATATGGTCGATATGCCATTGATGACCAATAACGGTACATTCGTGGTAAACGGCACAGAGCGCGTAATCGTTTCTCAAATGCACCGTTCTCCCGGTGTGTTCTTCGATCACGATAACGGCAAAACCCACGCCTCCGGTAAATACCTCTTCTCATCACGCGTGATCCCTTACCGTGGTTCATGGCTTGATTTCGAATTCGATGCAAAAGACCTTATGTATGTCCGTATCGACCGTCGTCGTAAATTGCCTGTCACCACATTCTTGCGCTCACTCGATTCAGACGAAACGATTGCATACAAAAAAGAATGCGAAGAAAAAGATGCTGATGTTGATCCGTTGATGGTTCAGGGCATGTCCAATGAAGAAATTCTGGGCACATTCTATGACACAATCACATACACAAAAGACAAAAAAGGCTGGAAAACAGACTTTAACGGCGAGCGCATGCGCGGCGTTAAATTGACAACTGATCTTATCGACGCCAAAACAGGCAAAGCAGCCGCAAAAGCGGGTGACAAAATCACCCCGCGCGCTGCGAAAAAGCTTGCCGAAGATGGCTTGAAAGAAATCCTTGTTTCTGAAGAGCAGCTCATCGGTCAATATTTGGGCGCAGACTTGTTCGACCCGAAAACAGGCGCCGTAACGCACGAAGCCGGCCACGAAATCGTGGAAGAAGACCTCGTAGCGATTGAAGAAGCCGGTATCAAAGCCCTCCCGATCCTTGCAATCGACCACCGCAATGTGGGCGCATATGTGCGCAATACAATGCAGGTTGATAAATGTGATACCCGCGAAGAAGCGTTGATCGACATCTACCGCGTTATGCGTCCGGGTGAGCCGCCGACAGTAGACTCCGCGTCTGCCTTGTTCGACTCTTTGTTCTTTGATCCGGAGCGCTATGACCTTTCCCCTGTTGGTCGCGTGAAAATGAATGCCCGTCTTGATCTTCAAGCTGATGATCAATTCCGCGTTCTTGAAAAAGCCGACATCCTCGCGATCCTGAAATACCTTCACGATCTTAAAGACGGAAAAGGCGAAGTAGACGATATTGATAACCTCGGTAACCGCCGCGTGCGTTCCGTTGGTGAGCTGATGGAAAACCAGATGCGTGTAGGCTTGCTTCGTATGGAGCGCGCCATCCGCGAGCGTATGTCTTCTGTCGAAATCGACACATATATGCCGCATGACCTGATCAACTCGAAGCCTGCGCAAGCGGCTGTTCGCGAGTTCTTCGGTTCATCACAGCTTTCACAGTTCATGGACCAAACAAACCCGCTTTCGGAAATCACGCATAAGCGTCGTCTTTCTGCGCTTGGACCTGGTGGTCTTACACGTGAGCGCGCAGGCTTCGAAGTCCGCGACGTTCACCCAACGCACTATGGTCGTATCTGCCCGATTGAAACACCTGAAGGCCCGAACATTGGTTTGATCAACTCTTTGGCCACATTCGCCCGCGTCAACAAATACGGTTTCATCGAAAGCCCGTACCGTAAAGTTGCAAACGGCAAAGTAACCGACGAAGTTGTTTACATGTCCGCTATGGAAGAGGCCCGCTACACAATCGCGCAGGCTAACTCCGAGCTGTCCGATAAAGGCGCGTTCGTAAATGATCTGGTTTCTTGTCGTAGAGCCGGTGAAAACGAAATGACACCTGTCGATCAAATCGAATATATGGACGTTTCACCAAAACAAATGGTGTCCGTTGCGGCTTCACTTATTCCATTCCTGGAAAACGATGATGCGAACCGCGCTTTGATGGGATCAAACATGATGCGTCAAGCTGTGCCATTGCTGAAATCCGATGCTCCGGTTGTCGGCACAGGCATGGAAAGCACGGTTGCCCGTGACTCTGGCGCGGCTGTATCTGCCCGCCGCGCAGGTACGGTAACAAAAGTGGACGCAACGCGTATTGTTATCCAGGCAACAGGCGAACTGAAAGCCGATGAGCCTGTGGTGGATATCTACAAACTTGCGAAATTCCAGCGCTCGAACCAAAGCACATGTATCAACCAACGCCCGCTTGTAAAAGTCGGTGACAAAATCAGTGCGGGCGACATCATTGCTGATGGCCCATCGACTGATTTTGGTGAGCTTGCATTGGGTAAAAACGTCCTCGTGGCCTTCATGCCATGGAACGGTTACAACTACGAAGACTCCATCCTGATCTCCGAGCGCATCGTGCGCGACGACGTATACACATCCATCCACCTCGAAGAGTTCGAAGTGATGGCGCGTGATACGAAATTGGGAACAGAAGAAATCACACGTGACATTCCAAACGTCGGTGAAGAGGCGCTTAAGCACCTTGATGAAGCCGGTATTGTCCATATCGGTGCCGAAGTCGGCCCGGGTGATATCTTGGTCGGTAAAGTGACGCCAAAAGGCGAAAGCCCGATGACGCCTGAAGAAAAACTTCTTCGCGCAATCTTCGGTGAAAAAGCGGCAGATGTTAAAGATACATCGCTTCGCCTTTCACCGGGCGCAGTCGGCACTGTTGTGGATGTTCGCGTCTTCAACCGCCGCGGCGTGGATAAAGATGCGCGCGCGCTTTCAATCGAAGCCGAGGAAATCGAGCGTCTCGCGAAAGACCGTGATGACGAGCGTAAAATCCTTGAAGATGGTTTCTATGGTCGCCTAGAGCACCTCCTTTCCGGTCAGACCGTTGTGTCCGCACCGAAAGATGCCAAGCTCAAAAAAGGCACGAAGCTCACAGTTGATGACCTTCATGCCATCGAAAAACGCGGCCTATGGCGTCAAATCGCAGTAGAGTCCGAAAAAGTCATGGAAGAAGTCGAAGCGATTTCAAAAACATTCGATGACGCCGTCGATAACATCATCGAGCGTTTCGAAAACAAAATCGAAAAACTTCAGCGCGGTGATGAACTCATGCCGGGCGTGATGAAGATGGTTAAAGTCTTCGTTGCTGTGAAACGTAAAATGGCACCGGGCGATAAAATGGCCGGACGTCACGGAAACAAAGGGGTTGTGTCTAAGGTTATTCCTCAAGAGGACATGCCATATCTTGAAGACGGTCGCCCCGTTGATATCGTGTTGAACCCGCTGGGCGTTCCATCACGTATGAACGTGGGTCAAATCCTCGAAACGCACCTTGGTTGGGCAGCCGCCAATATGGGCTACCAAATCGGTGATATCTTGGACGGTCTGAAAAGCCAGAAATCGCTGACTGCGGACGAGAAGAAAAAACTCGATGCCAAACTCAAAGACGCTTATGGCGAAGAGGAGTTCAAAAATCGTGTCTCAGACCTGAATGATAAAGAGCTGATCGAAATGTCTAACAACCTTCGCGGCGGTGTGCCGATGGCAACACCAGTTTTCGATGGTGCTGACGAAGCCGATATTTCTGTTCTGCTCGAAGCGGCAGGCCTTAAAACATCCGGTCAGGTCACATTGATTGACGGTCGTACAGGGATCAAATTCGATCGCGACGTAACCGTGGGCTACATGTACATGCTTAAACTTCACCACTTGGTGGATGATAAGCTGCACGCCCGTTCAATCGGTCCATACTCACTCGTGACGCAGCAACCACTCGGCGGTAAAGCCCAGTTTGGGGGACAGCGCTTCGGGGAGATGGAAGTGTGGGCCCTTCAGGCTTACGGCGCGGCGTACACCTTGCAAGAAATGCTGACAGTCAAATCCGATGACGTTGCCGGTCGCTCGAAAGTGTACGAGTCAATCGTACGCGGCGAAGACAACTTCGAAATCGGTATCCCTGAATCCTTCAACGTTCTGACAAAAGAACTGAAGGCCTTGGGCTTGAATGTTGATTTGAAACAAACGAGCGGAAACTCTTAAGAGAGCAACGCAGACGAAAAAACGAATACGCTTTAAAGGAAGAAAACTATGAACGAACTCATGAACCTCTTTGGCCAGCCAACTGGACCACAAAGCTTTGACAGCATCCGCATTTCGATTGCAAGCCCGGAGCAAATCCGCAGCTGGTCGTTTGGCGAGGTGAAAAAGCCCGAGACAATCAACTACCGGACATTCAAACCCGAAAAAGACGGTCTGTTCTGTGCGCGTATCTTTGGCCCGATCAAAGATTACGAATGTCTCTGCGGTAAATACAAACGCATGAAATACAAAGGCATCATTTGTGAAAAATGCGGCGTTGAAGTCACCCTCACAAAAGTCCGCCGCGAGCGCATGGGCCACATCGAACTCGCTGCGCCTGTTGCGCATATCTGGTTCTTGAAATCCTTGCCGTCACGTATCGGCTTGATGATGGACATGACATTAAAAGAGCTTGAGCGCGTACTTTACTTTGAATCATTCATCGTGATCGAACCGGGGATGACGCCCTTGAAGCCTTTCCAGACTCTTTCGGAAGAAGAATACTACGCCGCGCAAGACGAGTACGGCGAAGAAAACTTCCGCGCCGGAATCGGCGCCGAGGCGTTGAAAGAAATTCTGTCCGAAATGGATCTCGAAACCATTAAAGAGCAATGTGAAGAAGACCTTCGCGAAACCGGCTCTGAAGCTAAGCGCAAAAAACTCGTTAAGCGTCTTAAGCTTCTCGATGCTTTCCTTGAATCGGGCACACGCCCTGAGTGGATGATCTTGGACATTTGTCCGGTTCTCCCACCGGAACTTCGCCCGCTTGTTCCTTTGGATGGTGGTCGTTTCGCGACAAGTGACCTCAACGATCTGTATCGCCGCGTCATCAACCGTAACAACCGTTTGAAACGCCTGATCGAACTCCGCGCGCCCGACATCATCGTGCGTAACGAAAAGCGTATGCTTCAGGAATCTGTGGATGCGCTCTTCGATAACGGGCGTCGTGGCCGCGTGATTACAGGCGCAAACAAGCGTCCGCTTAAATCACTCTCCGACATGCTTAAAGGTAAGCAAGGTCGCTTCCGTCAGAACTTGCTCGGTAAACGCGTCGACTATTCCGGTCGTTCGGTTATCGTGGTTGGCCCTGAGCTGAAACTGCATCAGTGCGGTATTCCGAAGAAAATGGCGCTTGAGCTTTTTAAACCCTTCATCTACCACAAGCTTGAAATCTACGGCATGGCCTCAACAGTTAAAGCCGCTAAGAAAATGGTCGAAAAAGAACGTCCCGAAGTTTGGGATATCCTCGAAGAAGTAATCCGCGAGCACCCGGTTATGCTTAACCGCGCGCCGACACTTCACCGTTTGGGTATTCAGGCATTCGAACCTGTTTTGATCGAAGGTAAGGCGATCCAGCTTCACCCCCTCGTTTGTACAGCCTTCAACGCTGACTTCGATGGTGACCAAATGGCTGTTCACGTACCGCTTTCAATCGAGGCACAACTCGAAGCCCGCTGCTTGATGATGTCTACAAACAACATCCTGTCGCCTGCGAACGGTAAGCCGATCATCGTGCCTACTCAGGATATCATTCTGGGTCTGTACTACATGTCGCTTGCCCTTGATGGCCAGCCGGGTGAAGGCATGATCTTCCGCGGTCCTGGTGAAATCACGCACGCCTTGGAAGGCGGGTTCATCACCTTGCACTCAAAAATCAAATGTCGTTACCACACAGTGGATGAAAACAACGAACCTATTACACAAATCGTTGAATCAACTCCTGGTCGTATGCTGATTTCTGATCTTTTGCCGCGTCACCCTGATGTTCCTTTCAGCGTTATCAACCAAGTTTTGACGAAGAAAGAACTCACTGGAATCATTGATACGGTTTACCGTTATTGTGGTCAAAAAGAGACTGTCATCTTCGCTGACCGCTTGATGAAGCTTGGCTTTAAACATGCGTGTACAGCCGGTATTTCCTTCGGTAAAGATGATCTGATCATCCCTGAAGAAAAAGAAACGCTGGTTGGTGAAGCCAACAACAAAGTCAAAGAGTTTGAACAGCAATACCAAGATGGTCTGATCACTAAAGGTGAGAAGTACAACAAGGTTGTCGATATCTGGTCAAAATGTACAGACGATGTTGCCGACGCTATGATGGCAAAAATCTCTGACCTTACATCCGATAACCTCAACGCTGTTTACATGATGGCGCACTCTGGTGCTCGTGGTTCTGCGGCGCAGATCCGTCAGCTTGCCGGTATGCGTGGTTTGATGGCCAAACCGTCTGGTGAAATCATCGAAACACCGATCATCTCGAACTTCAAAGAAGGCCTGTCTGTGCTTGAGTATTTCAACTCTACGCACGGCGCACGTAAAGGTCTTGCCGATACGGCTTTGAAAACTGCGAACTCAGGATATCTGACACGTCGTCTTGTTGATGTGGCCCAAGATGCCATCGTCACCGAATTCGACTGTGGAACAGAAAAAGGCTTCATCATGAAGCCTGTCATGAACGGCTCCGATGTTGTTGTGGGGCTGGGTGAGCGTATCCTTGGTCGCGCAGCATCCGTGGATGTTAAAAACCCGCTTGATGGTAAAGTCATCGTCAAAGCCGGCGAAATCTTTGACGAGATCACATCAGATCAAGTCGAAACCGCTGGCGTAGACGAAGTGCTTGTTCGCTCTGTTCTAACCTGTGAAGGCGAAAACAACGGAATCTGTGCACGCTGTTATGGTCGTGACCTTGCCCGCGGTTCGGAAGTGAACCTCGGCGAAGCAATCGGCGTTATGGCGGCGCAATCTATCGGCGAACCGGGCACACAGCTTACAATGCGGACATTCCACATTGGCGGCGCGGCGCAAAAAGGCGCTGAGCGTTCACAAGTCGATGCCAACATTGATGCGAAAATCGAAATCCGCAACGAAAACGTTGTTAAGAACTCTGATGGTGTAAACATCATTATGGGCCGTAACACCGAAATCGCGTTGCTCGATGCTAAAGGCAAAGAAAAAGCCACGCACCGCGTACCATATGGTGCGAAATTGCTGGTCGAAAATGGATCCAAAGTTAAAGCCGGCGATAAAATGGCCGAGTGGGACCCATACACAATGCCTGTTATCACCGAAAAAGACGGTGTCGCGCATTACTTTGACCTCGTTGAAGGCATATCGGTTACCGAAGATACAGACGAAGCCACAGGTATTTCTTCCAGAAAGATTATCGACTGGCGTTCACAGCCTAAAGGCGGTGATTTGAAACCTCGTATCTCTCTTCTTGATAAGAAGGGCAAGGTGATCAACCTGCCAAACGGCTTGCCTGCGAACTACTACCTCTCTGTGGACACAGTTTTGACTGCGGAAAACGGACAGGACGTAACAGCCGGTGACATCATCGCTCGTATCCCGCGTGAAACTTCAAAAACGCGCGATATTACTGGTGGTCTGCCGCGTGTGGCCGAGCTTTTCGAAGCCCGCATGCCGAAAGACTTTGCGGTTATCTCTGAAATCGACGGTTACGTTGAATTCGGTAAAGACTACAAGTCCAAGCGCCGCATCGCTGTGAAGCCTGCAAATGCTGAAGACGGTGAAATCCGCGAATATCTTGTACCAAAAGGCCGTCACTTGGCTGTTGTCGAAGGCGACTTCGTCCGCAAAGGTGACCCGATCCTTGATGGTGCGCTTGTACCGCATGACATCCTCGATGTTATGGGCGTAGAAGCCTTGGCGGATTATCTGACCAACGAAGTTCAGGATGTTTACCGCCTGCAAGGGGTGAAGATTAACGATAAGCACATCGAGGTGATTGTTCGCCAGATGATGCAAAAAGTTGAAATCACCGCTGTTGGCGACACAACATACCTTGTTGGTGAGCACGCAGAGCGCGACGAGTTCGATGTCTTGGTTGAGAAGTACAAAGCAGAAGGTAAGCGTCCTCCGGAAGGCAAACCTGTCTTGCAAGGGATCACAAAAGCCTCGCTTCAAACACGCAGCTTTATCTCTGCCGCCTCGTTCCAGGAAACAACGCGCGTTCTTACAGAGGCCGCTGTTCAAGGAAAAGTCGACAAGCTCTTTGGTCTCAAGGAAAACGTTATTGTTGGTCGCCTCATCCCCGCAGGGACAGGCTCCTATACAGCCGGCATCAAACGCGTTGCCGCAGAGCGTGATCAGGAAATCATCGACAGCCAGCCCGTTGAGGAAGAAGATCTTCTCGAAGACTTCTCCGCGCAAGGTGAAGCATCTGCAGAAACATCTGTTGAAGATGCCGGTGATGACGCGAAAGAAGCCGCTAACGGTTAAGCATCGCCTCCATAAAATTCACAAAAAGCCGCTCATTTGGGCGGCTTTTTTAATGCCAGTACGCCGTTAATCAGAAATTAAACTCTTATCGCTAAGATACTTGGATGTATAAATAATTTTAGGGTGTGAAAATGAGAGAAAATTACGTCCCCGTGCAAATAGATGGTTTATTAGGCGCAGCATACATTGCAAAAGATGACTTTGAAGGACCGGGCACGACAGTGGTTGGTTTTAAGGCACTTGATGGGCTTGAGGATCGCCTAGAATATTTGGTATCCGATGGAATCATGATTGTTCCGGCCCCTAGTCCAGCAGAACAAGATGAAATGGCTCGAGAGGCATTTGAATTGAGAGAAGTTGTCGAAAAATTGCATGATGTCGCTCGCGGTCCAGGTGTGATGTCACCTGAATATTTGGACAAGATTGAGGCAAATGTTGTTAAACTTGAAGGCTGGGATCAATGGGAAGAATTTGCACAAGACATGCTTAAAGATTATGAAAATCCAATTTTAGCACAGCAAACGGCTCCTGAGCAGAGTAGTTTTAGCCTTTTGGTGCCTAAATAAATGTAAAAACGGGAATGCTTTCTTAATGCTTCCTTTATGTCGCTCGAAGTGTTTCGGGCGGCTTTTTTGCATTAAATTGTGATTCGTAAAATAAATGTTGACGCATCGCT
>CAYGKM010000012.1:46758-50166 GCA_964350695.1 uncultured Micavibrio sp.
GGGCGGCTTTTTTGCATTAAATTGTGATTCGTAAAATAAATGTTGACGCATCGCTATGCTTCACCTATATTCCGGCCAGAATCAGTTGGGCCTTGGGCGTTTTAAACCCCCTTTGGTGCAACATCCTGATTAAAACGGGATGCTCTGCAAATAAAAGTCTTTGACTTATGCGATGTTCTATCGCTATATGCAGCCATCCCCCAGGATAATTAAATTTTTGTGACTTAAAAAAGAAGGCCGATACATATGCCAACTATTCAACAGTTAGTACGCAACCCGCGTCAAAAAGTTGTAAAAGCAAAGAAAAACCGCGCACTGAAGAGCAATCCTCAACGTCGCGGTGTTTGCACACGTGTATATACAACGACACCAAAGAAACCGAACTCCGCTTTGCGTAAGGTTGCCAAGGTGCGTTTGACAACAGGTATGGAAGTTATCTGTTACATCCCGGGCGAAGGCCACAACCTGCAAGAGCACTCGGTTGTTCTTGTGCGCGGCGGTCGTATTAAAGACTTGCCTGGTGTTCGCTACACAATCATTCGTGGCGCTTTGGATACGCAAGGCGTTAAAGACCGTAAACAATCACGTTCACGCTACGGCGCGAAACGACCCAAATAGGAGAGCATGTAAATGTCACGTCGCCATAGAGCAGAAAAAAGAGAAATCCTCCCAGATCCTAAATTCGGTGATCTGGTTTTGTCTAAATTCATCAACAATTTGATGGTGGATGGCAAAAAATCGACGGCTGAAAGCATTGTTTATAATGCGATCGAGATCCTTGAAACAAAAGGCGGCAACGACAACGTAGCCTCTGATGATGAGGGCGGCGAAGGTGAGGGCTCTAGCGTAGTAACATATAAGAGCAAAGGTCTTGGGACCTTCCACAAAGCTCTTAAGAACGCACGCCCAAAGCTTGAGGTTCGTTCACGCCGCGTTGGCGGTGCAACCTATCAGGTTCCCGTTGAAGTTCGTCATGAGCGCGCTGTTGCTCTTGCGATGCGTTGGTTGATTGATGCAGCTCGTAAGCGCAGCGAAAACACAATGGTTGATCGCGTGGCAAATGAGCTTCTCGATGCCGCAAACGAGCGCGGAAACGCTGTTAAAAAGCGTGATGACACACACAAAATGGCAGATGCGAACAAAGCGTTCGCTCACTTCCGTTGGTAATTTGAAATTTTAAAGATTTAAGAAACAGGAATAACACTAAAATGGCACGCGAACACGCAATTACACACTACCGGAACTTCGGGATCATGGCGCATATCGATGCGGGTAAAACCACAACGACTGAGCGCATCTTGTTCTATTCCGGTAAGTCACACAAAATTGGTGAAGTGCATGACGGCGCGGCGACAATGGACTGGATGGAGCAGGAGCAGGAGCGTGGGATCACGATTACATCTGCTGCGACAACAACATTCTGGGACAGCCGCAAAGATGGTCAATTCGGCGGCGATCGCTTCCGTTTGAACATCATCGACACACCGGGTCACGTTGACTTCACAATCGAAGTTGAGCGTTCACTCCGCGTGCTTGATGGTGCTATCGCTGTTTTCGATGCGAACGCAGGCGTTGAGCCACAAACAGAAACAGTATGGCGTCAGGCTGATAAATACCGCGTTCCACGTATGTGTTTCGTGAACAAAATGGATAAAATCGGCGCAGACTTTTATAACTGCTTAAAGATGATAAAAGACCGCCTCGGTATTGATCCTCTTGCGATTCAGCTTCCAATCGGTTCTGAAGACAACTACCAAGGCCACGTTGATCTCGTCACAATGAAAGCTGTGATCTGGGATGGTGAGCAGCTTGGTGCAACCTATGTTGAAACCGATATTCCTGCCGACATGGCGGATAAAGCCGCTGAATACCGTGAAAAGCTTATTGAAATGGCTGTTGAGCAAGACGACGCAGCGATGGAAGCCTATCTTGACGGCACAGAGCCTGATGAGAAAACACTTCGCGCCTGTATCCGCAAGGGCACAATCAAGAATGAGCTTGTACCCGTTATGTGTGGTACGGCCTTTAAAAACAAAGGCGTTCAGCCAATGCTTGATTCTGTCGTTGAATACCTTCCGTCACCGATTGATGTCGGCGTTACAAAAGGTGTTAAAATTGATTCAGACGAGCCTGAAAACCGCGAACCTAAAGATGACGCGCCGTTCGCTGCTCTTGCATTCAAAATCATGAACGACCCTTTCGTTGGATCTTTGACATTCGCCCGTATCTATTCCGGTACAATCGAGTCCGGTTCATATGTGCAAAACTCTGTGAAAGACAAGCGCGAGCGCGTTGGTCGTATGCTTTTGATGCACTCAAACAACCGCGAAGAAATCAACGAAGCTCACACAGGTGATATCGTAGCATTCGTTGGTATGAAAGACACAACAACTGGCGATACGCTATGTGATCAACAAAAGCCGGTAGTGCTTGAGCGCATGGAATTCCCTGAGCCTGTTATCGAAATCGCGATTGAGCCGAAAACAAAGGCTGACCAAGAAAAAATGTCTACAGCGCTTCAGCGTTTGGCTGCGGAAGATCCGTCTTTCCGTGTGCATGTGGACCATGAATCAGGTCAGACAATCATGAAGGGTATGGGTGAACTTCACCTCGACATCCTTGTTGATCGTATGAAACGCGAATTCAAAGTTGAAGCCAATATCGGTGCGCCGCAAGTGGCATACCGTGAGAGCATCACAAAATCTGCAGATATTTCTTACACGCACAAAAAGCAATCCGGTGGGTCCGGTCAGTTCGCGAAAATCGACCTTACCTTCGAACCCGGTGAATCTGGTTCGGGCTTCGTGTTCGAAAGCACAGTTGTTGGTGGTAGCGTTCCTAAAGAATACATCCCCGGCGTTGAAAAAGGTCTTACGATGGCGAAGGAAAACGGTATTATCGCCGGCTTCCCGGTGCTGGACTTCAAGGTGACCTTGAAAGACGGTGGATACCACGATGTTGACTCAAGCGTTATGGCCTTCGAAATCGCTGCTAAATCAGCCTTCAAAGAAGGTATGCAGGCCGCAGGCCCGCAGCTTCTTGAGCCAATGATGAAAGTCGAAGTGGTAACCCCGGAAGAATATATGGGCGATATCATCGGTGATTTGAACTCACGTCGCGGTCAGGTTAACTCTATGGAAGACCGCGGTAACGCAAAAGTGATCACCGCCCTTGTGCCTTTGGCCAACATGTTCGGATACATCAATCCATTGCGTTCTATGTCCTCTGGACGAGCGCAATTCTCAATGGTGTTTGATCGCTACGAGGCTGTTCCGGCAGCCATCGCAGCAGAAGTTAAAGAAAGCCTCGGCGCATAATCGTCGAATAGAAATTTAAAAAAGAAGGAGACTAAAATGTCTAAGGAAAAATTTGAACGTAACAAACCGCACGTAAACGTAGGAACAATTG
>CAYGKM010000013.1:0-40601 GCA_964350695.1 uncultured Micavibrio sp.
AAACAAACCGCGGTGAGCGTGCGTTTGATATTTATTCCCGTCTTTTGAAAGAGCGCATCATCTTCCTGACAGGGGAGGTGAATGACCATGTTTCATCATTGATCTGTGCGCAGCTTTTGTTCCTCGAATCCGAAAATCCGAAGAAAGAAATTTCGTTTTACATCAATTCACCGGGCGGCGTTGTGACATCCGGCTTGGCGATGTATGACACCATGCAATATATTAAGCCGGAGGTTTCTACCGTGTGTATCGGGCAGGCAGCCTCTATGGGGTCGTTGCTATTGGCGGCGGGCGCAAAGGGCAAGCGATTCTCTCTTCCTAACTCACGGATCATGGTTCACCAGCCATCAGGCGGCGCGCGCGGGCAGGCGACGGATATTGAAATTCAGGCGCGTGAAATCTTGCGCTTGCGTCAACGGTTGAACGAGATTTATGTTCATCATACAGGCCAAAAGCTTGATCAAATAGAGGCTGGAATGGAACGTGACAACTTTATGAGTGCCGAAGAGGCGCAAAAATGGGGTTTGATCGACACAGTCGTACAACATAATGTTGTGTCTGACCCTGATAGTAAGAAGAAGTAACACAAAATAAACGCTTTTTGGGTTATGATATGGAATGACTTGATTTTGGGGTTTTCCGCACCAAATCTTTCAAACCAGATGAATTTTATTAGAAGTTAGGATTCCCTATGATCGGCCAATCAAAGCCTTTTCCCCAAACGCTTGCCACCTTGCCTTTGCGCGATATTGTTGTGTTTCCGCACATGATTGTTCCGCTGTTTGTGGGTAGAGAAAAATCGGTAAAAGCGCTTGAAACCGTGATGCATAATGACAAGCAGATTTTGCTTGTGACGCAGAAATCCCCCTCGGAGGATGATCCAGGGCCGGAAGACTTGTATGAAATCGGCACAATCGGCACGATTCTGCAGCTTTTGAAGCTCCCTGACGGCACTGTGAAGGTGCTTGTTGAGGGCGGTGCGCGCGTTAAAATCGATTCTTACGATAATGACGGCGAGTATTTAAAAGCGGATATTAGTGAGATTATTGATTCTGCGCCTGTTTCTGATGAGTTAGAGGCGCTTTCCCGCGCTGTTACAACGCATTTTGAGCAGTATGTGAAGCTTAATAAGAAGATTCCGCCGGAAGTCATTGTTTCTGTTAATCAAATTGAAGAACCATCCAAGATGGCGGACACGATTGCCTCGCATTTGGCGTTGAAGATCGAGCAAAAACAAGAGCTTCTCGAGATTTCATCGACAGCGGAGCGTTTGGAGAAGATTTATTCCTTCATGGAAGGCGAAATTGGCGTTTTGCAGGTTGAAAAGCGTGTGAGGGGCCGTGTTAAGCGTCAAATGGAGAAAACCCAGCGCGAGTATTATTTGAATGAGCAAATGAAGGCCATTCAAAAGGAGCTTGGTGAAGGCGAAGACGGTCTGGACGAGATTGGCGAGCTGGAAAAGCAAATCGAAGAGGCGAAATTCCCGAAAGACGCGAAAGAGCGCGCCCAAAAAGAAGTAAAAAAACTTCGCCAGATGTCTCCGATGTCTGCGGAGGCGACTGTTGTACGCAATTATCTGGATTGGCTTTTGAATGTGCCGTGGTCAAAGAGATCACGCGTGAAAAAGGATATCAAACTTGCGAAGAAGGTGCTTGATACAGACCATTATGGTTTGGAGAAGGTCAAAGAGCGCATATTAGAGTATCTGGCCGTGCAGCAGCGCACGAAAAAGGTTAAAGGTCCGATCCTTTGTTTGATCGGGCCGCCAGGGGTGGGGAAGACCTCTTTGGGTAAATCAATCGCGCGGGCAACGAATCGTGAGTTTGTGCGGATGTCTTTAGGCGGCGTGCGTGATGAAAGCGAAATTCGCGGTCACCGCCGTACCTATATCGGCGCGATGCCGGGTAAAATTATTCAAGGGATGAAAAAGGCGAAGGTGACAAACCCGCTTTTCTTGCTTGATGAGATTGACAAGCTTGGCTCTGATTGGCGCGGAGACCCTTCTTCTGCGCTGCTTGAGGTGCTTGACCCTGAACAAAACAGCACATTCCAAGATCACTATATAGAGCTTGAATATGATTTATCGGATGTGATGTTCGTGTGTACGGCCAATAATTTGGCGACGATGCCCCGTCCGCTTCTTGATCGTATGGAGCTGATCCGTATTTCAGGCTACACGGAAGATGAAAAAGTGGAAATCGCGAAACAGCACTTGCTTAAGAAGCAAATGGACGCTGCAGGTCTTAAAAAGAACGAGTTCTCGCTTAGCGATAATGCGATGCGTGAATTGATTCGGTATTACACACGTGAAGCGGGTGTACGGTCTTTGGAGCGCGAGCTTGCCAATCTGTGCCGTAAGGCGATTAAAGATATCCTTATGAAGGGCCGCAAGAAGGTGACGATTACGCCGCGTTCTTTAGGGAAATATGCGGGCGTGCGGAAATTCCGCCTTCGCGAAATTGATGACACGAACAGCGTCGGCGTTGTATCGGGCTTGTCTTATTCAGAGGCCGGCGGTTCTATCTTGCAGATCGAAGCCGTGGATTATGAAGGTAAGGACGGTAAAATCTCGGTTACGGGTAACCTGAAAGACGTGATGAAGGAATCGGTCACGGTTGCGGAGATGTTCGTGAAATCGCGCGCGGCGCAATACGGCATTGATTATGAAGAGCTTCAGAAAAAGCAGATTCACGTTCACGTTCCCGAAGGGGCCGTGCCGAAAGACGGGCCTTCTGCGGGGGCTGCTATGGTGACCGCGATTGTGTCGTGTTTAACGGGCATTCCGATTGATAATGAGATTGCCATGACAGGCGAGGTGAACTTGCGCGGTAAGGTCACGGAAATCGGCGGATTGAAGGAAAAGCTTTTGGGCGCGCTTCGCGGCGGCATCAAAAAGGTTCTGATTCCGGAGGATAACGTGAAAGATCTTGAAGATATTCCTGCGAATGTGAAAAAACAGCTCGAAATTATTGCTGTGAAGAACATTGATGAGGTGCTTGCTCACGCTCTTATAGAGGTTCCAACCCCGATAGAAGCCAAGAAATCCGGCGAAATTGAAGAAATTGCCTCAAAAACAGCAGAAAATAAGGGCGAAGACGTAATTCGCCATTGACTCTGCTTCGAAAAAGGTCCTAAATCTCAATACAAACGATGAAAAACCTTGATGGCCGTGTGTTTGAAGGGCGTTTCATTTCAATTTGCTTAACTCTAACTTAAAGGGGATTTCCTTATGAACAAGCAAGATCTAGTAGCAAAAGTGGCTTCTACAGCCGATATTCCAAAAACTAAAGCCGCAGCAGCAGTTGATGCTGTTATTGATGCCGTTAAAGGCGCTTTGAAAAAAGGCGATGACGTGCGTCTCGTTGGTTTCGGTACATTCTCTGTAGCTCAACGCGCAGCGACAACAGGCCGTAACCCACGTACAGGTGAGCCGATCAAAATTCCAGCTTCTAAACAGCCTAAATTCAAAGCTGGTAAAGAGCTTAAAGAAGCCGTTAACAAGAAATAAGTCGACGCTTTTTAAAATTAGAAAGCCCTGCAGCGATGCGGGGCTTTTTTTTATGGTTGTTTGCATAATTTTTTATTGTTATGACATTGCATCATCTTTTTTCTGAGTGAGATAATGAGTTTAAAACAATCGCATGGCTTGGCCGTAAATTCTTCCGTTTATACGGATACACCCTCGGCGGAATGGCAGAACGGTAATAATGCGGTATTCGGCGGTTGGACGATGTTTAAGGCTTGTGAAGTGGCCATCATCCATGCCAACACATTTTCTGCATATAATCATGCGCTTGATGATTTGCCAGAAGTGCCTGAGTTCCAGATGCAGGATTTTCAATTTTTGCGCCCCGGGAAAGTGGGCGTTCCTATACGTTTTGATGTCTCCAGCGATAAAGACGGCATTGTTTCCGTTGTGGCAACGGATCAATGTGATGACCGTATCTTAGAGGCTTCATTCAGATGTTCGGCACAGGTAGCGCAGTATACGGAAGCAGAGATGGTTAAATTGCTGGAGGTTATGTCACTTCTGGATATGGAAGGCGGGCGTGCCACGAATATACAGCACCCCCATAGAGACAGTCAGGTTTGCGTAACGGCCTCTATTAAAAATTTAAGCCTGTATGATGTAGGGGCTTATAGAAGCCGCCTTCCCGAGGGACGTTTTGATCTTATGGGGTTTAGAGAGGCGCGGATTCAAAATGCGCAAGATTTAGGGCGCGTTGATGGGCGCTATTTTTGTATTGGTGAGCAGGTTTCCGAGAGTTTGAGGTCTGTGACGATGGAGATTGGCTGCGCTGAAGACGGTTTGGTGTTTGCGCATGTCGGGGGTATGACCTTCGTGAATGTGGATCGCCATACTCAAAAATCAGTGCCTATGCTTTGGCGCGCCGCCGCGGATGATATAGACCCTGATGAGCCGATAGGCGTGAAAAGAGCATAAAATTACTATTCAATGCTTGATTTTTATTCGGTGGATGATTAAACATACGCATTCACCACTTTGGGGGCGATTAGCTCAGTGGTAGAGCGCCTCGTTTACACCGAGGATGTCGGCAGTTCGACCCTGTCATCGCCCACCATTCTTCCCAATTTCTTATCTGACAGTGTTACTCGTTGCTCGTGACCGAATAGGTCACTTCGCGCCTCGTGCCTCGTCAGATAAGAAATTGCTTCGAATGGTGCTACTTCTCAAAAATCTTTGACGTTTGGTGTGAATGCATCTAAATAAAGCGCATGGTTCAGATCATTAAAACACCGCGTCATAAGACGCATGCCGTGAAAGTTCGTAATGTCACGCTTGGTGGCGGCGGCCCGATCGTGGTGCAATCCATGACGAATACGGATACGGCGGATGTGGCGAAGACGCTGGAGCAGGTGAAGCAATTGTTTATGGCGGGGTCTGAGATCGTGCGCATTACCGTCAATGACGAGAACGCCGCCAAGGGGGCGATTGCGCTTCGCGAGGCTTTGGATAAAGAGGGCCTTGATGTACCGCTGGCGGGGTGTTTTCATTATAACGGGCATACGCTGCTTAATGATTATCCTGAGTTGTGTGAGGCACTTGATAAATACCGTATCAATCCTGGCAATGTAGGTTTCGGGAAGAAGAAAGATGCGCAGTTCGAGATGATGCTGGAGAAGGCCGCGCAGTATAATAAGGCGGTGCGGATTGGCGTGAATTGGGGGTCTTTGGACGCCGCGCTAGCCACCAAGCTTATGGATGAGAACGCACAGCGCGCAGAGCCGTGGGATGCCGATAGTGTGATGCGTGAAACGCTGGTGCAGTCGGCTTTGCTCTCGGCGGAAAAGGCGATTGATGTGGGTCTGCGGCCAGATCAGATTATTCTGTCGGCCAAGGTTTCGCGGGTTCAGGATTTGATTGCGGTGTATCGGGAGCTGGCGAAGCGTACGAATTATGCGCTGCATCTCGGTCTGACCGAAGCGGGGATGTCTTCGAAGGGGATTGTCGCGACCGCGCTGGCGGAAGGGATTCTGCTCAATGAAGGGATTGGCGATACGATTCGTGCCTCCCTTACACCCGAGCCGAATGGGGATCGGACTTTGGAAGTTAAAGTCTGTAAGGAGATTTTGCAGGCTCTGGGCTTGCGGAGCTTTACGCCAGAGGTGGCGGCGTGTCCGGGGTGCGGGCGCACGACCAGCACATTTTTTCAAGAGCTTGCGCAGGATATTCAGCGGCACTTAGATATCAATATGCCGAAATGGAAAGAGAAATATGCGGGCGTGGAAACGCTGAAAGTCGCGGTAATGGGCTGTATTGTGAATGGACCGGGGGAGAGCAAGCACGCGGATATCGGGATTTCATTGCCGGGCACGGGTGAGTCTCCGGTTGCGCCTGTGTTTATTGACGGCAAGAAAGCGCATACGCTGCGCGGTGATAATATCGCGGGGGATTTTCAGGAACTCGTCGAGGACTATATCGTTAGAAGATATGGAAGCAACGAAAGACAGGCCGCAGAATGAAACTCAAGAATAAATCCCTCCTAAAAGACAAAGCATACATTAACGGCGAATGGGTCAGTGGATCCAAGACCTTCGATGTTGTGAATCCCTCGACGGGCGATGTGATTGCATCGGTTGCGGATCTGGGCGCAAAAGAAACCGAAAGCGCGATTAAAGCTGCCAAGGATGCTTTTCCCGCATGGGCGGCGAAAACCGCTAAGGCGCGGGCGGCGATTTTGAGGAAATGGTATCAGCTGATTTTGGATAACAAGGAAGACCTTGGCGCGATTATGACCGCAGAGCAGGGTAAGCCTTTAGCCGAGGCCATCGGTGAGGTGGCTTATGGCGCGGATTTCGTGGAATGGTTCGCCGAGGAAGGCAAGCGCGCCTATGGCGATATTATTCCGCATGTGGCCGATGGTACGCGCATTATGACGCTTAAGCAGCCTGTGGGCGTGTGCGCGATGATTACGCCGTGGAATTTTCCATCTGCAATGATTACCCGCAAGATGCCGCCGGCTTTGGCGGTGGGCTGCACCGTGATTTCCAAGCCTGCGGAGAATACGCCGCTTTCCGCTCTGGCGCTGGCTGTGCTGGCCGAGGAAGCGGGCTTCCCCAAAGGCGTTATAAACATTGTTACCACTAGCAATTCTTCGGAAGTCGGTAAAGCGATGTGCGAGAGCAATGATGTGCGTAAGCTCTCCTTCACGGGTTCGACCAAGGTGGGCAAAATATTGATGGCGCAATGCGCTGATACCATGAAAAAGCTCTCGCTTGAGCTTGGCGGTAATGCGCCGTTTATTGTTTTTGACGATGCGGATTTGGATGCGGCGACAGACGGGTTGATAGCGGGGAAGTTCCGTAATTGCGGGCAGGTCTGTATCGCGCCGAACCGCGTTTATGTTCAGGGCAGTATTTATGATAAGTTTGCTGAAATTCTCGTGAAGAAGGTCAAAGCCCTTAAAGTCGCGGACGGGTTTGAAGATGGTGCAACCATGGGGCCTTTGATTGATGAGGCGGGCTTAGAGAAGGTCAAAGATCATGTTGCCGATGCAAAAGATAAAGGCGCAGTTGTTAAAACAGGCGGCGAGCCGCATGAAAAGGGAGGATTATTTTATCAGCCCACGGTTTTGACCGAGATGGCCGCCGATATGAAAATTGCGAGCGATGAAACCTTCGGCCCTGTTGCAGCGCTGTTCCGCTTTAAAGACGAAGCCGATGTGATTAAGCAGGCCAATGACACGATCTACGGGCTTGCTTCATATTTCTACGCATCGGATATGGCGGGGGTGTGGCGCGTTGCCGAGGCGCTTGAATACGGGATGGTGGGCGTGAATACAGGCCGGATATCCAACGAGGTCGCACCGTTTGGCGGGGTGAAGCATTCCGGTTTTGGGCGTGAAGGTTCAAAATACGGGATTGATGAATTTCTTGAAATCAAGGCTGTGCATCTGGGTGGTCTGGGCCGTTAATTTGTTGCGCTGCACCTTGTCTTGATTGGCGGTATTTGCGAAGCTTTTATCCTTAAGCAGAAGGGTTTTAAATCATGATCATCGGCGTTCCCAAGGAAATTAAGACATTAGAGCATCGCGTGGGGCTTGTGCCGTCTTCGGTTAAGGAGTTTACGGCGCATGGGCATGAGGTGATTGTGGAGAGCGGCGCGGGGGCGGCTATTAACTTCTCCGATCAGGATTATCAGCTTGCGGGCGCACGGATTGCTGGCGATGCCAAGGAGGTGTTCGAACAAGCCGATATGGTTATAAAGGTTAAAGAGCCGCAGGCTTCCGAGATAGCGATGCTGCGCGAGGATCATATTCTGTTCACCTATTTGCATCTGGCGGCGGATAAAGCGCAGGCCGAAGGGCTTATGAAATCGGGTGCGACCTGCATTGCATATGAAACGGTTACGGGCAAGGACGGGCGCACATTGCCGCTGCTTCAGCCGATGAGCGAGGTTGCGGGGCGGTTATCCGTTCAAGTGGGCGCGTATCACTTACAAAAGCACAAGGGCGGCACAGGGCGGCTGATCGGCGGTGTTCCGGGGGTTAAGCCTGCGGAGGTGCTGATTATCGGCGGCGGGGTTGCCGGGTTTCATGCGGCGCAAATGGCGTGCGGTCTGGGCGCGAATGTCACGATTCTGGAACGTGATAATAACCGTATGCGGTTTTTGGATGAGTATTTCTTGGGGCGGGCGAATATCGTCTATTCAAGCACGGATTTTCTGGAGCGGGCGGTTAAATGCTCGGATCTGATTATCGGTTCTGTTCTTATTCCCGGTGCGTCTGCGCCCAAGCTGATTACGCGCGAAATGCTCAAAACCATGATTCCCGGCACGGTCTTTGTCGATATTGCGATTGATCAGGGGGGCTGCGCCGAAACATCCAAGGCGACAACGCATGATAACCCGACCTATGTTATAGACGGGGTTGTGCATTATTGCGTGGCCAATATGCCCGGCGCGGTGCCGCTGTCTTCGGCGCTGGCGCTTAATCACTCGGTCTTGCCGTATGCGCTCGATTTGGCGAATAAGGGCTGGAAAGCGGCGCTTTCGGATAGTGCGGGTTTCCTTAATGGTTTAAATGTTCAGGGCGGTAAAATTACGCATGAAGCGGTGGCGCAGGCGCTTGATTTAGACTTTAATTCTGCTCGGGAAACTTTAGCGGCGTAAAAGTGACAAAAGTGCGTTGACAAAACAGATCATAAATTGATATCACACTCTATCTCGAATGCGCGGGAGTAGCTCAGCTGGTTAGAGCGCCGCCCTGTCACGGCGGAGGCCGCGGGTTCAAGTCCCGTCTCTCGCGCCATTTGAGATCTTCCCCATTCTTTTTGCGGGTATGTATATGCTTCGTCGCTCTTTGATGATTTTGATGCAGAGTTATGTTAGGTTTCTCGGATGAGCGGTAATCTCAAAAATAAAAAAGTTCTTATTGTCGATGACGAGCAGTCAATGATCGATATTGTGAAGGCTGTTTTGAAGCGCGAAGGTGCAAATCCGATCGGTATTAATACGGCGCAAAAAGGACTTCAGGTTGCCAAGTCTGCGCCGTTCGATGCAATTATTCTGGATCGGCATATGCCTGATGGGGACGGTAATGATATCCTGATGCAGCTTAAAAAATATCCGGGTACGAGCCGCGTTCCTGTGATTATGCTGACGGGTGAAAAGGACTCTAAAGAGATTAGCCAGTCTCTTAAGCTTGGGGCGCGCGGGTATATTATCAAGCCTTTCAAGCCTGTCGATTTCCTCAGACAGTTGAATAAACTTCTCGAGGGGTGAATTTTCCAAAAATTATTAGGAAAGCTGCAGAATTCCTGTTTCTTTTTACGGGCGCGAATGCTAGTTTTTAGATCGTAAGCTTTAAGAACAAGAATATATTTTCATGGCTCCTCAAGACCTTCTTATTCAATATTTACCCATTTTGCTTTTCATGGGCGTTGCGGCAGGATTATCGCTTGTGATGATTTTGGGTTCGATGCTTTTGGGGAAGCAAAATCCTGATCCTGAGAAGAACTCGGCCTATGAATGTGGATTTGATGCCTTCACGGATGCCCGTAACCGTTTTGATGTGCGGTTTTATCTTGTGTGTTTGCTCTTCATTATCTTTGATCTTGAGATTGCGTTTTTGTTCCCGTGGGCTATCTCATTAGGCGCGATCGGGGTGTTCGGCTTCTGGTCTATGGTTGTTTTCTTAAGCATTTTGACCGTTGGTTTTATTTACGAATGGAAGAAGGGTGCCCTTGATTGGGAATAGGCAGATATGGGTCACGATAAACATATTATAAAAGCGCCGAATTACGAATTCCGTACAGGGATTGATGTGCCATTGCCACAAGAGCAAGACATCGTGCCGCAGGCGATTTCCAAGACATTGGACGAGAAGGGGTTTTTACTGACCTCTGCGGATAATCTTTTCGATTGGGCGCGCACGGGGTCGCTTTGGCCGATGACGTTCGGTTTGGCGTGCTGCGCGGTGGAGATGATCCACGCCTATATGAGCCGCTATGACCTCGACCGCTTCGGCATGATCCCGCGCCCATCCCCGCGCCAATCCGATGTGATGATTGTCGCGGGTACGTTGACCAACAAAATGGCACCTGCTTTGCGCCGCGTTTATGACCAGATGCCGGAGCCGCGCTGGGTTGTGTCTATGGGGTCATGTGCCAATGGCGGCGGATATTATCATTATTCATACTCTGTGGTGCGCGGTTGTGACCGCATTGTGCCGGTTGATATTTATGTTCCGGGCTGTCCGCCGACCGCGGAGGCGCTTGTTTACGGCTTGCTTCAACTCCAGAAAAAAATTCAGCGCGAAGATACGCGCATGGTGAGGTAGCGCCTATGCCGAATGAAGCCCTTAAAGACTTAGCGGATTATATTGCGGAGCAACTCGGCGATTCCATTCATGGGTATGAGTTTTTTCGCAATGAGCTGTCTCTCAACGCTAAGCGCGCGGATTTGCTCAAGGTTTTGAATTTCCTGCGTGATGACAAAGAGTGTCATTTCCGCGTGTTGATTGATATTGCGGGTGTGGACTTCCCCGAACGCCCTGAGCGTTTTAACGTTGTTTATAATCTTTTGTCACTTCGCCACAACCACCGCGCCCGTGTGAAAATCTCGGCTGCCGAAGATACGCTTGTGCCGTCTGCGGTTGGTGTTTACTCGACCGCGACATGGTTTGAACGTGAAGTCTGGGATATGTACGGGGTTTTCTTTGACGGCAATCCTGATCTGCGCCGCATTCTGACCGATTATGGGTTTGAAGGGCATCCGCAGCGCAAGGATTTCCCGCTGACGGGGTATGTCGAGCTTCGGTATGACGACGAGAAGAAGCGCGTTGTGTATGAGCCGGTGAAGTTGACGCAGGATTTCCGCAATTTCGATATGCTTTCACCGTGGGAAGGGCTTACGGATGTGCAGCTTCCCGGTGATGAAAAAGCGATGACGCAAGAGCATGGCGTTGTTGCGGCGGCGAAGAGTAGGGACGCATGATGGGTGAGCCAGTAAAGAATATTGATATCGCGGAAGAAACGCAGATTAAGCCGTTTACCATGAATTTCGGGCCGCAGCACCCTGCGGCGCACGGGGTTTTACGTCTTGTCTTGGAGATGGAAGGCGAGATCGTGGAGCGCGCAGATCCGCATATCGGTTTGCTTCATCGCGGCACGGAGAAGCTGATCGAGTATAAAACATATACGCAGGCCATCCCGTATTTTGACCGTCTTGATTATGTTGCGCCGATGAACCAAGAGCATGCCTTTGCGCTTGCGACGGAAAAGCTTTTGGGGATTGCGCCGCCGAAACGTGCGCAATATATCCGCGTGCTCTTTTGTGAGCTTGGCCGCATTCTCAACCATATTTTGAATATCACGACTTTTGCGCTGGATGTGGGCGCGCTTACGCCTGCGCTTTGGGGTTTTGAAGAGCGTGAGAAGGGCATGGAGTTTTATGAGCGCGTTTGCGGCGCGCGGCTTCATGCGAATTATTTCAGACCCGGCGGTGTGTCTCAGGACCTTCCTGCGGGCTTGCTTGATGATATGATGGAGTGGGCGGATAATCTGCCGAAATTCCTCGTCGATCTGGAGAGCTTGCTGACGCATAACCGCATTTTCAAGCAGCGCACGGTCGATATCGGCAAGGTTGAAAAGCGTGATGCGCTTGATTGGGGCTTTAGCGGCCCGATGCTTCGGGGTTCAGACGTGGCATGGGATTTGAGAAAATCGCAGCCTTATGATTCATACGAGGAGTTTGATTTTGACATTCCTGTCGGTAAGACCGGCGATTGTTATGCCCGCTATCTTGTGCGTATGGCGGAGATGTATGAAAGCATCAAGATTATGAAGCAGGCGATCGAGAAGATGCCTGACGGGCCGATCAAGTCCAATGATTATAAGGTTTGCCCGCCGCCGCGCGCCGAGATGAAATCCTCTATGGAGGCGATGATCCACCATTTCAAGCTTTACACCGAAGGGTATCACGTGCCTGCGGGAGAGACGTATACTTGCGTTGAGGCGCCGAAGGGGGAGTTCGGCGTGTATCTGATTTCGGATGGCACGAATAAGCCCTATCGCTGCCGCATTCGCGCTCCGGGTTTTGCGCATTTGCAGGCACTTGATTTTATGAGCAAAGGGCATCAGCTGGCGGATACTGTTTCGATTATCGGCTCGCTTGATATTGTTTTTGGAGAGATTGATCGTTAGATGAAAAAGAAGTTCGAGCTTAATGCTCCGTATCAACCGGAGAGTTTTAAATTCCGCAAAGGCTTTCAGAAGAAAGTGGATGAGGCGATTTCGCTTTACCCTAAAGGCCGTCAGCAATCGGCTGTGATGCCTATGCTTGATCTTGCGCAACGCCAAGTGGCGGAAGACGGCGCGAAGGCGACGCCTGCTTATGGCGGGTGGATTCCGCGCGCGGCGATGGATCATATTGCGGATATTCTCGATATGCCTGCGATCAAGGTTTACGAAGTGGCGTCGTTTTATTCGATGTATAACATGGCGCCTGTTGGTAAATTCCTTGTGCAGCTTTGTACGACTACGCCATGCTGGCTGTGTAATTCGGACTCAATTGTGGCGGCGTGTAAAAAGCATTTAGGCATTGGTTTGAACGAGACGACCAAAGACGGGCTGTTTACGCTTATGGAAGTTGAGTGTTTGGGTGCGTGCGTGAATGCGCCGATGGTGCAGATCAACGATGATTATTACGAAGACCTTACGGGCGAGACGATGATTGAGGTTTTGAACATTCTGGCGGCGGGTATGACGCCGACGATTGGATCGCAAAAAGGGCGCAAAGCCTCGATGGCGCTTTCGGGCACGACAACGCTTAAAGACACGGCGAAGAAAGCGGGAGTGGCGTAGATGTTAGATGATAAGGACCGCATATTTACCAATCTTTATGGCTGGGAGAGCTTTGGCCTGAAAGAGGCGAAGAAGCGCGGCGATTGGGACAAGACGAAGTCTATCGTTAAAAAGGGTAAAGACTGGATTATTGATGAAATGAAGGCTTCCGGTCTTCGTGGGCGCGGCGGCGCGGGCTTCCCGACGGGGATGAAGTGGAGTTTTATGCCCAAAGAATCCGATGGTCGACCGCATTATTTGGTGGTGAACGCCGATGAGTCAGAGCCCGGAACATGTAAAGATCGCGATATCTTGCGCCACGAACCTCATAAATTGCTTGAGGGGTGTTTGATCGCGGGTTTCGCGATGGGCGCACATGCGGCGTATATATACATTCGCGGTGAGTTTTATAATGAAGGCTCCGAGCTTTTGCGGGCGATTGAAGAAGCGTATGCCGCCGGATTGCTCGGCAAAAACGCCGCCGGATCGGGGTGGGATTTTGATGTGATTTTGCACCGCGGGGCGGGTGCCTATATTTGCGGCGAGGAAACCGCGCTGATTGAATCTCTTGAAGGCAAGAAGGGGCAGCCGCGTAACAAGCCACCTTTCCCTGCTATGGCGGGGTTATATTCATGCCCGACCACTGTGAATAATGTGGAGACGATTGCGGTTGTGCCGACGATTTTGCGCCGCGGCGGCTCTTGGTTTGCGGGCCTCGGTTTAAACGAGAAGAACGCTGGTACGAAGCTGTTTTGTATTTCGGGGCATGTGAACCAGCCTTGCAACGTTGAAGAAGAGATGGGCATCCCTTTGAAGGAGTTGATCGAGAGGCATGCGGGCGGGGTGCGCGGCGGATGGGATAATTTGCTGGCGGTGATACCCGGTGGTTCCTCTACGCCTATGCTGCCCAAGGAAACCTGTGATACCGTGAATATGGATTTTGATTCTTTGCGTGAGGTCGGGACAGGTCTTGGGACGGCCGGCGTGATCGTGATGGATAAATCGACCGATGTTGTGCAGGCGATTTGTAGGCTCTCACAATTTTATATGCATGAATCTTGCGGGCAGTGTACGCCGTGCCGTGAAGGGGCGGGGTGGCTGTGGCGGATGATGACGCGGATGGTGCAGGGCAACGCCACCGTGGACGAGATTGACCAGCTTTATGAAGTGACGAAAGAGATTGAAGGGCATACGATTTGCGCGCTTGGTGACGCTGCTGCGTGGCCTGTGCAAGGCTTGATCAAGCATTTCCGCCCAGAGATGGAGCGGCGCATCATGGAGTATCGCAAGGCTGCGGCTTAAATAAAGGCGGGTTGTGAGTTCCCCAAAGCCAAGCTTTCCTTTTTATCCGTTTGGCGGATTAATTCGTTTTTAGCTTCGGACATGGTCACGATGGCCCATTCCCCTGTTGAGAGCTTATCGAGACGATCTAGCCCTTTTTTTGTTCTGACCATACCCGTGGCAAACATGGTAGCGGTTATTGGCCATACCTCGGGCGGTGCGCCGGATAAAGCTGTTAGTGCCGTAGCGGAACCAGGTAAAAAAGCATTAAAGGACACGCCGATTTTCATGGTTTCTGCTTTGCTCTTTCTGATCGCGCTGCCATATTTCTGAACGCTTTGCGCGGCGGTTTTCTCGGACGGATTTGTGTCAATGCATAGAGTTTTCAGTGTCTCGTTTACTGATAATCCCGCGCTTTTTGAGAAGGGCACTATGGCGCTTCTTTCTATGACGTGTCTGTTCAGGGCCAGTATAAAGCCATTTACGGCGGCCAAGCTTAGGGAGAGTGCCATAAAGCCCGCTCTGTCATCTCCTCCCAGGAAGCTGGTGAGGGCGATGGCGGGTATAGTGATTTTTATTTCGTCAGAGTCGAGCGTGTTTACGACGCGCCCACGGTCGATCTCATCACCCATCAGGTTTATATATCGGGGAGAGTTTGACATTATTCGAGGACCTGAATTAAGAGCGGTTCCTCGCTGAACGGAGTGCGGTTTCTTTGAATTTTCTTTTCGCCTTCATGCGTGCGCATATCTCTCCAGCGTTGTTCGTGGTGCGAGAGCAATCTTTCTTGCTCTTCTTGCATAGAAAAGCCTGTTCCCCGTAGATAGTCCCTAATTTCATCATGTCTCGCGCGAGCGTAATTATCGTGAGGATTTTCTTTGGCGGCAACGGCGAAGCATACACAGGATAAAGAGAAATCGTCATTTGCGAAGCTCTCCGATTGTTGGATGCTCAAGGTGTGTTCGCCGGCTTTTTGGTAAAGGTCACCTAAGGCGCTGAGGTTGTATTTGTTATAGCCTTTAGAGTAGCGTACATGACGAATGAGCATATCTTCGGCGAGGTCGTATCGGCCTGTTTTTTTCAAAAGCCTTGCGTATTCCATCATGGTATTGGGGTTGTTTGGTGTGATTGAGAATGCTTTTCTAAAAGCGTCTATCCCTAATTCGTCGCAATGCATGAGTGAACATGCTGTCCCGAACATTGTCCATATAACAGAGGAGTTAGGGTGCTTTTCGCTCGCGCTTTCCAAATAATCAAAAGCAAAGCGCAGCGGGAAATCTCCACGTCTTGAGCGAGACATGAGTTTTTTTGCTTTGCCTATAGCGTCTTCTCTCTTATCGGGAACGCTCGTGTCTATATCGAAAGTTTCGCCTGTAGGCCAGTTTTTATCATGTTTAGCCATTTTTTTCTCCTGCGGGAGAGTATGTTTTTATTTTTCATATGTCAAGAAAGTTGACGTAACTATGTCGCTGCTTGTGAGGAGGGGTAGGTTTCGTGAGTTATTTGTGTCTGATGGTTTTTTAAGCGCGTTTCTTTTTCGCGACCTGAAAATAGTTGGCGGCGTTGGCGAACAGAGCCATGCCGTCTGTAGTTTCGGGGAGGCTTTTTCCCTCACGCCGCGCTTTGTCTTTTAATTCCATGTAATCATCACGTTGCCATGTGAACATGCCGCGCTCCGGGTGGGGCATGATGGTGAGGACTTTTCCGCTTTCATCGGTGATCGCGGCGATGTCATCGACTGAGCCGTTGGGGTTGAAGGGGAATTCACCGTTTGCGGGGGCGTCACCGTTCATGAAGCGGGCGGCGATTTGGCCGTTATCTTGGAGGGTTTTCAGCGTGTCATCATCCATCATGAAGCGGCCTTCGCCGTGTGCGACGGGGATGTGCATGTTTTGTGTGCCGCTCAGCCATGGCGAGGTGGAGGAGACTTTGAGGTCGATCCAGCGGCACTGGTATCGCGCGGTAGCATTATAAGTGACCGCGACTTTGCGATCGCCATATGCGCCGCCGAAGGCGGGGACGAGGCCGAGATTGGCGAGGATTTGGCAGCCATTGCAGATGCCGAGCGTAAGGGTGTCGCGCTCTACGAACTTCATGAGTGGCTCCCAGAGCGCGAGCTTGATTTTCTGGGCGTAGGCGTTGCCCGCGCCGGTGTCGTCGCCATATGAGAAGCCGCCGGGGATGGCGAGGATTTGCGCCGCGTCGAGAGCTTTCGGGTTTTCGATGAGGTCATTGATATGGATGATCTCGCCCGCGAGGCCGTTATATTCGAACGCGTGGAGCGTTTCTTCTTCGCAGTTGAGGCCGTATCCGGCGAGTATGAGGGCTTTTGCTGTCATATCAATAGTCTCTTAAGGGCGCTTTATACGCTTCATCTAGTTTATCAATATCGGCTTTTAGCACGTTCTTGATGTTAAGTATTTTGCTGTGGGCGATGTGGCCGAGCATATGAAGGGCCTCGAAGCCTTTGAAATTTTTCTCGAATTTTTCTTTATTCTGCGGCGATACCGTCACGAGGATACGGCCTGTGCTTTCGGAATACAGGGCTTTATCGGCGCGCAGGTCGATTGCGGAGAGGTCGACATCCATGCCCATTTGCCCTGCAATTGCTTTTTTCGCCAGAGCGGCGCCGAGGCCGCCGGCGTTCAAGGCATAAGCGGAGGCAATCAGGCGGTCACGCGAGGCGCGGGTGTAGAGTTTATAGAGGCGTAAGTTTTCGTGGCTGTCGGTTTCGGGGACGTTGTTTCCCAGATGTCCGAGCATATCGTAATATTCGCTTGCGCCGCACTCATCGCGGGTGTCGCCCAAAAGATAGACGAGATCGCCGATGGCTTTGGGCGCGAGGGAGATAGCTTTGTCTACGTTCGGGATGACGCCGATTGAGGAAACGAGCAGAGTAGGGGGCGCGGAGATTTTGACTGCTTCGCCCTTGGCATTGAAGCCTTTGAAGTCGTTGAACATGCTGTCCTTGCCGGAAATAAACGGCGTTTGGTATTTCACGGCCATTTCATAGATGGTTTGGACGGCGCGCTTGAGCTGGCCGAGGCGCTCCGGTTCATCGGAGCTGCACCAGCAGAAGTTATCGAGCAGCGCGAGCTGGCTGAAATCTACGCCTGCGGCGATGGCGTTGCGCACGGCGAGGTCTAGCCCTGCGGCGGCCATGGCAGCGGTGTCGATATCGGAGTAGCGCGGGAATACGCCTTGGGAGAGCACCACGCCTTTTTCGGATGTCATCACAGGTTTGGTTATGGAGGTTTCGGCGTAGACGCGGCCCGGCCCCTGAAGCGGCCCCATACATGCCGTGCCTTGGACGTTATGGTCGTATTGGGTGGAGATGAATTCTTTGGAGCACACATTCAGGCGACCCAAAATATCGAGGAGCATTGATTCGTGATCGGATGGCTCGGGGGTGTTTGGTTCTGCTTCTCCGCCGCGGGTGAAGGTGGTTTTTAGGGGCGTTTCTGGATTGCCGTCATGGAGGAAGTCCATCGACATATCCATGATGGTTTCGCCCTCATACGTGATGTGGGCGCGGCCTGTATCGGTGTACGTGCCAACGACGGTGGCTTCGACGCCGCGCTTGGCGAAGTGGGCGATGAGTTTATCGACGTTTTCGGGCGGCACAGCCATGGTCATGCGTTCTTGCGATTCGCTGATCCAGATTTCCCATGGTGCCATGCCGGGGTATTTTAGCGGTACGCGTTCAAGCTGAACATGGAAGCCGCCGGATTGTTCGGCCATTTCGCCGATGGAAGAAGACATACCGCCTGCGCCGTTATCTGTGATTGCGCTGTACCATCCGTACCCGCGAATTTCTTTAATGATGGCATCGCTCATTTTTTTCTGGGTGATAGGATCGCCGATTTGAACGGCTGTAGCGGGGGAGCCTTCATCGAGGGCGACAGAAGAAAACGTTGCGCCGTGGATGCCGTCGCGGCCTACGCGCCCGCCGGCGACAACGATTTTATCGCCCTGGTTTGCTTTCTTTTCGTGGCCCGACTTGCCGTTGATTGTACGCGGGATAAGGCCGATTGTGCCAACGAAGACGAGGGGTTTGCCCACAAAGCGATCATCGAATGTGACGAATCCCTGCGGTGTGGGGATGCCGGATTGGTTTCCGCCGGCTTCGACACCTTCAATCACGCCTTTCATGATTGTTTCGGGTGAAAGCACGGGGATGGTTTTGGCGCTGTCGCGGAAGTATTCGGGGGATGTGCGCGGATCGGCGAGACAGAAGCCGTAGCGGTTGATGATGGGTTTTGCGCCCATGCCGAAGCCTACGCAGTCGCGGTTTACGCCGACGATGCCGGTGATTGAGCCGCCGAAGGGGTCGAGCGCGGATGGGGAGTTGTGGGTTTCGACCTTATCGGTAATGAGATATTCGTCATCAAAGATGATTGCGCCCGCGTTATCGGAGAATACGGAGACGCAGATATCTGTTTCACCTCTGGCTTCGCGGATTTCTTTGGTGGCGCGTTTGATGAAGCCTTTATAAAGCCCATCGGTGAATTCATCTATGGGGGAGGCGAATATGGTGTGTTTGCAGTGCTCTGACCATGTTTGGGCGATGGTCTCTAACTCTATGTCTGTAGCCGGTTTGCCTTGGGCGGCGTAGTATTCCTGCACTGCTTTCATATAGACAAGGGGCAGGCCGAGGGGGCCGCGGCCAAGGATGCCTTTTTGGCTGATCTCCATGAGAGCGTCATCGGACAGGCCATCAAGCTCAACAAGGTCTGCGGGGTTATCGCTGTTGGTGTTGAGAGTGACATGCGGAACGACCATATCCATGCCGCCATCGGCTTTGAATTGTTTTGCACTTTTTATAGAGCTGCGTTGGATCAGGCTGTTTGAGAGGTGGCCTGCGAGGTCTTCAATATCATTTTGCGATACGTCGCCTTTAACAAGGTAGAGCCTTGAGGAAAAACACTCGTTGTCATTATCTGCGCCTGCCAGCTCCAGAAGCTCGGCGGCGGTGTGGCCAATATTGTCGGTAACGCCGGGGAGGAATCCGATTTCGAGCGCGAAGTCAAAATCATCGGGCAGGTTATTGAGTTTTTGGGTGACCGGATTTGCGAGACTTGTTTGGAATTTTTCGTCTTTGGCTTTGGGGTGTTCACTTGTGTAGACATCCACAACACGCACGGAGGCATTTTTCCCAGAAGATTTGAGAAGTTTTTCTAATGTTTTTGCCCGACCATCGTCTTTATGGGCTAGAACTTCTATGCGTGTCGTCATATATTGATCTTTAAGCAGTTGATTTGCAATCCGGTTCACACTAAACATGAAGTCCAACAAGAATTCAAGACATGAGCACAGTTAAACTCACAATCAATGACATAGAAATCGAAGTCGAGCGCGGGACGAGTATCTTGCAAGCGGCGCAAGCCTTAGGCGTCGAGGTTCCTCATTTCTGTTATCACGAAAAGCTGACCGTGCCGGCAAATTGCCGTATGTGTTTGGTGGAGGTCGAGGGCGGCCCGCCGAAACCTGCGGCATCCTGCGCGATGGCGTGCGGTGAAGGCATGGTTGTACGCACAGATTCGCCGATGGTGAAGAAGGCGCGTAAAGGCGTGATGGAGATGCTTTTGATTAATCACCCACTTGATTGTCCGATTTGTGACCAAGGCGGTGAGTGTGATTTGCAGGACCAAGCGATGGGCTATGGTTTTGACCGCTCGCGCTTTGCCGAGAACAAGCGCGCGGTGAAGGATAAAGAATTAGGGCCGCTCATCAAGACCGTGATGACGCGCTGCATTAATTGTACGCGCTGCGTGCGGTTTGCTGAAGAAGTTGCGGGCGCGCCTGTGCTGGGCCAGATGAACCGCGGGGAAGATGCGGAGATCGGCACATTCGTGGATGAGCTTGTGAAGACCGAGCTTTCAGGAAACCTTATTGATATATGCCCTGTGGGGGCGCTCACCTCCAAGCCTTATGCGTTTAAGGCGCGGCCTTGGGAGTTGACGAAGACAGAGACGATTGATGTTATGGATGCGGTTGGTTCTAACATTCGCGTGGATGCGAAGGGGCGCGAAGTGATGCGCGTTTTACCGCGTTTGAACGAAGATGTGAATGAAGAATGGATTTCTGATCGCACCCGTTTTGCCTATGACGGCCTGAATGCGGGGCGTTTGGATCGTCCTTATATTCGGGATGCGAAATCAGGGAAGCTCAAAGAAGCGTCATGGGACGAAGCATTTGCATTGATTGCCGAGAAACTCGGTGAGCTTAAAGGTGAGCAGATTGCAGGGCTTGTCGGGGATTTGGCGGATGTGGAGAGCATTGTCGCGCTGAAAGATTTGTTGGTGCGCCTTGGGTCGCCGAATATGGATTGCCGCACGGACAGCGCGAAATTTGATCCTTCGAATCGCGCGGGGTATTTGTTTAACTCGACGATTGCGGGGATAGACGAGGCCGATGCTATTTTGGTGATCGGGTCAAACCCGCGTCATGAAGCCTCTATTATTAATGCGCGCATTCGCAAGGCGGTGTTTGAGCGCCGCGTGCCTGTTGGCGTTGTCGGTGAGGCGGCGGAGATGTCTTACAAATATGCGCATATCGGCACGGACCTTAAAGCCTTAGAAAAAATGGTCAAGGACCATAAGGGCAAAATGAAATCCAAGAAGCCGATGTGGATTATCGGCTCAGGCGTGTTTGACCGTGAAGATGGCGAAGCGCTGCATGAAAAGCTTTATAAGCTTGCCGAAGAGTTGGGCGTTGTGACCAAAGATTGGAACGGGTTTAACGTGCTTCATCGCGCGGCGAGCCGGGTTGGCGCGCTTGACGCGGGGTTTGTCCCTCAAGCCGGCGGCAAGGATTTTGTCGAGATTATTGCGGGGTCAAAGACCGGCGCTATCAAGGCGCTGTATCTTTTGGGCGCGGATGAATTTGATGCAAGCGCCAGTATTGGCTGGAAGTGTTTCACGATCTATCAAGGGCACCATGGCGATCATGGCGCGGCGCGGGCGGATGTTATTTTGCCGGGCGCAGCGTACACCGAAAAAGACGGTATCTATGTGAACACCGAAGGGCGCGTGCAGCTTGCGCGAAAGGCCTCTTATCCGCCGGGAGAGGCGAAAGAAGACTGGACGATCTTGCGTGCGCTTTCCGAGAAAATCGGGCAAAAGCTTCCTTATGATACGCCGCTTCAACTGCGCACGCGCATTGTTGAAGAGTTTCCGCATTTTGCAAATATCGGTGAGATTACGCCTGCTGCATGGGTGGCATTCGGGACGAAGGGTAAGGTTGCAGCCGGAGATTTTGTGAATCCTATATCGCATTATTATCTGACCAATTCGATTTGCCGTAGCTCAGAGACTATGCGTGCGTGTACGCAAGATTTGGAAACGCCCGAGATGTTGGAGGCGGCGGAATAATGGCTAAGTCTACGCTCGAACAGGTGCAGATTTTTCATGAGACGTACGGGCTGCCCGTTAAGGATTCGCCTGACATTTCCGATGCCAAGACCAATGCTTTGCGGGTTAATTTGCTCGCCGAAGAGGTTGAGGAGTTGAAAGAAGCCTTGGAAGCAGGGGATATGGTTGAGGTGCTGGATGCGCTGACCGATATTCAATATGTGCTGGACGGGGCATATTTGTCTTTTGGTCTTCAAAATGTGAAGACGGCGGCGTTTGAAGAAGTGCAGCGCTCAAATATGAGCAAGCTTGGCGAAGACGGGAAACCGATTGTGCGCCCCGAGGATGGAAAAATTCTTAAAGGGCCGAATTATTTCAAGCCGGATATCGCGCAATTCGTTGAAGCGTATCTTAAGGCTCAGCGCGCCGCTTAGGGCGCTAAGACTTTATTAATCTTTTTTCTCTACACTGAAATCAAAGTTATAATAGGGCGTACAATGTATGCGCTCTGACATGTTTGATAAAGAGGGTGTAGATTGTGGTTTCCGCAACATTTCAAAATGCAGCACAAGCGTCTGACCGTATTAAAAGCCTCGTTGCTCAAGATAGCGCAGGTAAGTTTAATTGTGGTGCGGGCGTTCGTTTTACTCTCGAAGCATTAGGTGTTCCCCATGTTCCAAGATCGGAAAGTGGGTCTCAAGACGGATATAAGTGGGCAGGGCTGCTACGCAGGCCTGATATGGTCGAGGCGGGCTGGAAAGAGGTCGATTGGCAAGCTGAAGGCTGGACACCCGAAACATCCCCGCCCGGTATTGTCTGGGTTTATCCGCATAATACGCCGCGAGGAAATAACGGCAAGGGGGCGGAATTCGGACATGTCGAAATTGCGACAGGTGATGGGTATGCTTCAGGTGGTTATTTCAAAAATCCTGGTGGTAGTGTACGTAAGAATACCCCCGTTGCTTTTGTGAACGATAAATTAACGGAGATGATGGGGGCGGACGGTGTTGTTCCCGAGAATATTGCTCGCGGCAGTTTACAGCGCGCACAAGAAATTTCACCGTTTCAGCGCCAAGCACGTAAAAATGACGAAGGGACTAGCGTTTCGTTGCTTAATACGTTTGGCTCGGCTTCTTATGATTTGAACACGATGGATTTGAGCAATATGGGTTTTGGCGAGTTGATCGGCATGATTATGAGCATATTCTTTGGTCTTGACCCTAATGTTTCGTTTCCAAAACAAGAGCGTGCGGAGATGGATGTACCTCTATCTGCTGTGACGCCGGCAGATCCTGATGCTGATACAGTTTTGATAAAACCAGCAGGGCAATAGTTTTATCTCTGAAGGCCCTTAAAAACCTCAAATTTCCCATTTACATTTCAGCCTCAAGGTTGCACATTACTTGATGTAATTATCGAGTGAATCTTCATGTTAGACCTTTGGAACGCATACGGAATTTGGACGGCTTGGACGTTGCTTTATATCATGCTCATTACGGGCGGGGTGTTGGTGGCGGTGGCGTATTATACCTATGCCGAGCGGAAAGTTATGGGCGCGATGCAGCGCAGACAAGGGCCGATGACCGTTGGTCCGTTTGGTTTGCTTCAACCGATTGCCGATGGTTTAAAGCTGTTTTCCAAGGAAACGATTATCCCAAGCGGCGCGAACCGCGCAGTGTTTTTGCTCGCGCCGATGATGCTGTTTGCGCTGTCATTGGTCGCGTGGGCGGTTATTCCGTTTGATAAGGGCTGGGTTTTGGCCAATATCAATGTCGGTATCTTGTATCTTTTTGCGGTGTCGTCGATGACCGTGTATGGCGTGATCATGGCGGGATGGGCGAGTAACTCGCGCTATGCGTTTTTGGGTGGTTTACGTTCTGCTTCGCAGATGGTTTCTTACGAAGTCTCGATGGGTTTGATTATCGTGTGCGTTCTTTTGTGCACGGGTTCACTAAATTTACAGGAAATTGTCGAGGCGCCCAGGCCGTTTTGGATGCAGGCCTTGTTGTTCCCGATGTTCATCGTGTTTCTGATTTCCATTTTGGCGGAAACAAACCGCGCGCCGTTTGATTTGCCGGAAGGCGAGAGCGAGATTACCGGCGGGTTTATGGTGGAGTATTCTGCCATGGCGTTTGCGCTGTTCTTCCTTGGTGAATATTCGGCGATGATCTTGATGTCGGCGATGACCAATATTTTATTTTTGGGTGGATGGTTGCCGCCATTTGGCATAGAAGCGCTTGCGGTTGTGCCGGGGATTGTTTGGTTCGCGGTCAAGACGGCGCTTGTGATGTTCGTGTTCCTTTGGGCTCGGGCGACATTGCCGCGTTTCCGTTATGACCAGTTGATGCGTTTGGGCTGGAAGGTGTTTTTGCCGCTGACCCTGATTTGGGTGGTGATGACAGCCGGCGTTTTACTGACGCTTGATGCTTTGCCTCGTAAAGGCGATCAACAAGCCGTACCTGTTGTGAAGGCGGAAACGATTGTGATCAAGAAGGCCGTACAAGCGGTTGAGGCGGTTGAAGGCGTTGTCGGCGGCGCGGTTGAAGGCGTTGCGGACGGCGTGAAGAAAATCCTCACTCCCGCGGAAAAGATTGAACCTCGGAACTTTGAAAAGGCTCTTGAGGAAAAGAAGGACGTGATTAAAAAGCAAAAGGCGGAAGAAAAAGCCGAGGAAAAGGCTTTGGAAGAAAAACCGGAGCCTGAGGGAGAGTAGAATATGGATGGATTTGCGCGATCATTTTTATTAACCGAGATTGTTAAAGGGTTTCTTTTAACGCTTAAATATATGTTTTTCGTGCCGCGTGTGACGATTAATTACCCGCACGAAAAAGGCCCTATATCTCCGCGTTTTCGCGGTGAGCATGCGCTGCGGCGTTATCCGAACGGTGAGGAGCGCTGCATTGCGTGTAAATTATGCGAGGCGATATGCCCTGCGCTTGCGATCACCATTGAGGCGGAACCGCGTGAAGACGGATCCCGCCGCACGACGCGCTATGATATTGATATGACGAAATGCATTTATTGCGGGCTATGCCAAGAAGCGTGCCCTGTGGATGCGATTGTTGAAGGGCCGAATTTTGAATTTGCAACCGAAACGCGCGAGGAGCTGTTTTACAATAAAGACAAGCTTCTTGATAACGGCGATCGTTGGGAGGCTCAATTAGCCTCTAACTTGGCAGCCGATGCGCCTTATAGGTGATTTATGTTCCAAAAGAAATTTTATTTAAGAGCGTAGGAATATCCGAGACTGATGGTTTCTGTGCCGGGGTTACTATCGCCTAATCCTGCATTCGACATGTGGCTGAGGCTGAGGCTGATGCGGTTTTCGGTGAGAAGCTCATAAGATATTTCCAATTGGCTGCGGAGCTGCAGGGGGTAGTCGAGGTCAACATCGCTGTCGCCATTAGTGTAAAGGCCGATCCCGGCGCTTGGCGTCAGGTATATATTATCTGTGATATTCAAATCATAAAGCATGCCGCCGCCGCCCCAGAGTGAGCCTTTCGATGTAACTTCGCCGCCGATAAAAGGTTTTAAGTTTTCGCCGAGAAGCGCGATATCGGGGCGATATTCAAGCCGAAAATCCGCGCCGTCATGGTCGTCAAGAACATCATAATAGCCCACAGACAGGTTTAAGAAGTCATCAGCGATGCTTTCTGAAGGAAAGAGGGCGAGGAGGCAGAGCGCCATAGGGAGTGTTTTTTTCATTGTTATCATGATGCCGCATATGGATTGAAAATCAAGTGGTAATAAAGCGATTTTTTTTGGTTTTGCGGCCTTGCGCGGGCGTATCTAAAGTACTAAAACTGTTGGGTAAAACAAGAGAACTCTTCTTATGATTATACAGGCACTCGCCTTTTACCTTTTTGCCGGAATTCTTGTCCTTAGTGCCTTGATGGTTATCACGGCGCGTAATCCTGTGCATTCGGTGCTTTTCCTGATACTCGCGTTTTTTAATTCGGCGGGCTTGTTCATTTTATTGGGCGCTGAATTTGTCGGGATGATCATGGTGATCGTCTATGTGGGCGCGGTGGCGGTGCTGTTTTTATTCGTTGTGATGATGCTCGATATTTCTTTTGCGGATTTGCGCAAAGGGGCGATGCAATATGTACCGATTGGCCTGGCGATTGGCGCGGTGCTTTTGACGGAGCTTGTTCTGGTTTACGGCGCGTGGAAATTTGCGCCTGAAGTGCAGGCTAACTTGGCGGTGCCGATGAATGCGGGCGCAACCAATACCGAAAATTTAGGTGCGGTGCTGTATACGGATTATGTTTTGCCTTTCCAGATTGCCGGATTGATTTTGTTTGTTGCGATGGTCGGGGCGATTGTTTTGACGTTGCGGACGCGCCCCGGTGTGCGCCGCCAGAAAGTTTCCGATCAGCACAAAGCCAATCCCGATGAAATTTTGGAAATGCGTAAAGTTACGCCAAGGACAGGGGTTTAAATCATGTTTGAAATTGGTTTAGAGCATTTTCTGGGCTTGGCGGCGATTTTGTTTACGATGGGCGTGTTTGGCATGTTCTTGAACCGCAAGAACGTGATTGTGATTTTGATGTGCGTGGAGCTGATGCTTTTGGCGGTGAATATCAATTTTGTTGCGTTTTCTGCGCATCTCGGTGATTTGGTGGGGCAAGTGTTCACGATGTTTATTTTGACGGTGGCAGCTGCCGAAGCGGCGATTGGGCTGGCTATTTTGGTGGTGTTCTTCCGGAACAAGGGCAGCATTGCCGTTGAAGATATTTCGAGTCTGAAGGGGTAGGGTATGGAGTTATTAGCTGTATTTCTGCCTCTTGCGGCGTTTTTGATTGCCGGAATTTTTGGCAAGCAGATCGGTGATAAGGGCTGTCAGTTTGTGACATGCTCTGCGCTGATTGTGGCGGCGTTTGCGTCTATCTCCCTGTTCTTTGAAGTTGTGATGGGCGGGCAAGCCTTTACGACTACGCTGGCAACGTGGATTTCGTCTGGAACATTTGATGTATCTTGGGCGCTTCGCATTGATCAGCTTAGCGTTGTGATGATGTGTGTGATTAACATTGTGTCGGCTTGTGTGCATGTGTATTCGATCGGATATATGAGCCATGATGAAGCCAAAGGGCGCTTTATGGCGTATCTTTCGCTATTCACTTTCGCGATGTTGATGCTGGTGAGCGCGGATAACTTGCTTCAGCTTTTCTTTGGTTGGGAAGGCGTTGGCCTTGCGTCCTATCTTCTTATCGGGTTTTGGAATCATAAGAACTCTGCGAACGCGGCGGCGCAAAAGGCGTTTGTTGTGAACCGCGTGGGTGATTTTGGTTTGGCGCTTGGCATGATGGCGATTTTTGTTGTTTTTGGCTCGATTGAATTTGATGTGATTTTTGCGGAAAGCCAGAACATGGCCGAGGCGTATTTCACGTTCTTCGGGCAAGAGCTTCATGCGCTGACTGTGATTGGCTTGCTTCTGTTTGTCGGCGCGGTTGGTAAATCGGCGCAGCTTGGTTTGCATACGTGGCTTCCCGATGCGATGGAGGGGCCGACCCCTGTGTCTGCGCTTATCCATGCGGCGACGATGGTGACGGCGGGCGTGTTCTTGATTGCGCGGATGTCCCCTTTATATGAGTATGCGCCGGATGCGTTGATGGTTGTGACAGTTGTTGGTGGCTGCACGGCCTTTGTTGCGGCGACGATCGGGATGACGCAGTTTGATATCAAGCGGGTCATTGCATATTCAACGATGAGCCAATTGGGCTATATGTTCTTTGCTTTGGGCGTTTCGGCCTATGGCGCGGCGATGTTCCATCTTGTGACGCATGCATTCTTTAAGGCGCTTTTGTTCCTTGGCGCGGGTAGCGTTATTCACGCGGTGAGTGATGAGCAGGATATGCGCAAGATGGGCGGGCTGTGGAAGAAGATCCCCATTACCTATGGTTTGATGTGGATTGGTTCTTTGGCTTTGGCAGGAATTCCGCCTTTCGCAGGGTTTTATTCCAAGGATATTGTACTTGAGGCTGCGTGGGCGGATCACACATGGTTTGGTGAATTTGCTTATTGGATGGGGATTGCTGCGGCGCTTATGACGGCGTTTTATAGCTGGCGTTTGATTTTGATGACCTTCCATGGCGAGCCGCGCGCGAGCAAAAAGGTGATGAGCCATGTGCATGAAAGCCCTGCTGTGATGCTTGGGCCTTTGGTTGTGCTGGCGGCGGGGGCGCTTTTTGCGGGGATGATTTTCTATCAGGGCTTTGTTGGCTCTGCCGGCCATGGTAATGGACATGGGGTCGAGCATGTAGTTGTTGAACAGCTTGTACAGACAGAAGAGCTGCATGAAAAAGATGCTCATGAGGGTGCATCTCATGCCCAAGACGCGCATGGCGAAGATCATGTGGAAAATGACCATCCACCGCTATCTAAAGAAGTGTTCTGGAAGCAAGCGATTGTTGTTTTGCCGCAGAATGACACGGTTGAGGCGGCGCATAATGTTCCAAATTGGGTCAAGAAAGCGCCATTGGTTGCGGGCGTTGTCGGAATTGGTTTTGCATATCTGGCCTATATGTTCTTCACAGGCATTCCGGCGATTGTTGTGCGTGTGTTTAAACCGCTTCACGGGCTGTTCTTCCGTAAATGGTTTTTTGACGAAATTTATGACGCGGTGTTTGTGAAAACATCAATTATGTTCGGGCGCTTATTCTGGCTTGGTGGTGATAAGAACGTGATTGATCGTTTCGGGCCGGATGGTTCGGCGAAAGCGACAAGCGGCATTGCCAATCTGATGAGCCGTTTCCAAAGCGGATTTATTTTTCAATATGCGTTTGTCATGATGATTGCGGTGATTGCGATGATGAGCTGGTTTGTATTTAAAGTGGGGCAGGGATAAAGCGATATGATTGATTTTCCATTGCTATCGCTGATGACGTTTTTGCCGATTGTAGGCGTGATTTTGATTCTGTTTATCCGTGGTGATGAACAGACAGTTTCTCAGAACTCAAAGCATGTTGCGTTGTTTACTTCAATTTTTACTTTAGCGTTTGCGCTGTTTATGTATTCGCGTTTTGACGGCTCTTCGGCGGCGTTTCAATTTGTAGAAAATAGCGGATGGTTGAAACCTTTGGGCATCAATTATCATGTCGGCGTAGACGGCATTTCGATGTTCTTCGTATTGCTTTCTGCGGTGCTTACGCCCGTTTGTATTTTATCGGCTTGGGATTCGGTGAAAACCCGCGTTCGTGAGTTTATGGTCGCGTTTCTGATCCTTGAAAGCTTTATGATCGGCACGTTCATTGCGCTTGATGCGGTGCTTTTTTATGTGTTCTTCGAGGGCGTTTTGATCCCGATGTTTTTGATTATCGGGGTTTGGGGCGGAAAGCGGCGCGTGTATTCGGCGTATAAGTTCTTTCTGTATACGCTGCTTGGCTCTGTGTTGATGCTCATCGGCTTGCTTACTCTTTATGCGCAAACGGGCACGACGGACATTCCGACATTGATGGCAAACCCTGTCACCAAGGATATTCAGATGTGGCTGTGGCTTGCGTTTTTTGCCAGTTTTGCGGTGAAGATGCCGATGTGGCCTGTGCATACATGGCTGCCTGATGCGCATGTGGAGGCACCGACGGCGGGGTCTATTATTCTGGCGGGTGTTCTTTTGAAGATGGGTGGGTACGGCTTCTTGCGGTTCTCCATTCCGATGTTCCCCGATGCGACGGCGTATTTCACCGATATGGTGTACGTGCTGAGCATTATCGCCATTATCTATACGTCTTTGGTGGCGCTTGTTCAGCATGACATGAAGAAGCTGATTGCGTATTCATCGGTGGCGCATATGGGGTTCGTGACTTTGGGGTTATTTACGCTGACGACGCAGGGCGTTGAGGGCGGGATCTTCCAGATGATCTCCCATGGTTTGATTTCGGGCGCGCTGTTCTTGTGTGTCGGCGTTGTTTATGACCGCCTGCATACGCGTGAAATTGACCGTTATGGTGGGATTGTGAAGAACATGCCGCGCTATGCGACGGTGTTTATGATTTTGATGCTGGGATCTGTCGGTTTACCGGGGACAAGCGGGTTTGTCGGCGAGTTTCTTGTGCTTTTGGGCGCGTTCCAGACCAATACTGTGATTGCGGCTTTGGCGGCCACAGGCGTTATTTTGGGCGCGGCGTATATGTTGATGCTTTATCGTAAGGTTGTGTTCGGCCCTCGGATTAATGATGACGCGCTGAAGATGCCTGATGTGAATAAGCGGGAGCTTGGCCTTCTTGTGCCGATTGTTTTGCTTGTTTTATGGCTTGGCGTGTTCCCGAATACGGTTTTGGATAAAATCGGGCCATCGGTTGATAAATTAATTACGGATTATAATGCGAAGTTGGAGCCTCCCGCGGATGTGCCGTCCGATTTTGTAGCGGAAGAGGATGTGGTGGAATAATGGACGATTTTAATTTAATCCCCCTTTTGCCGGAAATATTCCTGTCTATCATCGGGATGGGCCTGCTTATTGTGGGCGTTAGCCAAGGTAACAGTGCGACGCGCGTTGTTTGCTGGGCGGTGTCTGCGGGCTTGGTGATTGCGGCTATTTTATTGCTTGGTATGAACTGGGAAACAACGACCGTGCTGAACGGCATGTTTGTGATGGATCAGTTTTCAGGCTTTATAAAGCTGCTGGTGATCATGGGGCTTGTGGCTTCGATTGCGCTGTCTGTGAAGTATCTTGAGCAAGAAGGTATGGAGCGGTTTGAATACCCCATTCTGGTTCTTTTTGCGGGGATCGGCATGATGATGATGGTGAGCGCGCATAACTTGCTTACGCTCTATATGGGGCTGGAACTGCAGTCTTTGAGCCTGTACGTGCTTGCGGCCTTCCATAGGAATTCTGTGAAATCTTCCGAAGCGGGGATCAAGTATTTTGTGCTTGGGGCGCTGTCTTCGGGGATGCTGCTCTTTGGGATTTCGCTTATATACGGCTTTACGGGCAGTGTTGATTTTACCGTGATCGGTCAGACGTTAAGCGGGCTTGAGGGCATTCCCTTTGGCGTGACCTTTGGTTTGGTGTTTGTGCTGGCGGGCTTGGCGTTTAAAATTTCCGCTGTGCCGTTCCATATGTGGACGCCTGATGTATACCAAGGGGCGCCGACAAGCGTGACTGCGCTATTTGCGATTGTTCCTAAGGTGGCGGCGATGGCGCTGCTTATGCGTTTATTGTTCGAGCCGTTTTTGGCGATGTCGGATCAGTGGGTGCAGATTGTGTATTTCATCTCTTTGATGTCAATGATTGTCGGGGCGTTTGCCGCTGTGGCGCAGGACGATATTAAACGTCTTTTGGCCTATAGCTCGATCGGGAATATGGGCTATGCGTTGATCGGACTTGTGGCCGGAACGCCGGAAGGCGCGGGCGGCGTGGTTTTGTATCTGATGATTTATATGATTATGACGGCGGGCGTGTTTGCGGTTGTGCTGTGTATGCGCCGGCAGGGGCTTTCGGTTTATAAGATTGATGATCTTGCGGGGCTGTCCAAGCATTCTCCGGTGCTTGCCTATGCGATGGCGATTTTGATGTTTTCAATGAGCGGCATTCCGCCTGCGGCAGGGTTCTTCGGGAAGCTGATTGTGTTTAATGCGGCGGTATCGGAAGGGTATTATATTCTTGCGACGCTCGGGATTTTGACCTCCGTTGTGGCGGCATATTACTACCTTCGCGTTATCAAGGTGATGTTCTTTGATGATTCTGAAAATGCGTTTGATGCAGGGATTCCGTTTGCGCGGCAGGTGGTTTTATTTGTCTCTATCGTCTTTGTGCTGGGGTTTGTGATTAAGCCCAGTATATTTATTGAAAGTTCAATGCACGCCGCCGCGGTGTTGTTTTCAGGGTAATGCCTTTAGAGTTTTCAATTGAGGTTTTTGAAAGCCTTCCTTCCACACAAGATTTAGCGAGAAGCCGTGTCGAAAAAGGTGCAGCCGAGGGGCTTGTTATTCAGGCGCTTGAGCAGAGCGATGGACGCGGGCGGCAAGGGCGTGCTTGGGTTTCAGGGCAAGGCAATCTTACGCTGTCATTTATTCTTCGCCCCGCATGCAGCGCGCAAAAAATCGGGCAGATTTCGTTGATGATTGGTGTGGCGCTTGCCAGAGCGATTGGCGAGACCGCGGTTTTGAAGTGGCCGAATGATGTGATGGTTGGCGGCAAAAAATGCGCGGGCGTTTTGATTGAAAGCGACTTGCAGGGCGGTGACGTGAACTGGCTTGTTGTTGGCGTGGGGGTGAATACCGCGAGCGCGCCGGAGATGGGATGCGCGATTGACGTGGATCGGGACGCGTTTCGGGATGTGTTTTTGAATGAGGTCGGCGCTTTATATGCGCATTGGCAAGAGCATGGGTTTGAAGATATTCGGCGGCAGTGGCTGGCGCGGTCGCACCCGAAAGGGGCGGCTTTGAATATCGGCGCGTTCGAAGATTTGGACGCAGAGGGGAATTTGGTTGTACGCGATGCGCAAAACGCGTTACAAACCTACTCATCAGGCGATGTTTACTTAGCCCAAGGATAATGATGTTACTGGCGATTGATGTTGGAAATACAAATACGGTTTTTGCAGTTTATAAAAAAGATAAATTGCACGATAGCTGGCGGCTGCATACGCAAAATGCCCGCAGCGCCGATGAATATGCGGGGTTTCTCAATCAGGTTTTTGATCTCGGCGGTGTGAAATTTAAGAATATTCAAGATGTGATTATCAGCTCTGTAGTGCCGGAGACCAATTTTCACCTGCAGGGATTGTGTAAGAAATATCTGGGACGCGCACCTGTCTTCATTAGCAAGGATAATGTGCCTATAGAAATTGATCTGGAGCGCCCCGAAGATGTGGGCGCGGACAGGCTCGTCAATGCGTTGGCGGTGAAGGTACATTATAGCACGCCTGCGATTGTGATTGATTTTGGCACCGCAACGACATTCGATGTGATTGATGCAAAGGGCGCGTATGCGGGCGGGGTTATTGCGCCGGGGATTGATTTGTCGATGAACGCGCTTCACCAAGCGGCCTCGAAGCTGCCGAAGGTGAGTGTAGAAAAGCCGTCATCCGTTATCGGGAAATCGACGGTGCAGGCGATGCGTTCGGGAATTTATTTTGGCTATAAAGGCTTGATTGAAGGCGTTGTGGCCGAGATTAAACAGGAGCTTGGATGCGAGGAGGCCCTTGTTATCGCGACAGGCGGTTTAGCGACGCTTTTTGCCAAAGACAGCGAGATCATCGAGATTGTGGATCAGGATTTAACGCTTAAGGGGCTATATGAAATTTATAAGGGACTTAAAGCGTGAGTTATAAAGACACCATGTTCATGGAAGACGCATTGTTCTTCACGCCGCTTGGCGGGGCGGAGCAATTCGGGGTGAACCTCAACACTTATGTTTGTAACGGTGATTTATTGGCGGTGGATTGCGGCATCGGATTTGCCGGCGATCATTTGCCGGGTATTGATATCTTGCTGCCTGATCCGGCGTTTCTGGAAGATCATGTCGATGAGCTTAAAGGTGTGATTATTACGCATGCGCATGAAGACCATATCGGCGCGCTTGCCTATATATGGGAGCGGTTGCAATGCCCCGTTTATTGTTCGCCGTTTACGGCGGCGGTGCTGCGCAAGAAGTTCGATGAAAAAGGTTTGCGGAATAAGAAAATCAAGGTCGTTCAGCCAAAGGACACGGTTCAGATTGGCGCGTTTGAGGTTCAGTTTGTGCCTGTGTCGCATTCTGTGCCTGATACGTGCTCGCTTATTATCAATACACCGCATGGGCGCGTGGTGCATAGCGGGGACTGGAATTTAGACCCTGCGCCTGTGACGGGCGCGCCTACGGATGAGGGGATGTTTAAGGCGGCGGGTGATGCGGGCGTTTTGGCATATATCGGGGATTCTACGAATTCGGAAGTGAACGGGCGCAGCGGTTCGGAAGCGGATGTGTCGATTGGTCTTGAAGCCGAGTTCAGGAAATGTGAAGGCAAGATTGCGGTTACGATGTTTTCAAGCAATATCGGACGGGTGATCAGTATTGCGAAGGCGGCGAAGGCGGCGGATCGTCAGGTTGGCGTGATCGGACGGTCTTTGCATCGTATGATCGGCTGCGCGTATGAATGCGGGTTGCTGGATGATATTCCTGATTTTGTTAGCGAAGATGATTTGGGGTATTTGCCCGATGATAAAATTGTTGTGATTATGACGGGGTCACAAGGGGAATACCGCGCGGCGCTTGGTAAAGTTGCTAGAGGTGATTTTAAAAACTTCTCGCTCAAGCGCGGCGACACGGTGATTTTTTCTGCTCGGGCCATTCCGGGGAATGAAACGGCGATCAATCAGGTGAAGAATAATTTGAGTGCAGGGGGCGTAAACATTATTACCCCGCGCGATACGAAAGAGATTATTCATGTTTCGGGTCATCCTTGCCGCGACGAGATTGCGGATATGATCCGTTGGATTAGGCCGCAAGTTGTGATCCCTGTGCATGGTGAACGGATGCAGCTCGATGCGCATGCGGATTTTGTGAAGGAATGCCAAGTGCCGCAAAGCATTGTGCCCTCAAACGGGTCATTGATCCGTCTTGCGCCGGGTAAGCCTGAAATTGTTGATCATATTGAAACAGGCGTTTTGGCGGTGGATCAAAAACGCATTATCAAGTCTACGCATCAATCCATATCGGCGCGTAAGAAGCTTCAGTTCACGGGCGCGGTGCATGCGTCCTTGGTGGTGGATGCGCGCGGCGAGCTTGCGGCGGATCCGAAATTAGAGGTTATTGGTTTGCTTGATTTCGAGAACAAAGGTGAGCGGCAGATTGAAGATAATCTGCATGATGAAATTCTGGATATATTAGAGGATATGAGCTGGGATGATCGTTTGGAAGACGGCCGGATCAGCGAGGAATTGCGCATAGGCATTCGCAGGTTCTGTGACCATGTTTTGGGAATTAAACCCAATACAACCGTGCATGTGATGAGGATATAATGGGCATTGTAACGGGCGTTATCGTTTTTCTTTTGATCTGGTGGACGGGGCTGTTTGCGGTTTTGCCGTTCGGGCATGGCCGTGAGATTGACGGCACGCCCGTTAAACCCAATATGAAGAAGAAGCTGATTATCAATACGGTGCTTGCGATTGTGATATGGGGAATTGTTTATGCGCTGATCGAGGCGGATGTTATTTCTTTTCGGGATATGGCGATGCAGATGATTGAAGAGGATCATAAACGATGAGGATTTTGTTTGCGGCTATTTTGTTTTTTGCCATGCCTGCCTTTGCGCAGGAAGTGGTTGTGAATGATCTTTGCGGGTTTTCGCCTGAGTATCAGATGCCTGTGGGCGTTGAGTATAAGGCGGAGACGGATGCGGCTATCGCTGCGGATATTAACCCGCTTAATGCCGGTGTGCCGGGCGTGATAAATATCCCGATTACGGTGAAGTTGGCGGAACGTTTTCCTGATTTGGGAATTCCGAGCGATCTTGAGCTGGAGCCTGATGTCGGAATGCTCTCTATTCATCAAGACGGGCGCATTTTTTATAACGGGCAGGATGTGTCGGCGCAGGTTCTGGATAATTGTGATACGCCTGCGGGGGAAGAGACGGGCGAGGAAACTACGACGGAAGTTCAGGCCGACCCTCCTGCACAGGTGGATGGACAAGAGGCGGATGTTCCCGTAAAGTCTGAGCCGAAATTGATCCAGTTGAGAGAGGGCATTGAGGGCGAAGTTCTTGATGGCCAATATCCCGAAAAAACAGATACAACAAAGACAGAATAAGACAAACCATGAGTAAAAAGCCCCGCACCGCCATTACCCCCACGCGTGAAGAAAATTTTCCCGAATGGTATCAGCAAGTCATTAAAGCGGCTGACCTTGCGGAGAATTCTCCTGTGCGCGGGTGCATGACCGTAAAGCCGAATGGTTGGGCGATTTGGGAGAATATGGTCAATATTTTTGATCCGTGGTTGAAAGAATACGGGGTGCAGAATTGCGCGTTCCCTGTTTTGATCCCTGTGAGCTTTTTGTCCCGCGAGGCGGAGCATGTGGAAGGCTTTGCCAAGGAGTGCGCGGTTGTGACGCATCACCGTTTGGAAGCGGACCCTGAAAATGGCGGGCTTCGTCCTGCACCTTCTGCGAAACTTGAAGAGCCTTATGTGGTGCGCCCGACATCGGAGACGATTATCGGGGATGCGATGAGCCGTTGGATTCAATCTTACCGTGACTTGCCGCTGCAGCTGAACCAATGGGGCAGCGTGATGCGGTGGGAGATGCGTACGCGAATGTTTCTGCGTACCTCCGAGTTCTTTTGGCATGAGGGGCATAATGCGTTTGCGGACCATGAAGGCGCGGATGCGGATTGCCGCTATATTCTTGATCTATACGAGAAGTTTTTCACCGAAGTGCTTGCTATTGATGGTTTTAAGGGCGTGAAGACCGAAGAGGAGCGTTTTCCGGGGGCGAATAATACATTCGCGTTCGAAGCGATGATGCAAGACGGTAAAGCCTTGCAAGCGGCAACAACCCATGATTTGGGCACAAACTTTGCCAAAACATTCGGCATTACATATCAGACCAAAGATGAGGGCGAGGAGCTTTGCCATACTACAAGCTGGGCGTTTTCAACGAGGATGATCGGCGGGCTGATTATGATGCACGGCGATGATGACGGGATGATTATGCCGCCGCGCATTGCGCCGCAGCAGATTGTGATTTTGCCTGTGCTTAAAGGCGAAAATGATGATGCGATTTTGGAGTATTGCGAAGGGATTGCGAAGCGCTTGAAAGCCGAGGGCGTTAAAGCCAAGGTTGATAGCCGCGATATGCGCACCCCCGATAAAATGTGGGACGCGATCAAGAAGGGTATTCCGCTGCGCGTAGAGGTTGGCGGGCGCGAGATGGAAGAGGGGCAGGTGACCACCGTGCGCCGCGATATTGGCCGTGACAGTAAGCAAACTCTGGCGGTTGATGATTTCGTCGGCAAGGCGGTGAGCATGCTAGATGAAATCCATGATGATATGTTGGCGCGAAGCCGCAGCTTTCGTGATGAAAACACGCATGAGGGCGCGAGCGTTTCTGATATCGAAGCGTTCTTTAAGGCCGATAAAATCGGGTTTATGAAAGTGCCTGTTTCGGTTTTACAAGACGGCGCGCTTGAGGCGGTGATGAAGACGTATAGTCTTTCGACCCGCAATATGCCGTTTGAAGATGACGGCAAAAAAGTGATTATAGCGAAGGCGTATTAGGGCGATGATTTCACCATTTGAGAGAATGCTGGCGTGGCGGTATTTGCGCTCGAAAAAAGCCGAAGGCTTTGTGAGCGTGATTGCGGGGTTTTCCTTTACGGGGATTATGCTTGGTGTGGCGACCTTGATTATCGTGATGTCGGTGATGAACGGTTTTCGCGCGGAGCTGTTCGGGCGCATTCTTGGTCTTAACGGGCATATGAATGTCTATTCGCAAAGCGGACAGCTTTTTGACTATGAGTATCTGAAATCGAAAGTCAGCGAGGTTGACGGCATCAATATGGTTGTGCCGATGATTGAAAGCCAGGCGCTGATTTCCAAAGGCGGCGGCGCGAGCGGCGTTATGGTGCGCGGTATGGGGTGGGAAGATTTTTCCAATCGTGAAATTTTGCGCGATTCTATTACGGCGGGTGCTTTGGAAGATTTTACGGGTAATGTGGTTGCGCTCGGCAGCGTGCTTTCGGAAAAGCTGCGGCTTAACGTGGGGGATAAAATTGTTCTCACCTCGCCGCAGGTGAAGTCTACCCCGTTTGGTTCTATGCCGCGTCAGCGCTCTTATGAAGTGGCGATGATTTTTGATGTCGGGATGTATGAATATAATTCCGGTTTTATCTTTATGCCGCTTGAGGCCGCGCAGGTGTTTTTTCAATATGACGGCGCGGTAAGCGGTTTAGAGGTGTTCCTTAAAGATCCTGAGAACCTTACGCGGGTTCGTAACGCGGTCAGCATGGCGGTGCAAGGCGAAGCGGGTGTTTATGATTGGCGCGATACGAATGCGAGCTTCTTTAACGCTTTGCAGGTCGAGCGTAACGTGATGTTCATGATTTTGACGATGATCATTTTGGTGGCGGCGTTTAATATTATTTCTTCGATGATTATGCTGGTGAAGGATAAAGGGCAAGATATTGCGATCCTTCGCACGATGGGCGCGACGCGCGGGAATATGCTTCGCGTGTTTATGCTGACGGGGGCAAGCATCGGGATTATGGGCACGATTGTCGGCGCGGCGCTTGGAATAGCATTCGCCCTGAATATCGAGACTATTCGCCAGTTCCTTGAAGGTTTGACGGGGACGGAGCTGTTTGCGGATGAAATTTATTTTCTCTCGAAGCTTCCGGCGGAGATTGAGTGGCATGAAGTGATGGCCGTGGTTGGTATGGCGTTTTTCTTGTCCGTTTTGGCGACGATTTATCCTGCATGGCGCGCGAGCCGCCTCGATCCTGTGGAGGCGCTGCGGTATGAATAATCCTTTGTTACAAATTCAGGGCCTTGAAAAAACCTTTGTTCAAGCGGGCAAGAGCCTGACGATTTTCGAAAATCTCAGCATGAAAGTTGAGGCAGGTGAGCTTGTCGCGCTTGTCGGGCAATCCGGTTCGGGGAAATCGACCTTGCTTCAGATTGCGGGGCTGCTTGATTCCCCGACTTCGGGCGCGGTGATTATAAACGGGCAGAATACACAAAGCATGGGTGATAAGCTCCGCACGAAAATGCGCAATACCGATATTGGTTTTGTGTATCAGTTCCATCATCTTTTGCCTGAATTTACGGCGCTTGAGAATGTCGCGATGGTGCAAATTATCGGCGGGGTGAATCGTACGTCCGCGAAAGATAAGGCCGAAGGGATTTTGAAATCTCTCGGGCTGGGTGCACGTTTAACGCACCGCCCCGCGCAGCTTTCCGGCGGGGAGCAGCAGCGCGTTGCGATTGCCCGCGCCTTGGCGAATGACCCGAAATTGGTGCTGGCGGATGAACCAACGGGGAACCTTGACCCGGGCACGGCGAACGAGGTGTTCGAGATTTTATTGGATCAATCGCGGGAGCGCGGCATCGGTGCATTGATTGCGACGCATAATATCGAGCTTGCCGATCAGATGGATCGCGGTTTGGAGTTAAAGTCGGGGAGAATTGTTCCCTTCGACTAGGAATCTGCGCCAAAGCCCTGCTAAACTCATTTCATGAATCAATTTGTGCATTTGCATGTGCATTCGGCGTATTCACTCGCGGAAGGTGCAATCAAGGTTAAAGACCTTGTGAAACTCTGCGTGAAGCAGGGGATGCCTGCTGTCGCGGTGACTGATTCCAACAATATGTTCGGCGCGCTTGAGTTTGCGATTGAAGCGGCGGCGAGCGGGGTGCAGCCGATTATCGGGATACAGGTTTTATACACCGAGGCCGAGCATCAGCTTGTGCTTTTGGCGCAAGACGAGACGGGGTATCGTAATCTTTGCCGCATTATCAGTGATGCCTATATGGACGGTGAGGCGGATCAGGTTGTTATTTCCAAGGATAGTCTTAAAGAATTTTCGGACGGGTTGCTTTGTTTGAGCGGCGGATCGAAAGGCCCGGTGAACCAGCATTTGTTTCATAAGCAGGTGGATAAGGCCGAAGAGGAGTTTCTGTTTTTAAAAGCATGTTTCGAAGGGCGGTTTTATGCCGAGCTGCAGCGTCATGGATGGGCGCAAGAAGAGGCGACGGAAGACGGGCTTTTGGAGCTTGCTTATAAATATGATGTGCCTTTGGTCGCGACCAATGATTGTTATTTCACCGAGCGTAAGGGCCACGAGGCGCATGATGCGCTGCTGTGTATTTCTGCGGGGCGATATGTGAGCGAGCAAGATCGTCGCAAGGTGACGACGGAGCATTATTTCAAGAGTGCGAAAGAGATGGAAAAGCTGTTCGAAGATATTCCCGAGGCGATATCCAATACAGCCGTGATTGCGAAGCGCTGTTCATATCTTCTGACCCCGATTGACCCGATTTTGCCGGCCTTTGACACTTCAGGCGGCCGCACAGAGGTGCAGGAATTGCGTGCGCAAAGCGAAGAGGGTTTGAAGTGGCGCTTAGAGAATTTTGTTACCGACGCGGATCATGATGCGTATTTCGAGCGTTTGGAGTTTGAGCTTAAAACCATTGAGGATATGGGCTTCCCCGGGTATTTCCTGATTGTTTCGGACTTTATTAAATGGGCGAAAGAGCAAGATATCCCTGTTGGGCCTGGTCGTGGCTCGGGGGGTGGCTCGGTCGTGGCCTGGGCGCTGAAGATTACCGACCTTGATCCGCTTGCGCTTAATCTGCTTTTTGAGCGGTTCTTGAACCCCGAGCGGGTTTCGATGCCTGACTTTGATATCGATTTTTGTCAGGAACGGCGCGAGGAAGTTATTAAATACGTACAGGCCAAATATGGCCGTGACCGCGTGGCGCAGATTATTACCTTTGGTAAATTGCAGGCGCGTAACACTGTTCGCGATGTGGGGCGCGTGCTTCAGATGAGCTATGGGCAGGTGGATCGTCTTGCCAAGCTGATCCCCAATAACCCTGCTAACCCTGTGACGCTGCAGGAAGCCTTGGACGGTGATCCTGATTTGCGGCTCGAGATTAAAAAAGACCCAACATCTATGCGTTTAATCGAGATTGCGTTGCAGCTTGAGGGGCTTTATCGCCATGCCTCTACACATGCGGCGGGTGTTGTGATTGGGGACCGCCCATTGCATGAGCTTGTGCCGGTATATCGCGACCCGCGCTCTGATATGCCTGTGACGCAGTTCAACATGAAATATGTGGAGCAGGCGGGGTTGGTGAAGTTCGATTTCTTAGGGCTAAAAACCATGACCGTTATTCATCGTGCGGTGAAGATGATTAAACAAAATCGCGGCATTGATGTGGATGTGCTTGCGCTGCCTTTCGATGATGAAAAAACCTTTGATATGCTGAAAGTGGGAAATAATATCGGTGTGTTTCAGGTGGAATCAGCCGGTATGCGGGATCTCGGGAAGCAAATCGGGATTAGTAATCTTGAGGAGTTACTCGCGGTTATTGCCCTGTTTCGTCCGGGGCCGATGGAAAATATTCCTGTTTATCTGGATAATGTGAAGCATCCGGACAAGATTGATTACATGCATGACAAGCTTAAACCCATTACCGAAGACACGTACGGGGTGATGATTTATCAGGAGCAGGTGATGC
>CAYGKM010000014.1:0-30202 GCA_964350695.1 uncultured Micavibrio sp.
ACCAGCGACCAATCCGTTATGAGCGGACTGCTCTAACCAGCTGAGCTACTGGCCCCTTTAGAGACCAATGTTATAGCGGGTTCGGCGCTTGGTTCAAGCTTAATTGCGAATAGTTTTAGGTTTGTTCCAGAAATTGCGGAATTCTTTGATCAATGTCGGCGCGGCCAAGATGAGCGCAACAGACGCGACAGTCAAAACCATAAAGACACTGAAACCACCAAGAGAACCCATAAAGCCGTTCGCCCACTCCGCTGCGCTTTCAGGCATAACGCCGCCTGCGCTTGGCTCAATAGAATTGAGGTTATAGGCTATCTCCAACATTTCACTCTCCGTGATGTCGCCGAGTTCTTTTGTAGTGTTAAATACTATATTGGTCATTATATGACTCCCTATTTTGCTATATTACTACCCAATCAAATAATATGCAAACTTGAGGCCAAAAATTATTCCATATATAACAACAGGTTATACGATCGTTCTAAGATACAGATTTACCACCCTGCAGAAAATGCAGGGGTATATATGGTAAATTTTACCGTTTTTCTAGGTATCGAGGAAGCTGCGGAGCTTGCGGCTGCGGCTTGGGTGCTTCAGCTTACGAAGCGCTTTGGCTTCGATCTGACGAATACGCTCACGCGTCACGTTGAATTGCTGCCCTACTTCTTCCAAAGTGTGGTCGGTGTTCATTCCAATCCCGAAACGCATACGCAGCACGCGCTCTTCACGCGGTGTAAGCGATGCGAGAACGCGGGTGGTTGTTTCACGAAGATTAGAGTGAATGGCGCTGTCGATCGGCGCGATGGCGTTTTTGTCTTCAATGAAATCACCCAATGATGAATCTTCCTCATCACCGATTGGCGTTTCAAGAGAGACAGGCTCTTTCGCGATCTTGAGGACCTTACGGACCTTATCAAGGGGCATGTGAAGGCGCTCGGAAAGCTCTTCCGGTGTTGGCTCGCGGCCAATTTCATGCATCATCTGGCGTGATGTACGCACGAGTTTGTTGATTGTTTCGATCATGTGCACAGGAATACGGATTGTGCGCGCCTGATCCGCGATAGAGCGCGTAATCGCCTGACGGATCCACCATGTGGCGTATGTCGAGAATTTGTAACCGCGGCGATATTCGAATTTATCAACCGCCTTCATCAGGCCGATATTGCCTTCCTGAATTAAATCAAGGAATTGCAGGCCACGGTTTGTGTATTTTTTCGCGATAGAAATCACGAGACGAAGGTTGGCTTCGACCATTTCTTTCTTGGCGCGGGCGGCTTCTTTTTCGCCTTTTTGCACGGTTCCGACAATGCGGCGCCATTCATTGATCGGCAGCATTGCTTCTTCGGAGATGAGGGCGATTTGCTCGCGCATCTTCACCAGCTCGTCTTCATTTTTCTCAACGAATTTGTCCCAGCCCTTGCTTTTCAGCTTCGCGACGCGTTTAAGCCATGTCGGGTCAAGCTCCGAGCCGTAGTAATTTTCAAGGAAGTCTTCGCGCTTCACCTTGCAATCTGTGGCCATGCGGAAAATTTTGCCTTCAATGGTCACGAGGTGGCGGTTCATGGTGTATAGGCGGTCAATCAACTGCTCGATACGGGCGTTGTTGAGCTGAACTTCGTTCATAAGCTCAACCATTTCGGCCTTAAGGTCGTTATATTTCTTGTCGGTTTTGGCGTCCGGCTCTTTGCCTTTTTGCAGGGCTTCGATGCGCTCGCCTTGAACCTTTTGCATCTTTTTATAGGTTTTTTGAATTTTGCCGAAGTTTTCGAAAACAGCCGGTGTCAGCTCTTCTTCCATCGCGGCCAGAGACATGTTGGCTTCTTCTTCCTCTTCATCGCCGGAAGAATCGCCGTCTTCTTTATCTTCTGTGTCGTCATCTTCTTCGTCCTCTTCCTCATCTTCTTCAGATTTCGGAGCGGTATGGTCGATCGGATCGTCTTTGTATGTCGCATCAAGGTCAATAACCTCACGCAGAAGAATGTCGCCTTCCTGAAGCGCCTTATACCACGCAATCAATGATTCAATCGCGAGGGGTGATTCGCACAAGCCGCCGATCATCATTTCGCGGCCTGCTTCGATGCGTTTTGCAATCGCAATCTCGCCTTCACGGGAGAGAAGCTCGACTGCGCCCATCTCGCGCAGGTACATACGAACAGGGTCATCTGTGCGCCCTGTATCGTCATCGGCGATGTTGCCGCCGGATTTGTGTTCTGTCTTTTCTTCGGCTTCCTCGGCTACGTCGTCTTCGCTCTCAACGAGCTGTACGCCTACGTCAGAGAAGGTTGCCATCGCGTCATCAATTTGCTCGGACGAGAACTCACCCGCAGGCAAAGTATTGTTAATCTCGTCATAGGTCAGGAATCCCTTTTCCTTGCCCTGCTTCACAAGCTTTTTGACAATAGACGCGAGAGAGCCTTTTTTGCCGGACTCTTGATTTTCTTCGTTTTGTTTTTCGCTCACAGCCAAATTTCCAGTATTTTTTGAAGGCATATTTTAGACCCTAACAATTAAATCCTAATTTACTTTGTATTTAAAGCGCTTAGAGACATTCTCCACAAATATACCGTAAATCTTTTCGGCATATTCAAACGCATCCTCATGTTTCTGATTGTACGAACACCATATCGCGGAGCTTTTCTTCTTCCGCTTCGTTGGAGTTTTCAAAGGCTTTCTTCCAGTCTTCTTTTCGTTCTCGTTCAGCGCCCTGCCCCTGCACCGCTTCGTACACGCTCATCCATGACTTCTTCTTGGGCGCGTAATCTGCCCCCTCTTCGGTTTCGGCACGGGCGAAAGCTGCGTGAACATAAACAGATTCGTTCAATATGTCATGCATTTCTTTTTCAAAACCATTAGAGACTAATTGAGTTTGAAGTGAGGCAAAGTCAAGATCAGGGTCATCATTAAGAATCGCGACAACCTGCTGCCGAAGGCGGCTGGTGTTTTCATCTTGGATGCTAAAGCGTCCGAACTCCTCTTCAAGCTCGCCGTAAAGCACGGGATTGTTGATCACGGCGGCGACGAGAATTTTTTCCGACAGGCGGTTTTTGGAATTAAGCGGCGTGCGGAGCTTTAGGCCGGATATGCGGGTTTTCGCGCTTCCGCCCTTCGCAAATTTGCCTTTATTGCTGTTATAGGAGGTGAAAAAGGTTTCGGAGATGCGCGAGCGGATAAGCTCTTTGTAATGTCTTTGCACCTCGGGATCGGCGATCTCGGCGATCTGGTTGTTTAAGGCCTGCGTCAGGCCGGCGCGGGATTCAGGCGTATCGAAGCTGCGCCCTGCGGTGTGGGTGGCCCACATGAAATCAAATAGTGACAGCGCGCTTGAGAGGAATGCTTTAAAGCCTTGCGCGCCTGATCCGCGCAGCAGGCTGTCGGGGTCTTCGCCTTCGGGCAGGAACGCAAAGCGCACGGTCTTTCCGGCCTTGAGGAGCGGCATGAGGCGTTCACAGGCGCGCCCGGCGGCGCTGCGCCCTGCATTATCGCCGTCAAAACACAGAATGGGGAGTTTTTCGGTGTCGCCAATAATTTGCCACAAGGACAGGATTTGATCTTCGGTCAGGGCCGTGCCCATCGGCGCAACCGCGCCTTTAAAACCATATTTGTGACAGGCAATCACATCCATATAGCCTTCGGTTACAAGGAGCGTATGCCCTTCACGCACGGCTTGGCGGGCCATAGATTCGCCGTAAAGCATGCGGCCCTTATCAAAAAGCGGCGTATCGGAGGAGTTGATGTATTTTGCGGGTTTATAATCGGGATTGGTTTGCGGCCGGATATGCTCAGGCAGAACGCGCCCGCCAAACGCCACAACGCGGCCACGCCGGTCGGTCACGGGGAACATCACGCGGTCACGGAAGAAGATATACGGATCGCCCCCTTTGTTGGATTTCTTGAGTACGCCCGCCTCTATCATCTGCCCATCGGTAAAGCCCTTGCCCGCCAAGACTTTACGCAGGGCCTGGCCGTCTGCGGGGGTGTAACCAACGCGGAAGCGGCCACGGATATCTTCGCTCATGCCGCGTTTTTCGAGATAATCGAGCACTTCGGGAAAGCGCTCTACCTGCCCTTGCATCCATGCGGTGGCTTCATCCATAAGCTCATGCAGCCCGCGGGCTTTTTCGGCCTTGGCGATGGCTTGCGGGTCGGGTTTGGGCATTTGCAAGCCTGCTTGCGCGCTCAGCACTTCAACCGCGTCCATGAATGATAAATTATCATGCGCCATGATAAAGCCGATGGCATCACCATGCGCGCCGCAACCGAAGCAGTGATAGAACTGTTTATCGTCATTAATCGTGAAGCTGGGGCTTTTCTCGCTATGGAACGGACAGCACGCCTTATATTCACGCCCTGCGCGCGTGACCTTGATCTTGCGGCCTATAATATCCGAAAGCGTTACGCGGGCGCGTATCTCATCTAAAAAGCGCGGGGGAATCGACATATCAACACATTAGCAAATTAAAAGCTTGCACGGCGAGAGAATAATATAGTACATTAAGTCTATAAATTAATTACTATTCGGTGCTTGGCGGTGCTTATAGAGACTTCAACGGAGTGTGTTTATGCCACGTATTTTTGAAAAAGACTGTAAAATCAACGTGATAGAGTATGGTGAAAACTGTAAAGATACAATCAATCTCGCGGCTTTTTACTCGATGATCATGCTGCCGTTCAAAACGTTTTTCAAAGCATAACCACACCATAATTTTCCAGAAACCCTTGTCTATAAATGCATTTTTATGCATTTAAAACAGCATCTTATTTATGTGAATTTGCGCTGCAGCAATGTTTCGTGTATATTCGTATTTAATGATATGGCGTACAGGGAGACATTTAGATGCCAGATATATTCACAAAGGACTGCAAATTAAAGCTGATTGAGTATGGAACATCTTCGGAAGATCTGTCCTTAAAAGTTCTACAGACAAAAATAGCAGAAGCGCTTGCCGCGTTATTGCAAAAGTAAGAAAAAAGAGCCCTTATCGGGCTCTTTTCTTTTGCGGTGTCTATTTTAACCGAGTTTGGTTTTGACAAGACCGCCGGCCTTGCCCATATCCATCTGCCCCGCATATTGCTCTTTGAGCGCGCCCATGACTTTTCCCATATCCTTGATATCGGTTGCGCCTGTATCGGCGATAATTTTATCAATCGCGGCGCTGGCTTCTTCGTCACTGAGCTGCTTTGGCAAAAATCTGTGAATGACTTCGATCTCCGCTTCTTCACGCTCGGCGAGCTCTTCGCGGCCCGCATCACAATAGGTTGAGGCGGCTTCCTGGCGCTGCTTAATCATAGATTGAAGCATAGACAAAATCTCCGCATCGCTTACACCATCGGCGTTTCCGGTGCTACGCGCGGCGATATCACGATCCTTGAGCGCAGCCATAATCAAACGGGTTGTAGACAACGCCGTTTGGTCTTTGGCTTTCATCGCTTCTTTCATTGCGCTTGTGAATTCTTCTCTTTTATCCATTTTTCTCTTTTCTTTTCCCTCAAGATTCATTATTAACTTTGTTTTTAGCGACACCATCAAAAGCGGCACGCTAGAAAGATTTCATTTTATGAGCACAGTATCTACTCCAAAACAGCCTTCAGACGCAAGCGCTGTGATTCTCTTCGCCGACGGAACGGCTTTTTTCGGACGCGGGTTTGGCGCCGAAACCAAGAGCGTTGGCGAGATTTGCTTCCATACCGGCATGACGGGATATCAAGAGACACTCACCGATCCATCCTTCGCGGGACAGATTATCACATTCACCTTTCCGCATATAGGAAATGTCGGCACGAACGAAGAAGACCTCGAAACGCTTAAACCTGCTGCACTGGGCTTGATTGTGCGCGAAGATATCACGGAGCCTTCAAGCTGGCGAAGCACAAAGCATTTCGATGCATGGCTGAAAGAGCATGACCTTCCGGGGATCAGCGGCATTGATACACGCGCCCTCACCCGCTACATCCGTGAAAAAGGCGCGCCGAGCGGCGTTTTATGCCACGACCCTTCGGGTAAATTTGATTTGGACGCGCTTCAAAAAGAAGCTGCCGCGTGGCCCGGCCTGGAAGGCATGGATCTGGCGAAAGAAGTTTCTTGCAAGGAAAGCTATAAGTGGGACGAGAAATGCTGGACCATTAATGCTGGACACACCAAGCAAACGAACCCTGAATTTAAAGTGGTGGCGGTTGATTATGGCGCGAAGCTGAATATCCTGCGCTGCCTTGCCAATTGCGGCTTTGATGTCACGGTTGTGCCGGCGCAAAGCACCGCAGAAGAAATTCTCGCACATAAGCCCGATGGCGTGTTCCTGTCCAATGGGCCGGGTGATCCGGCAGCGACAGGCATTTATGCAACGCCCATGATCCAAGGGCTTATGGATGCCGATATGCCGATCTTCGGGATTTGTTTGGGGCATCAGCTCCTCGCCCAAGCTTTGGGCGCGAAAACAAAGAAGATGCATTTGGGGCATCGCGGCGCGAACCAGCCCGTGCAAGACCTTGTGACCAAAAAGGTTGAAATCACTAGTCAAAACCATGGCTTCGAAGTGATTGCCGAGAGCTTACCTCAAGGCGTTGAGCAATCGCATATCTCTCTTTTTGACGGCTCAAATGAAGGTTTAAAAGTCAAAGATAAGCCTGTGTTTTCTGTGCAATATCACCCCGAGGCGTCTCCCGGGCCAAATGACAGTTATTATTTGTTCGAGCGTTTCAAAGATCAAATTAAAGATCACATCCAAAAAGCGAAAGCGGCGTAAATGACGGATGATTTGATACAAGGATTGGCAGATTTTAAACGCTACCAATACAGCGAAGACGATGCGTTGATGCCTAAATTGGTTGAAGAGGGTCAGTCCCCTGAGTATTTCATGATCTCCTGCATTGATTCCCGCGCCAACCCCAGCACGATTTTCCGCGCCCGTCCGGGAATGTTTTTCGCCCATAAAGCCATGGGGGCGATTGTCCGGCCCTATAAAACAGGAACGGCGCTCGCCGCCGCTTTACAATTTGCGCTGAACTATAACAAGGTCAACACCATCATCGTGATGGGGCACACCCAATGCGGCGCGATTCAGGCTTTGGCGAATAATATTGAGGACGAGGAAATCTCGCGCTTTATCAATGTTGTGAAGCACGCCCATGAAAAGGCGCGAAGCTGCTGCTCGGACCCCGCAGAGGTCAACGCCCAGACCGAAAAAGAAGTGGTTCTGGAGAGTGTCAAAAACCTCAAAGAGTATCCATCCGTGGCGAAAGCCTTGTCGGAAAACCGCGTGACCATAAAGCCGTGGCTGTTTGATATGAAAGAAGGCGAGCTTCTGGAATATAACTACGCCACAGAAAAATTTGAAATTGTATCCACCGAAAAACCTCAAGAAGACAGTAGACAAAATGCCTAAAAGAACCGACATAAAATCTATCGCAATCATTGGCGCAGGCCCCATCGTGATCGGCCAAGCGTGTGAGTTCGATTATTCGGGCGCGCAAGCGTGTAAAGCGTTGAAGGAGGAAGGCTACCGGATCATCCTGATCAACTCCAACCCCGCCACAATCATGACCGACCCCGAGATGGCCGATGCGACCTATATCGAGCCGATCACCCCGAAAGTCGTGGCGAAGATTTTGCGGAAAGAGCGCCCCGATGCGCTGCTGCCGACCATGGGCGGGCAAACCGCGCTGAATACGGCGCTGGCTTTGGAAGAAATGGGCGTTTTGGAAGAGCTTGGTATCGAGATGATCGGCGCGAAAGCGGATGTGATTGATAAGGCCGAGAACCGCGAGCGTTTCAAAGCGTGCATGGAAGAAATTGGTCTTGAATCTCCGCGCAGTGAAGTTGTGAAAACCATGGAAGCGGCGCGTGAAGTGCTTGCCGAATTTGGCCTGCCTCTGATTATCCGCCCCAGTTTCACTATGGGCGGCACAGGCGGCGGCGTGGCCTATAACAAGGCCGAATTTGAAACGATTGTGAAATCAGGCCTTGATGCCTCCCCTACCACCGAAGTGCTGATTGATGAGAGCCTTTTGGGGTGGAAAGAATATGAAATGGAGGTGGTGCGCGATAAAAACGATAACTGCATCATCATCTGCGCCATCGAGAACATCGACCCGATGGGCGTACATACAGGGGATTCCATCACGGTGGCCCCTGCCCTGACGCTGACCGATAAAGAATATCAGATCATGCGTACAGCGAGCCTTAATGTGCTGCGCGCGATTGGCGTGGAGACAGGCGGATCGAATGTGCAGTTCGGGATGTGCCCTGATACGGGCCGTATGGTTGTGATCGAGATGAACCCGCGCGTATCGCGCTCAAGCGCGCTGGCGTCCAAGGCCACGGGCTTCCCGATTGCGAAGATCGCGGCGAAACTGGCGGTAGGCTATACGCTCGATGAGCTGGGCAATGATATTACGGGCGGGAAAACGCCTGCATCCTTCGAGCCGACAATTGATTATGTGGTGACGAAAGTACCGCGTTTTGCGTTCGAGAAGTTCAAAGGCGCGTCCAATAATTTGACGACTGCCATGAAATCTGTGGGCGAAGCGATGTCGATTGGCCGCAGCTTCGAAGAGAGCCTGCAAAAAGCGATGCGCAGCCTTGAAAAAGGCCTGACAGGCCTTGAGCCTATGCCGAATATGGAGTTGGACGAGTTGCGCAGTGAAATTGCGCGCCCCACGCCGCAGCGGATTCTTTATGTGGCCGAAGGCCTGTATCAGGGCCTTAGCATTGATGAAGTCTACTCACTTTGTAAATTCGATAAATGGTTCCTCGAGCGCATTAATAACATCATGCAGGCAGAGCGCAATTTCCGCGAGAACGGCTTGCCGACAACGGCGGAAGGCTGGATGAAGCTCAAGAAGCTGGGCTTTGCGGATGCGCAGCTTGCAAAGATCATGAAGGTTGATGAAAACGATGTCCGCAAGGCGCGGCATGCGCATAATATTCGCCCTGTTTATAAACGCGTGGACACATGCGCGGGCGAGATTCCTTCCGCTACGCCCTATATGTATAGCTGTTATGAGGGCAATGGCCTTCAGCCTGCGGAATGTGAATCCGCGCCCACAGATCGCGAGAAAATCATCATCCTCGGCGGCGGGCCAAACCGCATCGGCCAAGGAATCGAGTTCGATTATTGCTGCGTGCATGCGGCCTACGCGCTGCGGGATGCGGGGTATGAAACCATTATGGTGAACTGCAACCCCGAAACGGTTTCCACGGATTATGATACGTCTGATCGTCTGTATTTCGAGCCACTCACGGAAGAAGATGTGGTCGAGCTTATTCATGCGGAAATGCAAAACGGCACAGTGAAAGGCGTAATTGTGCAGCTTGGCGGTCAAACACCGCTTAAGCTTGCAGACGCATTGCAAGCGCAGGGCATTCCGATTCTCGGCACTTCACCGGATATGATTGATCTGGCGGAAGACCGCGAGCGTTTTCAGCAGCTTGTGAATACTCTCAAACTTAAACAGCCGCCAAACGGCATTGCGTCTTCCATGCAAGAGGCTTTGGAGAAGGCCGAAGATATCGGCTTCCCGCTTGTTATTCGCCCCTCATATGTTTTGGGCGGGCAAGGCATGGAGATCGTGCATTCGATGGAAGAGCTTGAGCGTTATATCAATGTTGCGGTGAAGGTTTCCAATGACTGCCCCGTTTTGCTTGACCGCTATCTTAAATCCGCGATTGAGCTTGATGTCGATGCGCTGTGTGATGCTGACGGCGAAGTCTATGTCTCCGGGATCATGGAGCATATCGAAGAAGCGGGCATTCACTCGGGCGATAGTGCCTGCGTGCTTCCGCCGCATTCGCTGTCCCCCGAAACCGTGAAAGAGCTTGAGCGCCAGACAATTGCGCTTGCGAAAGCCCTGAATGTGGTCGGCCTGATGAATGTGCAATTTGCAGTTCGTAAAGATGATGAAACGGGTGAGGATGTGGTTTACCTGATTGAGGTGAACCCGCGCGCGTCCCGCACAGTGCCGTTTGTTGCCAAGGCCACGGGCGTGCCGGTTGCCAAGATTGCGGCGCGCCTCATGGCGGGTGAGAAGCTTGCTGATTTCAAAGATATATTGGTTGGTATGCCGCATGATCTTTATGCAGTGAAGGCCCCTGTCTTCCCGTTTGATCGTTTCCCCGGCGTGGAGCCGTTGCTCGGCCCCGAGATGAAATCTACGGGTGAAGTGATGGGCATTGATAAGAACCTTGCCCATGCCATTGCGAAATCACAATTAGCGGCGAAAACTTTGCTGCCGAAATCCGGCAAGGTATTCCTGTCCGTGAAAAACGATGACAAAGAAAACCTTTTGCCTATTGCCCGCGACCTTGAGGAGATGGGCTTTGAGCTTGTCGCCACCGGCGGGACATGCCGCTATCTGCAAGAAAACGGCGTCACGGTCAAGCGCGTGAACAAGGTGCTGGAAGGTCAGCCGCATATTCTGGACGCCATTATCAACGGTGATATCGCGCTGATGATTAACTCGACCACGAAATCATCACAAGCGGTGGCGGATTCAAACAACATCCGCCGCATGGCGCTGATGAACAAGATCCCCTATTACACGCTTCTCACGGCGGCCTCGGCGGCGGTGAAGGCCATTCGGGCGATCAAATCCAAGGATATTGAGGTGGAAGCCCTCCAGAACTATTTCCCCGTGAAAAAGCTCAAAAAAGACGCGGCATAAAATAAATATTTTTTCTCTGGAACATTGTCTTTTTTCATGCGTTAGATGCGGTGTCTAACACAAAAAGGAGAATAGACATGACTACCACTAAGAAACTTGCACTTTATTCTACTGTTGCCATTCTTGGTCTTGGCGTGACAGCCGCACAAGCCGAAATGAACACAAGCGCAGCGCCAAGCCTTGATGCCGGCGTTTCCGTTGAAGCCATGGAAAACAAGGCCGAAGCTAAAGTTGAAGCAGATGTAAAAGCAGACGCAGAAACCAACACAGATATGAAATTCACAGCCGTTGATGAAAACGCCGATGGCGAAATCAATGAGACTGAATTTTCAAACGCTGTTGATGCGGATACAAGCGCAGCATCATTTTCTACACTTGATGCAGACAAGAACGGTTCATTGAACAAAACTGAGTTCGATGTGATGGCTGAAATGGCTACTGAAGCGAAATCCAAGACTAAATCTGCAATGTAGTTTTCATTCCATGATTTAGAGAAAAAGGTCGGCGTTTGCCGGCTTTTTTTTATGGCGCGAAAATAACAAAACGGAATATAAGAACATTGGGAACTTATTTTATTACCATGCGTATGCATTGTATAACTCTAAAGGAGATATTGAGATGACCAACACATTTAAATTTACACTTTTAACCGCCGCAGCCGTTTTTGCACTTGGTGCAGTTGCTGCAAATGCTAAAACCATGAATAATGAAGCCGAGGTTGTTTCAACAACCCGCGTCACCACAACCACACAAACACAAGAGAAAACCGCGGACATTCCCGGACCGCAGGATTCTAAAGAAGAGTCACTGGTTTGGTATGAAAGCTCAAATGGCGGCCTTTTGAAGGTTGATAAAAACTTCGCCAAATTCGACAACAACAGAAACGGATCGATTTCGTCTTACGAATTTAACAAGAACATTGATCCCTCGTCCCCGACGACTTTCGCTTCTGTTGATACAGACAATAACGGTCAATTGACCGAGTCAGAGTTTAACAATATTATTCTCGAAAAAGTGACGATCACAGAGACAACTGTGACCGAAACCGAAATGACGATCTCTGAAGAATAATTGACAGTTTAAAAAATATAGCCTAATTTAAGAATATTCCCGCCCGTTGTGGCGGGTTTATTTTTTGTTAAAACGAGAGCTAAGATGGATAAAATTCCAGTTACAAAACAAGGCTTCGAAAGACTTGAAGTCGAGTTGAAAAATTTAATTTCCGTGCAGCGCCCCAAGGTCATTTCCGACATTGCGACGGCGCGCGAACATGGCGACCTTTCCGAAAATGCCGAATATCATGCTGCGCGTGAGCAGCAGAGCTTCATCGAAGGCCGCATTCAGGAGCTTGAAGCGGTGACGGGCCGCGCGCAAATCATTGACCCGACAAGCCTTTCGGGTGAAAAGGTTGTCTTCGGCGCGACGGTGACGATCGTGAACGAAGAAACCGATGAAGAAAAAACATATCAAATCGTCGGCGATTATGAGGCCAATCTTGAAGAGGGCCGCATTTCCATCAGCTCACCTATCGCGCGCGGGCTTATCGGCAAAAGCCAAGGCGACAGCGTTGTGATTAAAACGCCTAAAGGGGTTGGTGATTACGAAATTCTTGACGTGAAGTTTAAATAAAAAGCGGACTTAGTCCGAAATGCTGGTCCGCTTTCTGGTTATTCGCCTATCGGCACGCCGGGTATGTCCTTGGCGCTGCGAATGTTCAGCGATGATTTCACAGACGTAACATTCGGCGCGGAGGTCAGTTCTTTCGACAAAAATGCCTGATAGCTATCCCAATCTTTTGCGACAATGCGCAGCATGAAATCCACATCCCCCGCAAGCATATGGCATTCGCGCACCATTGGCAGAGACACCATTTTCTTTTCAAAGGTTTCGAGGTCTTTTTCGGCCTGACTGGTGAGTTTTACGCTGGCGAAAACCGTCACGCCATAGCCCAAAATTGAAGGGTCAATTTTCGCGTGATAGCTCTGGATATAGCCCGCCTCTTCCAATGCGCGGACACGGCGCAGGCATGGCGGCGCGGAAATGCCCACATCTTTGGCCAAATCAACATTGCTCATACGCCCTGAATTCTGGAGGTTTTCGAGGATTTTCTTGTCGATTTTATCGAGCTTCGCGCCGCGCATAGTCATTACCCTTTGATTAAATCGTTTCACAAAACATACCCGCCTTGATATAAAGTTGCGCAAGGAAAAACACAAGTATATTCATGTCAGAGCGTTCACAAAATATTACATGCTGGATTATCACCGAAGGGATTGCGGGGACGGAAAACCAATGTCTGGGCGTCGCGGAAGCGCTTGGCGTAATCCCGGAGATTAAGCACATAGGCTTGCGCCAGCCGTGGAAGAGCCTTTCGCCTTATCTGGGGTTTGAATGCGCGTATAGCTTCTCCCCTGCCCTTCAAGGCCCGTGGCCGGATTTGTTGATTGCCTCGGGGCGCAAATCCATTGCCGCTTCGCGCTATATTAAGCGCAAGAGCGGCGGGAAAACCTTTACCGTGCAAATCCAAGACCCGCGCGTAAACCCCGTCCAGTTCGACCTTGTGGCTGTGCCTGCGCATGACCCGAGCCGCGGCGAAAATGTTATTGTGACAACCGCTGCGCCAAACCGCATAGCGCCCCAGAAATTGGAAGAGGCGAAAGCCGCTTTTCCGCAATTAGGAAAGTTATCCTCGCCGCGGGTTGCCGTTTTAATCGGCGGGAATAGCAAGGCCTACACCCTTACGCCTTCGATCACGCACAAGCTTGCCGAGCAGCTTCAGGGCTTGAATGCCAGCCTTATGATAACAGCCTCGCGGCGTACAGGTGCAGAAAACGAAGCCATGCTGCGCGATGCATTATCGGGGCATTATTTCTGGGATGGCAGCGGCGAGAACCCGTATTTTGCGCTTTTGGGTTGGGCGGATTTCATCTTGGTTACGGCGGATAGTGCCTCGATGCTGTCCGAGGCTTGCACAAGCGGAAAGCCGGTTTATATGATTTCTATGGATGGCGGTCATCCGCGCATTGACAAGATGCATGAAAACCTTCGACAATCAGGGTGTTTAAGGGATTTTGAAGGTAAGCTTGAGGGTTGGAAATGCGAACCTTTGAGAGAGGCTCGGATGGTCGCGGATGAAATTAAGAAGAGAATGAATTTATGAGTGAGATTAAGCATAGCAAAGTATTGATTATCGGCTCCGGCCCTGCGGGCTATACAGCCGCGATTTATGCGGCGCGGGCGAATTTGAAACCGATACTCGTGACAGGATATGAACCCGGCGGGCAGCTTATGATAACCACGGAAGTTGAAAACTATCCCGGTTTTGCGAATGTGATTGAAGGCCCATGGCTGATGGAGCAAATGCGCGGACAAGCCGAGAATGTCGGCACGGAATTGATCAGCGATTACATCAAGGAAGTTGATTTATCCGTTCGTCCGTTCAAAGCGATCGGCGATCAGGGACAGGTTTATACGGGCGATACCGTGATTATCTCTACGGGCGCGAAGGCGCGCTGGCTAGGGCTTGAGAGCGAAAAGAAATTTCAGGGCAAAGGCGTTTCCGCATGCGCGACCTGTGACGGGTTTTTCTTTAAAGGCAAAGAGGTTGCCGTGGTTGGCGGCGGGAACTCCGCCGTGGAAGAAGCGCTCTTCCTCACGAATTTTTGCTCGAAGGTGACGCTTATTCACCGCCGTGATTCTTTGCGCGCCGAGAAGATCATGCAGCAGCGTTTGTTTGATAATGAAAAAGTTGAAATCCTTTGGGATACAACCGTGGAAGAAGTGCTGGGGGACGCCACAGGCATGACGGGTTTGCGCCTGAAAAGCACGAAAACAGGCGAAGAAAGCGAGCTTAGCGCCGATGGTATGTTCGTGGCGATTGGCCATGACCCTGCGACGGAATTGTTTAAAGGCCAGCTTGAGATGGATGATGAGGGATATTTGATTACCGCCCCCGATTCCACGGCCACCTCTATCGCAGGCGTTTATGGCGCGGGCGACGTGGCGGACCACACATACCGCCAAGCCGTGACAGCGGCGGGGATGGGATGCATGTCAGCGTTGGAAGCAGACCGCTTTTTGGCGATGCAGAATGCCGCGCAGAAAAAGGCCGGTGAAAAACAGGCTGAAGCGGCGGAATAAATCCGCTATGATCCCCACATGACTATGGATTGGGACAAACTCAGAATTTTCAGGATCGTGGCAGGCGCGGGCAGCTTTACCGAGGCCGGTGATGCGCTGAATTTAAGCCAGTCATCGGTATCCAGACAAATAGCCGCCCTTGAGCACCATCTTGGCGCGACCCTGTTTCACCGTCATGCGCGGGGGTTGATCCTTACCGAGCAGGGCGAAATTTTGCGCAAAACCGCCGATGAGATGTTTCAGAATTTGCATGTGACCGAAGGGAAGCTTCAGGACACAAGCCGCCTGCCCGAAGGGCCATTGGTGATTACGATTTCCGAATTTATTGGATCGACTTGGCTGGTGCCGCGATTGAAAAAATTCAGGGAGCAGTATCCGCAAATTCAGTTGACTGTTTTGCTTGATGACCGCGTTCTTAATATCGGGATGCGCGAGGCCGATGCTGCGATACGCCTGCATAAACCCAGAGACCCGGAGCTTATTCAGCGCAAACTGACCAGCGTGAACTTCCATATTTGCGGCTCCAAGGACTATTTCGCCAAGCACGGCACACCGAAAAACGCGCAAGAGCTTAAAGACCATAGCTTGATCGGTTTTCCTGAAAACATCATCAGTCCCCTGCCCCAGCCGAACTGGCTTTTTGATGTGGCGGGTGTGGATATTGAAAAAGATAATAACATTATGATGATGACCTCTATGTATGCGGTGCATAAAGCCGCGCAGGCTGGTGTCGGTCTTGCGGTTTTGCCTGATTATTTGATAAAAACCAAGGAATCGCTGGTCGGGATTTTGGATGATTTGCGTCAACCGTCTGCCGACATGTATTTCACGTATGCGCAAGAGCGGAAGAACGCGCGGAAAATTAATGTCTTTCGGGACTTCCTGATAGACAGTATTCAAGAGACCGAATTCTGATTTGTTTTCCTAATATAGTCTTTTTTTCAATATGATAGGCATAGAAACACCCCTTTTGTGATTCTTTTATGACACCAGCATGCAAAAAACGCATGACAGTTGCGCGAAATTATCGGTTCTCATGCATGGCCGGACGAGTCTATAACACGCCTGCAACTTTACTGTTGCTGGGTCTCTTATTGGGATCCAACGTCTCCCAGACGTGAAACCTCCCTGTTCAACTCGCCGAGCCGTCACTTTTTTGTGATAGGGCTCGGTTTTTTTTGGTATGCTTATATATCAAAGCACCCATCAACACGTACTGATCTATTTTGACCCACAAAAAAACATTCGTAGTTCTTTTTAATTATGGCGGCGGCATGCGCGGACTTGTTCCTGCTGTGCTGATGTCGAAAATCGAGGAAGCCACCGGTTTGCGGATGACCGATATGGTCGATGTTTTTGCGGGGCCGTCTACGGGCGCGATTTTGAATGCGGCGCTGAACATCCCCAGTGAAAGTGATCCGAGCCAGCCGAAGTTCAAAGCGCGGCATATGGTGAAATTTTATAAGCGCGAGGGGCAAAAGATTTTTCCGCGTGACCGTTTCAGGGATTTTCGCGGGTTTATCCATGACTTTAACAACCGCACAATGAAGATTGAACAGCTAAACGCGCTGTTCCGTCACGGGCATTATGACCCGAGCTATTTATCTAAATGTTTATACGATCTTTATGGCGAAACGCCGATGAGCAAGAGCTTAAGAAACCTTGTTGTGCCTGTTTACAATATTGACGGGGATCAGTTGCCGCTCGCGCGGGAGCCCGGAGAAGACGGGTCAATGCCCGTTCATACCAAGAATAATTTCGTGGATGGCGGCGGGCATGCGCTTTGGCTGAAGAGCATGCATCACAACGTCCAAAACCCGCAACAAACCAAAGTTAAAATGCATGATGCGATTTTGGGGACAACGGCGGCGCCGACATATTTTCCGTGTCACCATTTCACCGCGAACGGGCTGGACTGCACAGGGATTGACGGCAGTATTTTTGACAATCCTTGTATCTCCTATCACGGGGCGATCCGCCACCACATCCCCGATGATGCCAATGTGATTATGATCTTGCTGGGTACGGGGTATAATTTGCGTTCGATTAAAAAAGACGAATGGAACAGCTATGGCGGTTTGGGGGTTGTTGACCCTGTGAATGATTTGCCGTTAATCAGTATTTTGTTTCATGCGCCGGAGTCAGCGCTCGTCGAGAGTTTCTCTACGGAGCTGGCCGATAATTTATTTGTTTTCAATAAATCTATGCTGAAGAAAGACCCTGAAGGCATCTATCCGAACGAAGCAATTGATGATGCCAGCCCCGATAACATGGAGCGGCTTGAGCGTTTCGGGGAGAAGATGATCGAGGATCATCAGGATCAGTTTGATACGCTGTGTAAGCTGCTGGTTCAAATTCACGACGAGCGCAAAAGCGGTGGCGGCAAGAGTAACTCGCCGTCATTCTGGTCGAAGATTTTTAGGTCTTGAGTTTTCCACAACCCCTTATAAATACAGAATAAACTTCGAGATTTATTTTCCAAAAACACTTATGCTTAATTCATAACGTACTTGCTCAAGGTGCGATTTCACAAACAACAGGGATTTTTAGCCCATGGCCGCAGATGGCATGAATGCCCCATCTATGCAAAATTCCAGCATCGCGACAGAGATGCAAATGTTGAGCGACCTTGAAAGAGTACTTACGCCTTACCCAAAACCTTCTGAGAAACTTATAAGCTTCCATAAAAGAAATGCGATGAACTCCGATTGGGAAGCGCTGTCTTTAAATTTCAGACATCAAGTCTCGGGATATTACATGCCCTCCATGCTGCCCTCCAGAGATACGAAAGCCGTACTCTTTATGTTTACCGGCTGTGAGGCGACGATGTTGCTTTCCACACTTCCTGCGCGGAGCATACAAAAGCGCGGGGTGGCTATTGTGAATCTCTCCCTGATTCATAACGGTGTATGTAAAGATCCCCGAGATCAAATCACAGCCAGCGCAGAAATATCAAAGCAAGCGGTCATGGATCCAGACCTTGTCTTAAGGCGTTATGGGCTTGAGGGTATCCCCGCAGCAGTCGCAGGGCAATCCGCCGGAGCGATGACAATACTCACGAATCTTTTTGATACGCGCTTTGCGGAAAAAGTTAAGGACATGGGCAATAGCGTGCATTACGCTGTGCCGTTTCTGGGAGCGAATGGAATATCAAGAGGATACCCGCTGAGTGACGGCATAACGCGCTTCTTTCAGCATGCCAAGCGGGAGACGGCGAATTTAGCATTTGATGCGTACGCCCATCAAAATCCAAGCGCTATTTTAGGCACAAGCCGCATAGACAGGGTTGTTACACCCAAACCGTCGAAGGTGCTGTGCGCAACGCGAATGGAAGGTCATACATTCAATGCCATGGGCAATCAGATCGTTGCCGATATAGAAGATATAACTGGCTCTAGTCATCCGATTTTCGATTTAAAAACTACGGCCCACATCGCGTCTGATGACGAGGCATCCTGCCCAAGAACAGCCACACATGCCGGCAATTTACTGGGCTGGAAGATGAACCCTATGACAGGCGGACACCAGCAGCTCTCCAGAGTGCTTAAATATATTGAGCGCGATATAGCTTCTGATTTCGACCTTAATTAGGGTTTTTAAGCCGCTTTTGCTTCGCCCTCAAGCGCGGCGCAGGCATTTTGAATGCGGGTGCACGCATCTTTAAGCGCTTCGGTTGAGGTTGCGTAGGAAATGCGGAAATGCGGCGAGAGGCCGAAGGCTTCGCCGAAGACAACGGCAACACCTTGGCTTTCAAGGAAATATGTCGCGACATCTTCATCGTTTTCAAGAGTTTTGCCGTCCGGGGTTTTCTTACCGATCAGCCCTGCACATGAAGGGTACACATAAAACGCCCCCTCAGGAGTGAGGCATGAAACGCCTTCGGCTTGGTTGAGCATTTCAACGACCATATCGCGGCGCTCCTTAAACACATCATTACGCTCCGCCAAGAAAGACTGATCGCCGTTTAGCGCTGCGACAGCGGCGGCCTGCGAAATTGAACACGGGTTTGATGTGCTTTGGCTCTGGATTTTGGCGATGGCCTTAATCAGGTCTTTTGGCCCGCCCGCATAACCAATGCGCCAGCCTGTCATTGAATAGGCTTTGGACACACCGTTGATTGTGAGCGTGCGGTCATAGAGCTTTGGCTCTACTTGTGCGGGTGTTACGAACTTGAAACCATCGTAAACGAGGTGTTCGTACATATCATCCACCATGATGTTGACTTGCGGGTGCTTGAGCAGCACATCGGTCAGCGCTTTTAACTCATCATGAGAATACGCCGCGCCTGTGGGATTCGAAGGGGAATTGAAGATCAACCATTTTGTTTTTGGCGTGATGGCGGCCTCAAGGTCTTCGGCTTTGAGTTTGAATGCATTATCGGCGGGGCAATCGACGATTACGGGCGTACCTTCCGCCAAAAGCACCATGTCGGGGTATGACACCCAATACGGCGCAGGGATAATCACTTCATCATCAGGGTTAACAGAGGCCATTAGCGCGTTGTAAAGCACTTGTTTTCCGCCTGTGCCGACGGTGATTTGATCGCGTTCATAAGACAGGTCATTATCGCGTTTGAATTTGGCGATAATCGCATCTTTAAGGGCGGCTGTGCCGTCTACGGGGGTGTATTTTGTATCGCCGTTATCCATGGCGGTTTTGGCGGCGTCTTTGATGAAATCCGGCGTGTCGAAATCCGGTTCGCCTGCGCCGAGGCCGATAATATCGCGGCCTTGCGCTTTCAGTTCTTTAACGCGCGCAGTGACGGCAAGTGTTGGAGATGGTTTGATCCGGCTTAAACGATCCGCTATTATCGACATGTTGACCTCTTTTAGGTTATTATACTGTGTGTTTTCTTCTGACCGTCCCGTTTCAGGGGTGTCAAAATTTTGTTATTTGTTGTATTTATAAGTTGTACCAAAGGCAAGAGCTGATCTATAAAGCTCTACCATTAAAAATAAAGCATCTTTTATGAAATCATTCTACGACGACCATAAATTCGCAATTAAAATTGCCATCTCTGTTGCTATCATGGCGGTTCTCATGATGCGTATGGATATTATGAGCCTGGGCGATCGCCTTGGTGATGTGCAGATTAATGTGTGGGCTATAGCTGCGCTGATGATTTTTGTTCAAATTTTTGCGCTGGCGTATCGTTGGTTCTTGCTTATTAACGCGCATGAGCGCCGCATCTCGTACCGCAACGCGGTGCGGGTGACGATTGCCAGCTCCATTGCCAATTATCTTTTTATCACCTCTGTAGGCGGGATTATCGTGCGCGTGGCAATGAGCGTGCAGAGCGGGATTTCCCTTATTCGCTCTATTGCCGCGACGGCGCTTGACCGCGCGATGACGCTGGTGGGGCTTTTGCTGCTTACGGTCTTGTTCATGCCTGTTCTGGCGAATGTCGTCAGTCAGGATATCTTTCACAATGCGCTGTTTGTCTTGCTCAGCTTTGCTATGGGCGTGTTTGTACTTTCGCTTTTGACATTTGAATCGCTGCGCCGGAAAATCATTTTCTCTCATAGACGCGTGGCGATGACCTATAAATATTTGCGCACCGTGATGACGGACCGTGACTTGCTTGCGAATGTGATTATCACCAGCCTGATCGGACAGATGGCGTATTTTGTCGCCGTTTACGCCGTAACATCGGGCATGGGTATTGAATTTTCTTGGCTCAGCTTCATTGCAATTTTGCCGCTTATTACGATCATCGCCAGCTTGCCTGTAGGATATGGCGGGTGGGGCATTCGTGAAGGGGCGTTTGTTTACGGGCTTGGGCTTATCCATGTGCCGATAGAAGTTGCGTTCGCGGTGTCTGTGCAGATTGGCCTTATCAGCATGCTGTGTGCCTTTGTGGCGGGCATTCCTGCGATGATGGGTCAGAACAACACCATCACCTCCCTACTCTGGTCAAAACGCCGTTAAGTTCTCATGACTGAGCGACTTGCAGCGATGAAGCGTTCTATCCTTCCTGCGCTTGCTGTCATTCTTGCAATTACTCTTCAAATTCAGGTTACGCTTTTTTCATCCGATACCTATTTGGGCTTACGGGTGAATCTTGCAGATTTCCTTTTACCGTTTATCGGTTTAGGCATTTTATCGAGCCTGATGATGAAGCGCAGCGTTTGGCCGCAATGGATTTCACCGTTCGGATATTGGGCGCTTGCGCTATTGAGCGTTGTGATTACGGGCGGGCTGCTCAACGGCATTTATATCAACAATATGATCAGCGATTGGGCGCTTATTAATAAGGGTTTGGGGTGGCTGATTATCGCCGCCTATATGCTGGCGGGGGCATGGATGATGAGCAATGCTCCGCCGTTAACATTCAGGCTGTTCAGCCGTACTCTTGGTGCGTTTTTCTGCGTGGTTTTGTTATATGAACTTTCTCTACATTTTATGTTCCATGAGCTTCACAGCCCGCTTGTTGCCATGCCGTTAGAATATCTTCAAGGTTTGATGTTTAACCGCAATTCTTACGCATTTTTATTCGTGATTTGCGCAGCGACGTTAAGCGAACAGGCGCTTAGATCGAAGCATCGTTTGGATCTCGCCTTACTCTCAATATTTTGGACGCTCGCGCCGATATGTTTGGTGCTGAACGGGTCGCGGGCGCTTTGGTTGGCGATGCTTATCGTCCTGCCTATTATCGCGATCAGACATTGGCGCGGGGCGATCAAATTCATGTTGCCTGCGGTTTTGGTTGGCGCGGTTTTGGGCGGAATGCTTTTTCAAAACGCGTCCGAGCGGTTGATGCGCCCTATCTATCAAACCCAAGCATTGATGGTAGATGATGTGCATGAACATGCGATCACACATACGGTGAGCGAGTATCAGGATTCGCCGCGCGTGCGGCTTTTGCGTGATGGTTTGCGGCTTGCGCGGGAATTTCCTTTAACGGGTGCAGGGCTTGGCACGATCCTGGAGCGTCAAAAAGCGCAGCAGGTGGATGTCACTTCCGTGATGGATAATTCGCTGTTTTGGGTGTTTATCGAGATGGGGCCGGTGGGCCTGTTTTCGTTCTTGTTTGTTTTTATTACGATGCTTGGCACGGCGTTTAAGCACAGAGCAAAGAGCGCCGTGAGCGCCGCATGCTTTGTGATGCTGCTGGGCTTTGGGGTGTTTTCGCTCTTCCACGAGATATTATATACAAGGATTTTTTGGCTTATCTTGGGGATGGGGCTGGTTTACACGCCTATTGAGCCTCAGGCGCAATCAAATCTTGAAGGCTCGCCAGAGCATCAAAATTAAGCTCCTCCTTGAAATTTACGCCCTGCTCCGCGAACCATGTTTTTAACGGCTTTAGCACGGGATGTTCAATTCCTTCGCGCAAATAGTTTTGCAAGCGCGGAATATGTTTTAGATATGATGAATTGCCATCCAGCGCGGCTTGTTTGATGAACTGGCCGATAACGCGGCAGTGAAATTGCGTGGCAAGAATGCGGGTCCAGTTTTGCACATCCAGATCAAAACGCGAAAGGATGCGCGCGCGGAGTTCAGGCGGGACATCGGTTCTTGCATCTTCGAGGAGATTGGCGAGATCATAGGGCGCGGGGCCGCGCATTGCCCCTTGGAAATCGAGGATGCCGCAGCGCTGCAAGCCATCACGCTCAGGGAGCCACATCAGGTTTTCGGCGTGAAAATCAATGTGCAGGAAGCCTTGCGGACATGCGGGAAGGCTGTTTTCGATACCCTGCCACACGCTGCGATAATCTTCGACAAGGGCATCTTCGTTTTTACGTCCGCGCACAAACGGCAAATACCAATCGACGACGCGGCGGTGACGGCGATGGACATGGCTTTCGTAATAAGCAGGCAGATCGAGCAGGCAATTTGCGGCTGATAACGCCTCAAGAACACTTGCGGCCAAATCATAGATTGCGTTTGGATCGGGGCCCAGAAAAACGGCTTCTTTAAAACAAATATTGCCGAAATCTTCGAGCAGTAGATACCCGCCCTCTTGATCGACCTCATAGATATCGGGCGCGTTTAACCCTGCGCCTTTCAGCCATTCATCAATCTTGATGAAGTCTTTAATGCTGTGGCCGGGCGTCGCATGGCTTGAGTGATCAGGGACGGTTTCCATGAGGATGGCGGTTTTATCCGCCTTGCTGACCCGGAAATAGCGGCGGATGGAGGAGTCTTGCCCGACAGTATCGGTTATCGACCAACCATGTTTTTCGAGGAACCGCTTTTGATGGTTCATATCAAAAACCTCAGAATGTATCTGCTGGAGTGTTTGCACAGGTGATGGGACCCGATGTTAGAGACTTTACGATTTTTTCTTCTGGCTTTCCGCGATGGCGCGGATTGCGTTGATATGGCTTTGTGAGGCGCCGCGTTTTTGCGGACCGCCGGCATCTTCGAACCCAAATGTGGTGGAGGATGCGCCGGCTGCCTTCAAAATTTGCAGGCCGAAGGATTCTTCTTTTTCACCTTTTTTGGCGGTGGGTTGAGATGATTTTTTCGGTGCGTCAGGTCTGTTAATCGGCGCGGCTTTTTTGGCGCGGGCAAGGTCGGCGCGGCCTGAAGCGACGCGCTCGATATTATAAGCAACGATGCCGGAGAGATGGGCCTTCGTGAGAGCGTGGAGGAGTTTTGCGTCTTCGTATGTCCAGGCGATCACCTGCTGACGGGCCTTGATTTTGTTTCCGCTTGCGGCTTTCAGGGCTTCCTTTATACGGCTTTCTGCGTATTCGAGAGACATAAATGCTCTTCCTCAGTGTTTAAACTTACCCTTATAGGATGACATATTTTGGATTAAAGGCCAAGAAAATAGGCAAATTTACGCTTTTTGGGCGTAGGATCTGATTTTTTCGAAAAACAGGCTAAACAGCACTTCATGGAGCGGGCCTTCGAGTTCAAAATGCGCTTGCACGCCCATCATGAAATCGACATCGCGGGCGCTGATCCCTTCCACCACGCCATCGGGCGCGAGGGCTTCGATGCGGAAGCGGTTTTTAAGCTGCTCGTTTCGGGCGCTTGCCCATTGTTTTTCCGTGATTCCTTCACGGTGGATTGAATTCACCATGAAGGTTTTGTCTTCGTAAACCCCGTCCATAAACCCGTTTTTCTCCAGCGTGATTTCATGAACTTTTTGATCCATACCTTTCGGGCATCTTTGACCATCGAGATTTTGCGCGGCGGCATACCCTGCGGCGTGGTTTATGTGGCTGAAGTCCAGTTTTTGCAGCTGGCCGCCAAAAGCCACGATCATTTCCTGCATGCCGCGGCAGACACCGAGGGTGGGGATGTTCATATCGAAGGCTTTGAGTATCAGGGCTATGGCGGCTTTGTCGCGCTCAACGTCGCGCTCTTCTTCGCCGCTGAGGTCGCCCTCCTCTATCTCCAGATCATAAAACACAGGGTGGATGTTGGAATCGCCGCCGGGCAGCAAAAGGCCGTCAACTTGTTGGAGCTCGCTTTCAAAATCGCCCGCGTTTACAGGGATATAGCGCACATCAAAGCCTGCCTTTTCAAAAGGCTTTGCCCAACGATCGCAGATATCGACCTGTCCGTTTTTATCTATTTTGGAGAATATACCTACCTTTATACTCATAACGAAGCCAACTCCCGTATTAAGCTCTGAGCACCTTTAACACGTTTAACAGGCGTGTCCCAATGGCGGATAGCGACGAGTTTTTGGTCGGGTCGGAGCTTGACTGCCCCGCCTTTTGAGGTCATCCAGTGCATGAGGCCTTCGATGTTCGGGGGCGCGTTATTGTGGAAGGCCACAACCGCACCTTTTGGCCCTGCTTCGACGGAAGAAACGCCCGCTTTTTTGCAAAGCTGTTTGATCGCGACGATATCGAGGAGGTTTTGCACTTCTTCGGGGAGATCGCCGAAACGGTCGATCAGCTCGGCGGCGAAGTTTTCAACGTCGTCGGGTTCGAGGAGATCGGACAGCCTGCGATAAAGCGACATACGCACACCCAAATCGGGGACGTATCTTTCGGGGATCATCACCGATGTGCCGATATTGATTGTGGGCGACCAGCCCTTTTCGGCGGGCATATCATCAAGGCTTACGCCCTCGCGTGCCATGGCGACGGCTTCCTCTAACATTTGCTGATACAGCTCCACGCCGACTTCCCTGATGTGACCCGATTGTTGATCGCCGAGCAAGTTCCCTGCCCCGCGAATATCCATATCGTGCGAGGCCAGTTGGAAGCCGCTTCCCAATGTGTCGAGCGTTTCCATGACCTCAAGCCGTTTTTGCGCTTGGGGGTTGAGGATACCTTGCGGCGGGTATGTGAGATAGGCGTAGGCCCGCACCTTGGAGCGCCCGATGCGGCCGCGGATTTGGTAAAGCTGCGCGAGGCCGAACATATCGGCGCGGTGGATGATCATGGTGTTGGCGGTCGGGATGTCGATGCCGCTTTCGATGATGTTGGTGGCGAGCAGCACATCATATTGCCCGTCATAAAAGGCGGTCATGCGGTCTTCTAATTCCTGCGGTGTCATTTGACCATGCGCGGCGACGACTTTAATTTCGGGAACGTGTTCTTTCAGTAAATCCTCAAGGTCTTTCATATCGGCGATGCGCGGGCAGACATAGAAAGATTGGCCGCCGCGATAATGCTCGCGCAGCAGTGCCTCGCGGATCACCATCATGTCGGTGGGCATGACGAATGTACGTACAGCCAGACGGTCAACAGGCGGCGTGGTGATGAGCGACATTTCCTTAACGCCCGTCAGCGACATTTGCAGTGTCCGCGGAATGGGGGTGGCGGTGAGGGTCAGGATATGGACATTGGCTTTAAGCTCTTTGAGGCGCTCTTTTTGCTTTACACCGAAGCGCTGCTCTTCATCGACAACGAGAAGCCCGAGATTATCGAAGTCGATGCCTTTGCCGAACAGCGCGTGCGTGCCGATGACGATGTTCACGCTGCCGTCTTTCAGGCCGTCTTTTGTGCGGGTGGCGTCCTTAGCCGTGACCATGCGGGAGAGTTGCTCGATGCGAAGGCCCGTGCCGGCGAAGCGTTTCATGAAGCCCATGTAATGCTGACGCGCGAGAAGCGTTGTAGGGGCGACGACGGCGACTTGGTAGCCATCCATCGCGGCAACGTAAGCGGCGCGGATTGCGACTTCGGTTTTGCCAAAACCCACATCGCCGCAGACAAGGCGATCCATGGGGTGCGTGCCCGCCATGCTCTCAAGCGTGTCTTCGATGGCGCGCTCTTGGTCTTCGGTTTCAGCGTAAGGGAATTTCGCGGCGAAGGCGTTATATAGATCGGGCGCGATTTGGATTGGCTCGGTCTTTTTGAGCGTACGTGCCGCCGCGATTTTGAGCAGACCGTCTGCCATTTCCATGAGGTCTTTTTTCACGCGCGCTTTGCGCGCTTGCCAGCCTGCGCCGCCGAGCTTATCGAGCTGAACAGTACCTTCATCGCCGCCGAAACGGGCGAGGACTTCGATGTTTTCAACAGGCACGAAAAGTTTATCACCGCCTGCATATTCAATTTTAAGGCAGTCATGATGAATTTTGCCGATGGTGACGGTTTCAAGAGACAGAAACTTGCCGATGCCGTGATCGAGGTGGGTGACGAGATCGCCTTCGTTTAGAGACGAGACTTCGCGCAGGAAGTTATCGGCTTTTTTGCGTTTGGCGGTTTTGCGTGCCAAGCGATCGCCGAGGATGTCGGCCTCGGTCAGCACGGCGAGATCGGGGGCGGTGAAGCCATGTTCTAGGCCGAGAAGCGCAAGACCGATTTCGTATGGTTTGAGCTTCTTAAGATCCGCGGCATTTTCGATGTTTTTGAGGTTTTCGATATGCCCTGCTTCGAAAATGGAGGCCACGCGCTGTCTTGCGCCTTCGGAATAACAGGCGATAAGCTTTTTACGCTCGCCCAAAGATGCGAGGTGGGTTTTGAGTTCGCCGATGACATCGCCATCGGGGAGCGCGCGGATATCAGCAAAATCACGGGCTTTTTTAACATCGGGGTTTTCCTCTCCTGCCGCGCCGAAGGGCGAGAGAAGCTGGGCGCCGCCGATCATACTCTGCCATTCATTATCCAACACGTACAGGCGGTCAATGCCGAGCGGATGGTAAGTTGCGCCCGAAAGCGATACGTCCTTGGATTTGCGGTCTATGCCTGCCTTTTCCAGTGTCTTGCGGGATTGGTAGAAATCCTTGATCTGCTCCATACGCTCGGTTTCGGCGCGGCGGGTATGGTGATCGAGGGTCATTTCATGTGCGGGCACATAATCGAGCAGCGTATCCATGCGCTCGTAGAAAAGCGGCAGCCAATGTTCCATGCCGTTATAGCGTCGGCCTTCGGAAATGGATTGATAAAGCGGATCATCACCGCGCACGACGCCGAACGCTTCGCGGTATCCAGAGCGGAAGCGCTCGATGCTTTCATCATTCAGGAAAAATTCGGTCACGGGTTGCAAGGCAAAGCCATCAACATCCCTATCGGTGACTTGGGTTAGTGGGTCAAAGGCGCGAATAGATTCGATTTCATCGCCGAAGAGATCAAGGCGAAGGGGCAGCTCATAGCCAGACGGAAAAATATCGACAATACCGCCGCGCATGGCGTATTCCCCTGCTTCGCGGACGGTTTCTGTGCGGGAATATCCGTTGGCGATGAGGAAGTTTTGCATTGCATTGATATCTAGCCGCGCATTTTTGGAGGCCGTGAAGGATGCACCCTCAAGAACCGTTTTTGGCATCACGCGCTGCGTCAGGGCGTTCACGGTGGTGAGCACGATGCGGGAGACGCGTTTGGTTTCTTTATCCCATGCCAACATTTTCGTGAGGCCACCAACCCGCGCCGCGACGATATCGGCGTTCGGCGATACGCGGTCATAGGGCAGGCAATCCCATGCGGGAAATTCGATTATATTCACATCGGGCGCGAAGAAGGTCAGGAGTTCTTTCAGCATCGCCACCCGCGTATCATCAAGTGCGACATGCACCAGCACCTTATCCTGCGGCATGAGGGCGCGCGCGCGATCAGCCAGAATGCGGGCATCGTGGCCTTCGATTGCGCCAAAAACCGTGTTTTGTTCGGTGTTTAAAATTTCTGCTGCCTGCATGTGCTTCGCCTGTTGTCTTGCTTGGGTTTTATATATATGTTTTTGCGGTAGATCAAAGGGAACATCAAATGAGCGCAGCATCACCACAAAAAGAAACTCCAGAAATGGAAAAGCCTGATCCTGATTTGCTCAAAAATGCTGTTCATCAGCATAAGGTGACATCTAAGAAAGGTCTTTTAGAGCGCTTATTTACCTTATCTTTTAAGGGGTTTGTTTATCCGCAGATTTGGGAAGACCCCGAAGTTGATTTAAACGCGCTGAAGCTTGATAAAACCAGCCGCATCATGACGATTGCCTCGGGCGGGTGCAATGTTATGAATTACATGACCGAGTCGCCGCAAAAAATTAAAGCGATTGATTTGAACCCCGCGCATGTGGCCCTGACACGTTTGAAAATTGCGGCGCTTAAACATCTGCCTGATTATGAGAGCTTCTTTTTGTTCTTCGGGCACGCCGATGAAAAACGCAATATTGAAAACTACGACAAATACATAGCGCCGCATCTTGATTCTTTTTCTAAGAAATATTGGGAAGGGTGGAGCCCGTTTAGAGGCCGGCGCATTAATTACTTCACGAAAAACGTTTATCAGTTTGGTTTGCTTGGGCGTTTTATTTCTACGGTTCATATATTGGCGAAAATTTACGGTGAAGATCCGCGCGAGATTTTGACCGCTAAAACCATGAAAGAGCAAGGCGAGATTTTTGACCGTACGATTGGTCCGATTTTCGACAAAAAGATTGTACGTTTTATTTGCAATATGCCCCCTGCCCTTTACGGGCTTGGGATTCCGCCTGCGCAGTTTGATGACCTTAAGGGCAATCAAGAGATGGCGGATGTGCTGAAGGCGCGTTTGCGCCGCTTGGCCGCGGATTTCCCGATTGAAGATAATTATTTCGCATGGCAGGCCTTTGGACGCGGCTATGATAAATCCTATAAGCAAGCGGTTCCGCGTTATTTGAAGGAAAAGCATTATCAAGCGTTGAAGGCAAATGCCGATAGCGTGGAAGTGCACCATACCACCATCACAGGGTTTTTAGAGGCACAAACGCCGAAGAGCCTTGATTGCTATGTGTTTTTGGATGCGCAGGACTGGATGAATTCCGAAGCGCTGGGCGTTCTTTGGAAAGAAGTTGTGCGTACGGCGCGTCCCGGCGCACGCGTCATTTTCCGCACAGCCGGTGATGACAGCCCGCTGACGAAGGCTTTGCCGAAAGCGATTTTGGAGAAATTCAGTTATGAAGCAGCGGAATCAGCCAAGGCCGTGGCGAAGGATCGTTCATCCATTTATGGCGGTTTCCATGTTTATACGTTTGATGACGGCGCAAAGGCGAAAGCTCCCAAGCCTAAGCCCCAAGCCAAAACGAGCGTGAATAAGGCGGCTGCAAAAAAGGCGCCCGCTAAGAAACCTGCGGCGAAGAAAAAGGCCGCCGCGAAAACCACAAAAGCCGCTTAAGCCATGACAACAGAGGCGCGCACAAAAGCCCAGATGGATGCCATGTATAAATGGACGCGCCATGTCTATGATGCGAGCCGTAAATATTACCTGCTTGGGCGGGATTATTTAATCGGCACATTGGATGCGAGGGCCGGAGAGCGCGTTTGCGAGATTGGCTGCGGCACAGCGCGCAACCTCATCAAGATGGCGCAAGAGTATCCTGATGCGCGTTTTTACGGGCTTGATGCGTCGGACGAGATGTTAAAAACTGCGCATGGGAATGTCGATAAAGTTATAACCACAATTGCCTTGAAACAAGGCTTTGCGCAGAGTTTTAAGCCCACGGATCTTTTTGGCATTGACGCTCCGTTTGATAAATTCGTGTTTTCCTATGCATTGTCGATTATTCCGCCGTGGAAAGACTCCATAGACCATGCGCTGTCGCTCCTGCCATCAGGCGGGCAGCTTCATATTGTGGATTTTGGCGCGATGGACGCGCAGCCCGCGTGGTTTCGGAGGCTGATTTTTTGGTGGCTCAAGCTGTTTCATGTTTATCACAAGCCTGAGATTCTGCAACATTTGAAGGCGCTGGCCTTGGATGGCAAAGGCACATTGGAGCTGACCGAGCTTTATAAAGGCTATGCTTATATCGCGGTGTTTAAAAAGCTTTAAGCCAGTTTATGGTTTTGGATTTTTTCAAAAAGGCTTGAGACCACGTTGGCGGGCGGGTCTTCTTTTCCTGTGATCCAGTTATATAAATTCGGATCATTTTCTTTCAGGATTTCTTCGAACTGCGCGAGTTCTTCTTTGCTCATATTCGGCACATGCTTTTTCGCAAAAGATCCGAGGATCAAATCCATCTCTTTTGTGCCACGGTGATCGGAGCGGAAAATCAGTTTGTTTCTTAAATTTTGAAGGTCATCATTCAT
>CAYGKM010000014.1:30302-35297 GCA_964350695.1 uncultured Micavibrio sp.
GGTGATCGGAGCGGAAAATCAGTTTGTTTCTTAAATTTTGAAGGTCATCATTCATTTGTTTTAAAATAAGGGTATTCAGAGAATTGAAAAGCCTTAAAATGAAGATATGGCCAGACCGTTTGAATTAGATCCATTATTTCGCGCGCTGACGACCCTTGGCGGGGTGGGGCCGAAGAATGCCGCGCTGTTCGAGAAATTGCTCGGCGGGCCGAAGGTTCTGGATTTGCTGTGGCATATGCCGGTTGATTTTATTGATCGCCGTTTTTCTCCGCCCATTGCCGAAGCGCCAGAGGGGCGAATTGTAACGATGGAAGTCACGGTGGTATCGCATACGCCCAATCCGCGGCGAGGCCTACCCTACCGCGTGAAAGTGCGCGATGGCAGCGGGGTGATGTCTCTAGTGTTTTTCCATGCGAATAAAGGATGGATTGAAAAGCAGCTGCCCGATCGCGAGAAAGTGATTATCAGCGGTAAGGTCGAATATTATCAAGGGAACGCGCAGATTGTGCACCCTGATATCGCGACCATAGCGGAGCGCGAGACTTTAGAGACGATAGAGCCGATTTACCCCCTGACGGCGGGCGTGACCAATAAGACGCTGCGCAAAGCAATGAGCGCGGCGCTGGATTTTGTGCCGCAGCTTGGTGAATGGCTGGAGCCTGCCTACAAAAAGCAGCAAAAATGGGCGGAATGGGATGAGGCGCTGTTTGCCGTGCATGAGCCCGAAACCGAGAAGGAGCTTTTACCCGAAAGCCCATTTCGGCAGCGCCTGGCGTATGATGAATTGCTGGCGAACCAGCTTACGCTTTCTTTGGTGCGCCATCGCCAGCGCAAGGTGAACGGGCGAACATTTTACGGTGACGGGGCATTGCGGGCGAAGCTGAAAGAAATTTTGCCGTTTGATCTGACGGGGGCGCAGGAGCGATCCCTCGTGGAGATTGAAAAAGACATGGCGGAAAATGCGCGCATGCTGCGGCTGCTGCAAGGCGATGTGGGGTCTGGGAAGACGGTTGTGGCGGCGATGGCGATGCTAGCGGCCGTCGAGACAGGCGCGCAGGCCGCGATTATGGCGCCGACCGAGATTTTGGCGCGCCAGCACGAACAGGTTTTGAAGCCGTGGCTTGATGCGCTTGGTGTGGGCTATGTCACACTAACGGGCCGTGATAAAGGCGCAGGGCGCGAGGATATCCTTGCGCAGGTCACGAGCGGGGCAGCGAAGATTATTATCGGCACGCATGCGATTTTTCAAGACGGGGTGGAGTTTGCGGATCTGGGCCTTGCGGTGATAGACGAACAGCATCGCTTCGGGGTGCATCAACGTTTGCAGCTCACGAGTAAAGGCACAGGCGTCGATGTTCTGGTGATGACCGCAACCCCAATTCCGCGCACGCTGACGCTGACGGCGTATGGGGACATGGATGTTTCAAAGCTTGATGAAAAGCCGCCCGGGCGAAAGCCGATTGATACGCTGCTGATGCCGAAAGAAAAGATGGACGAAATGATAGAGGGGCTTGCGCGCAAGCTTAAAGAAGGGGCGCGGGTGTATTGGGTGTGTCCTTTGGTTGAGGAATCCGAAAAGCTTGATCTCGCGGCGGCAGAGGAACGGTTCGATATTTTGCGTCAGAGGTTTGGGAAGGTTGGTCTCGTGCATGGGCGGATGAAGCCGGCGGAAAAAGACGAAGTTATGGCGCGCTTTGCTGGCGGCGAGTTGAACATATTGGTGGCGACAACGGTGATCGAGGTGGGGGTGAATGTGCCCGAAGCCACGATCATGGTAATTGAACATGCGGAGCGCTTTGGCTTGTCGCAGCTGCATCAGCTTCGGGGGCGCGTTGGGCGCGGCGGCGATAAGAGCTATTGCTTCCTTGTTTATAGCGGGCCGCTGGGGGAGACAGCGAAGGAACGCCTGTCCGTTATGCGCGAAACCGAAGACGGGTTTTTGATTGCGGAGAAGGATTTGAAGCTGCGCGGCGGCGGCGATATTTTGGGCGTGAAGCAAAGCGGTTTGCCGCAGTTTCGTTTGGCGGATTTAAATGTGCATGGAGAGCTGCTCGCGGCGGCGCGGGATGATGCGCGGCTGATTATCGAGAAAGACCCTGAACTTAAGAGCGAGCGCGGAAAAGCGCTTACGACGCTGCTATATTTATTCGAACGGGATCAGGCGATCCAGTATTTGCGATCAGGCTGATTTTTTCTTTTTTTGCTTTGCCGGCGCCTTGCAATCCGCTTCGGGGATTTTAAGCTCGCGTTTGATCTGTCCCATTTCGCGGATCATGCAATCAATGGTGAAGGTGACCTCCTCCATTTCCGCGCGGGAGGGCATGCCGTAGCCGCGAGAGGTTTCATCGCCGCCGATTACGCGGGCGGGAATGCCGAGCGCGGTCATCCCTGCCGGAATATCGTTGGTAACAACCGAATTCGAGCCAACTTTCGCGCCCTTGCCGATGGTGATATCACCTAGCACTTGTGCGCCTGCGCCAATCATTGCGCCGTTTTCGATTGTGGGGTGGCGCTTTTCGCCCTTTTGGTCTGCGCGCCCTACTCCGCCGAGCGTAACGCCGTGATATATTGTGACATCGTCCTTAATAATGGCGGTTTGGCCAATGACCACGCCTGTGCCGTGATCAATGAACAGGCGGTTTCCGATTTTGGCTGCTGGGTGAATTTCAACGCCTGTGAAAATGCGCCCGATATTGGCGAGAAAACGGGCAAAAGCCTTTAGCCCCAAGCCCCAAAGCCAGTTGTTCATGCGGTGAAATAGCACGGCATGAAAGCCGTTATAGCCCAAGATTACTTCCATGAAGGTGGGCGCGGCAGGATCGCGGGATTGGATGGACTTTATGTCGTCTAAAACGCTCATAGGTTATTTCTTTTTTGCGGGCTTTTTCTTGGCGGCAGGTTTTTTTGCAATTGGCTTTAAGAGCAGGTTTGATCTATCCGGCGGGGTGATAATCCCCGCGGACACCACAAGCTTCACGGCCTCTTCAACTGTCATGTTCAAATAGACCAGTTCCTTTTTTGGTACAAAAAGCAAAAAACCGGAGGTGGGGTTTGGCGTTGTGGGCAAGAAGACATTGATGGTTTCGTTTTGCGTTGCGTCCTGCACTTCGCCTTGGGTCACGCCCGTGACAAAGCCGATCGACCATACGCCCTTGCGCGGGTATTCAAGCATAACGGCTTCGCGGAACGCGGAAGACTGGCTGGCCATGATGGTTTCAAAGATTTGCTTTACCGCGCCATATACGGTGCGGATGACCGGCACGCGATCAACGATGTATTCGGAGATGTTGATGATCAGGCGGCCAAGGAAATTCGTGGCAAACCAGCCGACAAAAATGAAAAACGCGATGGCGACGATCAAGCCAAGGCCAGGGATAGTTGTTCCGCCATAAAGCCCATCATACCAGACATTCGGGAAAAGCTTCGTCACATGGTGATCTATGAAGGTCAGGAAGATATAGGTGAGATAGATGGTGATCGAGATCGGCGCGGTCACCACAATGCCTGTTAAAAGATAGCGGCGAAGTCGCGTGCCGAAGCTGGTTTTTTCCGCAGGTTTTATAGGGGATTTTATTTGTGCTGTCTCTTCGCTCATCCGCGCATCATGCCGTGGAAGCAGCGGGAAAGCAATGGATAAAATGGGGAAGAAAATGGTGATCGCTGAGGGATTTCTTTGCTTCGGGTGCGTGCACCCTTACAAAGTGGCAAACACTAAACTCGGCTTCGCCTCGTTAAGTTTATTGTCGAACCGGGTTCGCATACTCAAAATAATATTTTCTTCCATATACCCTTATATACAAGACGCAAGAAGCGCAGAATAGATTTCCTATTTCAGCGACGCGGCAACGATGTAGATAATGGTATATGGAAAGAAAATGGTGATCGCTGAGGGATTCGAACCCTCGACCTACTGATTAAAAGTCAGTTGCTCTACCAGCTGAGCTAAGCGATCGCATTAGAAGTGCCTTTGAAAGACTGACGCACCTTATGGATTTCACGCGGCTACGTCAAGCTTTCTTACAGCAAAAAACGAGACTGCTATAAAGTTTTATTTTCGCTCATTAACTGGCTTTGGCGTGGGGGCCTCCCCTTGTTTAAGAAGAGGGACACATTTGCTATCGTAGCTCTGGAGCTGCGCCTGCATTTTAGCAACAGCTTCATGTCCTTTTGGATTAACGCCATATGAAAGGTAGTAATCATCAATATGTGCAGCTATTTGCTTTGCACTGGGATCTTTTCCTACTGAAATCAGCAAATATGGCACGACATCGCCACTCTTCGAGAGTTCAGGATCAGGGTTCGGTACAACAAATCTCATCGGCACCTTTTTTGCTCCTACTCTGTCGTAGAACTGAACGCGCTTCATGGGATCGAATGGGTCATCAGTCAGAAGATCTTCCTCAGGGTCGTGGATATGCACGAAAACAGGCGGGGCTGCATCCCCTCTTGCTTCTGCCATTTGCTCAAATACCTGACCTGTAGCATCAACAAGGTGCTGCCCTAGATTTTGGCGACGATGTTCAGGTGAAACAGCCAAATACCAGAGGGCCGCTGTTTTAGAATCCGCAAGATAATGCCCAATACTAATGCCTTTTATGATCGGATTATCGGTGTCTAAATCTTCGCCGATAAGCACAAAACAGTACTGGTTTTTATCAAAATGTGCTGGGTCTGTAATATCTGATATTTCGTCTGCAAGACGCATGGCGTCTGCGGTTTCTTCCGGGCCAAAGTTTTGGGGAATGAGTTGTTCGCTCGCCATTTTTGCCAATTCTTTGGATCGTGGGTCATCGCCCAATAAAATTAGCTGGTTTCTATTCTCGACCTCACCCGCTTTCGCGTCAAATAATGCCTTGTAACTCATGTTAACCACCCTGTATTGTTTTATGCAAATAAAAATATACTACATTTTTTTTGAAAAATAATAGCTTTATTTGGAGAATTTATCGTGAAGTGATTTTGCCACATTCGGGGTTACAAACTCCGAGATATCGC
>CAYGKM010000015.1:0-32247 GCA_964350695.1 uncultured Micavibrio sp.
TAAATGGTGGAGGGGGCAGGATTCGAACCTGCGTACGCATACGCGGGCGGAGTTACAATCCGCTGCCTTTAACCACTCGACCACCCCTCCACAGAGATAAGCTTAATATGTGGTTTAAGCGGCCTTAAAAAACCGCTTTTTGGCGCCTGTGTCAAGATGAAAGCGTAATATTCCGATTTTAGCGGCGCATTAAAGACAGGGCTTTACTTTGCACGCTTAAAAGGCGATAGATTTTTTATGAGACAACGCAAAAACAAACCGAGTTTTAACAAAGGCGAGCGCAAAGCCGAGCATAAAGGCAACGCCCCGAAAACGCCGCGATTGAAGATTGATCTATATGGCGCGCATGCGGTTAAAGCGGCGCTGGAGAACCCGGAGCGGGTCATTCATGCGCTTTATGCGACAGATAGCAGCGCGCAGGAAGTTGAACGCCTGAGCAGGCATACTCCCAAGATTATCCAGAAAAATGATTTTGATCGGGCGCTTCCGCAAGGGGCGGTGCATCAGGGTTTAGGCATTACGTGTGACACGTTGCCGGAGTTTACCGTGCAGGATTTTGTTATTCAGGCAGAAACCAAAGACGGTTTTACGTTGCTTATTCTGGATCAGGTGACCGATCCGCATAATGTGGGGGCTATTCTGCGGAGCGCCTGCGCGTTTGGTGTGAACGGCATTGTGATGCAGAAAAAACACGCGCCTATGCTGGACGGCGTACTGGCGAAAACGGCGTGCGGGGCGATCGAGCATGTGGCCGTGGCCTATGAAACCAATCTCTCGCGCAGCATCGAAGAGCTTCAACAAAACGGGTTTTTCGTTTATGGGTTGGATGAGCGCGGCGAGGATATTGGCGGCGTCAATTTTCCCCCAAAAAAGGCTTTGGTTTTGGGCGCGGAAGGTCCGGGGATGCGCCGCCTTGTGAAAGATCATTGTGATGTGCTATTGCGCCTTCCCATGAGCGGACCGATGCCCAGCATCAATGTTTCAAATGCGGCAGCCGTGGCACTTTATGCGCTCAGCACTAAATCTTGAAAACATCAATCTTTTCAGCAAATTAGATACAATTTTATTAAAATTTTTGACATTTCTTCGAGAGAAGATGTACTATTAGATATAAGAAAAGTTTCGGATTTACCAATGACCCAAAAGGGCGCATCCGGACAAACGGTTAAAACATAGAGGGTGTATCTCATGCAAACATTGCAGCATAGCAATGCGCGAATCTGGTATTTGCGTATTTATAGTTTTCCTTTCCAAAAAATACTTCTTTTGTGCCCCACATAAAAGAACCCCACTGAGACCATTTGGCGTTCGGGACCACCCCCCTGTTTTTCCCCGAATGCCCGGTTTCACCCCCCAACTCGTCTCCCCGCTCCATGCTTTAGTGCGCATGGCGGGGGATTTTTTTATCTGGCTTCTGGACTTGGGAACATTGTTCGTCCACCTTATCGGGTATGGCTGCAGAAAAAATTGAACCGCAAGAAGATGAACTTTATCTAGTCGATGGATCGGGATTCATTTTCCGTGCGTATTTCGCTATGGCGTATTCAGGGCGCGGCGGGATGACGAATCCGAACGGCGTTCCCGTATCGGCAGTGTTCGGCTTTACGCAGATGCTTTTGAAACTTTTGAAGGATTATCATGCGCCGTATCTGGCGGTTATTTTTGATCCGCCCGGGGGCTCGTTTCGCAATGACTTATACCCCGAATATAAAGCCAACCGCGATGCGCCGCCCGAGGATTTGATTCCGCAATTTCCCTTGGTGCGCGACGCGACGCGGGCGTTTGATATCCCCGCGATTGAGCTTAAGGGTTATGAAGCAGATGATTTGATTGCGGCTTATGCGAAGCACGCGGTCGCGGCGGGGAAGAAGGTTGTGATTGTATCATCTGATAAAGACCTGATGCAGCTTGTGGGGCCGAATGTGCGGATGCTGGACCCGATGAAGAATAAATGGATCGGCGAGGCGGAAGTGATCGAGAAATTCGGTGTGCCGCCAAATAAAGTAACAGATGTGCAGGCCTTGGCGGGGGACAGCACGGACAACATTCCCGGCGTTCCGGGGATCGGGATTAAGACAGCAGCCGAGTTGATTAATGAATTTGGCGGCTTGCACGAACTCCTTGCGCGGGCGGGCGAGATAAGACAGCCCAAGCGACGCGAGAAATTGATCGAGCATGCCGAGAATGCGCGGATATCAGAAAAGCTTGTGACGCTGGATGCGGAAGCGCCGCTGCCTGTGTCTATTGAGGAACTGAAATCTCACGATCCTGATAAGCCTGAATTGCTCGCGTTCTTGCAAGAGCATGCGTTTAATTCGATCATTAAGCGCCTTGGCGGGGAGACCGTGGCGCAGCCGCAAAAAGAAAGCGTGACCAAAACCGAAGAGCCGAAAGCGGAGATGCCGCCGATCAGCGATAATGTTTATACACTGATTAATGATGAGAAAACATTGCAGGAATGGATCGATTTATCATATAAAAACGCTACGTTGTGTATTGATACTGAAACAACCTCCCTCACCCCTGCTTCGGCAAAACTTGTTGGGATCGCGCTGTCTCCTGAAATCGGCAAGGCGGCGTATATTCCTCTTGGGCACGTGGCGGCGCAAGCCGATCTTTTGGGCGAGTCTCAAGGCGCGGATATCCCGCAGATGGATGCCGAAAAGGCGCTGTCTATGCTGAAGCCTCTTTTGGAAGACACGGGCGTGATGAAGGTCGCGCATAACATGAAATATGATTGGCAGATTTTTGCCCAGGCGGGCATTCACGTGACCCCTTGTGATGATACGATGTTGATGTCTTATGTGCTTGATGGGTCTTCGCATAAGCATTCCATGGATGCGCTTTCGGAGATGTATCTGGGGCATAGCCCCATCCCTTTCAAAGAAGTTGCGGGCAGCGGCAAAAACCAAGTGACATTTGACCGCGTGGATATCGAGAAGGCTTTGGATTATGCGGCGGAAGATGCGGATATCACTTTGCGGCTGTGGCACACGCTTAAGCCCCGCTTGCTTCCAGAGAAGATGGTCAGTGTTTACGAGAATATCGAGCGCCCGCTTATTCCGATTATCGCGCAGATGGAGCTATACGGGATCAAGGTTGATCCCGCGATCTTGCGCAATATGAGCGCGGAGTTCGGCAAACGCATTGCGGATTTGGAAGGTGAAATTCATGCGCTTGCAGGGACGCCGTTTAATATCGGCAGCCCCAAACAGATCGGGGAGATTTTGTTTGACCAGATGGGGCTGGATGCGGGCAAAAAAACCAAGACAGGGCAGCATTCCACAGATGTGAAGACGCTTGAGACTTTGGCAATGCAGGGCCATGAAATTGTGCAGAAAATCTTGGATTGGCGCGGACTGTCCAAGCTTAAATCCACATATACGGACGCGCTGCAGGAGCAGATTTTAAGCGAGACGGGCCGCGTTCATACGTCCTATGCGATGACAGGCACAAGTACGGGGCGGCTTGCTTCCAGCGATCCGAACTTACAGAACATCCCGATCCGCACCGAGGACGGGCGCAAAATCCGCGAGGCGTTTATCGCCAGTGAGGGGCATACACTGCTTTCGGTTGATTACTCCCAAGTCGAGCTGCGCCTGGCGGCGGAGATTGCGGGCGTTGAAGCCTTGAAGCAGGCGTTTAAAGACGGGGTGGATATTCACACTCTTACCGCGTCCCAAGTTTTTGATGTGCCGCTCGATCAGGTGGATGGCGAAACCCGCCGACGCGCGAAGGCCGTGAATTTCGGGATTATATACGGAATTTCAGGGTGGGGCTTGGCGCAGCAACTGGGCTGCTCACCGGGCGATGCGAACGATTTTATCAATCGTTATCTCGCGCGCTTCCCCGAGATTAAAGACTATATGGAAGAGCGCAAAGACGAGGCGCGGGAATATGGCTATGTGAAGACGCTTTATGGTCGCAAATGCTTTACGCCCAATATCAATGCGAAAATTCCAGCCCAGCGCGGCGGCTCGGAGCGCGCGGCGATTAATGCGCCCTTGCAAGGGACGGCTGCGGATATCATGAAGATTGCCATGGCGAAGATGCCCGCGGCGATAAGCGAGGCCGGTTTATCCGCGAAGATGCTTTTGCAGGTGCATGACGAACTTATTTTTGAAGTGCCGAAGTCTGAGCTTGAAAAAACAACCGAGGTTGCCAAAACCGTGATGGAAAACGCGTTTAAGATTATGGGCGTGGAGATTTCCGTTCCCTTGGAGGCCGAGGCAGGCTCAGGGGCAAACTGGAACGCGGCGCATTAAATCATGATTGAAAATATCAGCATCTTATCTAAAAACCATATCATCCTCAGCGCTTGCCATTCAAAGCCTGAGGGGGATCACAATGTAGGGCTTGATGAACTTTTGGTCGTTATGGCGCATGGCTTTCCGGGAAGCCAAACAGGCAACCTCAACCTTTTCCCCAGTATAGAAAATGTATTAAGCCCGATGGGGTTTCATTGCCTGCGCTTTGATTTTCGCGGATGCGGGGATAGTGACGGGGAACAGCAGGATTTTACACTCACCAGCGCGTGCGAGGATTTTAAAAGCATTCGCGGATGGGCGAAAGAACAGGGCTATAAGCGCTTTATCTATATTGGTGAGGGTTTGGGGGCGGCTGTTTCGCTTTTGAACCTTGAAGATGAAATGGCGTGCATGGTTCTCATGTGGCCGATGCTTGAGCTTGAAACAATTGCAAAGAGCGTTTTTCATGCTGATGACATTGAAGATCAATGGAAAAAGGCAGGCTACGCACTTATAGATAACCAGCGGATCAGCATTCAGCTTCTGCAAGAGCTTATGCATACCAAGCTGCTCAACATTATCGGCAAAAGCCGCGCGCCTATCCTTATTTTACACGGCGCAAAAGATGCTGTTTCGCCGATTGAGCAGCTCGACACATTGCGGGCGCATTCGGCGGCGCGGCGCGTTGAAATTACCAGTTTTCAGGATGGCGTACACGGACTGCCCGATGAAGAGCACCGCAAGATGGCGCTGTATCATTTATCGCAATTTATTGAAAAATACGCTTAAGCCATTCGAAGTTGCATTTTAGGCTTGCAATTTAGCCCTCAGCCCTTGTATAAACCTGACATTCCAAGATGATCTGGCGTATAAGTTTTCTCGGCTGCCTCGATCATCGCTAATACCAACCCTTTTTAAAGGAGATAGAAATGCCGAAGATGAAAACTAAATCTAGTGCGAAGAAGCGATTCCGCGTTACTAGCAGTGGCAAAGTTAAGGTGAAACAATCCAAAATGCGCCACATGCAAATGAACAAACCCAAATCCATGAAGCGTAAGGCCAGAGGCATGACCACTATGTGTGATGCTGATGAGCGCAAAGTATTGCGTAATTATTTGCCTTATTCTCGCAAGAAAACTAAGACGGCTGCTGAAAAAGCGGCTGCTAAAGTCGGAGGTGCTAAATAATGTCACGCGTTAAAGGAGGCCCTCGCGCTAGTGCGAGACACAAAAAAGTTATCAAAGCTGCTAAAGGCTATTACGGACGTCGCAAGAATTGTTTCCGTACAGCCGTTCAAGCTGTTGAAAAAGCCGGTCAGTACGCTTATCGCGACCGTCGTACCAAGAAACGTGATTTCCGCGCATTGTGGATTCAGCGTATCAATGCGGCTGCGCGTTTGAATGGCATGAAATACTCAACGCTTATGAATGGTCTTAAATTGGCCGGTATTGAGCTTGATCGTAAATCATTGTCAGAGCTTGCTATCCACGATGAAAAATCATTCGCGGCGGTGGCAAAACAGGCACAGGACGCTTTGGCGAAAGCTGCATAAGCATCGCTTTATAGATTTTAAAGGCAGCCTCTTGTAGGCTGCTTTTTTTATGGGGATTTTAGTTTGAAAAAATTATGGGTATTTGATTGGAACGGCACGATTTTGGCGGACACTGCTGCCTCTTGGAAGGCGGGGAATGAATGCCTTGAATTCTATGGCGCGAAAGCCATCAGCCTCAAAGCCCACCGCGATACGTTTATCTTTCCTATATTACCGTTTTACGAGCTGCACGGTGTCAGCGCCGAAGAGGTTCTAGCGCGACGAGACGAAGGCAATGCCGTTTTTCAAGGCGCGTATGAGCGCTTGGCGGCGAGCGCCCGCACGCGGCACGGGGCACGGGCTTTGCTGGAGCACCTCAAAAGCCAAAGTGCGCAGTGCATCATCTTATCGAATTACCGCACCGATAAAATCAACGAGCATCTGGACCGCCTGAAGATCGCGCATTATTTCGATTATGTATCCGCGCATGATTGTGACGGCACAACGATTTTACAAAGCACGACCAAGGTTTTGCGCCTGAGAGATTATATGGAGACGCATGATCACGCCGCGCAGGACACCGTGATTATCGGCGACACGATGGAAGAGCCGGAGATTGGGCGCGCACTCGGGATTACATCGGTTGGAATTACGGATGGATATATCTCTCGCAAGCGCCTTTGTGAGGCCGCGCCTGATCACGTTGTTCATCGTCTGGATGAGATAAAAACGCTTGGTCTGGTTTAGGGTAAGTGCTAAAAAATATTCATGACTGATATCAATGCTTTAAAAACAGAACTCACGAGCGAAATTGCCGCTGCCAATGATTTGCAAACCCTTGATGACGTGCGCGTCACCGTTTTGGGTAAGAAGGGGCGGATTACCGCGCTGATGAAGACTTTGGGCGGTATGGACCCCGAAGAGCGCAAAACCGTGGGCCAAGCGCTGAACGTGCTGAAAGACGAGATTGCGGATTTGATCAAATCTCAAGAACGCGCCTTGAAGAAACAGGAGATGGATGCGCGGCTGTCGACGGAAACGCTCGATATCACGCTCTCTCCGCGCCCAAGCGCGCAAGGGAAAATCCACCCGATTTCTCAGACCATGGAAGAGCTTGTTACAATTTTCGGCGCCATGGGTTTCAACGTGGCTGAAGGCCCTGACATTGAAGATGATTACCACAATTTCACAGCGCTGAACTTCCCGCCCGGTCATCCGGCGCGCGAGATGCAAGATACGTTTTTCCTGCCTGAAGATCCGGAAGCAAAGGGTGAATTCGCGAAAAAGCTTTTGAGGACGCACACCTCCAGCGTACAAATCCGCCATATGGAGAATAATTCACCGCCGCATAAGATTGTGTGTTTCGGGCGCACATATCGCAGTGACTATGACATGACGCACACGCCGATGTTCCACCAGATGGAGGGGCTGTTCATTGATAAGGATATCAATATGGGTCATTTGAAGGGATGCCTGACGGATTTTGTTCGGGCGTTTTTCAAACTTGATGATTTGCCTGTGCGTTTTCGCCCGTCCTTCTTCCCGTTCGTTGAGCCGGGCGCAGAAGTCGATATCGGTTATACGAAAAAGGCTGATGGCGGTATTAAGCTTGGCGCGGCGAAAGACGGCGATGAACAAAAATGGATGGAAGTTCTTGGATCGGGCATGGTTCACCCCAATGTTTTGAAGAATTGCGGCGTTGACCCAGAAGAGTATCAAGGATTTGCCTTTGGTATGGGGATTGAGCGTTTAACGATGCTGAAATACGGCATTCCTGATTTACGGACATTCTTTGAATGCGATACACGCTGGCTTGAGCATTATGGGTTTGATCCGCTTGATCGCCCTAACAGCGCAACACAGTAAAAGAGGCGCTCATGGCTGTAAGCATACGCGCAATTACCGAAGATGATTACGACCAGTGGCTGCCGCTCTGGGATGGAAATAATCTGGGGACGCGCGATGAAGCGGTTACGGCGCAGACTTGGGCGCGATTGAATGACGGCGATCATGCCGTGAATGGTCTGGTCGCAGAAGATGACGGGGCGCTGATTGGTCTGACGCATTATATTGTGCATCCAACGACAGGGTCATTGACGGATGTTTGCTATATGCAAGATGTGTATGTTGACCCCGATCACCGGAAAAAGGGCGTGGCCCGCAAAATGGTCGAGCATTTGGCGATTATCGGGATGAAAAAGCATTGGGCGCGGCTATATTGGCTAGCCGATGATGGCAACGCGGCGGCGCAGGAATTGTATAAACATATTGGCGTGAAGCTTAACTTCAGCCTGCATATATTGGCTTTGTAAAAGGATAGATAAAAATGAAATTCACGATGAGCTGGCTTAAACAGCCCCTAAACACCGAAGCCTCTTTGGAAGAGATTTCCGATACCCTTACGGCGATTGGCCTTGAAGTTGAGGGGATTGAAGATCGCGCGGCGGAGTTTGCGGCGTTTAAAGTCGCGCATGTGATTTCCGCCGAAAAGCACCCTGATGCCGATAAGCTTAAGGTTTGCCGCGTGCAAACGGCGGATCACGGCGAGCAGCAGGTTGTGTGCGGCGCGCCGAATGCAAAGACAGGTATGAAAGCGATTTTCGCGCCGGAGGGCACATATATTCCCGGCCTTGATGTCACCTTGAAGAAAACCGCTATTCGCGGCGTGGAGAGCAACGGCATGCTGGTGTCCGAGCGCGAAATGTGTTTATCGGATGAGCATGAAGGAATTATCGAACTGGATGACAGCTATGAAGTCGGTACGCCGATGGCGAAGGTTTTTGGGCTTGATGATCCTGTGATTGAAATTAACCTGACCCCTAACCGTCAGGATTGCGCAGGGATTTACGGGATTGCGCGCGATTTGGCGGCGGCAGGTTTGGGGACATTAAACCCTGTGAAGGCCAATCCTGTAAAAGGCACTTTTAAATCGAAAATCGGTGTAAAGATTGATGATCTTGAGGGTTGCCCGATGTTTTTGGGTCGTGAAATTCGCGGCGTGAAAAACGGCCCCTCGCCAGAGTGGCTTCAAACGGCGCTGAAAGCAATTGGCTTGCGCCCGATTTCTGCGCTTGTCGATATCACGAACTTCATCACGATGGATCATGCGCGGCCTCTTCATGCCTATGATGCGGATAAGCTTGAAGGCGGAATTCGCGTTGGTACATCCAAAGGCGGCGAGAGCCTAGAAGCCTTGAATGATAAGACATATGAGCTTCAGAGCGGCGCGGTTACGATCAATGATGACAGCAACGTGATCGGGCTTGGGGGAATCGTTGGCGGCGTGTCTACGGGATGTGATGAGGGCACTACGAATGTATTTTTAGAGTGCGCGTATTTTGATCCTGCGCGGATTGCCCGTACGGGCCGCGATCACGGCGTATCATCCGATGCGCGGTATCGCTTCGAGCGCGGGGTTGACCCTGAGTTCATCCGCACCGGCATGGAGCTGTTCACGAAAATGGTGCTGGAAATTTGCGGCGGGGAAGCCAGCGAGATCGTCGAAGCGGGCGCTGTGCCAGAATGGAAGCGTGAAATCGAATATGACCCTGCGTATTGCAAGCAGCTTATCGGTATTGATGTACCGGAATCCCGCCAGCATGAAATTTTAAAAGCCCTTGGTTTTGAGATTAAGGGTTCAAAAATCACGCCGCCATCATGGCGCGGCGATGTCTTTGGCAAGGCCGATATCGCGGAAGAAATTGCGCGCATTGTCGGCTTTGATGCCATCCCGAGCATCAGCGTTGAGGGGCCGGTTGTGCCTGCGCCTGCGGAAACCATGCTCGGCGCAGCGATGCGAAAAGCGCGCGCGGCTCTTGCGGGCCGAGGCCTTCATGAATGCGTGACATGGTCGTTTTTGGGCCGTGAGCATGCGCAAAGTTTCGGCAGCAATGATAACCAAACCAAAGCGCTGACCCTCAAAAATCCGATTTCCTCCGAAATGGATGTGATGCGCCCCTCTATACTGCCGAACCTAATTGATGCGGCGGCGCGGAATGAAGCCCGCGGATATCCGCATGCGGCCTTGTGCGAAATTGGTCCTGTCTTCGCGGGGACAAAACCCGAAGACCAAGCGATGGTGGCGGCAGGTATTCGAAGCGGCGCGCACGGCGCTCGGCACTGGGCAGATGCCCGCGCCTCACGGGCGGTTGATCTGTATGATGCCAAGGCTGATGCGATTGCGGCTTTGGAAGCGTGCGGCGCGCCGGGAGAAAATGCGCAAGTAAGCGATGATGCCCCCGGTCATTACCACCCCGGGCGCAGCGGCGTTTTGCGCTTGGGCAAAAACGTGCTGGCGACATTCGGGGAAATTCATCCTGCGATTTTGGATGAAATGGGAATCAAATTCCCTGTCGTTGGTTTTGAAGTGATGCTTAACAACATCCCGACACCGAAGAACAAGGGCACGGAGAAATCCATGCTTCATCTTGAGCCGCTTCAGCCGCTCGCCCGCGATTTTGCGTTTCTGGTGGATGAGGATGTGAAGGCATCGGATCTTGTGCGCGCAGCAGTTTCTGCGGATAAAGCGCTGATCACGGATGCACGCGTTTTTGATATATATCAGGGTAAAGGCGTGGAAGACGGCAAAAAATCTGTCGCGCTGAGCATCAATATTCAGCCCAAAGGCGAGAGCCTGACTGATAAAGATATTGAAGCCCTGATGACGAGCGTTATTGATCTGGTCATGCAAAAAACCGGCGGCGTTTTGCGGGCTTAAGTTTCGATCTTCGCCATTTCCTCGGCAATAATATCCTTCCGCGAGAGCTTCCCGATCATCGTTTTGGGAAGCGGCTCTTTGCGGAATTCAATTTTCTTGGGCATTTCGATTTTCGAAATTTTATTTTCTAAAAAGCTTCTAAGCTCTTCGGGGGACAGCTCTCTGTCTTCTTTAAGCTTGATCCATGCTTTGACGATCTCACCGCGCTTTTCATCGGGAAGTCCCGCGACAATCACCTCTTCGACATTGGGGTGTTTATATATGGCCTCTTCGACGTGACGGGGATAGACGTTATATCCGTTGGTGATGATGAGGTCTTTTATACGGTCAACGATATAGGTGTAGCCACGTTCGTCCATATAGGCGACATCGCCAGTATAGAGCCTGTAGCGGCCATCTTCGGTTTTTCTCAAGACTTCGTTGGTGGCCTCGGTTTTTTTGTAATAGCCCTTCATCACTTGGGGGCCGCTGATGCAGACTTCGCCACGCTCGCCCAGAGGCATCGGCGTTTTCTTGTCATCACGATCAATAATTTCGATGATCGTGCCGGGAACAGGCAGACCGATTGAACCGGCGATATTCTCTCCGAAAGGCGGGTTCACGGTCGCGACGGGCGCACTTTCTGTTAAGCCATAGCCTTCTACGACTGTGCAGCCTGTTTCAGCTTCAAATCTTTTCTTCACCTCAACGGGAAGCGGCGCGCCCCCCGATATACAGAATTGAAGCGAGGACAGATCATAGCTTTTGAGTTTCGGGTGGTTGTTAATCGCGCTGTAAATTGCCGGGACAGCCGGCATATATTGCGGTTTTTTCTTTGTTATGATGCTTAAGGAATCGTTGAGATCAAAACGTGGGATCGTAACAATCTCCATCCCCGCAAGTACGGCCATGTTCAAGCATACCGTCATCGCAAACACATGGAAAAACGGTAAGACCGCGAGCATTTTTTCGTGCGTGGCGCCCGTGTCCTCGGGCCGCGGGAAACATGAATAACATTGCGCAGCATTGGCATAGATATTCATATGGGTCAGCATAGCGCCTTTCGGCACGCCCGTTGTGCCGCCCGTATATTGAAGCACTGCGATATCTTCGACAGCGTCAATTTCAACCGGTTTGACTTTACCGTCATTTTTCATCAGATCATTCATCCAAATCACGCTGCTGGAAGCGTCGATCTTGCCAACATCTTTGGCTTTGAGGATCGGGAAGAGAATATTCTTGGGGAATGGCAGAATATCTGTGAATTTACCGATAATGAGTTTTTTCAGGCGTGTGCCCGCCAACATCTTTTCCATTTTACTGGTCATGAGCGCCAAATCGAGCGTCACCATAATATCTGTTTCGCTGTCTTCTATTTGGTATTCAAGCTCGGCTTCCGCGTATAGCGGGTTATAATTCACCACGGTCGCGCCGGCTTTGAGGATCCCGTAATAGGCAATAAGGGCGTTGGGGCAGTTAGGGAGAAACAGCCCGACTTTTGTGCCTTTTCCTACATCCATGGCTTGCAGACCGGCGGCAAACTGGTTCACGGCTGTATGCAATTGCGCCCATGTATAAGTTTTCCCCATAAAATCGAAAGCTTGAGCTTGCGGCTTTTTTTCGCATGTTTCATCAAAAACATCGGCCATAAGGCGCGGTTTAATCTCCATATGCCAATCAGGTTGCGGCGGATAATCCTTTAACCATGGGTAGTTTTCGGTGCTCATGCGGTCGCTCTTTCATGTTGGAAAAGATTTATGTCTTCATTGACTATTTTACCTCATTTTTCGTTTAAATTCTATGCACAGTGCAGCAAGTAAATTTTCAATCTGGATTTTTGTTTCAACTTCCTGCAGAATTAGAGTGGTTTTATACCGTTCTAATTGCACGTTCTGAATTTCAAGGAATTTCTAAGTTGCAGACCTACTCTCAAGAGCCTCAATCCGAAGGCGAGATCAAACCGATCAAATTACATCTCAAATGGTTCAACGGAACTAAGGGCTTTGGTTTTGTTGTGCCCGAAGATGAGAGTTTTGATGCGTTTCTTCATATTACGACGCTTCAAGAGGCGGGCTTGCATGCGCTTGGTGAAGGTGCGGTTTTGATGTGCACGTTGTTTGACGGCCCGAAAGGCAAACAAGTCAAAGAGGTATTGGAAGTTCTCGAAAAAGGCGATGTAAACCTTATGCCCGAAGATGTCTCGGAAGACGGAACGTTTTCCATGGGCGGCCTTGTGAAGTGGTATAAGCCTGAAAGCGGCTTCGGGTTTATTATTCCCGATGATGGAATGAAGGATGTTTTCATCCATAAGAGTCTGCTGGATAAACTTGAGATTGAAGAGCTTGAAGCGGGGCAGCGCGTGAAAGTGACGCTCAAAGTTGTCGACAAGGGCCGTGAAGCCGTCGATCTACAGGTTATCCGTTAAAGCGTCTTTCGCTTTTGGCTCTTTCTTCCAGAATTTTATTTTTCCGCTGATTTTCTTTCCCATGCGCCCTGCACTATCGCGCAGCATCAATGCGCTTGGTGTAACGACAAGGGTTAGCACGGTTGAGAAGCTGAGGCCAAAGACAACGGCGGTCGCGAGCTGCACCCACCATTGTGTTGAGGGTGCGCCGACAGAAAGTTCGCGCGAGAAAAAATCAATATTCATCTGCAAGACCATCGGCATAAGGCCGACGACAGTTGTGACTGTTGTCAGTAAAACGGGCCGCAAACGTTGCGCGCCTGTGCGCAAGATCAATTCGCGGGTATCCATCCTATCGCCATAGGTTTTCTTAAGGTGATCGAAGGTGTCGATCAGGACGATATTATTATTCACGATAATCCCTGCCAGAGCGATCACCCCCGTTCCGGTCATAATAATGCCGAAGGATTGACCCGTGACCATAAGGCCGATCATAACGCCGATTGTGGACATGATGACGGCGCTGAGGATCAATAGCGCGCTGTAGAAGCTGTTGAACTGTGTGACCAAGATCACCGCCATCATAAAGAGCGCAACACCGAAGGCGTTCATCAGAAATTCTTGGGATTTGCGCTGTTCTTCATCATCGCCTTTGAATTCTATTTCTACGGCAGGATCGAGTTTATCCTGATTGTTCTTCAGCCAACTGCGTATATCCTCCACTTTGGCTGTGGTGTTCATACCGGGGGGCAAGTCGGCTTTCACGGTGATGATGCGGCGTTGATCGGCGCGGCTGATTGTGCCGATAGCGGGTTTAGGCGAGCGGGTGACGAAGCTGCTGATGGGAACGGATTTTCCGTCTGCAGTGAATATCCGCACCTGATCGAGTTGGTCGAGGGTGCGGCGGTCTTTTTCGTGGCGGATGACGATGTCGATTTCATCATCGGCGTCGTCGGGGCGATATTCGGCGACGATCAACCCATTTGTGACCATACGCACATAATATCCGATAGTGGTGATATCCAGACCGAATTTGGCGGCTTGCGAGCGGTCGACTTTAAGATTCCAATCAATACCGGGCAGCGGGCGGCTGTCTTCTATGTCCCGAAAATCGCCGATTTCATCGAGAGCGCGCAGCACCAACTCGGTTGTAGGTTCCAGTTTTTCAGGGAAACGCGATGCGATTTGAATTTGCACCGCTTTGCCGGATGACGGGCCGTCCTCTTGTTTTTGGGTTTCGACCTTAATGCCGGGGATGCCGGCTGTGTTTTCGCGGATTTCGTTCAAAATTTGATCGGCGGGCGGGCGCAAGAACCAGTCTTCAAATTGCAGTTGCACCTGTCCGATAACATCTTCTGCCAGCTCCGAGCCTTGCTGCGCGGACGCACCGGCGCGGGTGTAGACGCTTTTTAAGCCGTCTTGGCCGACGACACGGCTTTCTACCTCACGCACCAATTTATCCTTTTCGAGAGTGGAGAGATTTCCTCTGGCGTGGATTAAAACGGTGGCAAACTCAGGCTCGATATCCGGGAAGAACTCAACGCCTTTGCCGAACTTGCCATAGGCAACCTGCACGCCGATCAACAAAACAAAAGACAGAATAAGAATGATACCCGGGATTTTTAACGCGCCGTTCAGGATTGAGATATACCAGCCTGTAAAACCCGTGATTTGAGAGAGGTCGCCTTCTTCCGCCAATGCCAATTCTTTTTGCGCGGCAGGGTCTTTTGACAATGCCGATTTACCGAAGAGTGCGCCGAGCGTCGGCACAAAAATCAACGCCATCAGCAAAGACGAGGCCAGCACGCAGATCATAGTGATGGGCATATATTTCATGAACTCGCCCGGAATGCCCGGCCAGAACAAGAGCGGCGCAAAGGCCGCGAGCGTTGTTGCAGTGGAAGAGATAATCGGCCATGCCATGCGTTTTGATGCATGGGCGTAGGCGTCTTTTTTGCTTAAGCCTTCCGCCATTTTACGGTCAGCAAGCTCGACCACGACGATGGCGCCGTCCACCAGCATCCCGGTTGAGAGGATAAGTGAAAACAGCACCACAATATTGACCGTCAGGCCCATTGAGAAAATCACGAGAATTCCTGTGAGGAATGCGCCGGGAATGGCAATGCCGACAAGCCCTGCGGCGCGCACACCCAGCGCCCAAACCACAACAACCATAACCAGCAAAATCGCGCTGATGACGTTGTTTTGCAGATCAAGCAACATGGTTTTGATTTGTTTTGATTCATCTTGCGTGAAGGTGACTTCAACGCCCGCAGGCCAGAATGCTTTTTCTTTTTCGACAACGGCTTGCACATCGGCGATGGTCTGGATGATGTTTTCGCCTGCGCGTTTTACAACCTCAAGCGAGACTGCGCGCTCACCGTCAAGCCGCGCGAAGTTTGTCGGGTCTTTGAAAGTGCGGCGGATTTCGGCAATATCGCTGACGGTGATTGTGGAATCGCCGACAGTTTTCAGCGGCATGCTCATAATGTCATAGATGTTTTCAAATAGGCCGGGGACTTCGATGGCGAAGCTTCCCGCGCCCGTATCCATTTGCCCCGCCGCGACAAGGCGGTTGGAGAGATTAAAGAAGTTCAGGATTTGCACCCCGTCGAGGCCATAGCTCTCAAGCTGCTCCGGGTTTACAAGGATTTCAACAAGCTCTTCACGGTCGCCCGCGATGCCTGCTTCCAGAACAGATGGGATGGCCTCAACTGAATCCTGAAGATCTTTTGCCAGTTTTAACAGCGTGCGTTCGGGCACGGAGCCGGAAAGGTTTACAACCAACACAGGAAACAGGCTGAAATTCACTTCGTTGACGGTCGGTTCGTCCACGTCTTCGGGGAGTTCGGCGCGTGCCTGGTCAACGGCTTTTTGCACGTCATCCAGGGCTTTGTCCTTATTGAAGCCCGCATTGAATTCAAGCGTGACATTGCCGCCGCCTTGATACCCTGTGGATTTCATTTCCTTGACGCCATCAATGGTGGTCAGTTCTTGCTCCATCGGGCGAACAAGCAAGCGCTCTGCATCATCGGGGGAAATTCCTTCCAGATGCATAGAAACATAAATAATCGGGATATCAATATCAGGAGAGGATTCTTTAGGGATGTTGTTATAGGCAATTGTTCCTGTAATCAGGAGCAGCACAAATAAAGACAGGACGGTTCTGGCGTGGCTGAGGGCGGCATCGATAATCCCGTTCATCTTATAAAAGCCCTTCACCTTCAGCAGGAACGGCTTCGACTTTTTGACCAACCACCACAAAGTCTTGGCCGACCGTTATAAAGCGCGCGGTTTCCGGCGGGCCTGTAACCCACATGGCATCTTCCGTATCGGCAAGTACAGTGATGGGATAAAACTCGACAAGGTCCAGATCGTTTACCAGCTTCACGCCGATCCGGCCTTCATCATCCAAAGACAGAATAGAGGGGGAAATTTTATGCGCCATTTTTTCGGCAACAGGGATTTGGATTTTGGCGGTCAGGCCTTCTTTGATTTTCAAATCAGTGTTGGGCGCAGACATAATGACGCGGAATGTGCGGGTGTCTTGATTGGCGGCAGGGGCGATAAAGGACATCTCCCCTTCCAATACCGTGTCGTCCAAGAAGACCGCTCTGGCTTTTGCGCCCAAGGTGAGGTCCTGGATGCGGCGCTCGGAGATAAAGCCGACAAGTTCAATGGGGTCGAGATCAACAAGGCTAAAAAGCAAATCGCCCGAAGCAACGTAATCTCCGATTTCTATGCCTTGCGCGGAAATCAGGCCATCAAGCGGGCTCCTGATTTTGACTTTGCCAAGATCGACTTGGGCGTCTTTAAGCGCGGCTTTGGCGTTTTCAAGATCGGCCAGAGCTTGTGCCAGACGTACCTTGGAATTAAAGCCTCTTTCGGCCAATTTTTTTGCGGCGTTATATTCTATCTCTCTTTGGTTTACACGTTCGCGGCTTTCCGTTACGCGCGCTTGGCGGTCGCGGAGTTCAAGCTCGGCAAGGACTTCACCTGTTTCAATGGTTTGGCCTTCTTCTTTGAGCAGTGCGTTGACCTGCCCGCTTGTTTCGGCGCTGAGGCTAACTGAGCGCGAGGCCTGTGTGCGGCCGGTGACCTGCACGATATCAGGATAGCTCTGCGCTTTTAAAGTGCGGGTGCGCACGCGCATAATCTCTTTTTCGGCCGGAGCGGCGGCGGCTTGCTCTGTCTCGCTTTGCGCGCCTTCGGTCGCCAGTGGCGCGGGCTTATCAAACAAGAACCCGCTTCCGATCCATAATACGGCGACCACAGCAATAATGATGGCTATAACTTTTGACGATTTCATGAAGGCATCCTTAAAGCGGTTTAGTGTATCCCTGACTACAATATCATTTAGCGGGATAAAAACCACTCCCTAAGCATACAGCTATGGCGAAAAATTTAGATGTCAAAGCGGGCGTAAAAAAAGCGGCCCGCCACAACAGCGCACCGCTTTTTTAAACTTATAAAAGGCTTATACGTTTGCTGCCTTTTTCTTGGCAGGTTGTTCAACCTTAAGGCTTTCCGCCATTTCTTTTTCGGCTTTGATGATTTTGTTACGCGTTGCGGCTTGGTAAGCCACTTTTGCGTGATCCATACAATACGGCAAGCCATCCATAGAGTGGCCCGCGCAGAACCCGAAATTCGGGTCTTTCGGATCGCCGATCGGCCAGCGACATTCGGATGGTTTTAAATCCATAAGGGCTTTGCGCGGCTTGTCATTATCTTGCGCTGTAATTTTTTGGATTTTTTGTTTTTGAGTTTGCACCGGGCTTTGTGTTTTTGCCACGGGCTTTTTGTTTTGTTGAATAGGAGACACACGATTGGAAAGTTTCAAGCGATGCGCTTTACCGATCACAGCGTTACGTGTTACGCCGCCAAGCTCTTTTGCAATCTCCGCAGCGGTTTTACCCTCGCCCCAGAGTTTTTTCAAAACGCTTACTCGATCATCAGTCCAACTCATAGTTACTTATCTCCCCTAGCCTCATAAATCAGCTAAAGCACTGAAATATAAGAAATTAGCTCTCTAAATGTTTGAAGTTTTCACTGTAGCAGGGGTTTGTGTTTTCTGCCAAGAAATTGAATAAAAAAAAATTCTTTATCCACATCGGCGTAGAAAAAATGTTTTTACCCGCCGACATTCAACCCCATTTTTTGCAGCATTTCCGGTTGCTCTGGCCAGTCTTCCCTGACCTTCACAAATAGTTTTAAATGCACCCGCACGCCCAAAATATCTTCCAGCTCTTCGCGGGATTCTTTACCGATTTGTTTTATGCGCCGGCCTTGTTTGCCCAGCACGATGGCACGCTGCGTATCTCTTTGCACATATATAAGCTGGCCGATTTTAATGCTGCCATTATCAAAAAGCTCCCAGCTTTCCGTCTCAACAAAGGTTGCTTGCGGAAGCTCCTGGTGCAGTTGATTGAATACTTTTTCACGGGTGATTTCGGCGGCCATCAAGCGCATCGGCATATCGGTCACTTCGTCTTCGTCAAATGCCCACGGACCTTCGGGGATATATTCGGACAGGCCTTTAAGCAGGCTTTCCGTGCCGTGGCCTTTAAGCGCGGAGATCATGAAGGTTGCGGCGTAATCATGCGCGGCATTGAGATCAACGGTCAGGGTCAGAAGGTCTTCTTTCTTCATTGTGTCGATTTTATTCAGCACCAGAATAGCGGGCTTATTTTTCGGCAGATGTTTGATAATATCTTCGTTATTCGCGACCGCGTTTTTCTTTCCCGCATCGACGATATGAACCGCCATGTCGGCATCATCGAGCGCCTCATATGCCGCGCCGACCATTGCGCGTTCCAATGTTTTTTGCGCCTGAAAGATGCCGGGCGTGTCGACAAGAAGGATTTGCGCATTCTCATGCATCACAATCCCCAGCACGCGGCTGCGGGTGGTTTGGACTTTGGCAGACACAATCGAGACTTTTTGCCCGACGAGGTGATTAACAAGTGTGGACTTCCCCGCATTGGGAAGACCGAGGATACAGGCAAAACCGCATTTTTGTTCGGGAGATGCGCTCATGTTTTGCTTTCTTTTTGCAGCCGTTGCCAGAAAAGTTTCGCCGCTGATTTTTCTGCGAGCTGTCTGGATTTTCCTTCGGCGCTCAATGGCTCATAGCCCTTAACGCTGACTTCAATTTCGAACATGGGGGCGTGGTCGGGGCCGCTTTGGGATTTAATTTCATAGGCCGGCAGAGGCAGTCCTTGGCTTTGCGCCCATTCCTGAAGCTGCGTTTTCGGGTGTTGCGGCGGGGTGATCATCAGCTCCAGCTTTCCATCCCAGAGCTTTGAGATCAGGCTTGCGCATTTTGCAAACCCGCCATCAAGATAAAGCGCGCCGATTACGGATTCAAAAACATCGGCCAGAATATTGTCATTTTCGCTGCCGCCGCTTTGCGCCTCGGCATCAGAGAAATCAATGAATGCGCCGAGATTAATTTCGCGGGAAATTAGAGCCAAAAAAGACCCTTGCACCAGCGCCGCCAAGCGCTTTGCCAAATCGCCTTCTTGTTCGTCAGGGAAGCGGGCATAGAGAAGCTCTGCTATGACGAGGCCGAGGACACGGTCACCAAGGAATTCAAGACGTTCATAATTGGTCGGGCCGCCCACGCTTGAATGCGTCAGGGCTGTCTTTATCAACTCTTTATCAGAGAATGTGTGGCTTAAGATTTTTTCTAAATTTTCGAGGGGCTGTTTCATGCGCTTTCAGGGCTGCTCTGTTTTCGAGCGAACAGGATCTATATCGTTGAAAAATCGTTTATAGCGAATGGCCCAAGGCCAGTTCCAAAACTCAAACAAGCTGGCAGAGCCATTGGTGGAGAAGAAAATGAAATCCGCGCGGCCCACAACGTTTTCGTATGGCACATAGCCTACGGCGCTTGCAACGCGGCTATCCTGCGAATTATCGCGGTTATCGCCCATACAAAACAAATGCGCTTCGGGGACGGTGTAGAGCGGCGTGTTATCAAGGGGTTCATCATCGCCTGCTTCATAGATGCTGAACGTCGCGCCGCCGGGAAGCGTTTGCAGATATTCCATCATTGTGCTTTCGCCATATTCGCCTTCGACTTTTTTCAGACCGATAGCGTCTCTGGGGACGATCTTGCCGTTAATATAAAGACGGCCTTCGCGCACTTGAACCGTGTCCCCGGGCAGACCGACCACGCGTTTGATGTAATCCACGCTTGTATTACTGGGGAGTTTAAAGACGATGACATCGCCGCGCTCGGGGAATTTATCCCATACGCGGCCATTTAAAGGGGCAAGGCCAAAAGGGAAAGAATACCGGCTATAGCCATAGGCGGGTTTGTTCACGAACAGATAATCCCCAACAAGGAGCGTTGGCTTCATAGAGCCGGAGGGGATGTTGAAGGGTTCGAATAAAAATGTGCGAATGAGCAATGCCAGCACAACAGCGACGAGCGCCGTTTTGAAAAACTCGGAGAGTTCCTCTTTCGCTGTCAGGGGCGCCTCGGTTTTCTGCGCCTTTTTCTCAATTTTTTCGCTCATCTTTGCGCTTTTACATCAATATTCATTGAAGTGCCAGTCATATTCTGGGGATTGCTTCTATCAGGACTTGTGCCTGTGCAAGCGGCGGTTCATCGGTCAAGGTCAGGTGAATTTTAGCATCATGCCCGATCGGGATGAGCGCTTGGAGTTTCTTAAGCGCGCCATTGGTCAGCTCCAGCGTGGGCGCGCCTGAGGGAGCGTTTATAACCCCGATGTCTTTCATATAAACCCCTTGCGAGAACCCCGTGCCAAGGGCTTTTGACATGGCTTCCTTGGCGGCAAAACGTTTGGCGTAAGTGTCGATATGCGTTCCGGCGGCGCGGCGGCGCTCGGCTTTTGCGCGCTCTGTTTCGGTGAAGCAGCGCATAATAAAACGCTGTTCATATTTGCCCATCACCTTTTCAACGCGGCGGATGTCAATAAGATCGCTGCCGATACCTATGATCATTTTTTTTGTCCTGTTACATCTTTGGCTACTTTATGGAGCTTACGCTCTCTGGCTTTACGCCGCGCGATCTTCGCGCCTTTCACAAGGTTTCTGTATATCACATAAGTAAAAGGTATGCTTAAAAACGCGAGAAGATACCCACCAACTGCCCATGGCAAAAATATACGAAACGGTTCGTTTTTGATTGTGTCCCAGATGATCGAGAATGAAACATGGTCCGGCAAGGCCGTTGAGGCAGGAAGGCCGAACATATGAAATAGATACGAGCCAAAACTGATGGCCGCCCACCACATAAACGGGAAAGTCCACGGATTGCCCACAAATGTGCCGATCAAGGAGGCAATGAGGTTGGCGCGAAAGATATACGCTAAAATTCCGGCCTGAATAAAATGCACGCCCACCAAAGGGGTAAAGGAGATAGCCGTGCCGAAAGCAAGACCGAGGGCAATTTTATGTGTGGTGTCCGAAAGCCTGACGATGCGGTGCTTGGTATATATAGAGGCGCGGATCCATCCCATACTAGGCCAAAAAAGTTCTTTGAGATTTTGAAGGGCTGTACGTGGCCGACGCCGCTGGAACATAAAATAAACCGTTTGTTTTTTGGTGCGAGCTATTTAAACTTAACTATCGAATAGCAAAAATATGAGCGCAAGTCATGAACATTCAAGATCATATCCGTATCATTCCCAATTTTCCTAAACAGGGGATCAATTTTTATGATATTGCCTCCCTGCTCGCGCAGCCCGCAGCATGGCGGGAGACGATCGTGCAGATGAAAAATATTGCCGCCAAATACAAGCCGGACATGGTGATGGGGATTGAAGCGCGGGGATTTATCGCCGCCGCGCCTTTGGCGATGGAGTTGGGCTGCGGGCTGGGGATGGTGCGTAAAAAAGGTAAACTGCCCGGCGCGACCTTGTCACATGCCTATAGTCTTGAATATGGCGAGGACGAGATCGAGATCCAGCCCGATATGGTGAATGCGGGGGCGCGGATTTTGCTGGTGGATGATTTGCTGGCAACAGGCGGAACCATGAGCGCGGCAGAAACGCTGATCGCCAAGACGGGCGCGCATGTGGTTTTGAATTTATGCATTATCGAGCTTGAGGGCTTGAACGGGCGGGAAAAACTTCAAAGTCCGTTTAAGGCTCTTTTGAACTGTCCTGCTTAAGCTCGGCCTTATTCGCTTTTTCTTTATTTTCGGCTTCAACATCTTCTTTTTCAAATAAAAGCAGAATGTTTTCCTTTTCCATGCCTTCAATCGTTTTAGGGGCGCTGAGCAAGAGGCGGCCTTTAGGCGTGATTGCGCCCAGGATTTTTAGCGTGCCGAGTTCTTGCTTTTTCAGCACATATTCGATGTTTTCTTCCTGCCCGAGGCGCGAGGCCTTAAAGCGCCATTCCTGCATGAAATATCCTGCGACATCCCAGTAATCCATTTCTTGGTCACCAAAGGTTTGACCGCGCATGCTTTCAGTAATCTGGCGGCGCTCATGCTCGTCTTCTTCATGCGGCAGGAACTGATACACCTTGTCACGGCCAAATTCATGGATGAATTTGTTACAGATAAGAGCGTTATAGGCGGGGTTATTGGTCACCGCCAAAATCATATTATAGCGCGCAAGCTCCAGCCTATATTCGGTTTCTTCGGAAAGAATTTCGCCATAGTAAACGGGAATATCCGAGAGGCGCGCGGAGCGTAAGGCATGCCAGTTTTTATCAGCGATCAACACTTCGATATCGCGGGAGCGCAGGCTTTGTGCAAATTGCACGGCCCAATCGGATGCGCCGACGATAATCAAACTGTCTTTACCGCCATGGGCCAGATCGAGTTTTTTCGCCAAGGGCTTGACTGTCAGGCCATGACCAAACACCGTAAAAAGCACGATGGCAAAGGCGAGCGCCAGAATCTGGTTGCCGTCCTCATACCCGATTTCAACGAGCAGCGGGCCCAAGACCCCTGCAACTGCGGCGCAGACGATTCCGCGCGGGGCGATCCACCCTGTGAGGATCACTTCTTGCCATGAAAGATTTGCGCCGATACTGGTGGCGAGCATGGTCAGCGGGCGAATACAGAACATCAGCACGGCGATAAAGGCAAAGCCGCGCCAATCAATGCCGAGCAAAATAGCGGGGTCGATCTTGGCGGTGAGCATAATGAATACGCCCGAGATCAACATGATTGAGAGCGTTTCTTTAAACCTTTTCAATTCATCCAGGCTGGTGACGCCCATATTGGCCAGAGCCACGCCGAGGATGGTCACACCGATGAGGCCGAAATCATGTTCGATTTCATTACAAATCACGAAGAACATCACCACGACAGAAAGCAGAAATGCGGATTTCATATATTCAGGGATGAGTTCGCGGTTGAAGAGTTTTGAGATTACATATGCGCCCAAAATCGCAGCGAAGCCGATCATGGCGATGGCGAGGGCGGTGCTGATTGAAAATTGTATAATATTTAGATCAGCGGTGGTGGAGAGTTTGAAGTACTCATAGCACAAAATTGCCAGAACCGCGCCGATCGGGTCATTGATGATCCCTTCCCATTTCAGAATTGAGGCGGGGCGCTCTTTGAGATGCGCGTTTTTTAGCAACGGCATAATCACGGTCGGCCCTGTGACGATCAAAAGTGCGCCGAAAGTCAGGGAAATCGGCATGCTTAAGCCCGCAATATAATAAAGCGCGGCGGTTGTGAGCGCCCATGCGACAGGCCCGCCGACAAATATCACCCGCCATATAGCGGATTTGGCGTGTCTGATTTCTTTGAAGTTTAAGTTCAGGCTGCCTTCAAAGAGGATGATCCCCACCGAAAGAGATATGATGGGATTTAGCAGATCACCGAGCAAAGCCTGAGGATGAACGAGGCCAAGGATTGGCCCTGCAAGAAAGCCGCCAATCAACAGAAACACAATGGCAGGGGTTTTTAACCGCCATCCAAGCCATTGGGCAAACAAGCTGAAAAAGGCGATCCAGGAAAGTTGGACTAAAACGTCGTGCATAATTGGGTTTTACGCTGAATTTATCAGCGCCCTCTTGCTCTTTCTACAGTGGCAATAATAGGAGTTGCCCGCAAAGCTGCAATGATATTGTTCAAATGTTTTGTGTCATGCACATAAATATCGAGTAAAATTTCCCAGAAATCGGTCGAACGGCTGGTGATTTTGAGGTTGGTAATGTTTCCGCCATTGGCGGCGATCACTGTGGAGAGCGTACCCAGCGAGCCTGTCGCGTTCTGGACCGTAATTTCTATGCGCCCGACATGCGCCTCAACGCCGTCCGAGCCATCGCCCCATGAAACATCGAGCCAGCGCTCCGGTGTATCGGCGAAGGTCTCAAGCGTTTCACAATCAATCGTGTGGATGGTGACCCCTTTACCTGTGGTTACAATCCCGACGATCCGGTCGCCCGGAAGCGGGTGACAGCAGCGCGCGAAGTGAACCGCCATGCCGGGTATAAGCCCCTTGATCGGCATCGGCGCATCCGTGCCGGAAAGCGGTTTTACCATCACGGCCATATCCATTTCGGATGACGGGCGTTTGGCTATTTCTGTTTTATGCGCGGGGAAAACCGCTTTGAAAACATCGCGCGCGACCATAAGCCCCGAGCCGATATTGGCGTAAACATCTTCGTTATTATCCAGTTTGAATTGTTTCAAAATGCCTGCGATTGCTTTTTCCGTGAAGTCATAGCCTTCCTGACGGAAGATCTTCTGGATCATGGCTTTGCCGAGCGTTACGTATTCACCGCGCTGCTGATTGCGAATATATTTACGGATATGGCTGCGGGCTTTCCCCGTGACTACAAAGCGCTCCCATGTCGGGGAGGGTTGCTGGGTTTTTGCCGTTATGACCTCAACCTGGTCGCCGTTTTGTAAAACCGTATTCAGCGGCGCGATGCGGCCATTTGTTTTTGCCCCGACGCAGCGATCGCCGATATCGGAGTGGATGGCATAGGCGAAATCAATCGGCGTAGCGCCGGATGGCAGCTCGATCAAATCGCCTTTGGGCGTAAAAACAAACACCTGATCCTGAAACAGCTCAAGCTTTGTGTTTTCCCAAAAGTCTTCGGGTTGCTGTTCTTGTTCGAGAATATCCAGAAGCTCGCGCAGCCAGCGGTAGTTTTTAACATCTTTGACGCTTGATCGTCCGCCGTCTTTATACGCCCAGTGCGCGGCCACACCCATATCCGCCTGATAATGCATTTCCTCTGTGCGAATTTGCACTTCGATGCGCTGACGGGCGGGGCCCATGACGGTGGTGTGAATGGAGCGATAGCCGTTGGGTTTCGGCGTGGAGATATAATCTTTAAAGCGGCCGGGGACGCTGTGATATTTGTGGTGTATCAGCCCGAGGACGGCGTAACATTTTTCAATATTTTCGACGACGATGCGGAACGCCATAATGTCTGAAAGCTGTTCAAAGGCCACGTTTTTGCGCTGCATTTTCTTCCAGATCGAATAGCGGGTTTTTTCGCGGCCCGTAATTTCGGCCTCTATGCCTGCGTCTTTGAACAGGTTTTGCAGCTCATCAATAATTCTTTCGACAACATCTGTGCCCTCTTTGCGCAAGAAGGCCAAACGATTGGAGATACTCTCCCGCGCTTCGGGGTTCAGCTCTGCAAAGGCCAGATCTTCCAGCTCGCCTTTAATTTTATGAACGCCGACACGCTCCGCAAGGGGAACATAAATTTCGAGGGTTTCCAGCGCGATGCGGCGGCGCTTTTCCGGTTTTTGTATGCCATCAATGGTGCGCATGTTGTGAAGCCTGTCAGCGAGCTTCACCAGAAGAACGCGGATATCTTCGCTCATCGCGAGAAGGAGTTTACGGAAGTTTTCCGCTTGCTTGCCTTCAAGGGTTTTGCTCTCAATCCGCGTCAGCTTGCTTACGCCGTCAATAAGATCGGCGACTTCTTTGCCGAATTTGGCTTTTACATCATCATAAGTCGCAGGAGTGTCTTCGATTGTGTCGTGCAGGATCGCGGTCACGATCGTTTCCAAGTCCATCTTCATTTCAGACAGGATCATGGCGACTTCAACGGGGTGGGTATAATATGGCTCGCCGGAAGAGCGCGTTTGCCCTTCATGCATAAGCTTGGCGTATTCAACCGCTTTTTCAACCACTGCGGGGTCGAAATCGGAGTTATAGGTCTTAATTTGATCAACAAGGACTTTATGGTCGATCATAGATATTTATATCCTTTAGGATGAAGCCGAACGTGAACCATAGCACGGTTTCAGGGGAAAATCAGGCATAAAAAAAGCCGACTTATGCCGGCTTTTTTGAAAAGCTTGGACGTTTAGTCTTCCGCAGGGTCGCCGCCGGCAACATCTGCCAATGATGGCTCTGCGTCATCATCTTCGAAATCTTCGTCGTCCATGTCATCATTATCAGCGTACATGCCCGTTGCTTTTTCACCGGCCATTTCGCCCCATTCTTTTTCGCCGTCCATGAGGTCGATTTGCTCGTCTTCCTCTTCATAGGCCACCATGCGTTGGTGAGAGCGGGTCAGTTCTTCTTTCAAAGCGGCAACTTCCACTGTTTCTTCTGCGATTTCGCGAAGAGCAACAACAGGGTTTTTGTCGTTGTCGCGATCAATCGTCAAAGGAGCGCCGGAGCCGATTTTGCGTGCGCGCTGTGATGCCATCATCACAAGCTCAAAGCGGTTTTCGACTTTATCAATACAATCTTCTACGGTTACGCGTGCCATGTTTATTCCTTAATTTTGAATTTGAAAAACGGTTATAGGCATTTTTCCCGAGATATGCAAGTCTTACAGACATGACGTTTACGCCGCCCGCCCATGATTGTCGTTTATGCCCGAGATTGGCACTTTTCCGCGATGAAAACGCATCCAAATTTCCTGATAAATTCAATGCGCCCGTGCCGTCTTTCGGAGGGCTTGATGCGCGGCTGTTGATCGTGGGTCTTGCGCCCGGATTAAAAGGCGCGAATTTCACAGGCCGTCCGTTTACAGGGGATTATGCGGGGGATTTGCTTTATGAAACGCTGCTTAAATTCGGGTTTGCGAAAGGCACGTATGACAAGCGTAAGGATGACGGCTTGGAGCTAGTGAATTGCCGCATCACCAATGCGGTGCGCTGCGTACCGCCCGAGAATAAGCCAACCACACAGGAAGAAGAAACCTGCCGACCGTTTTTGATTGATGAAATTGCGGCGATGCCGAATTTGAAAACCGTTCTGTCCTTGGGGCTAATCTCGCATAAGGCGATTTTAAAGACATTTGGACTGACGCAATCTGCGTTTAAGTTCGCGCATGGGGCAAAGCATGATTTAGGCAATGGCCTGACGCTGCTCGATAGCTACCACTGCTCACGCTACAACACGCAAACAGGGCGGCTGACGACCGAGATGTTTGAAGATATTTTTAGAGCTCTTTAAATCGCGGCCGCGTCTTTCGAGGCATCGTCTTCAGAGGTTTGCGGGTTTTTGCTTTCGCGTTTCAGCAAAAGTTTGTTCAACGCGTTGATGTAAGCCCGCGCCGAGGCGACCAGCGTATCGGTGTCGGCGCCTGTTCCGTTGACTGTTTTGCCGCCCTCCTCCAAACGCACGGTGACTTCGGCCTGTGCATCCGTGCCGCCCGTTACGGCGTGGACCTGATAGAGCTGAAGGCGGGTGCCTTCATGGGGCATGATTTTGCGGATCGCTTTAAAGATTGCATCAACAGGGCCATTGCCTTCGACCTTGGCGCAGGCCTGCGCACCATTAACGGTGACACATAGATCGGCGATTTGCGGGCCGACTGAGCCTGCCTGTATTTGCAACGATACGAAACGAACTGTTTCATTTTTACGGATAACCTCGTCTTCGATAAGCGCGATAAGGTCATCCTCAAAAATTTCTTTTTTACGGTCAGCCAGATTTTTGAAACGGGTGAACGCGTCCTGGAATGCGTTATCGCCCAGATCAAAGCCCATTTCGGCGAGTTTGGATTTAAACGCGGCGCGGCCGGAGTGTTTGGCCAGCACCAATTTGGATTCGTTAAGCCCCACGCTTTCAGGCGTCATGATTTCATAGGTCTGTGCGTTTTTCAGCATACCGTCTTGGTGGATTCCGCTTGCATGAGCAAAGGCGTTTGCGCCAACGATGGCTTTGTTCGGCTGCACGGAAAAGCCCGTGATAGATGAAAGCATCCGCGAGGTTTTCGTGATCTTGGTGGTGTCGATTTCGTTGGTGTAGGGCAGAAGATCATTACGGGTTCTGATCGCCATAACGATTTCTTCCAGCGCGGCGTTGCCCGCCCGCTCACCGATTCCGTTGATGGTACATTCAATTTGACGCGCGCCGTTTTGAATGCCTGCAATCGAGTTTGCCACCGCAAGCCCCAGATCATTGTGGCAATGGGTGGAGATGATGGCCTGGTCGATATTGGGGACGCGCTCGAATAGCATTTTGATCTTGCGGCCGTATTCTTCCGGTATCGCGTAACCAACCGTATCGGGAATATTAATGACGCGCGCGCCCGCATTAATCGCTGTTTCTACGCATTGGCAGAGGAAATCATCCTCGGTGCGGGAGGCGTCTTCGGCTGACCATTCCACATCATCGGTAAAGCCCCGGGCAAGGGTTACACTGTCATGCACGGCTTCGATTACGGAGTTCGGACCCATCTTGAGTTTATGCTTCATGTGCAGCGGAGAGGTGGAAATAAATGTGTGTATGCGTTTAGAAGCGGCGGGTTTAATCGCCTCACCGGCGGCCTCGATATCGGCGCGTTTAGCGCGGGAAAGACCGCAGACAGTTGCGTTTTTTACGACTTTGGCAATCTCATGCACGGCTTCGAAATCGCCGGGCGAGGCTATGGGGAAACCCGCCTCAATGACATCAACGCCCAGCTCATCCAGCATAATCGCCATTTTGAGCTTTTCTTCCAGATTCATCGAACAGCCCGGTGATTGTTCACCATCACGCAGGGTCGTATCAAATATGATGATGCGATTGGGGTCTTGTTTAACTTTGTCAAAGGCTCGTGTCATGAGCGGAACTCCTTAAATTCAAACGCTGTTTTATAGCGATTTTGTTTGATTATCAATGTTTGAAAATTTCCCCTGAAGCGTAGGCATACAAAATGCCCCATGCGCCGCTCAGGGGCGAATAAGGAGAAGGAGATTTAGCAGGAGATGGCGGCTAAATGTTTTCATGAGAGTATATAAACGGATTTTGGTTTATGAGCGCAAGCTATTTTTCTGGCTTATGGCTTAAGCGGGCGCGCTTCATCTTCAAGCATAATCGGAATGCCATCACGGATGGGATAGGCGAGCTTCGCTTGCTCAGAGATCAGCTCCTGCGCTTTTGCGTCATAGCGCAAGCCGCTTTTGGTCACGGGGCAGACCAGCATTTCAAGGAGTTTGGGATCAATTTGTGTACTCATGGGATATTAGTGCCACTGACTGTCGGGTTTATCAAGCCCGCCGCCGCCCTTTTGCGCTTTTACCGCCATTTCCAGCATGCCGAGGAATAGCTCGGCGCGGGTTTTGCAACATGGCGCTTCGAGGAGCGCTTGTTTTTCTTTTGATTCAAACGGACAAACCATAGACAGGCATGTTATGAGCTTGCCATCAGGCGCATCATCAACAGCCGCCCAATCACAATCCATGCCTTCATTGGTGAAATAGTCCTTCAGAAGGTCTTTCAGGCGATCACGGTTTAGATCAAGGCATCTATGGGCTTTGTGATCGCTCTGATAAGGCTTCCAGTCAGGTTGGACGATGCGATAGCTTTTGGGTGTGTCCATTTCCTGCGTGATGTTAAAACGATAAACCCCCGCCAGCGTAACAAGATAACGCCCGTCCGATGTTTCGGAGAACTCTATGATTTTACCTGCACATCCCGTTTTTACGAGAGCAGGTTTTTCGGCAGTATTGACAGGTTGAATCATACCGATCATGCGCGAGCCTTTCAGGGCATCTTCAATCATTTGAAGATAGCGCGGCTCAAAGATATTGAGCGGCAGCTGCCCTGTCGGGAGCAAAAACGCCGTTTTAAGCGGAAACACGGCAAGCGTGCTCGGCAGATCGGCAAAACTGGGTGCGAAAGGGTTTTGTTCCATAGTTTACAAATAGCGCAAAAAAGTTATGAGAAAAGGATGCCGGAGAGTTTTTTTCGACCCTGAATTGTCAGCGGATCGCTGTGCCCAAGGGCTTCAAAGAAGGTCAGCAGGATTTTGCGGGCTTCTTGCTCGTTCCACTCGCGGTCCGTTTCAATGGCCTCAAGAAGCGTGTCAATCGCTTGTTCTTTCTGCCCCGCCCCGAACTGCACAGATGCCAAAGCGCATTTCGCTTCCATGTCTTTCGGGTTTTTCGCCACTTTTTGTTCCAGAGCGCCTAAAGCCGAGGTATCGGGCGGGTTCTGCGCCAGCTCCAGCGCTGTTTTGGCTTCGGTGAATTTCGGGCTGTCTTTGATTTCATCAGGCAGGCTTTCAACCATCGCGGCGGCTTGCTGCACCATATTGGCCGCAATAAAAGTGCGCACCATCCCCACATAGGCGGAAACGTTCTTTTCATCTTGCTGCAAGATTTGTCCATATAGGCTTTGCGCGGTTTGGAGATCATTTTCTGCGAGCGCGCTCGCGGCGGATTTCAGGGCCTCATCAATATCAATTGCGCCGGGCTGCGCGGCTTTGGATGCCTGAATCAGTTTATCAATAAAGGCCTGGATTTGGCTTTCGGGGACAACTCCTTGGAACGCATCAACGGGGCGGCCGCCCAAAAAACCAAAGACCGTCGGCACAGATTGAACCTGCAGGGCTTGGGCCAATTCCGGATTATCATCAATATTGACCTTGGCGAGAAGGATGTCGCCACCCGCGGCTTTTACGATCTTTTCCAAAACGGGCATAAGCTGTTTACAAGGGCCACACCACGGCGCCCAGAAGTCAAGAATAACGGGCTTTTCCATTGAGGCGTGAATGACGCGCGCTTCAAAATCAAGCGCGTTTACATCAAAAATATTAGCCTCTGATGACGGCGGGGCCGGAGTAGTGGGCGTAAGTCCAAGCATTATTTAATCCTTTGTATGCCTTATATTTAGAGGGCTTTGGCTATAAATCAAGCGTTATCGGCGTGTGCCCTGTGTGACCAAGGAATTTCAGCAAATCCTGCGGGGTGATGCTGATCGTCATTGTATTATCCATGGGGTGATAATTCACAATATCGCCGCGCATCATGGCCGCATCCAAAACCACCTGAACATGATGATCCGGGTCGTTTACAACTGTAAACGGACAAACGGAACCTTGGCGAATCCCTAAAAACTCCCATAGACGATCGCCTGATCCGAAAGATAGCCGTCCGCAATCCAGCTTTTCCTGCAGGGTTTTCATGTCTATTTCTGTCTCATTTGCGGCGACAATAAGGAAGTTTTTCTTCTTTTTATCCCGAAGATAGAGGTTTCGGCAATGCACACCGGGGATGTCCGCCTTTAACTTATCGCTTTGCTCGACTGTGAAGGTTGCCTCATGGGTGTGGCATTCGTATTTGATATCAATGCCTTGCAAGATTTTGAATAGATCTTGCGCGCTTGTGGGCAATGGCGCTTCGTTTAATTCTGCCGACATGTTCAGGACTCCGAAAAGTTAAAATTTTATGGAATAATAAGCCTTTATTAATATTTTTTCCGTATCCTTAGTAGCATAAATATAAAAATAATAAAAAGTGTGGCAGGGACTAACGATGGTATACGGCAGTGAGTATCTCACAGAGGAAGAATATGTGGCGGCAGCAAAAGCCGAAGTAGAGACATGTGATAATGGCTTAATTTCAGGGCGCATTCCACCAGGTGTTTGTCTAGGCCTTTTTCCAGCTCCTAAAGATGGCGAACCCGGTATCAGAGAAATTTATCCAGAGAATGGCGGCATGTTTGCCGCTCTCAAAGAGAGAATGCCTGAACCTACTCCAATTCCGAGCTTTAGAGCAGATCTAAACCAAGCATTCTCGCCAAATGCACCGGGCTTTTCCCCTGCTGAACCTATTCAAGGGTGGAGTCTTAAAACATGAACATTGAACTCGGCATATTAAATGACGGTGGTATAATGCTTGTTTGCGATGGACCATTTCCAAATATTGTAAAGCGCATAGAATATTATCGTGAACAGCGACTTTTTATGCTCGTTTATAAGGGTGACGATAACGGACATTTAATGGATTACGAAATCCCGGAAGACATGTCAGACTCAATTGAAAAAAGCCCAAACGTAATTGTTTATTCAATTCTTAAAAACCATGAACCCTTAGGCTATAAAGTGCCGCTTATCAAAGTCGGTGAACTTTACTAAAAATTTATTCTTGCTTTTCACGAGTAATTCTCTATAAATTCCATCTATCCAAGGATCGCGAGTGTAGCTCAGGGGTAGAGCGCAACCTTGCCAAGGTTGAAGTCGA
>CAYGKM010000016.1:0-31331 GCA_964350695.1 uncultured Micavibrio sp.
GATAAACTCACATCTTGCGAAATTGACAAAGCCCCCCGCGCCCTCGACAAACCATCTGACCACACCCCTATTTCGATCACGCTTAGCATGTGATAGAATCACTTTTATGAAACGCTTATCCCTCCTCTGGGGTGCAGTTATTCTCCTGTCCGGATGCACCGCCAGTTCGCAAACACATTTGAATTACATGACCAACAAAGGTTTGGACACCCAGATCCCTGAGCATTTTCAGCATTGCCACGGCTATGGCTGCAAACTCATCACCGATATCGACTTCAAACAGGCCGACTGGGCGCCGATTGAAAATGTGTTCAAGCCCTTACCCAAAACACCTGAACAAGAGCGGGAAGCCATCAAACAGGCCATCGCCATTTTTGAATACCGCGTAGGGCAAATCGCCGGCACAGATGCAGATATCGGCGGCACATTTAAAAAATTAGGCAATAATCAGCTTGATTGCGTGGACGAAAGCACGAACACCACAGTTTACCTCTCGCTGCTTCAGCAAAAAGGACTGCTGCGGCATCATCAAATTGAAAGCCCGAGCGTGCGGTTGCCGATTATAGATTCAGGCCGCTGGCCGCACCAAACCGCCGTGATCACAGAGCTTGAAACCAGCAAATTTTTCGCGGTAGACAGTTGGTTCTATAATAATGGCCACCCACCCGAAATCATCCCCCTTCGGGATTGGAAAGAGGGCAAAACACCGCCCAGACCTGAAAAATGAACATAGAAATCGCCCCAACGAAAACGCTGGCTCTGATTCCGCAATGTGATAGGATTTATTTATGAAACATCGCTTAAAAACATTTCTAATACCCTCTGTCCTCGCCGTAGCCCTGATCGGCTGTACAGGCAATGGCCTCAACAACGAAGTCGCAGACAGAATTGCCTCCCCTTCATGGATGCAAAAACGCCAGATCGCCGCAGGCAGCTTCAACCTCACCGCCTTTGAGCGCATGCATGAGCGTGCATACCCTGCCAATATTTATATCGCGGGTGATGGCACCGCTGTTTTGGAAACGCCCGAAACCCTTGCCAAACCTGTGACCAACCCCACACCGAAAAACCCTGTGGCGTTGCACTTGGCCTCGAAGGACAAAGCCGAAAATCTGGCCTATATCGCGCGGCCTTGCCAATATTCACCCATGCCCACCCCCGAAGAAGCATGCCCTGCCGAACTCTGGACGGATGGACGCTACAGCCCCCAAGTTACGGGCGCGCTCAACGCCGCGATTGATAACATTAAAAACCGCTATGACATCACAACCGTGAACCTGATCGGCTATTCAGGCGGTGCAACATTGGCCGCCCTTCTTGCCAGCCAACGCAAGGATGTGATGTCTCTTCGCACCGTAAACGGAAAATTCGATATGGGCGCGCTCAACACCTCTATTCCGGCTCTGCGTAATATGCCGCAACATCACTTCATCGGCGGCAATGACACTATTGCAGGGATGAACGCCTTCACCCCTTATATGGCCGCACTTGGCGAAACGCGCTGCTCCGATTACACCATTATCGCCAGCGCAACCCATGACACAGGTTTCGTTGATCCTTGGCCTGAACTTCTGGAAGATAAAGCGCCGAGATGCAAAACTCCTGACGCGCCAACCTTCGAGCCAATCCCCGAACCGCGCAAAACAGTGTATGTGCCGCATATGGGTGATAGTAAGAAATAACCGAAACACTATATGAAACCCAAAATTCTAACCACGCTCAAAACCTACACCCTCGAGGAATTTTGGGCGGACCTCTTGGCAGGGATAACAGTGGCCATGGTCGCCATCCCCTTAAGCCTCGCCATCGCCATAGCATCGGCAGCGCCCCCCGAGAAAGGCATCATCACCGCAATCATAGGCGGGTTCTTAATTTCCCTTCTGGGCGGAAGCCGAGTTCAAATCGGCGGCCCTACGGGCGCATTCATCGTAGTCGTATTCGGAATAATCGCAACTCACGGCTATGACGGGCTTGTCCTCGCAACCCTTATGGCGGGAATCATACTGCTTATATGTGGATTGCTGCGCATCGGCAGCCTGATCCGCTATGTGCCGGAAGCCGTTATTAACGGCTTCACGATCGGCATCGCCATCATCATCGCCACCAGCCAACTCAAAGACCTATTCGGCCTGACAATACAAAATCAACCCGCTGATTTCCTTGAAAAAATTCCCTCTCTCTGGAACGCGCACAGCACACTGAATCTCTACGCTTTAAGCATCGGCATCGCGACCATCGCCTTAATCGCAATATTCAGAAAGCTCTCACCCAAAATTCCGGGGCTAATTATCGCCGTCGCCATCACATCTTGCTCGGTTTTATTTTTACCGCACTCAATAGACACCATCTCTTCACGCTTCGGCGCCTTCCCCAACCAGTTCCCAATGCCTTCAATGCCCGAAATATCAACACTCCACATAATTGAACTCCTGCCTTCCGCCTTCGTCATCGCCTTTCTCGCAGGCGTTGAATCCCTTCTATCGGCAATGGTCGCAGACCGCATGAGCGGTGGAAAACACCGCCCCAACGCCGAAATCCTAGCCCAAGGCGCTGCCAATATCGGCTCCGCATTATTTGCAGGCCTCCCCGCCACAGGCGCAATCGCCCGCACCGCCACAAACATTAAAGCCGGCGGAAAAACGCCCATAGCAGGGCTTGTTCATGCTGCCGTGATTCTCCTCGCCATGCTCTTTGCTGCGCCTTTGGCCGGATACCTCGCCATGCCTGCGCTCGCTGGCTTATTGATCCTCACTGCATGGCACATGAGCGAGCCGCATAAATGGAAAGAATATATGAGCGCCCCCATCGCAGATCGGCTCTTATTGCTGCTAACGCTTGTTTTAACTGTGATTGCCGATCTTACCGTGGCTATCAGCGTCGGAATCGTTCTTGGCTTGCTTCTACGCTGGAAACAGCGTCACGCACCGCCGCCCGATTGGCAACCTCCGCAGCGCTAATCTTTAAAGCCCGAGATCTATTTGAATAGTTTTAACAAGCTCGGTAAAACTCTCATTAGGACGCGCCTTAGCGGTAAGTCTTGCCATTGTGTCATTGATTAAACCTCTAGCCCTATTCTGGTCGGTCTCTGCAAACGCACGAATAGCCGTCTCAAAATAATCCATAACCTCGTCATCAAACCTTTCCAGGGCGCGCGTTTGCCTTGCGACTGTTTTGGCTCTGCTCCGGCTTTGAGGCTCCGCTCTGGGGTCATCATATCCGGCAACGATAAAGGCCGTTTTGGCCGCATTCGCGGTCACCAGAACATTGCCTTTTTCTCCTGCTGCTTCTGCGATATCCAGCGCATTTTCAATGATCATCATCCGCAGGCGTAAATTATGCGGCCGTATTTGTGATGTGCTTTTTTGCAAAGCCTGTATGGCCGCTTCGTCATCCCCTGCTTCCAAAGCTATGGAGCATAAAGAAAATTGAGCGCCGATATACTGATCATTCGTAATCGCCTTATCTGTTCGCGCCGCAGTCACTGCATTAAAAGCTTCTGCATAGAGCCCTTTTTCAGCAAGCGCGCATGCGTCAATAAGAGCTGCAGAGTTTTTTGGCACGATAGAATCAGACATTTTTATCCTCAAAGAATTACATAACATCATTTAAGGTAAAAATATTAATATGTCAAGAAAATGGCGCAGTACGGGCGATAAGACGTTTTACGCTAACACGCGCTCATGAACATAAATAACATTCACGCTCATCCAAGGGGTATGAAAAAGATCATCTGCATTATCAATGCCGTAAAACCTGTACCCATAGGGCAGCAAAAGCGCCTCTATATCAGAAAACGTCACACACTTCTCATAGGCCGCGCCAAGCATAACTTCAGTCTCGATAACATCTACCAAACCCGCTTCTAAAACGCGCGCCGCCCCTTTCAGAACCTCGTCTTCATGCCCTTGCGTATCAATCTTCAAAAGATGAACCCGCTCGATTTTTTTGTCTTTGATATAGCTATCCAGATCAACAACAGGCACATCATAACTTTTGGCCGTATACTCCGCAGGCGATACATTCTGCTTCTCACTGCGCATCTTCGCCCATTCGGAGTTCTGGTTTACCGCATGAAAACCCGATGTATTGCTTTTAAGATTGCGATGAAACGTCAAAGCCCCCTTCTGCGCGCTTACACCCGCATTGTTCAAAAACACATCAGGCTTCTTCCCCCATGTTTTGTTCAACATCTCGAAATTATCCTGATCCGGCTCAAACGCATGAATATGCGCATTTGAAAACAAACGGCGAAAACGCGAAATGCTTTCCCCGCGATGCGCCCCGACATCCAGAATAACAGGCGCATCCACCCGCCCAACCAAATGGCTCAAAACTTCATTAAATTGCTTATCAGGATCATGATAACGATTAACCGCCGCCCTCACCCGCCACCGCACAGCATTCTTACATTTTTTAAGGAAGGCGTTCATCAAGATATCTTTCAGATCGAAGAAATGGTGCCCGAGGCGAGAATTGAACTTGCGACACGGCGATTTTCAGTCGCCTGCTCTACCACTGAGCTACTCGGGCACAAGAGTGGTAATCAAAATGATAGAGCGTTATAGGAAAAAGGGGCGAGCGTGTCTAGGGGTTTATGCTTTGATTTATAAGAAAATACCCTCAAAACGCTCAACGAGCGGAGGCGTGCGTCGCTTGCGGGTCATCTCGATCAACCCCAGCGCGGTTATGCCGTGAATCTGCACCGTGCAGGGGTCGTCATTGATGGCATCTTCCAGCGCCGCAATCAGCTGCCCTTGATCCTTCTTATTATTGGATTTCAGGAAATCGACGATGATAATGCCGCCGCAGTTACGCAGCCGTATCTGGCGCGCAACTTCTTTTGCGGCCTCGATGTTCACGCTTAAATTCGACGCCTTTGAGCCGGATTTGTTCACATCCACCGCCGTCAGCGCCGCCGTGCCCTGCAGGATGATGCTGCCGCCCGAGGGCAAAAGAGAATAACTGTGAAACAGTGCCTCGATTTGGCCGACAATATCGCGCTCATGGAACAGTGCCAGATCATCGGTCGCGTTATCGAGCTCAACGGGCGTGATCTTCGTCACCAAATCAGGGGCGAAGATCGAACACCAATCCTCAACTTCTTTAAACTGCTCCATTGTCGTGATTTCGATACTGTCGATTTGCTGCGCGGCCTGATCGCTTAGCGTGCGCTGAATAGCGTCAGGGCCAAGCGCAATCAGCCCCGCTTCGCTGCCCTCGAAATACCCTTGAATTTCTTCCCACGCCGCGCGCAAGATCCGCCCCTCGCGCACCAATACATCGGTTTGGGCATAGGCGGCGGCGGCGCGCAGGATGACACCGTCAATATCTTTAAGGCTATCAATCATGCTGCGGATTTGTTTGCGAAGGGCCTTATCGCGAATGCGCATCGAGATGCGGTTTTCGTTCATCATAGAGCAATAAATCAGATACCGCCCCTGCAGGGTGATATCCATGCTCATTTGCGGGATTTTGTTTTCCTCGCCCGTATAACTGTCATCTTCTTTGGGCAGATAGGCACTCTTGGCCTGCACCGCGATCATATCGCCGCCCTTATAGCGTTTGGTGATGCTTTGCGCGCCGCCTTTGTGCACCTTGCCGTTTTCATCAACCCAGCGCACATCGCTGTTGTACAATATGCCGGTGTTATAGCCGTCCAGATCAAGAAAAACCGCGTCCAGCGCCTTATCAACCGTTTTAACCTTGGCCCAGTAAATCGAGCCCCAGCGCACCTCTTCATTCGGCGGCTCAATCTCAAGCCCCTCGATGCGCCCTTTTTTGAGCGCCGCAACCCATAAGCTGCCTTCTAATTCTTCAATTAAAATATCCAAGGATTATCCTTTTTTAAAACCTGCTCCATCCAATATTTTCATTATATCATAAAGAGATAGCCCAACGACATTTGAATATGAGCCGCGGATAAATTTGATGAAAATTTCGGCGCTGCCTTGGATCGCATAGCCGCCTGCCTTGCCGTCCCATTCGCCGCCCTTGATATAGGTTTCGATCTCTGCGGGCGTAAGGCGTTTAAATTGTACCAGCGTATCAACGCAGCGTTTAATGATCTGCCCTTTCGGCGTAATCAAAGCAATGCCGCCATAAACATGATGCCTCCGCCCTGAAAGGGTTTCCAGACAATAACGCGCATATTTTTCATCTTCGGCTTTATCAAGAATTTTGCGCCCCGCCCCGACGACCGTATCGGCTGCCAGAATGAATGCATCGGCATGTTTTTCGGCAATCGCCTGTGCCTTTGAGACCGCCAAACGCAGGGCAAGCTCTGCGGGCAATTCCCCTTTTATCGGGGTTTCATCAATATCGGCAGGAATAACCTCGTCAGGCTTGATACCGACTTGTTTGAGCAGCTCTAAACGGCGCGGCGAAGCGGATGCGAGTATAAGTTTATTTTTCACGGAAGATAATACGGCCTTTGGTCAGGTCGTAAGGAGTCATTTCAACAACGACGGTGTCGCCTTGGAGCACGCGGATGCGGTTTTTGCGCATTTTGCCGGCTGTGTGGCACAAAATGACGTGCTCGTTTTCTAGTGTTACACGGAACATAGCGTTTGGGAGAATTTCGCTCACCACGCCTTTAAATTCCATTAAATCTTCTTTAGCCATTTTAGTCCTTTAAATTTGTAATAAACGCTTAAATACACCCTCTTTATGGGGCAATGCAAGGGTTAACGCGTTATGCGCTATCGTAAGACGTGGATTTTTCCCGCATGAAGCACGCAAATCAGGGTGAAAAGCTTCCGCGCCGTGCTCATATCCATCTCGATTTTGCCTTTAAGGCGTTCTTGCAGCAATTCTGCGCCCTCGTTATGAAGGCCGCGCCGCCCCATATCTATCGCCTCGATCTTCGACGGGTTGCCGTTGCGCATCGCCTCGTCATAGCTTTGCACGATAATGAAGTAATCTTTAATAAGGCGCCGATAAGGCGTGAGTGACAGAACCATCATCGGCATGTCTTCGCCCAGCGCATTTTCCCCGCGAAACACAAGGCGGTTTTCTTCAATCGAAAGGGCAATCGAATAGGGGCCGTTTTCATCACCGTGGGGTTTAAACACGCTGCCTGCTTTGAGGTCTTTTAGAGCAATTTCACGATCGCGCAGCAACAGATTTCCGCCGGGCATCTCGGCCATATCTTCGATAATGATATGGCTTATTCCGCTTTTAGGCATTACTGATGGCCGCTTGGAAGGCTTCAACCCAATGCCCGATCCCTTCGGGATTTGTTTTCATCGCGGTGCGGTTGACGATCAGCTTGGATGAAATCTCGAGGATGGTTTCGGTTTCGGCGAGGCCATTGGCCTTCAGCGTGCCGCCGGTGGACACCAGATCGACAATGCGGCGGCAAAGGCCGAGCGCGGGCGCAATTTCCATTGCCCCGTTGAGTTTGATGCACTCGGCCTGAATCCCCGCCTTGGCGTAATGCCTTGCGGTCAGGTTCGGGTATTTTGTCGCGATGCGTATATGGCTGTGATGGGCGGATTTTTCGCTTTCGGCTTCCGCTTCGGGCATCGCAATCGAAAGGCGGCAACGCCCGATTTTCAAATCGACAGGCGCGTATAGCTCGTCATAATTAAATTCCTCAATCGCATCACTGCCGACAATCCCCAGCTGCGCGCCGCCATAGGCCACAAAGGTCGCGACATCAAAGGCGCGCACGCGGATGATATCAAGATGCGGGTGATTGGTGGTGAATTGCAGCTTACGGCTGTGATCATTGGTGAAATCATCTTCGGGGATGATGTCACACGCCGCCAAAATAGGCTCCAGCTCTTCGAGAATACGGCCCTTAGGAACGGCCAGAATGAGTTTTTGTTCAGTCATAAGAAGGAGATACTAGGAATGATGCAGCGCGGCAAGTTTTAATTCTTTTATGATTTCGGCCCGTGTTCGGTGTTGCCGTACTCGCGGCCATGTTCGTCCCAGATTTTGATGGCTTCATCCCATGTCGGCATCACATCTGTTTGGTAGCTATGAACTTTGCCGTTTCCTATGCGGGGCAGGGCTTTCATGGCGGCGATATGATAGGGGTGCATCACAAAGCGCTTCATATCCTCTTCGCTTTTCCAGGCCGTCATTGTAAACAAAACCCCTTTGCGCTTGTAAAAGCGGATTTTAAGATTACCGCTATTTTGGCATGCGGCAATCGTAGCCATAAAAACATGTTTATAAAACAAAGGCCTGCGTCGCCATGTAATTTTCAAAAATCCCGTAATCGCAACATGCACGTTTTATTAAGCCTTCTTGATATTTGCGCCTACGCCGCCGAGCTTGCCAACGATGTCTTCATAGCCGCGCTCAAGGTGATAGATGCGGTTCACGGTGGTTTCGCCTTCCGCCACCAAGCCGGCCAACACAAGCGCAACAGAGGCACGCAGATCCGTTGCCATCACTTCCGCGCCTTTAAGCTGGTTCACGCCGCGCACAATCGCGCTGTTTCCCTGTACGGAGATATTCGCGCCCATGCGGTTCAGCTCCGGCACATGCATAAATCTGTTTTCAAAGATGGTTTCTGTGACCATACCTGCGCCTTCGGCAACCGTCAGCATCGCCATGAACTGCGCTTGCAGGTCTGTCGGGAAGCCGGGGTGCGGTTCTGTCATGATATCAATGGCTTGCAGCGGAGTGTTCGGATCGCGGTGAACGATGATATCATCGCCCTCTTGATCAATGTCGATTCCCGTTTGTGAAAGATGGCCGCAAGCCGCGCTCAAATGGGAAATACGGGCATTTTGAAGACGCACCGTCCCGCCTGCCATCGCGGCGGCAACCATGTATGTTCCGGTTTCGATACGGTCAGGCACAATAGAGTGATGCGCGCCGTGCATATGGGGCACGCCCTCGATACGGATCGTGTCGGTTCCAAGGCCTTCAATCTTCGCGCCCATTTTAATCAGACATTCGCCGAGATCGGTAATTTCAGGCTCACGCGCGGCGTTTGCAAGGATGGTTTCACCCTTCGCCAAGGCCGCCGCCATCATCAAATTTTCTGTCGCGCCAACAGATACTTTCGGGAACATAATCTTGCCGCCGACAAGCCCGCCCGCAGGAGCCTTCGCGTTGATATATCCCTCATCAAGGATAATTTCCGCGCCCAATTCTTCCAAAGCCTTGATATGCATATCGACGGGGCGCGTCCCAATCGCGCAGCCACCGGGAAGCGACACCTTCGCCTCTCCGAATCGCGCCAAGAGCGGCCCGAGCACAAGGATCGAGCCGCGCATTTTGCGCACAATATCGTATGGCGCGGTTTGCGTATGAATAGCCGAGGCATTAATCGCCATCAAATCGCCTTCGCGCTTCACGGCGGTGCCGAGATATTCCAGCAATTCGGTTTGGCTGCGCATATCACGCAAAGAATTCGGAGAATTTTCGAAATACACGGATTCATCGGTCAGCAATGCCGCGCACATAAGCTTAAGCGCGCAGTTTTTTGCGCCGCTAATGGGGATCGTGCCGTTGAGCGCTTTGCCGCCTGTGACTTTGATCTTGTCCAGAGACGACGATGCGGGGGCAGCGTCGGCGCTTTCGAGCGATTTAAAGCCGCGGGAGCGTAACGCCTCGCTGTCCCATATATTTGCCGGATCTGTCTGCATAACTGGTTTCACAAGGGGTGCTTCCTTTAAAAAACAAAAACTGTGCAATGCCTTCATTGGCGTAAACACGTGCGGGGAGCGGCGTGGTGTTGGAAATCTCCAACGTCACATGGCCTTCCCAGCCCGGCTCCAGCGGCGTGACGTTCACAATAAGGCCACAACGCGCATATGTGCTTTTCCCAAGGCAAATCACCAGAACATCTTTCGGGATGCGGAAATACTCGACCGTATGAGTAAGCACGAAGCTGTTGGGAGGTATTACGCAAATATCAGTGGTTCTGTCAACAAAACTCTGATCGGAGAACTCTTTCGGATCGACCATTGCGTTGTCTACATTGGTGAAAATCTTGAAATCAGGGGCGCAGCGCGCATCATATCCATAAGAAGACAGCCCGTAAGAAATATTGCCCTCACGCTTTTGCTTTTCAACGAAAGGCTCGATCATTCCTTCATTCAGCGCAAGCGCGCGAATCTGGTGGTCGGCCAATATCCCCGGCGGCTGCGCTGCCAAGGCGGCGATCTCTTCAAAGTTTTGGGGTTTTTTATCTTTAACAGCAGCCATCGTCTTTATCCTTACTCATATTTTCTTTACGCTCAGCATTCTTCCCGGCTTTTTTATCCGCCGCAAGCTCCTTACGCTTGCGAAGATTTGCGCGCAAAGCAGCGGCACGCTTATCAAGTTTGTCTTGAGATTGTTTTGCTGACATACCACTTTTTTTCTGTTTAATGGAACTATCTTAAGCGTCGAGCGTTTATCGGGGCAAGAACCATTGCTCAATCAATGCTCTTTTATCAACAAGCCAAAATATTTAAATCAGGAGATACTATGAAAAAATTATTACTCACTGCGACATGCAGCATCGCGTTGATCGCAGGCGCATCGCAGGCTAACGCCCAAAACGCGATGGATCGCACATTCACCGGCCCTTATGTGGGTGTTCAAGGTGGATATTCAATGTCTGACGCGGATACAGCCGTGGGCGATTTAGACCTCAATGGCGGCGATTATGGCGTTTTTGTTGGGTTTCAAGCCGACACACTGTTTGACAACACGGTTAATAAAACAGGTTTAGGCCTCACAGGGGCACTCGAATTTGATTACAACTGGTCAACAGCCGACGATACTCTCGGCAATATTAATGTTGAAAAAGACCATGACTGGGGCGTGAGCTTCCGTCCGGGTCTGGCTGTGATTAATGAGGTAACGCCGTTTGACTGGAATCCGTATGGTATCGTCGGATATCGTCAGGCCGAATATGAAGCCAATGTACCGGGCATCGCCTCTGGCGAGGAAAGCTATCACGGGCTTGAACTTGGTATAGGCGCAGAGCTCATTTCCTACGACCAAGTCGGTGTGCGCGTTGAATACTCACACACATGGTACGGCGAAGAAAACGGCATCGACCCGTCTGAAAACGACTTCATGGTCGGTTTGGCTTACCACTTCTAGGGGCGGCAAGCACACAACCCAGATAATATTTATGAAAGGCGGAGCTTATGGCTTCGCCTTTTTCATGCGCCCAAAGTGATTTTTACACTTGAAGCACGCCCTTTCTATGATGTATGCCTATCAGACATTTTAGCCGCGGTAGCTCAGTGGTAGAGCGCGTCATTGGTAATGACGAGGTCGAGAGTTCAATTCTCTCTCGTGGCACCATTTTTCGTTAGCGAGAAATAATAAAAACACCTTATGCAGATTTGCGCGCAACAAAAATCATGCCCGCGCCCCCGAAATCATAGCTCTTTTACCCCTAAACATACGCCTGCGCCGTCCCTACACGCGCCGTCTCTGCTCTCTCACGGCCCACCCAAGCGCACATTCAATACGAATCGTTTTTGTTGCAAAGTATTTCCATTTTGTGTTACGGTCCGTATTGAATGTTAAGACTTTATTAAGATTTAGAGACTCATTGCGATGGCAAACCCGATAAAAGCAGGACTAGCAGCGCTCGCGTTAACAACTTTGCCGTTCGCGGGAGCGGCGCATGCTGAGGACGCCCCTCAAGTTGCAGCAGTTGCAGCCACTAGTTCTGCCGTTCCTGTAAAATCCGCATCAGGCGTCTCTGAAGAAACTATTATTATGGGAGCCTCTGTTGCATCACGAGATGGTCAGGCAATTGTTTATTATGGCGAAGACCAAAATATTGTAGATGCCATATCTAGAGGTGCTAACTCAGCAAAAAGTGATGCGAATCTTCCTGTTAAATATATTATCTTGGCCGACCCTAAAGAAGAAGTATGGAGCGGAAAGTATTTAATTGTTCCTTCACATCAGATTGAAATTTATACAAACGGCCAAAAAACAACAACAGTTGATAACCCAGACATAGAAATTCAGTTTGAATTAAATGGCATTTTAAGCAATGACTTACAAAGGCTTACTCAGGCTAGTTATTCTGTGCCTGAGCAGGGCCTATAACAATCTTATTTTCTGATGACACTTTAGGCGCTACGCCCTCATCAACCTTTTTATCAGATACATTTGAAAATTCATTTCTGGCGTCGCCTTTGGCAAAGGGATTAGATGTACCCAAGGCAGGACTAGCTTCGACTTTCTGAGGATCATCAAGAAAACTTAATAGAAAATCTTGATCCTCACCATCCAAACCCGAACTCACTACAGCGGTTCTAATGACTTCATCTTCTGATAAAGACAATGTTGTGCCAACAACTTCTGCCTCACCATATGATTTAACTTCAAAAAACTCTTTTAATTCACGATCATCAAAGCCCGATAATTGTTTAGCATTTTCAATGGATACATTCTCTTTTTCTTTTAATTCTTCTAAAGTTACCTCGGTTTGTCTTTTTTCTGTCCTTACAAACTCTAAAACCTCTGATAAGGCCTCCGGATCTGTTCTATCCACGCTCCTACCATAATTTTCTTCAAACTCTTTAACAGCCGCTTCAGCATCTGCGTCTTGAAGGGAGCCGTCAGGATTAAGTGCTACCTCACCGCCGTTCTCAATAGACTCAATAACGCCCGTGAGCGCTTCCTCATAACGATCTAATTTTTCTAGCCTATCTGTATTTTCCTTAATTTTTTGTTGTGTCGACTTGATATCATCAATCATCAGCAAGAACGCGACATCTATCCCGCCGCCAGCCTTGCCTTGCTCCTTCAGACGCTCAAGAAGCTTTCTCTGATGCTCGCTGAATTGACCGCTACGCGCGATCAAGCCCTCATGCGTTCCAAAAACTTCGTCGCGTTCTTGGTTCCGAGCCAAAGCTCCAGGCATATCTTGATACAACTTTTGGATTTCAGCCGAGCTCAGATTACCGCTGGCTTTGGGGCCAAACACATTCACAAGCTCACGCTGGCTGATCGCCAAGCCTTCGCTTTTTATTGCGTCTAATGTCTTATTTGATGTTTCCATCCCACACGTCTCCCCTTATGCCTTGCCTCTTTTCGGGCTTTGGCGCTCAAGCAGCTTTTTGCCTGCTCGGTTGGTTAATTATTCAAGTGCAAACAGCTTTTTGTGAAACCCACAATGCTGATTGCAAGCTTAGTATACGAATCTTTGTTTAAAAAATTATGTAAATTACAACGGATTTTATTTGAATTTATCTCAAATTTTATCTATCAAAAATCCGATCCGTGGCCCGCCCACAAAACAGAAATCTTCCCCCTTCCCTCTCCCCCAAAAACCGCTTATTCTGTTCTGCATGAACACCACAGAAACATTCAAATCCGCAGAGCGCATCATCACCCAAGGGGACGAGGCCGAAAAAGCCTTCATGATCCTTTCAGGCAGCGTAAGAGTCTTCCTCGAGGAAGGCAGCAAAACCATTGAATTGGCCAAACTGGGTGAAGACCAAATCTTCGGCGAAAGCGCCATCTTCAGCGGGGAGCCTTACGGCGCCAATGTCGAGGCCCTCGAAGATACGGAATTAATGGTGATCACGCCGGAAAGCTTTAACAAGATGCTCGGCTCCGCCGACCCCATCATCCGCGCCCTGCTCCACATGGTGATTGCGCGCCTGAAAAAAACCAACGAAGCCTTGCTGAAAAGCGAAACCCGCGAATTCATGGATATCGTGTTGATCTGATTTTTTCGCTTTCGCTTGTTTTTTATCAAACGCGTCTTTATCGAAGCAAAATCAAGGCGGAAACGATGAAAATCGGCAAAGCCTAATCGAGAAAGATATCGGCGATCGGTTCTTGATCGGGGTTTAAAGCGTAAGCCGAAAAATCACTCACCCCGACCATTTTCAAAATATCTTCATCCGTAAAGCTCTGCCCCGTAGGCGCAGGATTTAGGCGTGCGAGCAAAGCATACACCGCATCCGCCACAATCGCCGGTCTGCGCGTCATTGGCGCCATTTGCGGAAAATTCACACGGATCGCATCCGTATCAATCATCGTCGCGGGCCATAAAGTATTGGCCTTAATCCCCTGATCCGCATATTCTTTGGCAAACCCAAGCGTCAAAATGCTCATTCCGTATTTCGACAAAGTATAAGCCGGGCTAATCCCCATCCATTTCGACCCCATATTCACAGGCGGCGACAGCGTCACAATATGCCCCAGATCAGACTTCGCCAGATGCGGCGCACACGCCTGCGCACATGCAAACGTGCCACGCGCATTCACATCCATCATCAAATCATACTTCTTCATCGGTGTTTGTTCGCTCGGCGCTACATGTATGGCGCTGGCATTATTTATCAACGCATCAATCCGCCCGAATTTCTTTAAGGTCGCCTCAATCGCGCCGTCCACGCTTGCCCGCTCCCGCACATCCAGCTTCACCGCCAAAGCCTTGCCGCCCGCCGCTTCGACTTCCGCTGCAACGCTGTGGATTGTCCCCTCCAATGTCGGATGCGGTTTATCGCTCTTCGCGGCGATAACAACCGATGCCCCTTCCGCCGCCAACTTCAACGCAATCTCGCGCCCGATACCGCGGCTTCCGCCGGTAATAAAAACAACCTTTTCAGACAAATCGACAGACAAAACGAAACACCCCCGAATATTTAATCATTAGACAATTACACTCATAATTCTATATTGGAAGCTTCTGATCGCAAAGGAGAAACCCTATGACCGCTAAAACCACCAATAATATCAAAGGCAAAACCGTTATCGTCACAGGATCAACCAGCGGCATCGGACTGGGGATAGCTTTCGCGTTTGCCGAACAAGGCGCCAATATCGTGATCAACGGCTTTGGTGACGCCGCCGAAATCGAAAAAGAGTGTAAAGCATTGGAAAGTAAGGGAATAAAATGCATTTACAACCCCGCCGACATGACGAAAACCACCGAAATCGAGCTGATGATTAATGAAGCCCACGACACTTTCGGCTCTGTGGATATCCTTGTGAATAATGCCGGTATTCAATTTGTATCGCCTGTGGAAGACTTCCCGGTAGAAAAATGGGATGCCATCATCGCCATCAACATGACCTCCTCTTTTCACACCATGCGCAATGTTGTGCCGCTGATGAAAAAACAAGGATGGGGCCGCATCATCAACATCGCCTCCGCGCACGGCCTCGTCGCCTCACCCTACAAATCCGCTTACGTCACCGCCAAGCACGGCATTATGGGCCTGACCAAATCAGTAGCGCTGGAAGTTGCAGAAAATAACATCACCGTAAACTCTATCTGCCCGGGATACGTGAAAACCCCGCTTGTCGAAGGCCAAATCGCCGACACGGCCAAGGCCCGTAAAATGACGGAAGAGCAGGTGGTGAATGATGTTTTGCTGAAAGCCCAATGGACGAAAAAATTTGTCGGCATTGATGAAGTCGCAGGAATCGCCCTGTTTTTATGCTCCGACGCCGCGCAAAACATTACCGGAACCCATGTTTCCGTGGATGGCGGCTGGACGGCGGCGTAAACCCCGCCCTCTACATATCAATAATAACCTGCTAACTCTATAAAATTTTATGTAAAACTAAACAGTTTTTAAGCCTTTTTCGCTTAAACTGGTAAATGACCCGAATTATCGGGCTCTTTAGGGTATAAAAATTTTAGGGTATACTGCGTATAGCGACAGGGACGGGTAAATAACATGGCATACAAAGATTTTGACGGCACAGAAACATATTCAGGCGCTGCGGAAACATCAAACACCATTCATGCAAACGGCGAAAACGCCATTGCCCTCCCCGATAGCTCCTATATTCAGGACGCAAACATCACGCGCGCAGGGCTGGACCTCACGCTTGACGGGCCGAACGGCACAATCACGATCAAAGATTATTTTGCCGGCGAAACATCACCCGATCTCGTGTCCCCGGATGGCCATATCTTAACGCCGGATCTGGTGAATTCTTTCGCCTCCAGCCCAACCGTATACGCCGCAAACCCGACCATGAACGATGCAAGCCCCGTCGGCGCAGTTGAAGAATTCACAGGCGAAGCCACCGTCACCCGCACAGACGGCTCCGTTGAGCCAATCTCTCAAGGCACGCCAATCTACCAAGGCGACGTCATCGAAACAGGCGCAAACGGCGCGGTCAACATTGTCTTTTCCGATGAAACCAGCTTCGCCGTATCCGAAGATGCGCGCCTTGCCATCGACGAATATGTGTTCGACCCTGCGACAAACGAAGGCTCACAAGACTTTTCCGTCCTTAAAGGTGTATTCGTTTTCACATCTGGGCTGATCGGCCGCGAAGACCCCGATGACGTGAACATCGACACCCCATCAGGGTCAATCGGCATTCGCGGAACAATCATTGCCGGTGATACAAATTCAGGTGAAATCACAGTTGTAGAAGGCGCAATTGTTTTGCGCGACTTCGCAGGCAACGAAATGACACTCGCCAACCAATTCGAAACCGCCAAATTCTTAAATGGCGGCGGTGTAGAAAATATGGGCCAAATGGCCGCAAATGACGTAACGGTTAAATTCGCTGGCGTATCTGTTGTTGCACCAACACTATTTTCATCTATCAATGATGCTGCCGCGGAAGACGGGACGTCCGATGCCCCGGCAGACAACGCGCAAGACGCGCCCGCAAACGCAGAAGGCACAGTAGACGGCAACAATGACGGCGCCGTTGACGGCAGCGTAGAAACCCAAGGCGGCGAAGGAGAGAGCGCCCCTGAAGCTGCGCCGCCCGCCGCAGATGGAGCAGATGCCGCAGGCCAAGCCGCCGCGCAAGACCAAGCGCCAACACAACAGCCCCCTGCACCGGGTCAAATGATGGGGACACCCACAGGTATGAACAATCCGATGATGGGCGCACCCGATGCAGCCGTCGCTGCAAAAATGGGCGCAGTATCCGCCAATGGCGGAATGAACCCCGTCAACGCCTCAGGAAACGCCGCTCCCGCAGGAACAGCGCCTACGGCAGGAACCGCGACCACCACAGCCGCAAAAGCCGCAGCAAGCGTAGCGGCAGAAGACGGCACATTGACGCCGCCTCCACCATTAACACCGCCAAACGTGCTGGATCCGACAGCAGGCGGGGGCACAGGAACAAATGCCGCAACACACAACATTCAAAACATCGGCACAGCCGTGAATAATGGCCTCCTGGATGCAGGCCAGGTCAACATCGCCCCGGATAATTTCTTCTCTGTAGGAGAAGGACAAAACTGGAGCTACCACTTTGATCTGGAATTTGTGGACACAAGCGGGCCGGCCGCAAACAACCTTACATATTTTTTAAGCGATGCCTCAAACGCCTTCCTGACAGGGCTTCTCGGCGGAGACCTAATGGCGTTTAATTTCAACCCGACAACCGGCGAACTTGGCGCAAACGGTCTGCTAGACTTAACATGGAATCCGGATACCACCATTGGCTCATTCACCATCGAAGTGCGCGCGGTTGATTCCGTAACAGGTGAAATCAGCTATAGCGACACAAGCGCAGAAGGCTACACCTCATACACCTATGAAGTCGTAGATGCCGCCGCCACACCTGGCTTGGACACCGCGGATATTGTAGGGAACGCAGCAGATTATATCGGCAATGCCTCAAACGAAGTCTTTGATCTGGGCTTCACCGCCGCTTCGACCAACAACCGCATTTATGCCGGAAATGGCGACGACACGGTTTCCCTCGGCACAAACGGCTTCCTGACCAATACCAACCTTGTGAATTTAGGAAACGGCGAAAACGTTGCTACACTTGGCGAAAACACACAAAACAACGAGGTTATAGGCGGATTTGGCGACGATCAATTCATAATCCAAGGCGCGAAAAACCAGCTTTTCGGAATGGACGGGGACGATACATTTGAAATCGAAATGTCCAATACAGGCCTAATGGCAAACCTTCAAACAAACGGCTTGAACATATTGATGGATGGCGGCCACAGCAGCTTTAGCCACCTTGATGTAATCAACGGCAACACCCCAACGGACTTTGGAAAAGGCGACACACTGCTTATCCAAAATGCAGGCGCAACGCTGGACTTCCAGAATGTTGATGACAACTATATCCGCGGCATCGAAGTCATTGAACTCGGCGCAGGGGTCCAAAATATCGTCCTAAGCTATAATGATATCATCGAGATGACCGACCATAAGAACACCCTGATCTTTAAAGGGGATATCGCTGATTCCATCACGCTTGCGGGCGGCGAATTCGGCGTCGGGAACTTCACAAAGTCCCATGAGGACCTCTCCGTTGACGAAGGCACAGGCACAGACGGTAACTACGATGTCTGGACGGACGGCACGGTCACCCTGCTGATTGAACAAAATGGCGGAACAAACGATGTTAGCGTAACAGGTTTGGTTTAATCCAAAACGCGCTTAACCGCTTTTGACCATCCATCATAAAGCTTTTGCACATCCGCCGCCGTCATAATCGGCTCAAAACGCTTATGCGCGCTCCATTGCTTTGAAACCTCACTTAGATCGTTAAACACGCCTGCTTGCAAGCCCGCCAACACCGCCGCTCCCCATGCGGTTGTCTCCACAACCTTCGGCACTTCAACCGGTTTTTGCAGCATATCCGCCAAAAACTGACACACAAAATCATTCGCCGTTAAACCGCCATCCGCACGAAGAGTGCTTACCTCGTGCCCGCTGTCATCTTCCATCGCGCCCACAAGATCAAGCGTCTGGTACCCTTGCGCCTCCAGCGCCGCGCGCACAATATGCGCCTTCGTGCTTTCACGGCTGAGCCCCACAATCGCTGCCCGCGCCTCCGGGTCCCAATACGGCGCACCAAGCCCCGTAAATGCGGGCACAAAATAAACCTCGTTATTATCTGCAACCGAAAGCGCCATCGCCTCGCTTTCCGCCGCATCGTCAAACACATTCAAACCATCCCGAAGCCACTGCACCGCCGCGCCCGCTGTGAAAATAGACCCCTCCACCGCATAGGTCACCGCGCCATTTATGCGATACGCTATCGTGGTCAATAAACGGTTCTGCGAAGGCTTAAAGGCCGCGCCGATATTCATCAGCGCAAAACACCCTGTCCCATAGGTGGATTTAATCATTCCCTCTTCAAAACACCCCTGCCCGATCAACGCGGATTGCTGATCGCCCGCCATCCCGCACACAGGGATTTCAACACCGAGAATGTCCGCTTTTGCTGCACCAAAATCCGCAGCATTATCATAAACTTGAGGCATCATAGACGCAGGGATCTTAAACAGCGCGAGAAGATCCTCATCCCATTTTTGCTCGCGCACATTATAAAGCATCGTGCGGCACGCATTGGTCACATCGCTGATATGCCGCTCCCCGCCCGTCAGCTTCCAGAGTAGCCAGCATTCCACCGTGCCAAACGCCAACTCACCTTTTTCCGCCCGCACCCGCGCGCCCTCGACATTATCCAAAATCCACGCAATTTTCGTCGCCGAGAAATACGGATCAAGCAGCAGCCCCGTCTTCTCCGCAATCATCGCCTCATGCCCTTGCGCTTGCAAGCCCTCGCAAATATCGGCGGTGCGCCTGTCTTGCCAGACAATCGCATGATAAACAGGCTCGCCGCTCGCACGATCCCACACCACCGTGGTTTCCCGTTGATTTGTAATGCCGATTGCAATCGGCGTTTGCTGCGATTTCTGCAAAACATCCTTCGCACAAAACACTACATCATCCCAAATCGCGTTTGCGTCCTGCTCCACCCAGCCCTTATGAGGATAAAATAACTCCAGCTCTTTTTGCTGCACCTCCAGAACATTTCCGCGCGCATCAAATATAATCGCGCGTGAACTTGTTGTGCCTTGGTCAATCGCTAGTAATACATCGGCCATCTTTATGCGTAATCCTTCACAAGCTTTTTGATATCTTTCTCTAATGCCTCAATAACCTTATCAGAAACATGCACACCAAGCTTTGATCGCCGCCACAATATATCCTCTACACTGCGCGCAAATTCATAACGGATCAAATATATGACCTCCGCGCCATACACGTCATCGCCATAATCCTTACCCAAATCATCCAAGCTCGATGCACCGTCCAAAAACAAATCCATCCGCGTGCCGTAGCTTCTCGCGTAACGCAGCAAAAGCTCTTCCGGCAACCACGGATATTCATCACCCTGCGCATCCAAAAATGCAGCAAAATCTCCATCCAGAATATCCCCGCCCGGCAAAGGCTTTTCATCCGTCCATGCGGGCGCATAACGATTATCTAGATAAAGCAGCTTATCAACCACCTCTTCGGCCAAAACCCGATATGTCGTGAGCTTCCCGCCAAAAACGGAAATCATCGGTGCCTTTGATTCACTATGACTATACAGCCTATAATCACGGCTCACCTTACGGCTTTCCGCTTCACCATCATCCATAAGCGGACGCACACCGCTATAGGTCCAAATCACATCGGATTTATCGATTTTATCTTTGAAATACGCGTTATACGCCCGCAGCAAATATTCAAACTCCTCATCCGAAATTCTCGCCTGATAAGGATCGCCCTCATATCCCTCTTCCGTCGTTCCGACCAGCGTATATTCACGCTCATAGGGGATTGCAAATGTTATGCGCCCGTCTTTTTGCTGCAATATATACGCCTGATCGCCCTCATATTGACGCGGCAAAATCAAATGCGAGCCCTTCACCATCCGAATGCGCGGCGCGCCTGCCGAGGTTTTCTTTAAGCCCGAGGATTCAATCAGCTCCCTCACCCAAGGCCCCGCGGCGTTCACAACCATCGACGCTTTAATCTTGAGTGATTTCTTCGGCTTCGAGCCTTGCGCCTCAACCTCCCAAAACTCATCATGCGCCTTTAACTTCACGCATTTCGTATTCGTCAAAATTTGTGCGCCGTGATCCGCAGCATCAACCGCGTTCAAAACCACAAGCCGCGCATCATCAACCCAACAATCAGAATACGAAAACCCGCGCCGATACTTGTCTTCAAGAACGCGCCCTGTTTTATGTTTCGATAAATTGACCCCCTTAGAGCCATCCAAAACCGCCCGTTTCGCCAAATGATCATATAAAAACAACCCTAAACGGATCATCCAAAACGGGCGCTGCGAAGGCGTATGCGGCAAAATAAAGCGCATCGGCCAGATAATATGCGGCGCCAACCCCAAAAGCGTCTCGCGCTCTTTCAAGGACTCCCGCACAAGTGCAAATTCCAAAAATTCCAGATACCGCAAACCGCCATGAATAAGCTTCGTGCTCGCCGAGGACGTGCCATTCGCCAAATCCTTCGCCTCAAGCAAAATCACAGAAAGGCCGCGCCCCGCCGCATCCCGCGCTATTCCGCATCCGTTAATACCGCCGCCAATAACAAGCAAATCACATTCTAAATCACTCATCCTTTTAAGGTACATGAGCGCGCGAATCGAGGAAAGAGTCTTTGTCGGATTTTTATACAGAGTTTAAACCGCCCCATGCCGCCCAAACCTTTGACAGAAAAGGATTATTCCTGAAAACTCATGGTTGAATAGTTCTTTGTCACGTCCGGCAAATTTTATGAAGCATAAACAAGCGAGTTTAACAGCACTCTGCGCCGCCGCCCTGCTTACGGCCGCCCCTTCGCATGCCGAAAACCTTGCTGCATCACCCACCCTCTATGGCCCGCTTGGCCTCAACACCGTCCCCAGCGCCCGCATGGATAAAGCCGGTACAATCACAGGCGGCCTCTCCACCCTTGATCCTTATACAAACGCATGGCTCGGCCTGCAAATCGCTTCTCCTGTCTTTATCAACATCCGCCAAACCGCCGAAACCTCCAGCATAGGCGGTGATGCCGACCGCCTCTATCCGGGCGTAGACTTTAAACTCCGCCTCCTCGAAGAAACCGAAAGCCGCCCCGCAATCGCCCTCGGCGTGCAATCCGCTTTGGGTCATAAACGCATGGCAGGCGAATATATCGCCGCTTCCAAACGGTATAAAGATTTTGATTTCACCGCAGGACTAGGATGGGGACGATACGGCACAGCCAAACATTTCAAGAACCCATTCAAAGGGCTGCTTTCACATTTCGGCAAAAACCGAAGCCTGGATGGCGAAATGCCAAACCGCCCCGATGACTGGTTCACGGGTGACGATATCGGCCTCTTCGCCGGCGCTGAATACCACACGCCCCTCGATGGCCTGTCGGTCAAATTCGATTACGGCGCAGATAGATATACAGCAGAGCAAGCCGCCTTTGATTACAACGCCCCCGCACCATGGGGCATCGGCCTAAACTACCGCACGCCTGAATGGTCAGGGCTAGCGGGTGATCTTAGCCTCGGTATGCAAGGCACAGACAAGGTCATGGCGCGTCTATTCCTTCGCGGCAACCTAAAAGACTGGCGAAAACAAGACACACAAGAAACCAGCGCCGTCTTCATGCGCCCCTATCGCACCGGCCTCGCCCTCCCCGCCCAAATGCGATCCTCCGCCGAAAAGGACGGCCAATTCCTCTATGACACACAGGGCGAAACATATGAAGCCTGCACCAAACTCATCTTGTCGGGCGACCTCTCCAGCCCGCGCCAAATCGGGCGGGCCGCCAAACATATGAGCAACCATGCAGGCCCCGCCATAGAGGCCTTAAACATCACCCCCACCATCATGGGCTTGCGCGGGCCCCGCGTAAAACTCATGCGCCGCGACCTCATGCAGGCCAGCGCCAAAAACCAAGCCAGCGCAGAAGAAATCTGGCACAACGCAGAAATCATCCCCCAAACAGGCGAAGCGTTTTCAAAACTCCGCCGCCCCGCCGAATACGCCTATGGCGGCCCTGAATGGGATTTCACCCTCGATAATCAGTTCTCACTGGCGGAAGAAGATAACGGCACGCTCTACCGCACCGCCGCGATCATAGGAAGCAAGGGCCCCACCTTCTTCGGCCTCCTCGATACCGCCGCCGCGCTGCGCTTAAACCTTAAAGACAACCTTTCGAAAATCGCCGATACCCGCCCGAGGAGCATACTGCCCTTACGCAGCAACATTGATCGCTTTGCCGCGCGCCGCATCTCTCTCGAAAATCAATACCTCTCCTTCACACACAGCCTCCGCTCAGACCTTCATATGTCGCTCATGGGCGGGTATCTGGAGGAAATGTACGCAGGCGCAGGCGGAGAGCTTCTCTACCGCCCGTATAACGCCCGCTGGGCAATCGGCGCGCAAAGCTTCCTCGCCCTCAAACGTGATCCCGAAACCACTTTGAACCTCGGCCTTAACGGCGACCATATCTTAAGCGGCCATATTGAGGGCTGGTACGACCTCCCGAAATGGGACGTCACCTTAAACGCCAAAGCGGGGAGGTTCTTGGCCGAGGATCTCGGCGTGTCTCTCGGCTTACAAAAGCAATTCAAAAACGGCGCAAAGCTCGAAGGCTTCGTCACCCTCTCCGATAACGCGGACTTTGATCTCTTCGGCGGCACAACCCACAGCTACCATGGCGTGAAACTCTCCCTCCCGCTCGGCGGCTATAAATACATGCCTGATAACGCGAAAATCAACACGGCCATCGCCCCGTTTGGCCGTGATATAGGCCAAAGCCTTCAAAACCCGATGCCGCTCTACAGCCTCACCGAAGGCTTCACCCTTAATCATATGTCCGAATATTGGGATGAAATTGTGGAGTAAGCCCTAACCGCTAATTTACGATAGGATTTGGAGAAACAATTCCCATTAACATTATCCTGTCAGGGCTTCCCACAGCAGAGTGAACATTTGAGAAGAACGCTCTTGCGCCTTTCACAGGATCATCTTGAAACTCAACGAACATTTCAGGGTTTGCTCGAGCATGCAACTTGGGACCGCTATTTACCACTTCACCGTTTCCATCGACTTCAGTGCCAAAACACTCCACATGCCTTCCCAGACTAGCAGCATAACCAAATATTGAAAAAGCCATAACCAAGGTATTATTGCTTGTATGCCCCATGTGAGGCTTACTTTCAATTGCCTTTTTTAAAACTTCTGGAGCTTGAGCGCTCTGCATATCAACTTCCCTTACAAGGCCAATTGGGTTGCCGATGTTTTGAGAAGATGTTTGAAAAAGGTCAAGCAAATCACCCGCCGTAAAAAAAACGGGGATGCTAACATTCCCCTTTGCACTTTGGTTAATAACATCTAATTGCTGAGGGATTAAAAATTCTAAATATTTTGTCGCCACTATGCTCATAGAAAACCCTTATTTAAAATAATTACGTAAATATATTCTGGTTTGTTTTTTTTGTCAACAAACTTTAAAAACTCACAGCCCCTACAACGCATGAATCAAAAGAAAAACCGCCCCCCGAGGGGAGCGGTGTAGTTGTACCAGATCGGATGAAGTTAAATTGGGTTAAAACTACTATCTACTAAACTTGAGAGGCTTTTGAGAACGCCGTTTGTCCGTCAATTTGTTAATCTGCTCACTCTACTTTAAATTCTTGTCTATTATGTCATGGCCATTTGGCTTTGTTCGCACTGACCTTATATATTTAGAATATCCAATATATTATGTAAATGCAAGACTTTTATCTAAAATTGTATCTACTTTTTTATTTATGTAATAAATTCAGCAACTTAGAAAAATCATCAGGCCGATCGGCTTCAAAACTCTGAACCTCTTCCGTAATCGGATGCACAAAGGACAACGCCTTTGCATGCAAAGCCTGTCTAGAGAAGCGTAAAACCCCTTCAATGGCCTTCTCGCTAAACCCCGCTTTTGACATCGCGCCGCGCACCGCCGTATCTTGCGGTCCATATAGCGGATCGCCGATCAAACAATGCTTAACCGCCTGCATATGCACGCGGATCTGGTGCGTGCGACCACTCTCCAGCTTGCAGTCCACAAGTGAAAGCGCCTCGTCAAAGCCTTGGCGTACATGATAATGCGTGCGCGCTTCCTTACCGTCTCTCGGGCGAACGCCCATCCGCAAACGATTGCGAGGATCGCGGCCAATCGGCATATCTATCGTGCCCTTAGGCGGCACAGGAATTTTGAGCACCAGCGCTTCATAAACGCGGCTCAAAGATCTGTCCTCAAGCTGCGCCGCCAAGCCTTTATGCGCTTGGTCATGCTTCGCCACCACCATCAAACCCGATGTATCTTTATCAAGGCGGTGCACAATGCCGGGGCGCACAACGCCGCCAATCCCCGATAAACTATCGCCGCAATGAAAAAGCAACGCATTCACCAGCGTCCCCGACCAGTTCCCCGCACCCGGATGTACAACAAGCCCCGCTTGCTTATTGATCACCAGCAAATGCTCGTCTTCATATACAACATCTAATGGAATATCTTCAGGCAAAGGCTCCGCCGCTTCCAAGGGCGGCATAATCAATTCCACCTTGTGCCCCTTGGCCACCTTGCGCGAAACATCGGCGCATTTAAGCCCATTCAGCATCACCGCACCCTCGCTGATAAGCGCCGCCGCCCGCGAGCGCGATAAATCCTCGCTGATCTGGCTAAGCGCCTTATCCAGCCTTAAGCCCGCATGCTCGTCTTCAAAAACGAACTGCACCGTATCGTCATCTTCGCTCGACATTACGGCAGCACCCGCTGTTTTACGACACACGGGTCATCGTAAAGCTCCATCGCCGTACCCGCCGCAAGCCACGCATCTTCCCCGCGTATGATTTCAGGCTCGACGCCCTCTTCTCCAGATTCCATTTTATAAGCCATGTCACTCCCTCCGACGAGTATCCGTTCATTATTCGGCCCGGGTAAAAGCTGATACGCATCCACCCCTTCGCCGTTAAAATATTCATCGCTCTCGAACAAAACCCCGCGCGGACTTAAGGTCAAAAGCCTTACATGTTCTTGCTGCCCTAAAACTCTATTATCAGGATTAAGAGGGGTTTCCCCGTCCACCAACACCGAAATCAAACCATCATTGCTCAGCATCATATCACGCGCGACATAGCCCAGCGAGCCTGTATAAAATCTTTGCCAGCCCACCGCGCCGCTGGCCGCATCAATCACCATCACCCACGCCCCGCGATTTTGCGCCATATCCAGCGGCAACGCCGTGCCCGCCACAAGCAATAAATTCTGTTTATACGCCATGCCGACCTCAAGCTGCGCGCCCGCCCCACGCGGATATTGCCGCTGCCAGACAATATCCCCTGCAGAATTCAAAAACGTGACCCAGCCTGATTTTCGCTGATTATCATCGGTGATAAATCCGGTCGCCAGCACTTCACCTGTCGGCAAAACGTCCAGACCCATAACCCTGTTCTCAAAACCCGTAACGATAGATTTATCAAAGCGCACACCGCCCGCCTCATTGACAATATACAGCTTGGTAAACGCCGCGTCCGAAGGCCGCCCCCTCGCCGAAGTCGCAATCATATATGATTTGCCGTCCGCCATGCGTGCAATATCAAACGCCTCGAGGCTGCCACTGGCTTTAATCTCTTTTTGCGACAGCAATGCCCCTTCCGCATCAAACACCCCGAACCACAGCACAAGGCGGTCTTTCCCCACAGAGCGGTTCGCCAAAACAGCCACGCCCTTTGAATTAGGCAGCATCTTGATAATATTCTTTAGCCCCGCAACGCCGTGAATCTTCTGCCACGCAGGCCGCCCGTTCTTCTTGATCTCCGCAAGAAGCAGCTCCGCAGGTGCATCTTTCGCGCCAAAACGCTCCCCCACAGCCAGCACATTGCCGCTCTCAAGCACAACCGCACTTTTAAAGCGCTCCTGAATATCGCGCTCTCCCAAAACCGTATCCCAGATGTTATACGACCCCAAATTAGCCTCATGCAGCTTAACCAACTGCTCGTAATCCACATCACATTCTTGCGCATATGCGCCGCCCGCCGCGCCCAAGCAAGCGACAATCAAACCGAATGTGAAAAAAAACCTGTTAATCATATACCTAAAGACCATTGGAGAATGTTCTTTACAGTGTAAGATTGAAGGATTGAAAAGTCTATGCTGGTTAAACTGTAAGCGCATTATTTCCATGAAACTCCTAATTATAAGCGACGCCTGGCTACCTCAAGTAAACGGGGTTGTAAGGACGTATGAGCATTTAAGCAAGCATATGCGAAAACTGGACCATGAAGTCCACGTCATCGGCCCGTCTGATTTTCCGCTGCGTATGCCGATGCTCGGCTATTCCGAAATTGAACTGGCGCTTTTCCCCTATCGGCGTTTAAAAAACATGATCGAAGCCTACGGCCCCGAGAAAATTCACATCTCCACCGAAGGACCGCTAGGCTGGGCGGCCCGCAAATACTGCATCAAGCATAATATGCCGTTCTCAACCTCCTTCCACACGCAATTCCCCGACTATGTCGCCAAACGCCTCGCACGCTTCACGCCGTTCCTTTATGGCTTCTGGCACAATATCGGCAAAAAAGTCGTGCGTAATTTCCATTCTCGCTCGAAAACGATGTTTGTCGCCACCCAAAGCCTTGAAGACCAGCTCATCTCTTGGAATTTCAAAAACCCCATGCACCGCTTGATCCGTGGTGCGGATTTGGACAATTTCAGCACAGGCAAAAAAACAAAGTACAAAGACATGAAAGGCCCGATCGCCCTTTATGTAGGGCGCATCGCGATTGAAAAAAGCATCGAAGACTTTCTCGAAATGGACTGGGACGGCTCAAAAGTCGTGATCGGCCTTGGCCCTAGCAAACAGGAACTCGAGGCCAAATACCCCGATGCACATTTTCTCGGCAAAAAAGAAGGCGCGCAGCTCGCGGAATATTACCGCTCCGCCGATGTCTTTGTCTTCCCCTCCCGCACCGACACCTTCGGCATCGTCCTCATCGAAGCCCTCGCCTCGGGCGTCCCCATCGCCGCGTATAGAGCCACAGGCCCGATCGACATCATGACCGAAGACTTCCTCGGCGTCCTGACCGATGATGACTTAAGCACCGCAGCAAAGAAAGCGCTAACCTGCGGGAGCGCCAAGCAACGCTCGGATTTCGTGAAAACCCATTTCACATGGGAACGCGCCGCCAAACAATACGAAGACGCCCTGATAAACAAAGTGAAATAATTCATGCCCTCACATGCTCTTTTTAGTCTGTGAACAACTTCCCCCTTTTAAAGACTCAAATTTGCGCAAACCCTGCCGAGTCGCGTAAGCTCTATATATATTTTGGTTCATCAGTCTGCGCATTCTGCATGGGCTTCACCAGAGATCATTTAATGCCTTACGGTTTTTCCGGGCTTAATCGCCCTGTGTATTACAGATCAGTCTTCCTTTCCGACTTCCATATGGGAGCTAAAAGCTTTGACGCCCGCGCCCTTGTTGATTTTCTCCGATCCTTCCACACCGATAAACTCTATCTCGTCGGCGATATCGTCGATGGCTGGAAACTCAATAAACGCTGGTACTGGACAGAAGATTGCAACTGCGTACTCGATGAAATCGCAAAAAAAATCGACGCGGGCACGCGGGTCATCTACCTGCCCGGCAACCACGACGAAGAAGTCCGCAAACTTTTGCCCATCATGCGCTATCGCTTCGCCAGCAAAATCGGCATCGAAATCAAAGACAAAACCGTCCACCGCATGCTCGATGGCCGCAAATTCCTCGTCTTGCACGGCGATCAATTCGACCGCAAAATACTCAAAGGCCCGCTCTCCCGCTGGGGCGATTATGTGTATGATTTCTTCATGGATCTCCTCGGTACATACCGAAGCGGCCCGCGCATCTTAATCTCGGGCAAACTCAAACCCTTCTCCCTCGCCAAAGCCATGAGCAAGCACAGCCAAAAAGCGCTGCACCTCCTCAACAACTTCGAAGCCGCCGTACACAAGGCCGTCAAACAGCGCGGCCTCGATGGGCTCATCTGCGGTCATACCCACATCCCCGTCATCAAAGCCGTGCAAGACATCACCTACGCCAACTCGGGAAGCTGGCTTCGCTCCGGCCACACTGCCCTCATCGAAACCCATGACGGCGCGCTTGAACTCATAGATTGTCCGTCCTCCTATTCCCCCCCGCTCCTCAGCGACACGCTGTTTAGCCCCGCATGCACACTCGTGCCTTGCGCAAAAAGATACAGACCCGCCACCGAAAAAATCCTCTATGCCATCAAACGAATCTGGCCGGAAAAAACCGCCTCAAAAACCCGCGCCCCGTTCGAGCCTTTGGAAATCCACAAAGTCGCCAGCGCACTCATCCCCAAGAAAAACCTGCAGAACATTTCCACCATCCCCATGCTGGCCTACGCCTCTGAAAAAGCTACGCTTTTTTGCCAAAAACTCGGGGATCAGGCCACTCTGGATTTGATAACTTCCCCCCCTGAGGCAAATTATTCGGTACAAATATCGGCCAGAAACTCGTAAAATTATTAATCCAACTAAAAGGATATAAAACCATGGCCTCTATACTCATCGCCGAAGACGATAAATCAATGTCAGCCTTCCTGAAACTGGCCCTCGAAAAAGCCGGTCACGAGGTTACCGAGACCCATGACGGCAAAGCCGCCCTGGACGCCCTCGAAGGCAAAGCAGGCGAAAAATTCGACCTCCTCCTCACCGATATCGTAATGCCCGGTATGGACGGCATAGAGCTGTCCCAAAAAGCCACCGCCCTGATGCCCGATCTGAAGGTCATGTTCATCACCGGTTTCGCCGCCGTAGCCATGGGCAACAAAAACATCACCGAGCAAAACGCCAAAATCCTCTCCAAGCCCTTTCACCTGAATGACCTTGTAGATCAGGTTGAAACGTTACTTGCCGCTTGACTAAATAAACAAGACTGCGGTAAACAAACACTTCTTTTGCTCAAACGGTTTTGCGTTTTTGAGAAGGCGCGTCGAGCGAAGCCTATATTGAATAGGCGAGAGAAGGCGCAACGTACTCAAAAACCAAAAACGGAAGAGCAAAGGGTGGTTAGCTCAGCGGTAGAGCACTTCCCCGACACGGAAGGGGTCACTGGTTCAATCCCAGTACCACCCACCATTTTCTTCTTCACAACATCAAATACCATATTGCACATACAGCCGAACTCATTAAACTCGTTTTATGAGCTATGACTTCTCGAAAAACACCGTTCTTGTTGTTGATGATGACAGAAACATGAAAATCCTTCTGTTAAACATCCTTAAAACCTTGAAGGTGAGGGAATGCGTAACGGCGGATGACGGCAAACAAGCCTTGGAGGTGTTCCTGAGATCGCACCCCGATGTCGTCCTGACCGACTGGGATATGGGGGATTATGACGGCCTTAGCCTCACCAAAGCCATTAGAGAAGATGACCGCAAGAATAAAACACTCACCCCCGTAATTTTATGCTCCGGCAATACAAGCCTGTCCTTGGTCAAAAAGGCCCTTGATGCGGGCGTGACGGAATATCTGTGCAAACCCTTTTCAATCAGCGACCTCAGCAAAAGAATTCAATACACCCTCTCAAAACCCAGACCCTGCGTAGACTCCGAAAACTATTATGGTCCGGACAGGCGGCGCGTGCGAAAAGCCAAGTATAGCGGCCCCGATAGAAGAAAGGCCGCATGACAATGAGCACTCACAACCCCGAACATAATAAAGCACTAACCACAACGGTTTTAGATCACTATCTCAAACACCATGAACTTGTTCTTAAAAAATTGTTGCTCGTGCAAAAAGCCACCCAAATAAGCATCGAAAAACTGACGCGTTTGGCAAGCGGCGCATCGCCCGAAGAATTCGACACGATATGGGATGAAACCATAGAGATGTTTAAAAACTGCGGAGTTTCGGAAGAAGAACTCTTCGCAATCGAAGATGTCTTGGTCACAATACCGAAAGCGATCAAAGATCCATACCAGACAATGATCGATGAGGATGACTCAGTCCAAGCCCTCTTAAAACAAATCAACAGACAAGAATACGAAAAAGCCATGGTCGCAATCAAAAAAGTTCAAAGCAAGACCAACCCGATGTCAGGTCTTGGCCCTGACGAATATGAGCTCCATGACGACAAGGAAAGTGCGGCGCTTAAAACCCTCAAAACAAAAAGCGCACCGCGAAAAGGCCCTGAAATCCCCTCGGATAAAAAACCGCCTAAAGACGCAGGCCGCGACTGGTGGAAACCGAATGATGATAAAAAATAACCGCGCCCCATTGCCCCCAAAACATTGATATACAATCAGCCCTGCGAAATTCCGCAAAAAAATGCTATAATGGAGTCGTAAATACCATTCCTCAACAAATGGAGGCCAAAATGGCAATCACCGCATATTGTGTTAAATGTAAAGAAAAGGGCGTAGAGATGAAGTCTCCCGCCATTCACCAAACCAAAAAAGGCGGCTATATGGCCAAAGGCTCATGCCCGAAATGCTCAACAACGCTCTGCGCGATCATGGGTAAGGACAAAGCCGAAGCAGCCGTCGCAAGCGGCGTTAAAAAAGCCTACTAAATCATCTCTTACTGTTCCGGCATCGTTCGGAACAGTATTTCACGCCCTCCCAAACA
>CAYGKM010000017.1:0-30148 GCA_964350695.1 uncultured Micavibrio sp.
TCACTTCACAACCGGCCACTTTACCGACCTTGGTGATGTTGAAGACCTCTTTAATAACCGCATTACCGATATATTCTTCACGCTGCGTTGGTGAAAGCATGCCTGTCAGAACAGCCTTCGCATCATCAATCACATCGTAAATCACGTTATAATAGCGAATATCCACGCCTTCTTTCGCGGCCAAATCACGGGCCTGCGTATTCGCGCGAACATTAAACCCGATAATGATACCGCTTGAGGCCGCTGCAAGTTTTACATCAGACTCGGTAATCCCGCCAACACCTTGGTGCAGCACTTGGATCGCAATGCCTTCGTTTTCTTCGACCATTTTTTCGAAAGAGCCTGCAATCGCCTCAACGGACCCATGCACATCTGCCTTCACAATAACGGGCAGGGCGGTTTTTTCTCCTGTTTCACGGGCAAGCAAAAGATCATCAATGGTCGTGCGTCCGGCCATGGCCTTCGTGGAGATCATCTCGCGTTTCTTGCGCTTGCGATATTCCGCAATTTCGGCTGCTTTTTTCTCGTCATTCAAAACATTGAAAGGGTCGCCTGCTTCGGGCGTTCCGTTTGCACCCAAAACTTCAACAGGTTGTCCTAGATATGCCTCCTGAACATTCTCGCCTTTATCATTGATAAGCGCGCGAACCTTACCGTACTCCGCGCCGGCGACAAAAATATCACCAATTTTAAGCGTTCCGTTTTGGATAAGCACAGTGGCAACAGAGCCGCGGCCTTTTTCAAGTTTGGATTCAATAACAACGCCTTGCGCTTCACGGTTTCTATTGCCTTTAAGCTCCAAAAGCTCGGCTTGCAGCGCAATCGCTTCCACCAAAAGATCAAGGTTCGTGCCTTGCTTGGCTGAAATATCAATCGCCTGCACATCCCCTGAAAGCTCCTCAACCACCACTTCATATTGAAGCAGCTCTTGCTTCACCTTCATGGGGTTTGCATCGGGTAAATCAATCTTGTTCACCGCAATAATCATCGGTACACCAGCCGCTTTCGCGTGATTAATCGCTTCAATCGTTTGCGGCATAACGCTGTCTTCCGCAGACACAACAATCACAACAATATCCGTGACATTCGCGCCGCGCGCACGCATCTCTGTAAAGGCGGCGTGGCCCGGCGTATCAAGGAATGTGATTTTCGCACCGGATTTAACCGTAACCTGATACGCGCCGATATGCTGTGTAATGCCGCCTGCTTCGCCGGACACAACATTGGTGTTGCGCAAAGCATCAAGCAAGGATGTTTTTCCGTGATCAACGTGACCCATAATGGTTACAACAGGGGCGCGCGGCTCAAGATCATCTTCGCTGTCAACGCGAATATCAAGCACGTCTTCAACATCGGCGTCCGTAACGCGCTTGATTTTGTGGCCAAATTCTTCAATCACAAGCTCCGCAGTATCGGCATCAATGCTCTGTGTCACTGTCGCCATAACGCCCAGATTCATAAGCGCCTTAACAACTGCGCCTGTCGGTTCTGTCATACGGTTGGCAAGCTCCGCCACCGTAATAACTTCCGGCACGACCACTTCGCGGAAAACCTTTTGCGCGGCCTCTTTTGGCCCTTGCGCCGCGAGGCGGGCTTTTTCACGGGCACGTTTTTGCGCCGCCATAGACATGCCGCGATCACGATCATAATCGCGGTTCAAAGCCTGTGTCACCGTAATGCGTCCGCCGCGGCGGTTATCAGCAGTTTTCGGCGGGGCCTTCGGCGTATCTTTCTTTAATTTATCGCGATAGCTCTCTTCTTCGCCTTCCGGTTTTGCGCGGCGCGCAGGCAAAGGCGAGTCGGGATCAAGAGGAATAGCAGGCGCATTGGCTTGCTGCTCGTCAATCTTTGCACGCTCTTCTTCTTCAATTTTGCGAAGCTCTTCCATTTCTTTTTCACGGGCGCTTTGCTCCTCGTGTTTGGCTTCGGCTTGTTCTTTTTTCTTGTCTTCAATCGTCACGCGCTTGCGCTGGGGCAAGGTAGTCTTGCCTTTGCTGTCATCCGCCAGAGCGTTCTTCAGGGCTTTCGCGCGGGCTTCACGCTCTGCCGCAGACAGCGCATCTTCTCTGCGTCCGCTTTGCGGTTTGGGCGCAGGGGCAGGCGCGCGCTTGCGGCGCACTTCAACAGATACAGTTCCGGGCGCAGAAGGCTTCGGACCACTTGCCGCGCCGCCTTTAAGACTCAGCGTCCCTCCAAGGCTTAAGGTTTTTTTGCCCTTATTTTCGCCTTTGTCTTCTGCTTTTTCTTTGTCTTTTGCTTCGCTCATAAAGTTACCTTCTGGGGTTTAGATGCATTGTTATACACGCGAGCACCCATAGCGTCAAAGGCGCGCGCGATAATTTCACTTATTTGTAATGAGATAGGGTGTTTTGCTAAAAAATCACGCAAGGCATGCCGCGCCGTGATGGGCGCGTTTAATACAGCTTCAAATCTGAAATAACCTGTGTCTTGCATGTATCCTTTAGTCCTAACATTGCTCTTACGCTGCGTTTTCAGAAGGGTGCTCTTCCGCAGACGTGTCTGCTTCAGCAGCATCCGCCGCTGCGGCTTCTTCCGCTGCTTTCGCATCTTCTTCTTCAAACCAGTGAGCGCGCGCGCCCATGATCACCGTATTCGCATCTTTCAACGTAATCTGGCCTTCACCGAGAAGCTCAACAAGCTCATCCGCAGCCAAATCAGCCAAATCATCACGTGTCTTGATCTCGCCAGCACCCAATTTCAGGATCTGTGAAGGCTTGAGGCCTTCAACCGTCATAAGGTCATCGGCAATACCAAGCTCTTTTTGCTTTTCATCAAGCTCTTTTTGCTTCGCTTCAAGATACGCAATCGCACGGTTTTGAAGCTCTGTAGAAATTTCTTCCTCAAAGCCTTCAATCTCGTTCAATTCCACAACAGGTGTCTCGATAATCTCTTCAACAGTCGTAAAGCCTTCCGCCACCAAGAGGTGAGCAATCACATCATCCACGTCCATGGCTTCCATGAACAAGGTTGAGCGCACTTTGAATTCTTCGGCGCGACGCTCGGACTCTTCCGCTTCCGTCATGATGTCGATATCCCAGCCTGAAAGCATAGACGCCAAACGAACATTCTGGCCACGGCGACCAATCGCCAATGAAAGCTGATCATCAGGAACAACAACGTCCATACGCTTTGTATCTTCGTCGAGAACAACTTTCGTAACCATCGCAGGCTGAAGCGCGTTCACCATGAAACCGGCAACGTCATCAGACCAAGGCACAATATCAATTTTCTCACCGCCAAGCTCGTTTACAACCGCTTGAACGCGGCTTCCGCGCATACCAACACACGCACCAACAGGGTCAATCGAGCTGTCATTTGATGACACCGCAATTTTCGCACGGCTACCCGCATCACGAGCAACGCCCTTGATTTCGATAATGCCGTCATAAATTTCAGGCACTTCTTGAGTGAACAATTTCGCCATAAATTCCGGGTGTGTACGAGAAAGGAAAATCTGTGGTCCGCGCATTTCTTCACGTACTTCATAAATGATGGCGCGCACGCGGTCACCGTTTTTAAGATGCTCACGCGGCAAGCTCTCATCGCGGCGCATCAACGCTTCCGCGCGGCCTGAGATATCAATCGTCGCATTGCCGTATTCAACGCGTTTCACAACGCCGTTAATCACTTCACCAACGCGGTCTTTAAATTCGCCGTACTGACGCGCGCGCTCGGCTTCACGCACTTTTTGCATGATAACCTGCTTCGCGGTCTGCGCCGCAATCCGCCCGAAATCCAGAGGAGGGAGGACATCAATCAAAAACTCACCCACGGCGGCGTCAGGCTTAATAAGCTGCGCGCGTGAAAGCGGCAACTGTGCCACTTCGTTTTCAATTTCGGCATCTTCTTCAACAACTTCGCGGTAACGCTTCATTGTGATTTCACCGTTCTTACGGTTAATCTCCGCGCGGATATCCTGGTCGTGGCCATATTTTGAACGTCCCGCTTTCTGGATCGCTTCTTCCATCGCTTCAATCACGATTTCACGGTCAATATTCTTTTCACGTGCCACATTATCGGCAACTTGTAGCATTTCCATTACATTTTCTCCTTATAGATTTGCTGCTGTCTTTTTAATCAATTCGTCGGTTAATACAAGCTTTGCTTTCGTTAAATTGCCGAACGCAATTTCTGCTTCACCTTTATCGGTGGTAATCTTTATCGTTTCGCCGTCAACCCCGCCCAAAATGCCGCGGAACTTCCGCTGCCCGTCTTCGGTCGGAATTTCGCTTTCCAGCTTGGCTTCATAGCCCTCATACGTTTCAAAATCCTTGAGCCGCGTTAAAAAGCGATCAATCCCGGGGGAGCTGACCTCAAGGCGATACGCGCCTTTAATCGGGTCTTCCACATCAAACACAGCCGATAGTGCGCGGCTGATCTTCGCCGCATCATCAACACCAAGCCGGCCCGTCGCAGGGTCTTCCGCCATAACGGTCACTGTCTGGCTTCCGCCTTCACCGTTGGTCTTCACACATACAAGCGCAAAGCCCAGATCTTCGATCACGGGTGCGGCATACTCGCTCATGCGCTTTTCAAGCGGTGTTTGTTTCATACGTTTAGTCCTATTTTTCCAACAAAAAAGGCGGGCCTCTTTATGAGCCCACCCATATCAAAAGATCAGGTTGTTATGAGTGTTATAGTGCCGTTTTACTTAACTTTCAAGCTTTTTCTCAAAAAACAAATAGCTCATCTTCTTCGCGCCTTTTGCGCCTTTCACTTCATATGCGGTTGTAATCCAATCTTCTGGCGGCATGCGCCAATCTTGCGCACATTTCGCGCTCCACATGAATGCAGGATGAGTAAAAGCCTCCGTTACCATCCAATCCGCCAAATCCAAAACATCGGTGCTCATAATAAGCTGCCCGCCGGGCTTTAAAATCCGCGCAAATACATCTAGATTTTCACCCCGAACAATCCTGCGTTTATGATGCCGCTTCTTATGCCACGGATCGGGGTTTAGCACATAAATCCCGTCCAAACACCCGTCCTCCAATGAATTCGCTACCATCATCGCATCATCCATATGCACACGTACATGATCATGATTTTCGTCTTTAATCTCTTTCAAAAACGCCGCCATGCCGTTAATAAACGGCTCCGCGCCGATATAGGCGTTATCGGGATGCCGCCGCAGAAGCTCCGCCAAATGCTCCCCCGCGCCGAAGCCAATCTCGAACCAGCATTCCTTATAATCGAAATCGAAAAGCGAGGAGGGCGCAAGATCCGCTTTTTCCGTCAAAATCTCCGCGCCCAACGACAAAACGGGCAAAAGCGTATCTCTCGCATCTGCCCGGCTTGTGTTCAATGGGCGGTTTTGACGCCGCCCATAAAATCGTTTTTCTGGTTTTTTATCCAAGGATCTTCTGCAAGCCCTCTACGATGTCTGTCTTCTCCCAAGAGAAGCCGCCATCGGCGTCCGGTGTGCGGCCAAAGTGGCCATACGCCGCTGTGCGCGCGTAAATCGGGCGGTGAAGCTGTAGGTGATCGCGAAGGCCTTTAGGGGACAAATCAACCAGCTTGTTCAGCGCATTGATAATATCTTGCTCAGGTGCAGTTCCCGTACCATGTGTGTTCACATAGAAACCAAGCGGCTTGGAAACGCCAATAGCGTATGCGAGTTGAATAGTACACGCTTCCGCATACCCTGCCGCTACAACGTTCTTCGCCAAATAGCGCGTCACATAAGCCGCAGAGCGGTCAACCTTTGTCGGATCTTTACCGGAGAACGCGCCGCCGCCATGAGGAGCTGCGCCGCCATAAGTATCGACGATAATCTTACGGCCCGTAAGACCGGCATCCCCGACAGGGCCGCCAATCACAAAACGGCCAGTGGGGTTCACGTAGAATTCTTCTTCAGGAGGCATAAAGCCCTCGGGAAGTACGTTTTCCACATAAGGACGAACCATCTCTTTGATTTCTTCTTGGCTCAAACCATCCGCGTGCTGCGTTGAAACAACGACAGATGTTGCGCGCACAGGTTTATCGTCACGATATTCAAGCGTCACTTGAGATTTTGAATCCGGCTCGATCTTGCCTTTCAAAGGCCCGTTTTTGCGGGCTTCCGCCAAACCTTTCAGGATTTGGTGCGAATAGTGGATCGCCGCAGGCATCAAAACATCTGTTTCTTTACAAGCGTAACCAAACATAATGCCTTGGTCACCCGCGCCTTCGTTGGTATCAACGCCTGTTCCGGCATCAACACCTTGCGCGATATCAACAGATTGCTTGTGAAGCAAAACCTGAACATTCGCAGTCTTCCAGTGGAAGCCTTCTTGCTCATAACCGATATCTTTGATCGCCGCGCGCGCGGCTTCTTCAATCATATCTTTCGTAATGCTCTCAGGGCCGCGCGTTTCACCTGCCAAAACAACCGTATCGGTTGTCACAAGTGTTTCACAAGCCACGCGGGAATAAGGGTCTTCTTTGAAATAGAGATCCACAACGGCATCAGAGATGCGGTCACAGACTTTGTCCGGGTGTCCTTCGGATACAGATTCACTTGTGAAGATGTAATCTTTAAGGTCGAGGTTCAATTTTTTATTGGGGGTTTCTGTCATTGCTTGTGCAGTGTTTTGCATGGTGTCTATCCATCTTTTAAAGTTGAAACTTTAGGAGTTATCATTCCAAGTTGCAGACACTAAAGGGAACGCGCCCCTCTGGCAAGCAAAATAAAAGGGGGCGGGAAAATTATGCGGCACAAGGTCAGCCAAGCTTTTCAGCCATAGATTTGATGAATCTCATGATGTCTTTACGCATTTCCGGATTCTCAATGGAGTAATAGGTGCGAATAAGCTCTAAAGTCTCTTTGCTCGACATAACATCAGGCCCCTCAAAACCATCCTGATCATTATCAGATAAGCCAAAACCGGTACTGCCCGGATATACACTATCGCTCATTTGCTCGAAGAAATAAGAAACAGGGACATTCAGCACTTTACTGAGCTCAAAAAGCCTCCCTGCACTCACGCGATTAGTGCCACGCTCATATTTTTGAATTTGTTGGAAGGTGATGTCTAGTGCTTCTGCAAGCTTTTCTTGGCTAAATCCTAGCAGAGAACGCCGAATGCGCATTCTTTGCCCTACATGTACATCAATATCGCTCGGGGTACCTTTGGTCTTCATTTTGCCCATTATGGCTCTCTCTTTGAGTTACTCAATTTATACAGTTCATTTACCATGACAACAAAGTCCCCACATAATGCCATGGTATACGCTTAAAAGACTCTAATACGCTATACGTACATAAGTATGCAACTACACTTAGGGTTATTTTGTAAAAAATTCAATCCAAGCTATTATTTAGGTAGTCTGGAAAGCCAGCCAATAATAATAAAACAGCCCGTTGCCAATAAGAAAAGCGCCAATTTAAAACCTGTTGAAAACCTTCCGCTTTCAATTTTAGCGGGAAGCTCGTAAGTGGTTACTGCACTTTCAAACAAAGCAGAGGGTGTAATAGTTCCACCATAAGGAGAAACAACCGTTGAAATGCCGGTATTGGCAGAGCGAATAACAGGCACACCTGTTTCAATCGCTCTGAAAACCGCCTTTGTAAGATGTTGATATGGCCCCGCGCTCATCCCGTACCAGCCGTCATTTGTCACATTCACAATAAAATCAGGAATCTGGTCTTTCTCAACCGCTTTATGGGGAAACAAAATCTCGTAACAAATCAGCGGGCTATAGCTCAAACCTTCTTCGGTCATGGGCGTTTCCGGCCCGCCGCCGGTCTTAAAACCCTGAAACTGCGCAACAGGCGCAAGCGGAATATAGTTTTGAAACGGAATATATTCGCCAAACGGCACAAGATGCGATTTATCATACTGGTTCACAATCCGCGCATCGCGGTTCAGCATCACCAATGAGTTCGTATATTCCTGCGTCTCGGGCTTAAAATCCAATAGCCCCGTAAAGAGTGACGCGCCATTCGGGTATGAATAAAGCATTGCCTTGATCGTGCCGCGCACGCCCGGATCATTCATCAACCAATAACTCATCGCCGTTTCCGGCCACACTATATAGGTTGTTTTTATATCTTCCGCAGTGGCTTTTGATTGCTCGATCATATGCGCAAAATGGTTCACCATCTTGTCGCGCTGCCATTTCTCGGATTGATTGATATTGGGCTGCACGATTTTGATTTGAATATTTTCATTCACATCCTGTGATGCATTTTGAAGGCGCATTGACCCAAAGCCAAAACACAGCGCCGCGCTTAAAAGCGCGATCAAGATAACGGGCAATGATCGCTTCGCAGGAAGAACGAATAAAAGCGAGAAAGCCCCAGTCCAAAAAATCGTGAGAAAACTCAAGAAATAGGCATCACTATAGAATAAAATCTGGAGCATTTCGGGCGTGCCCGCCCACGCATATCCATAAAGATTCCAGGGAAAACCCGTAAACAAAACGCCGCGCAGCAGCTCAAAAATTCCGAAGACGCCGACAAACCCAAAAAACCCGGATACGGATTTAAGCTTGAAAACCGCTTTGCTGATTAGCGCAGACACGCCTGTAAAAAACGCCAGCACCGCAGGAAGTCCCGACACAGCCAAAGGCCACGCCCATTTATAATCATTCCCTTCAACCAGCAGCGCGTTGCCGATCCACGACAAGCCAAAAACGAAATACGCGAAACCAAAAAGCCAGCCATAAAAAAACGCAGCCTTTTTTGAAGAGGAAAACGCCAGCGCCATATATAAAACGGAAAAACTAACGGGCAGGACATACCACGCACTTAACGGCGCCATAGACAAAGCGCCGAGCGCGCCTGCAAGAAGGCACAAAGGTGCGGCATAAAAAAAGCGGCTCATCGCCGTTTCACAAAAACTCTGAAGTCTTTGAAACATTACTCTGCCGCCCTGTTTTGCGCCTCACCAGACATGGCCGGTATTTTTTTAATTTTGATTGTCGCAATGCGCCGCGGATCGGCCTCAAGAATTTCAAAAATCATACCGCTAGGGTGTGAAATAATTTCACCGCGCGCAGGCACGCGCCCCGCTGTCGCAAACACAAGCCCGCCAAGGGTTTCACATTCCTCGCGCTCTTCTTCGCTTAAAATCTGTCCGTATTTTTCTTCAAAATCATCAATATCCAGCCGTGCATCCGCAATCACCGAACCGTTCGGCGTCTCCGTCATTTGCGGTACTTCAACCGTGTCATGTTCATCGTCTATCTCGCCGATAATGTTTTCAATCACATCGCCAATCGTCACCAAACCGTCAATCCCGCCATACTCGTCCACCACCAAAGCCATGTGGCGGCGCGTCTGACGCATTTTCAAAAGCAAATCCAGAACGGGCAGGGCAGGCGATACAATCGGAATATCCGTAACAAGCTTCTTGATCTCGGGCGATTTGCCTTGCGCCAAAGTCTCGAGAATATCTTTGATGTGGATCGTGCCCAAAACCTCATCAAGAGTTTCGCGATAGACGGGCAGGCGGCTGACTTGTTTATCTGCCAAAAGCTTGAATAGATCTTCCTTTGTCGCGTTCACTTCAATCGCAATGATATCGGCGCGCGGGATCATCACGTCATGCACTTTCTCATCCTGAAGATTGAGGATGTTGGACAAAAGCACACGCTCATGGGTGGATACGGAATCTGAGGTAAAGTTCTGCGGCTCTTCGATATATTCTTCGATAGCTTCACGCAAAGTGCTGTCAGGTTTTTTTGAACCCGTAATCAAATATTTAATGCGTTTTAAAAAACCGTCTCTCCCCACATTTTGAACCTGCTGAACATGCTGTTCCTCTGCGGGGTTCGTACTCGAAGGGTCGTCTGACGCGGGCTGTATCTCTGTAATCATTTTTAACATCTAAATAAAAAAACCACTATGCCACAGAAAATCCATCTTCATAAGGGTTTTTTATACCCATCATGCTTAAGATTTGAATCTCTAAACTCTCCATCTCCTCGGCCTCGGCATCTTCAAGGTGATCATAGCCCAATAGATGCAAACATCCATGAACGAGTAAATGCGTGAAGTGATGCTCAAAACTCTTTTTTTGTGCAATCGCTTCATTCTCGATGGTTTCGATCGCCAATACAATATCACCGAGCATCGGCGGCTCATTGGGGAAGGATAAAACATTTGTCGGTGAGTCTTTGCCGCGATAATCCTTGTTCAGCTCCCGCACGAATTCATCATTCGACAGCACAATGCTGACCTCCGCTACGGCCAAATCCAGATGTGTCAAAACCTTGGTAATCACATCACGCGCCATAGTTTCGGATGCGTTTTCCCAATGCCCTGCATTCACAGATATATCAATGTCGTAAGTCATAAAGGTCTATTTGTTTTGTTGATCGTAAGCGTTGACAATCTTGCTCACCAATTTGTGGCGAATAACATCGTCTTTTGCGAAGCGTGTAAAGTGAATACCCTCCACGCCTTCAAGAATTTCTGTGGCATCCCGCAGACCAGATTTAACGCCAATCGGCAAATCGGTCTGGGATAAATCACCCGTAATCACCATGCGCGAGGATTCTCCGAGGCGCGTCAGCAGCATCTTCATCTGCGTACAAGTTGTGTTTTGCGCTTCATCAAGAATAACAAACGCGTTTGAAAGCGTCCGTCCGCGCATGAAAGCCAGCGGCGCAACTTCAATCTCGCCGGTTTCCATTTTCTTCAATAACAACTCGTTCGGAATCATATCCTGAAGCGCGTCATAAATCGGACGTAAATAAGGATCAACTTTGTCTTTCATATCCCCGGGCAGAAAGCCCAGATTTTCTCCGGCTTCCACGGCAGGGCGGCAAAAAATCAAGCGCTCGACAATGCCATCAAGGAACATCGAAACCGCCACCGCCACCGCCAAATAGGTTTTACCCGTACCCGCAGGGCCAAGCCCGAAAACCATCTCGTTGTCGAGAATGGCGTTTATATACGCCGCCTGATTAGGCGAGCGCGGTAAAATCTTTTTCTTCTTGGTGACAATCACGATATCTTTATCATTCATAGGGTGTTTCTTCCCGTTCTTTGGTTTCTTCTCGCTGATAAATCGCAGCTCGGCGTCAATATCGGCCTTGCTGAGTTCGGGGTGCATTTCTACGCGCCGCCATAATGAATTGAGTATTTTTTCCGCGATTAAAACGTCGCCTGATTTGCCCGATAGGGTCAGGGCGTTTCCGCGGTCGGATATCTGAATACCGAGCTTTTTCTCGAGATATTCAAGGTTCGCGTTATGCTCGCCAAAGAAAACGGGCAGTAACGCATTGTTTTCAAACTCTAATATCTGGTTTGCGTTCAAATAAAGTTTTTCCTTTTATTCCCTATACTATACCATAGAAATGGTTAACAAGGTCTACAAAATCAAGATGGAATGGGTTCTTTATATACTGCAATGCAAGGACGGAAGTCTCTATACGGGGATTACCAATGACCTTGAGGCGCGCATAAAAGCCCATGAAAGCGGGCAGGGTGCAAAATACACGCGAAACCGCGGGCCGTTCACCCTTAAATATACTGAAAATCACGAAAGCCGCAGCCTCGCATCAAAACGCGAAATCGAAATCAAAGCCTTAAGCCGTGAAGAAAAGCTGATACTGATCGCTGCTTAAGCGCCTGCGCGCATCGCTCTTTTACGATCATGCGGGTTCAGGTGCAATTTACGCAAACGAAGTGAATTCGGCGTAACTTCAAGCAACTCGTCATCATTGATATACGCCATCATGTCCTCAAGCGACATCTTGCGCGGCGGCGTAAGCTTCACCGCATCATCCGTACCCGATGCCCGCACGTTCGTAAGCTGCTTCCCTTTCAGGATATTCACTTCCAAATCATTTTCGCGGTTATGTTCGCCGACAATCATCCCGCCATAAACAGGTGTCTGGTGCTCAACAAACATCACGCCGCGGTCCTGCAGGTTGAAAATCGCATATGCAACGGCTGTGCCTTGTTCCATCGCAATCAACGCGCCGTGGCGACGTTGCGGGATGTCGCCTTTATATGGTGCATAAGAATGGAACACACGGTTGAAAACACCTGTTCCGCGTGTGTCGGTCATGAATTGTGATTGATACCCGATAAGCCCGCGTGACGGCGCTAGGAAGGTAATGCGTGTCTTGCCTGCGCCAGATGCGCGCATATCTGTCATGTCGGCCTTGCGGCGGTTCATTTTATCAACAACTGTCGATGAATATTCTTCATCAACATCAATCGTCACTTCTTCAATCGGCTCAAGGCGTTCACCGTTTTCTTCTTTGTAAAGAACTTTGGGGCGTGAAACCGTAAGCTCGAAACCTTCACGGCGCATCGTCTCGATCAAAACGCCGAGCTGCAGTTCACCGCGACCACCAATTTCAAACGCATCCTTATTTTCACTTTCCTGGAAAGTAATCGCAACATTCACTTCCGCTTCGGATAATAAACGATCACGGATCATCGTGGATGTCACCTTCGATCCGTCTTGACCCGCAAGCGGAGAATCGTTCACGCTGATCGTCACGGCCATGGTCGGTGGATCAATCGGCGTAGATTGAACAGGCGTAGTAAGCGCAGGCGCGCCGATCGTATCGGCAACAGAGGCTTTGGTAAGTCCGGCAATACAGATGATGTCGCCTACATTCACTTGGTTCACAGGAACGCGCTCCGTCCCGTCAAACGTCAAAAGCTTGGTCAAACGACCGTTTTCAATGGTCTTACCGTCAAGGCCCATCGCCTTCACGGTGTCGTTCACTTTCGCGGAGCCTGAAATAACGCGGCCTGTCAAACAGCGCCCGAGGAAAGGGTCGGCATCTAAAAGCGTCGCCAGCATCGCAAATGGTGCGTTTTTATCACCCTTTGGCGGCTCGACATGCTTCAAAACCAAATCCAAAAGCGGTGTCAAATCTTTGCGCTCATGCTCCAAATCGGAAACGCACCACCCATCACGGCCTGATGCATACATAATCGGAAAATCGAGTTGCTCGTCTGTTGCGTCCAAAGACACGAATAGATCAAACACTTCATCAACCACTTCTTCAGGGCGGCCATCAGGGCGGTCAATCTTGTTGATAATCACTATGGGCTTAAGCCCTTGCTTAAGCGCTTTGCCCAAAACGAATTTCGTTTGCGGCATCGGGCCTTCGGCTGCATCGGTTAAAAGAATAACGCCGTCTGCCATGTGAAGAACGCGCTCAACTTCGCCGCCGAAATCCGCGTGACCGGGCGTGTCGATAATGTTGATCCGCACATCACCCCATTGAATGGAAGTTGGTTTTGCCAAAATTGTAATCCCGCGCTCTTTTTCAAGATCGCCGGAATCCATCACACAAACATCTACATTCTGGTTGTCGCGAAACATCCCCGATTGTTTCATCATGGAATCAATGAGTGTCGTTTTTCCGTGGTCAACGTGCGCGATAATCGCGATGTTGCGTAATTCTTGTGTCATTTATATGCCGTTCTTTTAAGAAAATTTTTAATTCGCACAGATGTCTACAGAATTCATAGGCAAAAGGGAAGGATAAAGTGCGAAAGCGCTATGCCGCAGTTTCGGAGCCAAGAACTGTTTCAGATGTCACAATATCACCTGTAAGGGAGTTATCGAACCCTTCCGTGATTTTCACATTCGCAATTGTGTTCATCAAACGTGAATTGGCCTGCACAAAAACAGACTGGGAAAACGGTGAGCGTCCAACAAGCTGTCCTTCATGCTTTCCTTTACGGTCAAACAAAACAGGCAGTGTCATCCCAACGCTTTGGCGGTTAAACTCAATTTGTTGCTGGTTTAGCAAGCCCTGCAAGCGGCTCAAACGCTCAGATGCAATATCATCACGCACAAGGTTCGTCATGTTCGCCGCCGGCGTTCCGGGGCGCGCAGAGAACTTGAATGAATAACAAGACACAAATTTCACCCGCTCCACCATATCCATGGTCTGCATAAAATCTTCTTCCGTCTCACCCGGAAAACCCACGATAAAGTCCGAGGAAAACGTGATATCTGGGCGGCTGGCGCGAAGGCGATCAATCACATCAAAATAAAGATCGCGTGTATGCTTGCGGTTCATCGCCTTCAAAATCTTGTCTGATCCTGATTGCACAGGCAAATGCAGAAACGGCATAAGTTTATCAAGCTCCCCATGGGCGGCGATCAAATCATCATCCATATCGCGCGGGTGCGACGTCGTGTAGCGAATGCGCTCCACGCCTTCAATCTCGTTTATGCTGCGCATAAGCTGCGCCAATCCCCAAACACTTCCATCAGGGCCAATCCCGTGAAACGCGTTCACATTCTGCCCCAAGAGGATAATTTCAAGCGCCCCGTTATCAACCAAGCGCTTCGCTTCATCAATAATCTCCTGCGCAGTGCGGGAATATTCGCTGCCACGTGTATATGGCACAACGCAGAACGTGCAAAACTTGTCACAACCCTCTTGAATAGACAAAAACGCAGACACGCCTGAATTTTTTTGCTCTTCTGGAAGCTTGTCGAATTTGTTGTCACCGGGAAATTCAGTATTCACCACCCGTTCATCGCCGGATGCCTTCAAAACCATTTCGGGCAGGGTATGATAAACCTGCGGGCCAAAAACCATATCCACATATGGCGCGCGCTCAAGGATGAAATCACCTTCGGCCTGCGCCACACATCCGGCCACTGCCATAAGCATCTTTTCGCCCTTGGCTTCTTTCGCTTCTTTAAGCGGGCGTAATCGTCCCAAATCAGAAAACACCTTATCGGTGGCTTTTTCGCGAATATGGCACGTATTCAAAATCACCATATCGGCATCATCGGCAGTATCGGATAGCCCATAACCAAGCGGGCGCAAAATATCCGCCATGCGGTTGCTGTCATAGACATTCATCTGACAGCCCCATGTTTTGATAAATAGCTTCTTTTGTTTAGCGGTGCTCATGCGCGTTATAAACCACAGCCAAGCAGTAAAAATCAATATAAAAACTGGACAAATTCCAAACCTTCGAGGTATGAATAGCCTCACTTTTGAAAAAGGACATAGTACACAGATGCGTTTATTCACTCTTTTGGTCTCGGGCATACTCTTTTTCGCTGCAAACCATGCACAAGCCGCCAGCTGCTATAGCGCTGTTGAAGCCGAGGCGGAGCAGGGCATCCGCATTCATAGTGAATTGATGGTGATTGGTTTGAATTGCCAGCATATGGGCAAGCGCGAGGGAATGAACCTATATGGGGAATATCGTAAACTCACCTCTGACCACAGCAGTCTTTTTGCCAAATATGAAGAAATTCTTTTGGCCTATTTTAAAAAGAACGGCGATAAAAAACCTGAAGCCAACCTCAATACTTTGCGCACTAACTTCGCCAACAAGATATCCAATGATGTGGCCGATATGCGCCCCGATGTATTCTGTTCTAAATATGCGCCGCGTGTAACGCAGGCCTCAAAGATGAACAGGGAAGAACTGCGCCGTTGGGCGGCAAAAATCTATCCTAGCCACCCCGTATCTCAACCGCTTTGCGCGGCAGGGTAAATCCTCCATAAAGCATCGACCTTGAAGTTGACCTATATTTATGTCAGCCTTTAATTCATGTTTGATAAATGCTTTCCACAAACACAAGAAGCCATCGCCGCATTCGCGCAATCATGCGTCTCGCCAGGCATAGACAACGCTATTGATTGTGCTTTTGCAAAAACATCCTGTGTTTCAAACGGCACAATCTTTTATTCATTCCCCATCGAGCTGGAAACCGTAAGCGGCCCTCAAAGCTTTGATGTGCCGGCACTCCTTGTTTGGATCGCCGCCTGTTCGGTTTTCTTCACGCTTTATCTCGGTTTTATAAATCTGCGCTATTTCGGCCATGCCATCGCCGTGACCTTCCAAAAGAAATACGCCGAACCCGATGCGCCGGGGGTTCTTACGAACTTTCAATGTCTCGCTGCGTCTTTGTCAGGCACGGTCGGCCTCGGCAATATTGCAGGCGTAGCCGTCGCAGTCTCGCTCGGCGGGCCGGGCGCAGTGTTCTGGATGATGGTTATGGGTTTTCTGGGCATGTCCACAAAATTTGCCGAAGTGACCGTAGGCACAAAATATCGTAAAAACCGCACCGCCGATGATTCCCCGCATACCTTTGCGGGCGGGCCGATGTATTATGTTCGAGATGCCTTTGAAAACCGCAATATTCCTTTCCTCGGTTCAATCCTCGCTATTGTATTCTCGCTGTCTTGTATCGCGGGCTCTTTGGGCGGCGGAAACATGTTTCAAGCTAACCAGTCATTAGAACAAGTCGTGCGCATCACGGGCGGCGACGCCAGTTTCTTCGCGGATAAGGGGTGGCTCTTCGGCGTTATCCTCGCCTTCTTTGTCGGACTCGTTATCGTCGGCGGTATCAGCGCCATCGGGCGCGTCGCCTCTAAACTTGTCCCCGTCATGGGCATCATATATCTCACCGCAGGGATCGCCGTGATTGCTATGCATTGGGCCAATATCCCTGATGCCATTTCAATCATCTTCTCTGAGGCCTTAAATTTTCAAGCCGGTCTTGGCGGCGTTATCGGCGGCATGCTGGTTGGTATTCAGCGTGCATCATTCTCAAACGAAGCCGGTCTTGGCTCCGCGCCCATCGTGCAATGCACCGCCAAAACAGAGCATCCCGTCCGTCAGGGCTTTGTCGGCATGCTCGGTCCCTTCGCTGATACGATTGTAGTGTGTTTCGTTACGGCGATGCTTATCGTCGTCACAGGCGTATATCAAGGCGCCGACGGCATCACAGGCGTAGAGCTGACCTCAAAGGCCATGGAGCAGGGCGGTGAATGGCTGTCTTATGTCCTCGCTCTTGCCGTTGTCCTCTTTGCCTATTCCACACTTATCACATGGTATTATTACGGCGAAATCGGCATGACCTTTATCCTCGGTGAAAAGAAATGGGTCGCACGTCTGTACCAAATCATATTCCTGCTCTTCATCGTCGCAGGCTGCGCCGCCAAGCTCGGCAACTTCATCGACTTCACTGATGGCTTGTTCCTGTCCATGGGCTTTGCCAACATTCTCGCGCTCTACATCCTCGCGCCCGAGATCAAACGGGATCTGAAGGCGTATATCGCTGAAATGAAGACATAATCTTTATCCACATTTTCACAACTTTTGAAAGCCTTGAGAAATAAGGCCTGCGGCTATGCCCTGTGTATAATGGGGATAACCTGAAAAATCCCGCTTGCCTGCACGCAAAACGCATGGCTTTTTAGCCTTTCACTACACAAATATCGAACACCACAACTTTGCACGCGCAAGAGAAGGCTCATTTCTATGTCTGATTTAAAAGCTATAAAAACCAATGAAGTTTCAGAAAACACAAAAGCTTTAAACCAAGATATACGGGCGGAAAAAACCTCGGAACTGCGGGAAAAAATTGCACGCAATAGAACAAAAAGCCTCGGCCTGAGCATCAAAAGCACCCAAGATGCGCCGCTTCAAAACAAACGACCGCTCTTTGAACACATGGACGAAGAAACCGTGCTCATGCTCAATCCTGCGAATGAAAGCGCGCCGCTTGCCGCGACAGGCCCAATCACAAGATTTGTTTATATGCTCGGAAGCTTCCTGACTCTCGTATGGTTTGGCTTCTGCGCGATGTATTCAATAAAATATGGCCTCGACGCGTCACCCGCCGCTCTTGGCGGGTTCTTGGCAGGCGTATTCGCGCCTCCGGCTCTTCTTTGGCTCTTGATCTCCGCAATAAACCGCAAAGCGGATGTGCAAACCTATGCGTCATCGCTGCGCACAGAGCTTCAATCGCTTCTTTTCCCGTCCGAGGAAACCGCAAGCGTCATCAACAAGGACATCGAGCGCCTATGCCGCCAAGCCGCAGAGATATCTTCGGCCTCAAAAGCGACGCTAAAATCCTTGCAACGCGCCCGCCAAGGCCTTCGCGTTGAAATTCGTGATTTCTCCGGCGTCTCCAAAAAGGCGGAATTCCACATTGACCGCTTGGCAGAGACCTTGAATGAAAAAACAGGCAAACTCCTCAGCCTGACTGAAGAAATAGAGGCGCGTACATCAACCATTGATGAACGCGTACAGGCAGGAGCAGAAAGCTGGGACCAAGCCACGCTCACGGTTTTGGAGCGCTCCGCCGAAATGGAAGCCGCAATCTCCAAAGGTGCGGATAAACTCCTCGATGCTGCCGATAAAGCCCATGATAAAACAAGCGATATCGAAGCGCAGATGGCCTCCACATACGATAACCTTAACAAAACAGTTGAAGATGTCGCCGCGCGTCTGGATGGCTTAAGCACTCGCTTCGAAGATCAAAAACAAGGCCTTTCCGATGTCGGCGAAGATATCACCCGCGAAATAGAACGCCTCTCCGAAGTGATCCGCGATCAGGTCGAAGGCCTTGATGGCGTTGTTGACCGCACTGTTGAAACCATGACGCATGCGGGCGAAAATATTCAGGCTCAGCGCCAGTCTCTGGATGATGGTGCCGACGCGCTCGCCGCTCAATCCGAAAAAATCGCGCAAAACCTATCAGGCAGCGTCGCCGAACTGGAAAACTCTGTGGAAAAAATCGAAAGCCGCGCGTCCGCCTTGGCGGAGCGAATTGAGGATAAGTCCTCCGCCCTCGAAAAAGTTGTGCAAGGTATCTCTACACAAGCCAATGGCATCGAAGAGGCGGGCCAACACGCCGCGCACCAACTCGGCGAGGCACTTTCTTTGGCGGTTGCAGGCGCAGAAAATATCTCCGCCGCTGTACGCCGCTCCGTAGAATCCCTCGAGGAATCCACAAACGCTGCGAAAGAGCAAGCCGAAAGCCTGATCCAAGCCACGAAATCCCATATCTGCGATCTCAATGAGGCGGGGCAGGGCAATGTTGAGCACATTAAGTCTATCGTCGATATGCTCGATCAAAGCCGCCGCCAAATCGAAGACGTTTCGCAAGCCGCGCAAAACCATGTGGAAGCGCTGTCCATCGCCGTGGAAGAGCAAAACAACCAGATCACATTATCCGGCTCGGCTCTGGCTGAGCGCGTAGAGGCCGTGCAAAACGCACTCTCCTTGCCGCTTTCCGATATCCGCACAGTGATTGCGGATGCCGATACCCGCCATGAAATGATTGAAAACGTTCTTCGCCGCCGCGTCTCTGACCTTAACGAAGCCAGTGAAAAAGCCACGAAGAGCGCTGAAACAATCCGCGAGACCCTGCGTGGCCAAGCACAGGAAATCTCAACGCTTTCAGGCCAAGTCGCCGGAAACGCCCGCACCATTAACGAACAAATGGCCACTCAAAAAGACGAACTGTCCTCACAAGTCACGCAGTCTTTGAAACGTATCGAAGAAGTGCGCCGTTCATTGGAAGACCAAGCGCAAAACGTACATGCGCTGTCTACGCAATCTGTGCAGGACATTGAAGCCCTGAAAGGCTCGCTCACAGAACGCGCCGAGGAAGTCGAGCGTACCGCAAAAAAAGTGAAAGAAAACCTCTGCGATGTTGATGAGCGCATAGAAACTAACGCCCGTAACCTTCAAAGCCGCGCCCGCGAATTCTCGGAAAGCCTCAGCGACGCGGAGCAAGCGCTTAAAACAACCTCTGAAAACGCAGAGCCCATCTACGAAAACACCATTGAAAAAGTGCGCAGCGTCCAAGAACGCTTCGAAGCCCTCAAAATCGGCTTTGACGAAACCGCCGAAAGTAATCTCAGCAAACTTCAGAATATCGGCATTGTCTTTGATGGGCGTTTGAAAGACCTTCAGCACGGCGCAAAGCAAGCTTCTGACGTGCTTCAATCTTCAAGTGATCACTTAAAAGATAGAACACAAGACATTGAAAATGCTTCGGAATCTGCAAGTCAGAAAATGAAAGAAATATCATCCTCTCTCGCCGATCAAGCTTCAGACATACACCTGACAACAGACCAAGCGTTGCTGAAAATCGAACACATACAGGCCGCGATGAATGAACAATTCCATGAGCTATCCGTCTCTGTCGGCCAAGCCATCGCGCAGATCGAAGATGCCGGCCAGCAATTCGAAAACCAATCGCACGCTGTGAAGCTGCAGGCCGAGCAAGCCACGCACGGCTTTGAGCGCGCAGGGCAAAAGGCACGTGAAGAGGCGGGCGTCCTCACCGAAGCCTCGCATAAGGTCTCCATCGACACCGAAAATCTTGTGCAAAAAGTTCAGGATGAAGCCAAAGCGCTTCTTGACGGCGCGAAAGAAACCCTCTTCGAGCTGCGCCAATCCGGTGACAGCTTCGCCGTACGCGCGAAAGAAATCGCAGAACAGCTCAAATCCTCGCTGAAAACATCCGAAAATTATGGCGCCGAGATGCAAAAACAAGCCGCCCTTGTCTCTAAAGCGTCCGCGCAATCCGCCGATGATCTTCACGCTTCGATCAAATCTTTGAAATCGGAATTGGGTGAAATCGGCAAAGCCGCTGACCTTGTCAACACCGACCTCAATAAGAGCCGTGAGCGTCTTGCCGCTGAATCTGAACGCCTGATAAGCGTCTCCACGGCCACGCTTGAAACCGTAACCGAAGCCAGCGCTGGCTTCGCAAAGCAATCAGAAAGCCTTTATAAAGCCTCGCAAGATGCCTCGCGCTTCGCGGCCAGCATCCAGAAAAATGCAACCCGCCAGCAGCGCGAAGCCTTCATGGCCTCCGCTAAATTCATCGTCGAGAGCCTGCATTCGCTCTCCGTTGATGTCACGCGCATGCTCGATGGTGAAATCTCCGAAAAAACATGGAAAGCCTTCCAAAAAGGCGATGTTGCCGCGTTCACGCGCCGCCTTGCCGAAATGGGCAGCGATCTGCCACTCGACAAAGCCCGCAACAAGTTCACGAAAGACACCGAATTTCGAACATACGTACAGCGCTTCCTGCGCCAGTTCGAGGAAATGTACGAACAAGCCGTAGAAAACGATCACGGCGGCTTGCTCAGCACGACAATCGGCAGCAGTGAAGTCGGCAAGCTCTATAAATTCCTGAGCGATGTCGCAGGTAAAAAATCCGTACTCGAGAAGGCGCCGTTAAAAGCTGCTTAAGGATTTAACTGCTAAAATCAAACTTAAGCGGTTGAAACTTACGCAAAAAAACATAATACTCTTTACAGTATTCTTTGCGCTTTTTTACGGGCACCCTTCATATGAGTTCTATTGTAAAAACTAAATTTTGTACCGGCATATCGGACATTTCCGACAGCTATTCCGGCTTCATAATTGACCAATGGGGTGTAATCCATGACGGTGAAAAACCTTATCCCGGCGCGGTGGAGTGCCTTAAGGAACTGAAAGCCCGCAAAAAACATATCATTATCCTCTCAAATTCCGGTAAGCGCGCAGAGGTCAACAAAGAGCGCCTGAAAAAAATCGGCATCGGCCCAAGCCTTTATGACCAAATCGTCACCTCCGGTGAAATGACATGGCAAGGCATTAATGAGCAAACCGATGGCCTGTTCAAAAATCTTGGAAATAAAGTCTATGTTATCAGCCGCGGCGGCGACCGCTCCATCGTTGATGGCCTTGATGTCGAGGTGGTTGATGATATCACCGAAGCCAGCTTCCTGATTATCAGCGGCGCCGATTCCCCGGGCAAAACCCTTGAGGATTATGAACCCATCCTGAAAGCTGCTGTGCGCAAGCAAATGACCGCGCTCTGTGCTAACCCGGATAGCCGCGGCGTTATGGGCAAAAACAACATCATGGGCCCCGGCACGCTCGCCCGCAGATATCAGGATTTTGGCGGCGTTGTCCATTTCATCGGCAAACCCCACCAGCCGATTTACAAACACTGCATCAAAATCATGCAGGAAAAAGATATATATCCGGGCCAAACCATTATGATCGGTGACGCCTTGGCGCATGACATCCTTGGTGGCAACCTCGCCAATATCGATACATGCCTCACGCGCACAGGTGTGCATGAAGGCTCTTTCGTCAACGCGCACACACCCGCAAGCATCGATAAGGCGCTGCGTTTGCTCTCAAAGCAATACAACAACGTCATGCCGAAATATTTTGTGGAAACCCTGCGTTGGGGCAATCCGCTTCCTGACCGGAAGCATAAGAAGCGTAGCTCTTAGCCTTTTTGGTGTGGCTCAGGCGGTCGCGGCAAAAACACTTTCATCGCGCTTCTGATATTCGGCAACGCTTCTTCGGCGGCCTCTTCTCCAAGCCTGATAAGCTCTTCCGCTTTCTCAAATTCCAGTAGCCCAATATGACCGATTTGCGGCTTAATATGAATATCGGGCGGATCCCCCGCCAAACGCGAACGCGTCATGCGGTCTTGCATAATGCTCAGCGCCGAAACCATAACCCCGAACAAACTCGGGCTGCCCTCTTGTCTTCGGAATAACCGTTTAGTCATGGAAGATTTAATCTTTTTCTGCTCTTCGGGCGGAACGTCCTGATCATTAAACATGTCAAAGCCCGTCACGGTTTGATAGTTCTGCCCTGAATGTGCGGCCTTGCCGATAATATCCGTGTTCAAATCTACGCCAATTGTCATCCGCGCGCCCATCGCCTGCACGGGCGCAACAGGCACGGGGTTAACAAGCGCGCCGTCAACAAGCCATCTGCCGTTCTTTTCTACAGGGGGAAAAACCCCGGGCAGCGCAAAAGACGCCGTCATTGCATCAATCAATGATCCTTTTCGAAGCCAAACTTCGTGCCCCGTCAGCAAATCTGCGGCAATCGCTATAAAAGGGTGCGGCAGATCCTCGATGTTCATGTCTCTGAAATTTTCTTCCAAAAGCCCTTTAAGCTTATTCCCGCCGATTAATCCCGCGCTGCGTACGCGAAAATCGAGATAAGACAAAATGCGCATGCGGTTTAAGGACAAAGACCAATCTTCAAATTGCCGCAACTTGCCCGCCAGATATGCCGCCCCCACAACAGAGCCAATAGATGTTCCTGCAACGATTGAGGGCTGAATTCCTTCGCGCATAAGTACATTCAAGACGCCAATATGAGCAAAGCCGCGCGCCATGCCACCGCCCAATGCCAGCCCGATCCCGGTCGGATGGTCGGGTGTATTTTCATCTATGATTTGCTTATCGCCGTCGGATTTATCGTTCATCTGCTCCACACAAAAGCATATTTTCTTGAATTTATTTCTATCTACAGTATAACACGACAAGCATGTCAAAAGATAAAACAATCCTCGCTGCACCGCCAGATAAAGCGACAACTAAGCTCATGAAAAGGCTGGTAAAAACTTACCTCCGGCCGTATTTCAAACAGCTTGGTGTCGCGCTAATCCTTATGGCCGTAGCCGCAAGCGCCACCGCTATCGTTGCGCAGATGATGCAGCCCATCCTAGATGATGTCCTTACAGGGCAGAAAAAAGGCCTCATCCTGCCTATCGGCTTTTTTATTATGTTTGTCTTTATCGCCAGAGGCGTAAGCACCTATATCCACACGATCATGATGCAAAAAGTGGGGCAGTCTATTGTCGCAGACGTACAAAAAGACCTTTTCAGTCATTTCATGACCCTTGATCTCGGGTTTTTCCACGCAAACCCAAGCGGCCAACTGATATCACGCGTCATCAGCGACGTAAACGTCATGCGTATCGCAACCACAGATTTGCTTACGGGCTTGGGAAAAAGTCTGCTGACGCTGCTTTTCCTCGTGATCGTGATGTTTTATCAGGACTGGAAGCTTTCCTTGGCAGCTTTCACAATCTTTCCCTTCGCCGCGTTGTTCGTGGCCACAATCGGTAAAAAACTGCGCGTTGTATCTCGCAGTCTTCAGGACGAGCTCGGCAATCTCTCCGATCGCCTGTCCCAAACTTTCCAAGGCATAAGACAGGTACAGGCCTATGGCATGGAAGAATCGGAATCTAAGAGATCCGCGCAAGCCATTGATGCAGTTAAAAAACTCAATATCAAATCCGCACGTACAGGCAACCTTTCAACGCCCGTAAACGAAACCCTCGTCGGCATTGTGTTCTTCGGTATCATTATCTATGGCGGCTATGCGGCTTCACGCGGAGAAATGACCGCAGGCCAGCTCGGCGCCTTTTTGGCGGCCTTCACCTTGGCATACGAGCCGATGAAAAAGCTCGCGAAGTTAAACAATGTCCTCCAAACAGGTTTGGGCGCGGCGGAGCGTGTATTCGACATGATGGATCTTGTGCCTGTCATTAAAGACAAATCAAAAGCCAAAAAGCTCAATACCAAAAAGCCTGAAATCGCCTTCGAAAATGTTGAGTTTCAATATGAGAATACTGACCTAAAGGCCTTAAACAAAATATCTTTTTCAATTTCACCTGGGCAAGTTGTTGCCCTTGTCGGCTCATCGGGGGCAGGGAAGACCACAGTGATGAATCTCATCCCCCGCTTCTATGACGTACAGGGCGGCGCAATCACAATCAACGGCGCAAATATCAAAGACATGACGCTTGCATCGCTCCGCCAGCACATCGCGTTTGTCTCCCAAGATATCACAATTTTCGACGACAGCATCGGCACGAATATCGGCTACGGCAAACCCGGCGCCTCAGAAAAAGACATCATAAAGGCCGCCAAAGCCGCAGCGGCCCATGATTTTATCTCCGGCTTCCGCGAAGGCTACGACACCCAAGTCGGCGAAGACGGCGTAAAGCTTTCCGGCGGGCAGCGTCAGCGCATTGCTATCGCCCGCGCTATTTTGCGTGATGCCCCGATCCTGCTACTCGATGAAGCGACAAGCGCGCTTGATAACGAATCCGAAAAACTCGTACAGGCCGCCCTCGAAAAACTTCAGGCCGGACGTACAACCCTCATTATCGCACACCGCCTGTCCACAGTCCAAAACGCCGATAACATTCTGGTCATGGATAAAGGACAAATCTTGGAGCAAGGCAAACATGATGCGCTGCTCAAGAAAAACGGCGCTTACACAAAAATGTATAAGGCCGGCCTTAAAGAATAACGCGTGCGGCAGTTGCATATTCTGTTATTTTTAAGCACAATCAAAATCGTAAATAACAAACCCTGTAAGGTAATCCCGCATATGCCATGCCATGCTGCCATGATTGAAAAGCCCTTTACTCTGTCGCCCGACACAAAAGTCGAAAAAGCGCTGAAAGAGCTGAAAAAGAAAAACTTCGAAGCTGCTCCTGTCGTTAATGAAGAAGGCGTTATCGAGGGTGTATTCTCCCTTGCTGGCGTAATGGAAAATCTTCTCCCTGTTTCGGTCGCGATGAGCGATGGCATCCAGCTTGATGTTACTGTGCGCGCCGCGCCCGGCATCGCGAAACGCCTGAAAAAAGTATATCCCGCCACCGTGGCGGAGCTTATGAGCCGCAAATTCGACGTGGTCTATCCCGAAACTCCAATATGGGAAGGGGTAAACCTTCTCGTAACGCACGGCGCGCCGCTTTTCGTGGTGGAAAATAAAAACAACAAATTTTTAGGAATGATCGACCATCAATCGATTATGGATGAACTCAAAAGACTTCAAGAAAGTGAAAAATAGGACCCCAGACATGAAAAACAAAAAACTCCTATGGTTAGCCCTCATTGCTCTTCCCTTATTGGCCGTCGTATTTGCCTTTGGCGCGCAGGATACCGCCGCCGAGCCGCAAGCCCCCGATGAAAGAACCCAAAATGCAGACACTCCGGAGGCCGCAGAATCAAGCGTGTTCTTTGATGAGGCGCAGATCAAACGCCCCACCGAGAATTTTGAAAAAACAGATATCAGAATTAAACAAAAAAGCGGCGACGTCCTGAACTTCACTGTCGAGCTTGCCGAAACGCCGTCGCAGAAAGCACAAGGCCTTATGCACCGCACAGAGCTTGACGAAAATGCAGGCATGCTATTCCTGTTCCCCCACAGCCAGAAAGTAGCATTCTGGATGAAAAATACCCTCATCCCGCTTGATATGCTCTTCCTCAGCAATGATGGAGGCATCCACCATATCCACCACAACGCAAAGCCGCAGGACCTCACCAGAATCACATCCGAACTGGATTCTTCCGCTGTTCTGGAACTCTCTGGTGGTACGGCGGATCGTTTGGGCATAAAAGTCGGAGACATGGTCCTTCACCCTGTTTTCAAAAACGACCATATGCATTAAATATCTGACAAGATGCTTGCGAAGTTTAAAAGCATCATGTAAACAATCACATCTATGTTCGGAGTGTAGCGCAGCCTGGTAGCGCAACTGCTTTGGGAGCAGTGGGTCGGGAGTTCGAATCTCTCCACTCCGACCATTTATTTCCCTCATATTCCCGCGCTTTACAAAACCCATTTTAAATGGTGCTATAGCGCTATGAATGCCAACCAAAACGAATTATGGACACAGCTGGCGACCAAAGCCCAAGCAGGAGATAAGCTCGCTTATAACCGCTTGCTTACGGATCTTTCGCGTTATATTCCCAATGTTTTGGTTTCGGGTCTGGCAAACCCTGATTGGGCGGAGGATATCACCCAAGAAGTCTTGATATCCGTGCATAAATCTCTAAAAACTTACAGCGCCGATAAACCCTTCAAACCTTGGCTCATGGCGATTGTCAATTTCCGCCGCACGGACTTTCTGCGCAAGCATTACGCAAAGCGCGGTGACAAGCAAACGCCGCTCGATAATGTCGAGTTTCTCAAAACCCATGTAACCAATCCCGCCAATGCAGGCGAATATAAAGATATAGAGGCCGCGCTCGATACTCTTCCTGCGGATCAGCGTAAAGTTTTCGAGATGATTAAAATCAAAGGCTACACCGCAATAGAAGTGGCGAATGAAACAGGAATGAGCGTCAGCGCCGTGAAGGTTTCTGCACACCGCACATCAAAAAAATTAAAAACCATTTTGGACCAAGATTGAAATTATGAGTGATAAAAAAATAAAAGATTTAATTGGCAGCCTTTCAGAAGATCTCGAGCCGACAAAGTGCATGTCCCACCCGTTTAAGCGTTTGCTGCCGTGGTTGGTGATGGCGGTTATCTATTTGGTGCTGTTAATCAACTTCATGGGCATTCGCCATGATTTAAGTGCAATCATGCAAGACCCGCGCTTTATCTTCGAAATCATCCTTATGGGCTTCATCGGCATAAGCTCCGCGATTTGCGCGGTGTTCTTGTGTGTGCCCGATATGCGCGGGCGTTCATGGCTCATTTCTTTGCCGTTCACGGGCCTCGCATTATTCACAATATGGAGCGTTATTCACGCCATCACGATAGAAGGCGCACAAATGCCGCATCTTCATATGGATCACTGTATGGGCGAGGGGGCTTTTATGACTATAATCCCGCTTGCCATGCTGCTGTTCTTAACGCGTAAAGGCACAACAACGCGCCCCATACTCATGGCCGTGATGAATATGATGTCGATTGCAGCTGTGGCTTATATCGGACTTCGCTTTACCTGCGCGATGGACACGGTCGCTCATGCAACGCTGCAGCATCTTCTGCCCTATGTGTTGATAGGGCTGATACTGGCCATGGCGGCGAGAAAGATATTTAAGTGGTGAGATATTAAGCGTTGGCCGTTTTCTTCTGCGCGGTCACTTCGGCTTTATCATTGGCAAATGTCACGGATATCGGCTGTCCGCTGCGATCTTTCATAAAATCACTGAACGTTCCTTCGTCATCCATCAACATTTTAATAAGACCGTCATATTTATGCCCCTTGCCGCGGCGCGTGTCGTATATGATGCGGTCTTCATACCCTGAAATCCAAAGCGCTTCCGGATTACGCTTCGCGATAATAACATCGCCTTGCGTTTCGGCTTCATGCGGGGAGCGGTGAGATTTAAAAATAACCAAACCCTCGCCTAAAAGCTCTTTCAGCAAAGCGCCCATACGCCCCGGCATCGCCGCATAATCCGCGTCAGACAGCTCAAGCGGGTCCATAACGGAAATGACTTCCATCTTGCCCCATTCTGTCGACATAGAAAAACGCGAACGCGCAGTGTCGGAAAGCCCGCGCATCGCATTCGTATGCATAAACCAGGCTTCTTCAACGGGCACGGAAAACGCTTTATGACCTTGAATATCCCGTCCTTGGAAAAGATATTTGAACTTCACGTTCTTGCGACGCAATTCCTCATGCAAAATGCGCAAAGACGCCTCATCGTCATTCACTTTTGAAATAATAGGTGTCTGGTTTTCAACGCTGACATAATGAAGGGAAAGCATCCGCTCCACCGCTTGCTGGCTCAAATCCATCCATTTATACCCTGGACCGTCATCATTCGGAATATATTGACCGTTTTCATCGCGCATCAAAAATTCATCCGGATGCGTGATATGCGACACAAAATTAATATGCATCTGCGGGAAAAGCTCATGGATAAGCTCTAATGTAGCCGCAAGCTCTTCATCAAAACGCTCAGGGCGGAACGCCCATTCTTTTGAACCGATGCGAAGGATATTGATGCCCGCCTGTCCGGCTGCAAATAAGAATCGGTAAAGCATGGCATTCGTCAAAACCAACGGATCGCCGCCCGAAAGTAACAATTCACGGATAGGATATCGCCTCTCGCCCGATGTCGGGTCTTTCCCGTCATTGGCTTTCAGCTTTTCATTATAATCAATGATATAATCACGAAGCTCCTCCGGGCGAACGCTCGCCTTGCCCGTGTCTTTATTGAACAAATCAAGGCGATAGCAATACCGGCAATGCGCCGAACAAACAGGAGAGGCATACCCCAAAACAATTTCATCATATTTGTGCAAAAGCTTGCCGTGGTAATCATCGGCTTTCGGCGTGAAGTTCATCTGGTTGGCGGGGTCTTTCGCACCCTCCATGCTATAGACTTCATTAAGGCGGGGGAGTATCAGCGCGCCAATTGCGGCGCTTGGCGGCATCTTAGGGACAAGAACATTGCCTTGAAGGTCTTCCAGCGCTTCCCCCATAACCAAAGCTTGATAATGTGGATTCGTGCCGAACATCATGCGCTTATCGACGCCCGCATCCTGCATCTCTTTATATTCTTTTTCACCGTGAATGCTGGTCAGCAGTTCGGATACGCGTTGATGCGTAAAGCGCCCGCGAAGGGGGCGAACAGGGCGCATATTAGATTTCGGAACGCGAGGATCTGTCTTGATTCTGTAATTCCCGTCCAACATGAGCGTCCAATATCCTTGTCAATTTTTGAGATAAAAAGTGTTAAATTTCACGCAGAATTTGAATTATATATCCCTTTTCTGCAATAAAATAGCAAGTAAAAACCCGAGTAATTGAGCGCATTTTGCCAACTTTCTTAGCTGCACAGCAACATTCGTGCTGCACCTGCGAAGTAATGTTGCACCTGCGAAAAGATGTTTACTTGGCTATACTTCGGGCCTTAAAATACTATAAATTCGGCCTTGGCGGGCAGGGGCTTTTCTAATATCTTAAGAATGCGAATGAATAAGGACCATCATGAAAAAAGCTAAAATATTTAAGCCCGCGAAAAATGCCATGCAATCCGGTCGCGGCAAAGCCCAGGAATGGATATTGGAATTTCCGCGCACAGATAAACTCTCGCCCGAGAGCCTCATGGGCTGGACACAAAGCGGTGACACGCTCAATCAAATTCGTTTGAAGTTCCAAACTCTGGAAGAAGCCACCGCTTACGCTGATAAGCAAAATCTGGATTATACGGTTGCCAAAGAGTCTTTGCGTGCCGCAAGACCCAGAAATTATGGTGACAACTTCAAATATATTCCTTATGAAGAAGCCTAATGTGAGGTCCCATAGCTCAACTGGATAGAGCACCTGCCTTCTAAGCAGGGGGTTCCAGGTTCAAGTCCTGGTGGGATCACCATAAGTTTCAAAGCCCTTCACAGGGCTTTTTTGTATTGAGGATGGGGGGTGCCGATACCATCAAGGCAAAAAAAGGTCCGGAGACCTTTTGAAGATGCTCCGGACAAACGGCGGTAATAGAGGGTGTGTAAGATCAATATGCTTCATAATCGGAACGATTGCAAGAAAAAAAGATAAAATTTTAGAAAAATTTTGTCAAAACCAGAACTATCTATAGTTAACAAGTCAAAACTAAGTAATTTTTATAGTATTTTATATAAAATAAATAAATAAATTTTACAGAAAGAGTATAAATTAAGTCAAATTACATTCTTTATTGTTAATTTTGAATAGTTTTTATTGTTAATGCTTAGAAAAAATATATTTTTTACTGTGTTTAGTTCGTTTTTTGATTGTTTATTTGGCGGCGTTTAAGGGGGTTTTTTGATAAAAGACAGAAAAAAGAAAGTGGCTCCTCGAGCAGGATTCGAACCTGCGACCAATTGATTAACAGTCAACTGCTC
>CAYGKM010000018.1:0-26895 GCA_964350695.1 uncultured Micavibrio sp.
TATTTAACGGTGTGCCCCTGTGGTGGAATTGGTAGACGCGCCGGATTCAAAATCCTGTTATACACTCTCTCCTGTAAATCATGTTTCTTTTAAAAACAGTGCTTTAGGCATGTTTTTGACCTGAAATCAATTTACATATATACTAACACAGTACTTACACACTTTTGCACATTTGAAGTTAGTCTTGTCGGATTCACTGTCCGGTGCGTCTACAGCCAGTTTGAGGGATGTGTAAGTACCAAAAAGGTAAGGGAAAGCCCTGCCTCACAAGGGAGACGATATATGTGTAACCATACATTAATGGGTGGGAAATTAAGCCTCTACAAAAGAAAGAGATCTAACTACTGGCAGTGTGCCGCTTTTGTTGGAGGAAAAAACCACCGGAAAAGCTCGAAAGAGGAAAGTTTATCCAAAGCTAAGGATGTAGCTGAGGATTGGTATTTGGAATTAATGGGTAAGCATAAGCGCGGGGAACTGCGCTACGGCAAGCCTTTTAAAGTGGCAGCCGAGCAGTTCCTGCGTGAGTATGAAATTATCACGCAAGGTCAGCGCAATCAGAAATATGTAGATATGCAGCGCCTACGCTTGGAGGTGCACGTCATTCCGTTCTTTGGAGAAATGGGTTTATCAGAAATCACTGCTGGTAAGGTGCAGGAGTATCGGATTCATCGTCACGAACAAGCCTTGGAGAAATACGGCAAGCCTCCGGCCCGTAGTACTCTTCATCAAGAAATTGTAGCCCTTAGACAAACATTAAAAACTGCAGTGCGCCACGAGTGGCTCGATAGACTACCTGATATCTCAGAACCGTTTAAAGCTTCTAGCAAAATCTCGCACAGAGCTTGGTTCTCGCCGGAAGAATATAAAAAACTCTATGAAGCCACGCGAACGCGGGCGAAAAATCCCAAGAACGAACGTTGGGCTTGGGAAGCAGAACAGTTGCACGACTATGTTCTGTTTATGGCCAATACTGGCCTCCGCCCTGATGAGGCCGCACGGCTCGAATACAGGGATGTTGAAATCGCCGAGGACTGGGACAGTGGCGAAGTTATTCTGGAGATTGAAGTGCGGGGTAAGCGCGGCATTGGCTACTGCAAGAGCACCAAAGGGGCTGTTGAACCTTTTAAACGGCTTAAGGTGCGAAACAAGCCAGAGCCAAGTGATCGCTTGTTCCCTAAAACGCACAGGCAATTGTTTAACACTATCCTCGAAGAAGAGGGGCTTAAGATTGATCGGGACGGCCAGCGCCGCACCGCTTATAGCCTTCGCCACACTTATATCTGCCTGCGCCTCATGGAAGGGGCAGATATTTATCAAATCGCTAAAAACTGCCGCACAAGCGTTGAGATGATTGAGAAATACTACGCTTCTCACATCAAAAACCGCCTAGATGCAGCGGCAATCAATGTTCGCCGCACAAAACGCAGAGCCAAGCCTCAGGTGAAAAGGGCTGCTCGGAGTAGGGTGTCTAAAGAAGACGAAAGTTCAGCTTCTACGCTGTGATGGGGCATTTACCTCTTGCGGAATAAAGCTGCAATGTTTATAAATCCTTTTCCGTGCCCCTGTGGCGGAATTGGTAGACGCGCGGGATTCAAAATCCCGTTCTTTCGGGAGTGTCAGTTCAAGTCTGACCGGGGGCACCATTCACATTGTATTTTACAATGAAAAAGATAAAAGCTTCAGATTATTTCAGTACACAACGGCGCATTAAAGCCCTAAGGCGTCATATCGCCTATAACTCTCCTCCAAAAACTTTTGCTCCTACCTTAAGGCTTCTTTTAAAAGGCCTATCGTTCAACGGAACCACTTTAGAAAATAAGTTTATTAATCGCTCACGATGGAATGATGATGGCAGGTTGTTTGAACATGTTAATGAATTAAAATACCCGCCCAAAGATGCGGTAAAAAAGAAAGGGAGGCTCAATGATGTTGAGGAAAGTATTTTTTATGCCTCTCTGTGCGAATTAGGCAGTATCATTGAATCTCGGCCGCCGTTGGATCAATTGTTTACAATTGCAAAGATTAAGAAGGTCGATGGACAGTCGTTGATATTCTTTCCTTTAGCAATAGAAAAGCCGACTTTTATTCCTATACCAAAAAACAAAAGTCAAAAAATGATTTTTGATTATCTGTATGGTGAAATTACAAAAATCGCTAAGCATGAGAATGAATACAACTCTACAATTGCTATAGCGCATCATTTTTTGAGAACAAAAATCAATTCAGACTTGGTGCAAAAAAGTGCAGGGTTAGCTTATCCAAGTGCAGTAGGGAGAGAGATATCCAACAGTGTAACCTACAATCTTGCAATGCTTCCGGAGGTTTTTGATACTAATTACAGAATAGTTGAGGCAACGGTTTATTTCCTATCTAACGAAGAAACACACTATCAATTGAATCCATTAAACGTGGCAAGTGTAGGAATTGATGGCGAATTGATTTGGGAATGTAGTTATAAAGAAATGCTAGAAAAAGCTGTTATCGAATTTAGGGAAAATTTTAAGCAGAAATGAGTTATCTAACGGAAAAAGAACATAAGGCGATGCAAGCTTGTCTTTTACAAGCAGAAGACTTGTTAAATGCTGCTAAGGCATCTCTTGAAAAGGATATACCACAAATTGCCTATAACTTAGCCTCTCTTGCCTTGGAAGAAATCGGCAAAAGAGAATTAATCAAAATTCAGCCTGTAGCAAGAACGAAAGAAGAAACGTCAGGCTGGTTAGAGAAAGGGCAATCTGATCATTTAATAAAACTGTTCTGGTCGATTTTTGGAGGTAATTTTACTGATCAGGAAATTACTCCTGAATATGTACAAAATCTTCAAGACTTTGCAGGCACTACGTACGAAAAAAGATTGAAAGCTACGTATGTTGATGAAAAATCTGACGAAATTGTATTGCCCCGGGACACAATTTCAACTGAGGAAGCTGAACATATTATTTCTTTTTGTGAAGCACGGTTAGAGCTAGCTAAGAGTGAAAAACGCCGTAAAAAAATACCGAAAAAAGATATGGAATCACAGAGATGGTTTTTAAAAGCATGTCAGAATCCTGAAATGAAAAAATTTGTCTTTTCAAAAAAATCTTTTAAAAAATTAAAAGAGCTTTCTGACCATAAAGAATGGGTGTCATGGTTAAAAGACGAATTTGAACGTATGGATGTTGAGCAGGAAGCTCTATTGCAGAAAGAGCTGGAAAGGGCCAAAAATCTACCCTCAAAAGGCGGCAAAGATAAATGGAAAGTTCGCGCTCGTATATACAGCTCTTCTCATACTATTCGACCTCAAGCGCTGAAAGAGTGGAATGATCAGGTTGAATGGCTCAAGCTATATCCCGCTGGATCAAATAAAGATGAAATAATTGCTGAAATTATCATGAAGGATGATATTCCGCTTCAAGCCGTATGGCATATGGCATACGGCTTGTTGAGAGCATTTTTAGTAGCCTTAAACATTTCAACAATGGGTTTTTGGTGGTGGTATCCATGTAAAAGAACAGATAATTTTTATGAAAGTTTTGAAGATTTAGAAAATAAGCAAAAATTGGAAATCGGTCCTCAGCAGCCAATGAATTTGTTATGGCCAGAAAAGGTGGTTTTAAAATCAGAGCAGATGAGAGGGGTCATGTCTTATTTTTCAAAGCTGCCAACACCACCTAAAATTAATGAGCATGAAGAACTAAATTGTTATTTGGCAGGGGTTACATTTCTGGGTCTGAGAAGTCCACATTGGGATTCCAGAGATAGTGCTTTTACAAATTTTGCAAAAAGCCTTGAAGGGCAACTGTCTAAAGGTTACTCCGGCAGCTTTCCTGAAAATTTTCAGAGTTTTTTAGACGATCATTTTAAAGATGCAGAAGATATAGACAGAGCAATTGAGCTTATTGATCATCATGTCAATGGAACCGAGTTAACAGAGCCCATTAATACAAAAGACCTTATTCAAATGAAATTGATGTGTGACAGTGCATTTATTCTTTTTCTACTAGAAGGAAAAAGAATTTCCTAATTTTCTACTTTTATTTAAACTTGCCGTGGATCAGCCTGGATACTGGTGTCATTCCAGCCATTTTCATACTGGTCGTTATCACATATATATAGAAAGGTTTGTGGGTGGATGTTGTTAATATTTTTTGATGAAGTAAAACCTCAACCTGATTATCCACATTACCATATCGGTGCGGTATGTATTGATGAAGAGAATGTATCTCTGATAGAGCAGGAGCTTGAGGCGTTGGCAAATCAGGTTTTTGATGATGCCCAATTATCACCAATGACTGAGTTCCATGCTGTTGATATTTACCACAGAAAAAAAGGATTCAGGGGCATGGTGGATGTTGCAGAAAGAATCTCGATTATTGAGCGACTTTTACAGATTTTATCAAAGGATGAAGTTGGGCTTATTGATATTCAAATTAATACCGACAAGCTTGCTCCAAGACAGTCTCCAGAAGAAATTTCGTTTATGTTCTTGTGTGAAAGGGCTAATGATTTTGTAAGGTCAAAACAAACTTTGGGGATGCTTATTGGTGATCGAGAAAATGACTCACAGTCTGAGCGGTTTTCGGTGTGCTTGTCTGGCTATAGGGCTAAAGGAACAGACTTCGCTTTTGGTCGCGACATAGAAAATTTATTTGAGAGCGTGCATTTTACACATTCACACTTAAGTCGTTTTCTTCAGCTAGCTGATATGTACGCTTGGATACTACAGTTTTTAAATAGGAATCGTCATTCTACTGAATTTAGGCATCAGGCCATTCTTGATGTGTTAAAGAAAGACGAGATTAATCTATTTCCGTCCAAATATAAGGAGTGGCCTAAATCCGATACGGCTTCGCAACAATAACAGTAGATAAACCCTTGGTTTATAAGCCCTCATGTGCGCGGACATGACCCCTTCCCCGCCCGGGTGGTGGGGGCTGAGCTAGATGCTCGTCTTTTCCTAGTATTAACTAAAATCTAAGTATTCCTGAGATATCCTAAAAAGGATGAATAGCGCACTTATGCAAACTACGTTTGCGTGCGTAAAGAACGGCGCGCGGCCCTGAGTAAATCGCCTTTTGCTGCCCTGCGCTCGTTTGATCCAAGGCCTGCGGGATCAACTGCGCGGGCAGGTGTGTTTTTACTGCGTAAAAAGGGGATGTGTATCCCATGGCGATTTATCACTGCTCATTGCGGATATTTTCTAGGAGCCAAGGCCACTCAGCCGTGGCCGCTGCGGCTTATCGTTCCGGCTCGATCCTTATGGATGAGCGAGCCGGCCGGCTTCACCGCTATGATAAACGCTCCGGCGTTGCCGAAACCTTCATACTGCTCCCTAAAAATACCTCTCCGGATCTTTCAGACCGCGCCGTTCTTTGGAATGCGGCAGAGTTTTCTGAGAAACGCAAAAACTCTTGTGTGGCCAGAGAGCTTATTCTGGCCTTGCCGCATGAGCTGTCAGCTTCTGACAGGCATTCTTTAACCCATGACATGGCCTCATGGCTCAAAGAACGCTACCGCGTGGCGGTTGATGCAGCCATTCATATCCCCGTAGGCGGGGATGATGCCCGCAATCACCATGCCCATTTGCTCTTCACCACCCGTGAAGTGACAAAACATGGCATGGGCAAAAAGACCCGCATCCTTGATGACAAGGTTGCAGGCAAGCAAGAAACAGAAGTGATCAGGGAAGTTTGGGAGACCTTGGCCAATGATGCGCTAAGCAGGGCTGGTTATTCCGATATCAAGATTGATCGCAGAACCTTAGAAGATCAAGGTATCGACCGCATTCCGGGGACCCATATCGGTCCGCAGGCGCAAAAAATGGCTGAAGGCGCATCATCTGAAGATGATGAAGGTGAGGAGAGCGGTGAAACCGGCAAAAAGGGTTCTGGCGGCGGCGGGCAGGCGGGTCAGGCTTCAAATAAGGATAAGGACGAAGAGGAGGGGAAGGGTGATAGCGGTTCTGGTGATCCGGTTTCTTTAAAGCTGCAAAGCAAGCCTAAGCTTGATGATAAGGGGCGCCTTATCAACTACCCCGCCATCGATCAAAACAAAACAAGAGCCGCTTTTATGGCTGAGATTAAAACCCTCAATGAAAAGCGCGCCGCCTTTGGAGTTAAGCCCCTCAAAGAGCAGATCAAAGACATAGACAAGCTCATGGAGCGTTTAGATGCGCGCCTAGCTCACATGGAAGCCCTAGCGGACAAAACGGCCCTTCCTGCGCGCATCATGGTTGCTGTAGAAAAGGCTGTTTCCACAGCCTCTAAGTTGATTGGTCTGCGCGAGCATGCGAAGGCCAGCTTTAAGCTTTCTGAGAAAGAAACGCACGCTAGAAAACAGCGCCAACAAGGCCGCTACGGAAAAAGCTATCGGCGCGGCCTTCATTCTCAAATTTCTGAGATGAAATCAAACATCCAAACCTTGCAGACCAAGCAAGAACAATATGCGCGTTATTCGGCCTTTGTAGAAAAGTTAGAGCAAGAAATTGTTAAGCACGTCCCTGCTATTACCCCCGAAGTTAAAAAAGAACCAGCGAAGCCTGTTCCTAAAACCACCAATGCCGAAAGCAGCCTTAAACTCCAGCTTAAAGCCAGCGTCATGCGTGAGAGTTTGCCTCTTGCAGAAAACCAGGCTCAGGTGAAAAGGCCTGAGCAAGAGCAAACCTCAAGTCCTTCCCAAAAACCCGTTACAAGCACAGAACTCACCGCATCAGAGAAAGAACCTATTAACCTAAAAGAAACCGCGCGGGCAGTATTTGAGCCGCCAAAACCAACACAGACAAAACCGACATTTGAGAGAGCACATCGGGCATTTAACTCCGAAGCCGAAAAGCAGGAAGCCATCCGGCGAGAACAAGAAGATTACAAAACCAAGAACACGGTCGTTTTTAAAGCTCTTGAACAAGAAAGAGTAAAGCGCCAACCGATACAGGTTGAGCGAGTGCCAGCACAAGAACATTACCGCCAACCGATTAAGCTGGAGGTCAAAGCCCTCAAAGCCGAAGCCGACAGACGGGGGCCAAACTTCGTTAATACGCAGGAACAGATTAATGCCAAACGCGCTGCAGCCAAGACAGCTACAACAGGAAAATTCAACAAGCCGGAAGACAGCCGCCCTAAACAAGCCAGAACGGAAGATGTAATCAGCCGCGCTAAAGAGCGAGCCACAGAAGCAAGGGAGAGAGTGCCGCCGAAATACAGAGCCGAACCCTATGATAAGACCGAAGAGCCAAAGACAGAAAAACCGAAAACAGAAGCCAGCTCAACTTTTAGCCAAGCCTCAACAGCTCCTAATCAGCCAAGAGCAGAAAGGCCAAGAATGAGCAATAATTTTAACATTGAATCTGGCGCTCAAGACAGCAGCCAAGAACAATTACAACGGAATATAGATGATAAGCCGGAAGCCGACATTTAATCCTAACTTCGGCATATGCATAGACATTTCAAAGGATTGTGCTAACTTAAAGTCAATGAACCGATTAATACTTATATTCGCGTTATTCGCATTTTTAGCAGGCGGCCTGTCCGAAGCTGCTCACGCGGCTATGCCGAATGTAGCATGTACACACCAAGCAGCCGATGTAGATAATGCGGGGCAAGATTGCGTTAATGACCAGACGCAGGATCAAGCAGATCTTGAACAGTGTCAGGATTGCTGCTGCATCCATGCGCATGTTCTAGCTGCAGCATTCCCAGATACATCCATCACGGATTTACTCAAAAAACGTATGGCCTTAATGCCTCATGGTTCTTTACGGTCTAACGACCATTCCCCCTTATATCGCCCTCCGATAGCATAAGTTTACAGGCGTAGTGCGCCTGCATTTTCTGATGCGCTCTTAATTGAGCGCACGGCTTTTATTATCTAAAAATCAAAGGAATACAAAATGTTCAAAGGAAGATTTCTTCTTCCTGTGCTCATGACGATGGTGTTTATAACGCCACAAGCACAGGCAGAAAATACACTCACACTCGATCAGGCCTATGCGCTGGTCTTAGGCCAAAACCCGCAAGTACAAAGCTACCGAGCGCGTATCATGGCGGCAGAGGGAAACCGTCTCCAAGAGTCCTTAATGCCTAACCCGCAGGCTGTATTTGAGGCAGAAAACTTTGGCGGAGATAATCCGCGCAATGGACTGGACGCTGCGGAATACACACTGGGAATTGAGCAACAACTCGAAATTTCCGGTAAACGCTCAAAGCGTGAGCACGTTGCAGACATTGAAAAGCAGCACATAAGCCAAGAAGCTCTCGCCGCTACTCAAGCAACGCTAGCGCAGACGAAAGCAGCTTATATGCGCGTCGCTATTGCGCAGGAAAGATTAAGTCTTGCAAAGAAACGTGTGAAACTGGCTGATAAAACTCACACAACTGTTAAGGCTCGCATTAATGCTGCGAAGTCTGCCGATATTCAACACACCAAGGCCGATATAGAAGTGTCAGCCGCCGAGGTAGAACAGCGTAAAGCAGAAAAAGAGCTTTCAGTGGCTAAAATCTCATTGGCGAATTTGATGGGTTTGACGGCACTCGATCAAGATATTGTGGCTGATCTAACCGTTTTACCTGATGTGCCTGATCGTGAAGCGATTATGCAGGCGATAGAGCAAACGCCGATGAGCGTGATGAGTCAGCTATCGGTTATGCGCGAAGATGCAGCGCTTAGCTTGGCGCAGGCAAACGGCGTGGCTGATCCAACATTTGGTTTGGGGGTACGGCGTTTTGCTGAGGATGATGGCACAGCTTTTATGGCCAGCATATCCATTCCCATTAATGTTTTCGACCGCAATCAAGGACGGATTGCAGAAGCCAAAGCCAATTTACTGGCCGCGCAATCGGATCAAACGGCGAAGCGTCTACATCTTGAAAAGAAAGCCATGGAAATGTGGCAAACACTGGTGAGTTTGCGTGAAGAAGTGCTGGCCTATCAGGATGGCCTGTTACCCTCCGCGCAAAAAGCCTACACGCAGGCTGAGGAGGGGTTTAACAGAGGTGCATTCTCATTTCTCGATCTTCTAGATGCCCAGCGCACTCTTTTTGACATGCAAGAAAGCCATCTTGAAGCTCTTGCGTCTTTTCATGAAACCAAATCTCAGATTGATATGCTCGGCGGCGTATACACGCAAGTTGCGGCCTCCACTCTTGACTAAAATTTAACTGAAAAGGAATAGCAGATATGAAACATGCATTTTTAATAACGACCCTCACTCTAGCCCTTATGACATGGCCTTTATACAGCGGCTCTGTGTGGGCTGCGGAGGACGGACACGATCATCAAAGTGAACCCAAAAAAGAAATGGGTCACGATGAAGAGGAAGGCCATGGGCATGAAGATGGTCACGCCCATGAGGATCATGGTGAAGAGGTTGACGATCACGATGAACACGGCCACGAAACGCATCAGGAAAAGGATGAACATGATGACCACGGACATGGTGGGGACTCTCATGGTGAGGAGCATGGCGGACACGATGAACATGAAGAAGGCAAAACCGAGATCACGCCGGATGCCGCAAAAAAGGCGGGTGTTGCTATTGAAAAAACAGCCCCCGTTATGATTGGCAAGGTGATTGCTTTAACAGGCCGGATTACCATTAACCAAAATGCGAAAGCCGAGGTTCGTGCGCGGTTTCCGGGCATTGTGCGTAGCGTGAAGGTCAACTTAGGAGAACAGGTCAAAAAAGGGCAGGTTCTTGCCGTTGTTGAAAGCAACGAAAGCCTAAAAAACTATAATATTACAGCCCCCATTGATGGCACCATTTTAGCGCGCAATACAAATCTTGGTGATGTTGCGGGTGGTGAGCCGCTCTTTACGATTGCTGATCTTTCAAATGTCTGGGCAAAGTTTCATATCTTCCCCAAAGATGCCGATATGATTACCGCGCAGCAGGACGTTCGTGTTCATACCCTTGATGAAAGTAAAGATGGGGATGCAACAATTTCTATGCTTTTCCCAACGGCTGATGCCTTAAGTCAAACACTCGTAGCCATTGCCCCTCTTGAAAATGCAGAAGGCATGTGGAGACCCGGAATGACTGTTGAAGGCGATGTGACGGTTTCGCAGAAACAAGTGCCTCTGGCCGTCCGTGAGTCTGCCTTGCAAACCATGGAAGACCAAACTGTGGTGTTCGTAAAGAGCGGTGATAATTACGAGATGAAACCCGTTAAAACGGGCATATCTGACGGGACTTATATTGAAATCACAAGCGGTCTGAGCGCAGGGCAATCTTATGTCAGCGAAGGTAGCTTCATTATAAAAGCCGATATTTTGAAATCCGGTGCAGCCCACGAACATTAAGACAATGAAAGAGATAACACTATGTTAGAAAAAATTGTTGAAGCCTCCATACGACATCGCTGGCTCGTTCTTGTTGCAGTGCTCGGCGTTTGTATTTTAGGCGTTTATAACTTCAAACGGCTCTCTATTGATGCTGTGCCGGACATTACCAATGTTCAAATTCAAATTAATACGGAAGCGGCTGGCTATACGCCTTTAGAGGTTGAGCAGCGCATTACTTTTCCCGTTGAAACATCCCTTGCCGGTATTCCAAAGCTGGATTATACGCGCTCTATTTCCCGCTACGGCCTCTCGCAGGTCACGGTGGTGTTTGAAGAAGGCACAGATATTTATTTTGCGCGGCAGCTATTGGCCGAACGCCTATCTGAAATCAAAAGCGAAATCCCTCAAGGCATAGAACCAATGATGGGGCCGATCGCCACGGGTCTTGGCGAGATTTACATGTATACGGTTGAAGCCGAAGAGGGCGCTCTTAAGGACGACGGCAGCGCCTACACGCCCATGGATTTACTGACTATTCAGGAATGGGTGATTATGCCCCAACTCCGCAATCTCAAAGGTGTAATTGAGATCAACACAATTGGTGGCTATGAGCAGCAATACCATGTGATGCCCTATCCAGAACAACTGCTGTCTTATGATCTGACGATTGCTGATTTGATTGAAGCTTTAGAGCATAACAATAATAACGTTGGAGCAGGCTATATCGAAAGATACGGAGAGCAATATCTCGTCCGTGTCCCCGGTCAGGTTAAAGACATTGCCGATATTCAAAACATCATTATTGCCAAGCGCGATGAAGTAACAATCCGCGTTGGTGATGTTGCCGATGTTGCTCTTGGTTCGCCTCTACGCACAGGGGCCGCAACACAAAACGGCAAAGAAGTCGTTCTCGGCACAGCTATGATGCTGATGGGTGAAAACTCCCAAGAGGTTGCAGAGCGCGTTGCGGCAAAGCTGGAAATCGTCAATGACTCTTTGCCTGACGGCGTTCATGCAACTGCTGTATATGACCGGACTTCGCTTGTTGAGCGTACGATCAAGACCGTAGAAAAGAACCTTGTTGAAGGCGCGATACTGGTCATTGTGATCCTGTTTCTACTTTTAGGAAACTTACGCGCAGCTTTGATTACAGCATTGGTTATTCCCATTGCCATGCTGATGACGATTACAGGCATGGTTGAAAATAAAGTATCAGGTAATTTGATGAGTCTTGGCGCGCTCGACTTTGGCCTCATAGTCGATGGCGCAGTCATTATCATTGAAAACTGTTTAAGGCGCTTTGGTATGGAGCAGCACAAGCTTGGGCGGCTACTCAATAAGGAAGAACGCTTTTCCTTAGCGGCTAAAGCCACCACAGAAGTAATCCAGCCGAGTATTTTCGGGATTTTGATTATTACGATTGTTTACATCCCAATCTTCTCGCTGACAGGCGTTGAGGGTAAGATGTTCCATCCTATGGCCTTTACGGTTGTTGTAGCCTTGCTGAGCGCTCTTGTTTTATCACTTACCTTTGTTCCTGCCGCTGTTGCCACCTTCATTACAGGCAAGGTTCATGAGGAAGAAAATATCGTTATACGCGGCGCTAAGAAAGTCTATGAACCACTTCTCAAGTGGAGCCTTGGCAATCCTGCGCTCGTAATCATAACTGCGCTTGCTTTGGTGGGTATTAGTCTTTTTGGAGCATCCCGCATGGGCGCAGAATTTATTCCAAGCCTTGATGAAGGCGATATTGCGCTTCACGCTATGCGCATCCCCGGAACGAGCATGACCCAATCTACCGAAATGCAGCATGAGGTGGAAAAGACCGTCATGACGTTTGATGAGGTCAAAACAGTGTTCAGCAAGATTGGAACGCCGGAAGTCGCTACAGACCCTATGCCGCCTAATGTGGCGGACACATTCGTTATTCTAAAGCCGCGCTCTGAATGGCCTGATCCATCTTTGCCAAAAGCAGAGCTGGTTGAGCGCATGGAACAGGCTTTAGAAAAACTTCCGGGTAATAACTATGAATTTACTCAACCCATCCAGATGCGTTTTAACGAGCTTATTTCAGGTGTGCGGAGTGATCTGGCGGTTAAACTTTATGGTGATGATCTCGATCAGCTTCTTAAAACCGCGCAAGAAATTGAGGCGGCAGTTAAGAAAGTTGAAGGCGCAGCCGATGTGAAGGTTGAACAAACCTCCGGCCTCCCGACATTAAGCATTATCCCTGACCGAAAACGCCTTGATCTATACGGCTTGAACATTGCCGATGTACAAGACGTGGTGCAAATCGCCATGGGAGGCCGTGAGGCCGGACAGGTGTTTGAAGGGGATAGACGCTTTGATCTGGTTGTGCGTTTGCCGGAGAAGCTGCGCACTAATATCAAGAGCCTTGAGATGCTGCCTATCCCGCTGCCAAACGCTGAGCATGAAGGGGTAGACGAAACGCCTGATTATGTGCCTTTAAAGGAAGTGGCTGATCTCAATATTGCTTACGGTCACGCCCAAATCAGCCGAGAGAACGGCAAGCGTCGCATCTTTGTAACCTCCAATGTTCGTGGACGCGATCTAGCCAGCTTTGTTACTGACGTCCAAAGCGTTGTGCGAGAAAAGGTCGATATTCCTGCTGGGTATTGGGTGGATTATGGCGGTACGTTTGAACAGCTTATATCTGCAAAGCAGCGCTTGATGGTTGTTGTGCCGATCTCTCTGCTCTTGATTTTTGGCCTACTCTTTATGGCTTTTAATTCCGCAAGAGCCGCGTTGCTTGTCTTCTCTGGTGTGCCGTTGGCTTTAACGGGCGGGATAGCTGCTTTGATGATCCGTGATATTCCTCTCTCTATTTCCGCGGGTGTCGGCTTTATCGCTTTGTCCGGTGTAGCGGTGCTTAACGGTGTTGTTATGCTGTCGTTTATCCGCGATCTGGAAACTAAGGGAAAACCGCAGGAAGAAGCTATTATAGAGGGCGCTTTAACACGCCTCCGACCTGTCCTTATGACCGCGCTTGTCGCCAGCCTTGGCTTTGTACCTATGGCCTTTAATGTTGGCGCAGGATCAGAAGTTCAAAGACCGCTAGCCACCGTGGTAATCGGAGGAATTATATCTTCAACTATTCTGACATTGTTGGTGTTACCAGCTCTCTATAAGTGGTTTCCAAGCCGGATCAGCATTCGTCGAAAAACCAAACCTCAACCAACCTCATAGAAGGAGAAAAACTATGAAAATATTAACCCTCTTAACTGCTGCGATTATTACGCTTGGATTTGGTGCGGCACAAGCGGACGTGAAGGACTACACACCTGAGCAAATTAAAGAAATGCCGCGCTTCAGTAGCATTGAGCAACAGCGTTGTCCCAAGGCACGTTTTACATCGGTAAAGAAACGCCTCGAATGCAAAAAAGAAGTGCGCGTCGAGATTTTTGAAAGACGTCAGGCTAAAGGTAAATAACGTTTGCTCCAAATTACCAATATGGCGCACATTTGGGGTGGGAAGCTTGGTAAATTACTTGCGATAACTCTTCATTGTAGAGGGTAATTTAAGGCCAAATCTTGTGGTGACTATCAATCACATAGTCATGCTTGTGCTGATAGCCGCCTTCTACGACTTTCGCATCTGCTAAGTGCGGGTCATTGGGATCAAGGTCTTTATGCGTGTGGGTCAGAGCCGTTTGATCGTCGGCAGGCCATAGAAATAGAGCAAGGATAAAGCCTGCCATGACAATACCGGTCAGAATATAAAATGTCATAGAAATACCTATGGACGCGCCGAGAAATCCGACAAGCGGGTATGTAATCAGCCAGCAGGCATGAGAGAGAGAAAACTGCGCGGCAAAATAGGCAGGGCGATCTTTTTCAGCAGAAGAACGGCGAAGCAAGCGGCCTGTTGGTGTATTGATGAGCGAGGCAGCACTGCCCAGAAAAAACCAGACTGGCAAAAGCCAAAGGAAGGATGAAACGCTAGAACCAGCCAGCAAACCAACGGCCAGAATAATTGCGCCGCAGAGCATTACAGGGCGATCCGGAAAATGTTCAAGTAATTTTGGAAGTGTAAAAGCAGCAAGCATAGAGCCGCCGCCATAGGCGGCAAAAGCCAGCGCAACATCTTGCGCGCCCAATCCGAAACCACCGCGCACGATCACAACGGTATTGACGATCACCATCGCCCCGGCAGCAGATACGGCCAGAGAAAGTGCAAGCAAACCTCTCAGGCGCGGCGTGGCGAGATAAGCGCGTGTACCGAAACTGACTTTTTCCCAAACCGATATAACCCTGACATCTTTGGCGCTCTCCTTTTTAGGAAAGGTAGCGGTGACAACCAGCGCAGCCGAAAGCAGGAAAGCAACGGAATTAGAAGCAAACAGCGCATCAAAGCTCATGAACAATAAAGCGACAGCCGCCAGCATCGGACTAACCAGAGACTCTAAATCATAGGCCAGCCGCGAAAGAGATAATGCCTTGGTGTAAGTTTTTTCATCCGAAATAATGTCGGGAATAGTTGCCTGAAACATCGGTGTAAACCCAGCCGAGCAGGATTGCATTAAAAAGATAATCAAATAAATTTGCCAAATTTCACTGACGAACGGTAGACACAGCACAAATCCGGCGCGGACAATATCCAGCGTGACCAAAAGCCGTTTGCGCGGCAATGCTGCCGCCAGCCCGCCAACGACTGGGGCAATAGTGACATAGGCCACCATTTTAAGGGCAAGGGCTGTACCGAGAACGGTTCCCGCCTTATCACCAGCCAAATCATAAGCAAGCAATGCCAGAGCCACCGTTGTCAAACCTGTCCCCAGAAGCGCAATTACTTGCGCTGAAAACAAATGCCTGTAGGTCGGATTTTTGAGTGGCTCTAGCATTTCATTTCTAATTCCTAGTGTGCATAGCCCTACGCCAGTTTAAGCTTGGTCATGCTCGCAATTTTTACAAAAAATTGAAACTTTAGCGCTTTGTTATACGAATAGTGTAATATGAAAGATATAAATAGTGTAATATGAAAGATATGAGACAGACTCTGCTTGGATTTATGACGCTTTTGATGCTCACACCAGTTTTGATGTGCGGTATGGCGTTTTGCCCGACTATGGCGAATGCAGCAGAACAGCAACCTTGCCATCAGACAGATGGCAATGATGGTCTTATGTTGGTTATAGATTGCATGGGCGTTGATCTCTTTCAGGCAGACGTTAGCAATGATATTCAACCTGACCTGTCTGTAGACAGCGTTGATTATGCATCGGCTGATCTCGTAGCTGATTACAATTTCCTCCCCAGTAATATAAATGGTATTCGCGGCCCACCTAATAAGGCTGAGCGACCGAACACTAATCTTTCCCTTATCCTCACAACACAGCGTTTCCGCATCTAAATCACTCCTTTTTTCGTTTTTTTAACGTAAGAAAAGGAGTCTTATTATGCGTATTTTTATTTCATTATTGTTTGTTTTGGCACTCGGCATTGGTGTTGGCGTTAGCCTTAAATTTTTTCCGTCTTCCGGTAAGGGCGGAATGCAATCCATGTCTGAATCCAGCGAGCGAAAAATCGCTTATTGGGCGGCACCGATGGACCCAAATTATCGCCGCGATGAACCGGGTCAATCGCCCATGGGCATGGATTTAGTGCCTGTCTATGAAGATGAGTTAAGCGGAGAGGCAGGCGCACCAGAGGGCGCTATCAAGATAGACCCAGTTTATACGCACACGCTTGGTGTAAAGACAGCCGAAGTGGCGAGCCGCGAATTTGGCAAAAGCATCCGCGCCTTTGGCCGGATTGCAGCCAGCACCCGCCTCGAACATGCGATGGATGTACGGACAAAGGGCTGGATCGTTGATCTGGCTACTGATGCCGTGGGTGATAGCGTCAAAAAAGGTGATTTGCTTTTCACCTTCTACAGCCCTGATCTGATGACCGCGCAATCGGATTATCTGATCGGAGCGCGCGTTGGAAATTCTGACCAACGACTACGTCTTTTCGGCATGGATGATAAAGCGATTGCCGCGTTAAAAAAGCAGAAAAAATTTCTTGAACAAACTCCATTTCATGCCCCTGCTGATGGCACCGTGACTATGCTTAATGTTCGTAAAGGCGCGCATGTGAATGAAGGTGGAAATGTCATGATGATCCAAGATTTTTCTAAGCTCTGGATCAATGTTGATGTACCGATACGTGACGTTCAGTTTTTAGTTGTGGGCACGCCTGCCAAGGTCACCGTACCGGAAACAGGTGAAGAATATGAAACACTCATTGATTTTATTCACCCGGTGAACGATCCGCAAAGTCGTACGGTCATGGTGCGCTTAATCCTTGAAAATCCAGATGGCGCGTTAAAGCCGGACACCTATGTTGATGCGACCTTTAACGCTAATCCACAGCCGCGACTGGCCGTTCCGGCGGAAGCCGTTCTGTATAGCAGCATGGGCGGACACGTGATGGAAGATGCTGGTGACGGGTATTTCCGCCCTGTCATGGTTGAGACAGGCATAACAGCAAATGGCCTGACCGAGATTAAAAGCGGTTTGAAATCTGGCCAGCGCATTGTCACATCCGGTCAGTTTATGCTGGACGCGGAAACCAACCTCAAAGGCGGCATGGAAGCGATGGGGCACGATCATGGCGAATAATCAGGATATTCACGACCCGTCCAAAAGCTTTGCCGCGCGTATCATTGATTGGTCGGTTGGTAATCGCTTTTTTGTGATGCTCGGCGCATTGGCGCTATTGGCGGCTGGAGTTGTCTCGATTACTCAAATCCCGCTGGATGCTATTCCTGATCTCTCTGATACGCAGGTCATTATCCGCACGGACTTTCCGGGGCAAGCGCCGCAAGTTATTGAAGATCAGGTGACTTTCCCGCTTTCTACACAGATGCTGGGACTGCCAAAAACCAAAGTCGTGCGCGGATTTTCTATGTTCGGAGCATCTTTCGTTTATATCGTGTTTGAGGATGGCGTTGATATGTATTGGGCGCGCAGCCGGGTTCTGGAATCTCTATCGCAAGTCAGAAGTGAGCTGCCCGATGGGGCTGACCCGCAACTGGGGCCGGATGCGACAGGTGTGGGCTGGGTATTTCAATATGCGCTATTTGACCAAACAGGACAACATGATTTATCGGAATTGCGCAGCTTGCAAGACTGGTTCGTGCGCTTTGAGCTGGCGACCATTGATGGCGTTGCCGAAGTGGCCAGTGTTGGCGGGTTTGTCAAAGAATACCAGGTTTTGGTTGATCCCAATAAACTTCGCGCTTTTGATATATCCTTATCTATGGTTATAGAAGCCGTACGCAGCGCCAATCAGGAAACAGGTGGCCGAACGCTGGAAATGGCCGAAACGGAATATCTGATCCGCTCCTTTGGCTATGTCAGCAAGCCGGAAGATTTGCGAACGAGCGTTTTAAAAACCGTAGAGGGAACGCCGATCACAATTGGTGATGTGGCGCGTGTGGTCGAAGGCCCAGCTATTCGGCGCGGCGTTACCGAGCTTAACGGGGTGGGTGAAGCGGTGGGCGGCATTGTCGTGATGCGTCCCGGCGCAAACGCGCTGGATGTAATACACAACGTCAAAACCCGTCTTGAAAGCGTGAAGCAAGGGTTGCCGGAAGGTGTTGAATTAAAAGTTGTCTATGACCGCAGCGAGCTTATTGAAGGCTCGGTGGATTATCTCAAAGACAAGCTGATTGAAGAAAGCCTGATGGTGGCGCTGATTACCTTCCTGTTTCTTCTCCATGCTCGCAGTGCGTTAGTAGCAATCATCACCATCCCGCTGGGTATATTGGCGGCCTTTATCGTTATGAACATGCAAGGCATTACGGCCAACATCATGTCACTTGGCGGCATTGCGATTGCGATTGGTGCGATGGTCGATGCCTCTATTGTCATGGTTGAAAACGCACACAGGAAGCTGGCGGGAATGGCAGAAGATGCCAGCAAGGAAGAAAAACAAGAAGCTCTGATACAAGCCGCTAAAGAAGTTGGCCCGGGGCTGTTTTTCTCCCTGCTGATTATCACCGTGTCGTTCTTTCCTGTTTTTGCCCTCACGGGCCAATCGGCGAAAATGTTTACCCCGCTGGCATTTACTAAAACTTATGCCATGGCAGCAGCGGCACTTTTATCAGTGACAGTTGTTCCGGTTCTCATGCTTTGGTTGATTAAGGGGAAGATCAAACGTGAAGATGAAAACCCTATAAACCGCTTCTTCATTGCGCTTTACCGCCCGTTTTTGAACGCGGCATTAAAGTGGCGTAAAGCGACAATTATTTTGGCCTTTGCAGCACTAGTCAGCACTGCTATCCCAGCTTCAAAGTTGGGTAGCGAATTTATGCCGCCGCTTTATGAGGGCAGCTTGCTCTATATGCCTATGACGTTGCCGGGTGTTTCTATCACCAAAGCACGGGAAATTTTGCAGGTTACAAACCGTCAAATTATGGCCGTGCCGGAAGTGCGCCAAGCTTTTGGTAAGGCGGGACGCTCAAACTCTGCAACCGATCCCGCGCCACTGGCAATGATTGAAACATGGATTGAGCTGAAGCCACGTGAAGAGTGGCGGCCCGGCATGACTCCTGAAAAACTAATGGCAGATTTGGACAAGCGTGTGCGCTTGCCGGGCATGATGAATAGCTGGGGCTATCCCATCAAAATCCGTCTGGATATGCTCACCACAGGCATTCGCACACCTGTTGGTATTAAGGTTGCCGGATCAGACTTGAACACAATAGATAAAATTGCCAAAGAGGTTGAGGTTCTTGCGCGTGATGTCCCCGGAACCCGCAGCGCGATTGCTGACCGGGTTGTCGGCGGGAAATATATTGAGGTTGAACCCAACCGCCGCGAGATTGCCCGCTATGGCATCTCTATCAAGACCGTTCAACGCGTTATTCAAACAGCCCTTGGTGGAATGCAGCTCGATGAAGCGGTGGAAGGACGTGAGCGTTACCCGATTATGTTGCGCTATGATCGCCCATTTCGTGAACATGTTTCCGAGATGGACAACATTCTCGTTCCTACGCCAAAAGGTGCGCATATCCCGCTTGCGACTCTGGCCGATATTCGCGTTGCTGAAGGGCCGTCTATGATCAAGTCCGAAGATGCCAGACTCAATGGCTGGGTGTTCGTAGATATTGAAGGTCGAGACATTGGTTCTTACATCACTGATCTGCAAGACAAGTTGAAAACGCTTGATTTGCCACAAGGTTATAGCCTGAAACTCTCCGGTCAGTTTGAACAAATGCAGGAAGCGGGTGAGCGCTTGAAAATAGCCGTTCCAGCAACTCTGCTAATTATTTTAACGCTGCTTTACCTGCATTTCGGTACGTGGGACCGAACATTGCTGATTATGCTGTCTGTGCCGTTTGGTGTGATAGGGGGTGTGTGGTGGACATGGCTCGCCGGATATAACATTTCCGTGGCCGTAGCTGTAGGCTTCATTGCATTGGCCGGGATTGCCGTAGAGACAGCCATAATCATGCTGATCTACCTTGATCAACAAATGCGAGAACATCCAGTTCACACGTTTGAAGACTTGTTAGAAAATGTGCGCCACGGCGCCATCCAGCGGCTTCGCCCTAAACTCATGACCGTTAGCACCGTCATTCTTGGCTTGATCCCGATTTTCTTAACTATCGGACCGGGTTCTGATGTGATGCGCCGCATTGCATTGCCGATGGTCGGCGGCATGATCAGCACTATGGTTCTGACGCTTATCCTAATTCCTGTTTTATACGCTGTGTATATGCAATGGAAACTCAAACTCCCCATTAAACCCGAAAGGAAACTAAAATGAAGACTTCATCCAAAAAACTGGCAATCTCTACGGCTATTTCAGCCGCAATATTAGGCCTTTCTACCACTGGCGCTCTGGCGCATTTAGAGCCGAAAAAAGGTGAAGAGGTGGAAAAATGTTATGGCGTTGCCAAAGCCCATAAAAATGATTGTGCATCCAAGGCCAACAAACATTCTTGTTCTGGAAGATCAAAAAATGATGCCGATGCGAATGAATGGATTAAATTGCCAAGCGGCCTTTGTGAAAAGCTGGTTGGCGGCTCTTTAACAGCAGGCAATCAAGGATTAGAAGATGATAAAGAGCAGCAATAAAAATATCTTGGCTCTCTTTACAACCGTTATCTTTTTAACGGGCTGCTCACTGACTCCGGCTTATGAGAGGCCGGATGTTAGTACCCCTGCATGGAAAGGCGGCGAAACATCCTCAAGCGTTGAGATAGCCGCTGATTGGTGGAAAGGTTTTGGCAGCGATGAGTTAAATACTCTGATGGCGCAAGCCTTGTCATACAACAATGATCTGCAAGCGTCGCTGCATAGAATTGAACAAGCACGGGCAGGACTACAAATTGCGGGTGCCTCTCTTTTGCCTTCGGCCAGTGTCACAACGTCTTATATGAATGGTCCTTTACAGGCGTTTAACATTACAGACAGACGGAGACACGGCGTTCCAGATTTTACTGGAGATGCAGGTATTTCTTATGAACTGGATTTATTCGGTGCAAACCGAGCGGAAGTGGAAGCCAGAGAAGCCAACCTTCTTGGAAGCCAGTACGCACATGAGGCGCTAGCCCTTATCGTTATGGGTGATGTAGCCCAAGGGTATTTTAATGTTGTGAATTTGCGTGAGCGGAAGCGCATAGCAGGCGATAATGTTAAAAGTGTTGCTGATCTGCTGGAAGTTGTTGAGGCGCGCTTTCAGAACGGATCAGTCACCGCGCTGGATATTGCGCAGCAGGAAACTGTTTTATTAAACGCCAAAGCGGAACTCGCCGCTGTTGAACAAAAACTGGCGCTGGCCGAAAATGCACTGGCTGTTATTTTAGGGCAACCTCCGCAAACCCTGAATGTATCTGGGCGCAGTCTTAATAACATTACCTTGCCGCCAACGGTTGTACTGCAACCCTCAGAGCTTCTTGAACGCAGACCAGATATAAGAAAAGCCGAAGCTGACCTGATTGCTGCCAATGCCAATATAGGCGAGGCAAAAGCAGCCTATTTCCCATCCATCAATTTAGGTGCGAACCTTTTGCTCGCGGCTAATCCTTCTGTTTCCGCATTGGCACTATTTTCATCCATATCCGCACCTATCTTTCAGGGCGGACGATTGGAAGGTGGCTTAAAACGTGCAGAAGGACGACAGGCTGAATTGGTGGAAAATTATAAGAAAGCCATATTGGTTTCTTTTCAGGAGGTAGAAGATGCTTTTGCCAAATTAAAAACAACGCAGAAGCGTCAAAAGGCGCTGCGGCAAGCCGTGAACAAATCACGCAAAGCCTATGAAATTTCCCGCAAGCAATATCAACTTAGTGCGGTGGATTTTCAGACTGTTCTAGGTGCGCAGCGCATGATGTTACAGGCAGAAGACAACTACGCCCGCGCACGGTTTGAAACACTTTCGGCCAGTATTGATCTGTTTAAATCCATGGGCGGTGGTTGGAACGATAATGGAACCAATTCTCTCAATAAAACGTTGAATAGCGAAGGAGACTGAAATGACTAAGCAAGCCACACTTTACCGCATGGTAACTGACGAACATATTTGCCCGTATGGTATAAAATCCAAGGACTTGTTGAAACGCCAAGGTTACGAGGTTGAAGATCATCACCTTAAAACCCGTGAAGAAGCAGACGCCTTCAAAAAAGAGCATGATGTTAAAACGACCCCACAAACCTTTATTGATGGGACGCGTATCGGCGGCCATGATGATCTTGTTAAGCATTTCGGCATAACTACTATGAAGCAGGAAGGCACAACGTATCAGCCGATTATTGCGATATTCGCCACGACCTTCTTAATGGCCTTGGCGGTGAGTTGGGCAATGACAGGTGCAATCGGTGTTGAACTGACAGTTATGATGTTTATAGCGATCAGCATGTGTGCCTTAGCCATCCAGAAACTGCGTGATCTTTACGCGTTTTCGAACCAGTTTATCACTTACGACCTTTTGGCCATGAAATGGGTGCGTTATGCTTATATCTATCCGTTTGTGGAGATGCTGGCAGGTGTTTGCATGATTGCAGGTGTGTTTACTCTTATCGCCGCGCCTGCGGCTTTGTTTATCGGAACGATAGGGGCAATCTCTGTAATCAAAGCCGTTTACATTGATAAACGCGAATTAAAATGTGCATGTGCTGGAGGCGACAGTAACGTGCCGCTTGGCTTCATATCTTTGACCGAAAACTTAATGATGGTGGCTATGGCTATTTGGATGCTGCTGAGTATGTAGCTTTAAGTTGGCCCAGAAGGGTATATGAAAGCACAGGCGCTACTTCGACTACAGTTTTAGGATGAATTTAAGCCCACAATCGCTTAAAAAGTTACACACTTTCTTACACACTTTTTATTTGAGTGCAGAATTATTTAATCAAGTCAATGACTTACCTCTAGACTTGACGGATTCAAAATCCGGTTCCTTCGGGAGTGCCGGTTCAAGTCCGGCTGGGGGCACCATTAATTTAGCTTGGTAAACTATCCATAGCGGCTTCCGCCGCCTGACCGCCTAAATTAGCTAAAAATTCACCACCTGTCAGAACCGCTTCGCCAGCCATCGCTGGAGCGGCACCTATAAAAGCAGCGCCTAGCATTAGGGTCAGCCTAGGTCTAGTAACGGGCAGCCCAACTGTATTTTTAAATATAAACGATGCGGCGCCTACTACGCCATTCTTACCTGCTTCAGCAGCCATATTGATTCTCCTATATTACCGAAATAGTGCCGTTTCTTTTTTGTATGTATGTAAATATTAACAAAAAATGAAGAAAATAACAATAAAATCAATTAAGCTTTTGTTTTTAAATGACTATTCTGCCGCAATTTTATCGCGTTTTCGCTCCAAAAGCGGTTTTAGATACTCCGCCGTGTAGGACTCTTTGACCTTGGAAACTGCTTCAGGCGTACCTTCAGCGATAATCATCCCGCCCTTATGCCCGCCTTCTGGGCCAATATCGATGATGTGATCGGCGGTTTTAATCACATCCAGATTATGCTCGATCACCACAACGGTATTCCCCTGATCTACAAGCTTATGCAACACCTCGAGCAGTTTACGAACATCCTCAAAATGCAGACCCGTCGTCGGCTCATCCAGAATATACAAAGTCTTGCCCGTTGAGCGCTTCGACAGTTCCTTAGAAAGCTTAACCCGCTGCGCCTCACCGCCGCTCAAGGTGTTCGCCTGCTGCCCAACTTTAATATAGGTCAGCCCGACATCTTTCAGCGTCTCCATCTTGTCGCGAATGCTCGGCACCGCCTTGAAGAAATCCGCCGCTTCCTCCACCGTCATATCCAAAACATCAGCGATGGATTTGTCTTTATATTTAATCTCCAGCGTTTCGCGGTTATACCGCGCCCCATGACATGTCTCGCACTCCACATACACATCAGGCAGGAAATGCATCTCGATCTTGATAACGCCGTCACCGCTACACGCCTCGCAGCGCCCGCCCTTAACGTTAAAGCTAAAGCGCCCTGCGCTGTATCCGCGCGCTTTTGCTTCCGGCAGGCCCGCATACCATTCGCGGATCGGCGTAAACGCGCCTGTATAGGTCGCAGGGTTAGAGCGCGGCGTGCGCCCGATCGGCGATTGGTCGATATCAATCACCTTATCCACGAACTCCAAACCCTTAATCGCTTTATGCTCAAGCGGCTGCTCCTTGGATTTCATCAAGATTTTGCTGGCCGCGCGGTAAAGCGTATCAATCGTAAACGTCGATTTCCCTGATCCTGAAACGCCCGTCACGCATGTAAATGTGCCAAGCGGGATCTTCGCCGATACATCACGCAAATTATTTCCGCTCGCCTCAACCACCTCAATGCATCGCACGCCGTCATTCCGAGGAGCCTTGCGCGACGAGGAATCTCCTTCGGCTTTATGAGATCCCTCCGCCTTCGGCGTTCGGGATGACGAAAGAGGGGTCCCCTTACGGCGAGCAGGCGGCACGGCAATCTCTTTGCGCCCCGTCATGAAATCCGCCGTCACGGAATTTTTATTCTTAAACACCTCTTCAGGGCTGCCTTCGGCGACAATCGTCCCGCCATGCACCCCCGCGCCGGGGCCCATATCAATCAAATGATCGGCGGCGCGAATGGCATCCTCGTCATGTTCCACCACAATCACCGTATTGCCCATATCGCGAAGCCGCGTCAGCGTTTCCAGCAAGCGGTTATTATCGCGCTGGTGCAGTCCGATCGACGGTTCATCCAGTACGTATAAAACGCCCGTCAAACCAGACCCAATTTGCGAGGCCAAGCGAATACGCTGGCTCTCGCCGCCCGAAAGTGTCCCTGAAGACCTCGACAGGTTCAAATAATCCAAGCCCACATTGCGCAGGAAATTCAAACGCTCATTGATCTCCTTCAAAATCTTCTCGGCAATTTGCTGCTGCTGCTTGGTCAATATGTTCTCATGCGTCATTGCGAGGTCTGCGCCAGCAGGCCGTGGCAATCCATTTTTGGTTTTGCCGGATTGCTTCGCTTCGCTCGCAATGACAGGTTGAGAAAGGCGTTTAAACCAATTCCCCGCATCTTCGATGCTCATGGTGCTTACTTCGGAAATATGCTTCCCGTCAATTTTCACCGCCAGCGCTTCAGGCTTCAACCGATGTCCCTCGCATGCTTCACACGGCGCAGTCGCCTGATACTTCGAAAGTTCCTCCCGCGCCGAATTGCTGTCCGTTTCAATCAACCGCCGCTCCAGCGAAGGAATAACCCCTTCAAACGGCTTGTTCGACTTCCACGTGCTTTCGGATTTGGTGTTGTAAGTAATCGGGATAATATCCTTGCCCGACCCGAACAGGATTTTCTCCTGAAACTTCCGATCCAGCTTTTCCCACGGCGTCGTCATCGGGAAACCGTAAAATGCCGCTACGCCTTCCAGCGCCTGCATATAAAACGGCGCAAACCCTTTGTACCAAGGCTCAATCGCGCCCTGCTTTAAAGACTTGCCCGTGTTCGGCACAACCAAATCCTCGTCCATATACATCCGCCGTCCCAAACCGTCACAGGTCGGACACGCCCCATGCGGGGAGTTAAACGAGAAGAGGCGCGGCTCAATCTCTGCAATCGTAAATCCCGAAACGGGGCAAGCATATTTCTCGCTGAAAATTTCCTGATCGCCGCTATCGGCGTTTTCCGCAATCACCAACCCATCGGCCAGCCGCAGCGCGGTTTCCACAGAATCCGCCAAACGATTGCCCATATCATCCCGCACGACCAAACGATCAACCACCACCTCGATATCATGCTTCAACTTCTTATCCAGCTCCGGCACTTCGCCAATCTCATATAGCGTGCCATCGACCTTCACCCGCTGAAAGCCCTTGGCCTGCAGTTCCTTAAATTCCTTGCGGTATTCGCCTTTGCGTCCGCGCACAATCGGCGAGAGAATATAAAGCTTCGTGCCGTCGCCCATCGCCTTAATGCGGTCCACAATCTCCGATACTGTCTGCGATTGAATAGGCTTGCCCGTAGCAGGGGAGTAGGGAACGCCCACCCGCGCCCAAAGAAGCCGCATATAATCGTAAATCTCGGTGACTGTGCCCACGGTAGAGCGCGGATTGCGTGACGTCGTTTTTTGCTCAATCGAAATCGCCGGCGACAGCCCCTCAATCGAATCCACATCCGGCTTGCTCATCAGCTCAAGGAATTGCCGCGCATAGGCCGACAGGCTCTCCACATATCGACGCTGCCCTTCCGCATAAATCGTATCAAAGGCGAGAGAAGATTTCCCGCTGCCCGACAAACCCGTAATCACAACAAGCTTATCGCGCGGAATATCCACGTTAATATCTTTAAGATTATGTTCCCGCGCCCCGCGGATGGAGATTTGTGTCAGCATCAAAAATATATAGAACGCCCCCTTACCAAAGGCAAAGGCTGATTTACATGTTTTTCATCGAAACATCAGAAAAAGGGAATTATCATGTACACACTTTATTATTCACCGGGCGTTTGTTCGCTCTCCGTCCATGTCACGCTCGAAGAATTAGGCGCTGATTACAAACTTCACAAAATCGATCTTTCCAAAGGCGAACACAAATCGCCGGAATTCCTCAAAATCAATCCGCGCGGACAAGTCGGCGCGCTCACAACGCCCGATGGCACCGTCAGCGAAAACGCCGCCATGATCATTTATCTGAATGATAAACACGGCAATAAACTGATCGCGAAGGAAGGGTTTCAGCGTCTGAAGGACATGCAATGGCTGATGTTCGCAAACGCCAATCTCCATGGCGCATATTCCAAAGTCTTGATGTTAAAAAATATTGGCGCTTCTGATGATCTCATTAAAAAAGGCTGTGATAATGTTCAGGCACAATGGGATCAAATTGAAGCCGAGCTGGAGCGCAGTGGCACAAAATTCCTCGCGGGCGATAAAATCACCGCAGGCGATGTCTACACAACCGTCGTTTCGAACTGGAGTTTCATCCCGCATCTGCCGAAATTCGGCCCTAAAACCAAGGAATTGCTTAAAGCGGTTTCAACCATGCCCGCATACCAGCGCGCATTGGAGCAAGAAGAGGTCGAATACAAAGCCCTCGCGGCTTAAACTCGCAGAAATCCAAAATACAAGAAACCCCGCTTTGGCTTTCGCTGAGGCGGGGTTTCCGTAGATACTTGATCTTTGATACATATTTTCAGGTCGG
>CAYGKM010000019.1:0-25571 GCA_964350695.1 uncultured Micavibrio sp.
TATGAGCAAATTTATTCTTCCCTATAAAGGCATTGTACCTAAAATCCATAAGAGCGTGTTTGTTGCGCCGACAGCCGCCATTGCGGGGGATGTGGAGATTGGCGAGGACAGCTCGGTTTGGTTTTGCGTTTCTATGCGCGGGGATGTGAATGATATCAAGATCGGTAAGCGCACGAATATCCAAGATGGCAGCGTTTTGCACGTGACGCGCGGGGTTTCCGGTTGTTATGTAGGGGATGATGTGACGGTGGGGCATATGGCGCTGCTTCATGCCTGCACGATTGGCAATCGGGTGCTGATCGGGATGAAGGCGTGCGTGATGGATAAGGCGATTGTAGAGGACGGTGCGATGGTGGCGGCGGGGGCGCTTGTGACTCCGGGGAAAATTGTGCCATCGGGGCAGCTTTGGGCGGGAAGCCCTGCGCGGTATATGCGGGACTTGAGTGAGGAGGAGATTCAGTTCCTGAAAATTTCGGCTGATAATTATGTGCGCGATGCGGCTGAATATTTGAAGGCTTAAAGTTCTTGCATTTTTTTGCCTATTTTAATATGTTACGTAAAATTATAGAGGTTTAAAATGGCGAAACACCAAAAGCATGCAGGGCAAACCCCCATTCCTATGCATCCATTTGTGATGGAGTTGGCTATTCAGCATTTCGGTCATGCGTTTGCGGAATTTATGGATGCGGAAGAGCTTCGCCATAAACAGTTTATGATGTTGCCTGATGGTATGGCGGTTGGCGAAGGTTCGCCCTTGCATAAGCTTTTTGGTGAGGTTAGTCAGAGCGATCTTGCTCAAAGGTTACAACAAAGAGCGATGGTTATTGTGAATATGTTCAGAGCTTTTGGTCTGTTTGAAGATTCCAGAGATATTATCAAAACAGTGAATGATGTGTCTGCGCAAGAGGTTAGCAAGCAAAGAATGGCGGGGCTGCCAAAAGCACATTGGCAGGAAACGAAAGAGCTGCTCTCTGCGCGATATGTTGAGGCTCCTTGCCCTGATGAGGCGGCTTGGGCAGAGCAAACGCAAGCTGCGCGGCAGTTTGTTCGCAATATTCTGACGGCTTCAACGCGTTTTAGAAAGCCGGACGATTATGATCAGTTGCCTGATTATTATAAGGCGGAAATGGATAAGGTGGGGGATGTTGTTGTGGAGCTACAAAAGCATCTTATTGCGCATTATGATGCTACGCCTGTTCTTGCGTTTAAAGATGTGGTTTCGAATGACCCATCTGCGTTTGGAAGTTAATCACTCTTTACCATCACGTACCGGCCCGGAGCGGGTTCAATTTCGGATTTGATTTCGCGGGCGGGTGTTTCGCCGTTGCCAAACTCTTTGACCCAATCATTCCAGTGGTTCCACCATGAGCCTTCGGTTTCAACCGCGCCTTCGAGCCAATCTTCCGCAAGGCCGGGCGCGTCATCGGATGACCAGAAATTATATTTGTTTTTCGCAGGCGGGTTTACGACGCCCGCAATGTGGCCTGAGCCGGCGAGGGTGAACGTCTTTGGGCCGCCGAGAAGCTGCGTGGTTGCGTATGTGGCTTCCCACGGCGCGATATGGTCTTCCTTTGCGGAGAGGAAGTAGCAGGGCGTTTCGATGATGCGGACATCAATCTTAACGCCGTCAATTTCGATGCCGTCGACGTCTTTCAGACGGTTTTGCTGATACATATTTTTCAAATAGAAGATATGCATGGCGCTTGGCATGTTTGTGGCGTCATCGTTCCAGTAGAGCAGATCGAAGGGGAAGTTTTCCTTGCCCATCAAATAGTTGTTCACGACGAAAGACCAGATGAGATCGTTTGCGCGGAGCAGGGAGAATGTTTGCTTCATCTTGCTTGCGGGGAAGACGCCTTTGGCTTTCATGGTTTCTTCCATGTCGTTCAGCATGGCTTCGCCCATGAAGAGTTTCATATCGCCGGATTTTTCGAAGTCCACCATTGTGGTCAGGAAGGTGGCCGATGCGATGCGGTTTTCTTGCCCTTTTGCGGCGAGGTAGGCCATTGTTGTGGTGAGAAGAGTTCCGCCGAGGCAGTAGCCGATGGCGTTTACGTCCGGCTCGCCTGTGATGTCCTGAATTTTGTCAAGGGCGGCGAGGATGCCCTCGCGCATGTAATCTTCGAATGTTTTTTGCGACAGTTTTGCGTCGGGGTTGACCCATGAGATGCAAAATACTGTGTGGCCTTGGTCTACGGCCCATTTGATGTAGGAGTTTTCCGGCTTTAGATCGAGGATGTAGAATTTGTTGATCCACGGCGGGGAGATCAAAATGGGGCGTTTGGCGACTTTGTCCGTTGTGGGTTTGTATTGGATGAGCTGCATGAGGTCTGTTTCAAAGACAACAGAGCCTTCGGTTGTGGCAAGGTCCTTGCCCAGTGTGAAGGCGGTTGTGTCGGTCATCGAGATGTCGAGTACGCCTTTGCCGCGGGTCAGGTCTTCGTTGAAATTCTGCAAACCTTTCACAAGGTTTTGACCGCCTGTTGCGATGGTTTCGCGCAGGACAACGGGGTTGGTCATTAGGAAGTTGCTGGGTGAGAGGGCATCCATGATTAATTTCGTTGAGAAAGAGAGCTTATTTTTTTGCTCTTTCGTGAGGCCGTTTGTTTCTTCGATGGTGTCTTCCACGAAGTTGCAGGCCAGAAGGTAGTATTGTTTCAGGAAGTCAAATAGGGTGCTGTCACTCCATGCTTCATCGGCAAAACGCTTGTCGCCTTTTTTCGGCTCGGCAATCGGGGCAACATCTTTTCCGGCAAGGCGCTGCATGCTGGCGTTCCAGAGGTTCATTTGTTTTTGTGCATAATCCATTTGTTTGGACATGAAGCCCATAGGGTTTGCGCCCATTTCGGCCATCATTTTGAAGGCGTCGGGCATGACGTTGAAAGGGTCGGGGCTTGGCATTTCTTGCGCTTGCGGGGATGAGAGGTCTTTTTGGTATTGCTCTACCATCTTTATGAATTGGGGCTGGGATTTTTGATAGGCATTCATCAATGCTTGAGACAGTGCCATAGGATCAGGCATTTGTTCTGTCGATTGCTTTTTTGCGCCGTTTTGCGCTTTGGCGCCGTTGTCGTTTTGTGCGTCTTTGTTCTTGGGCATGTTGAATACTACCTGAGCCATCATTTCATCTTCTTTGTGTAAAGGATTGGGAACGCAGCAAAAAGAGTGGGTACACTACAACAGAATCAGACAAAAATCGAACTTAAAATTTGCTGCAGTTGCAAAGGGTGTGGAATCGGTTAAATATAGACAAATGATGAAATCCTTTCCCCTGCTTCTTTGCATTTTGTGTGCCAGTTTCGTTCTGGCGGGTTGTTCTTATTTTGATACGGGCGAGCAGCTTTCTGCGTCTGCTTCCGATATCGAGCAGGTTGATCTTGCGCCGACATATGACTTGCCGAGCTTGCCGGAACTGGTTGCGCGGCAATCACGCGGGCGTGTGCAGATTTTTCCGTTAGACGGGCCGCAAGCTGATTTATCATATGCGCCCGCGGCGGAGATGAATATGCAGCCAGTGCAGGCGGTGCCGCCAGAGGGGCAATCTGCGTTTCTTGATTTCGCGCGCTCTCCCTTTACAACCGAAGCGACGCCCGCTATACGCTAAATAAATTTAAAATTTCAAGGATTTACGAATTATGAAGCCGCTTCGTTTAGGGATTGCAGGATTGGGTACTGTTGGTGTTGGGGTTGTTAAAATCATACAGCAGCATGCGGAGGTTTTGGCGGCGCGCTCTGGCGGGCGGGCGATTGAGATTACGGCTGTTTCGGCACGGGACGCAGGCAAAGACCGCGGCGTTGATATATCCGCGTATGCATGGGTTGATAATGCTGCGGATTTGGCGGCGCGTGATGACGTGGATGTTGTGGTTGAGTTGATTGGCGGGTCTGAAGGATTGGCGTTGACCCTCGTTAAGGCCGCGCTTGAAAGCGGCAAGCATGTTGTGACCGCAAATAAGGCGCTGCTGGCGCATCACGGGCATAAGTTGGCGAGCATTGCGGAAAGCAAAGGCGTTTCGCTTAATTATGAAGCGGCGGTGGCGGGCGGCATTCCCGTGATTAAATCTATCCGCGAGGCCTTTGCGGGCAATCAAGTGAACGCAGTTTACGGGATTTTGAACGGCACGTGTAATTATATGCTTACGGCGATGCGCGAGACGGGCAAGCCGTTTGATGAGATTTTGAAAGAAGCGCAAGAGGCAGGATATGCCGAGGCAGATCCGACATTCGATGTAGACGGGATTGATGCGGGGCACAAGCTTGCATTGCTATCGAGTATTGCTTTCGGGGTGAAGCCTGATTTCACCAATCTGGATATTACGGGCATTCGCGCCGTTACGGCGACGGACATCAAGAATGCAGGTGATTTGGGCTATCGGATTAAGCTTTTGGGTATCGCCAAGCGCATTGATGATAAAATTTTGCAGGTGATGGAGCCGTGTTTGGTACCGCTCAGCAATCCGATGGGCGTGATTGAGGATGTTTATAACGCGCTGTATGTGGATTGCGATGCGGTGGAAACGACGCTGATGACGGGTAAAGGCGCGGGGCAGGGGCCAACGGCGTCGGCGGTTATGAGCGATGTTGTTGATATTGCGCGCGGATTTGTTGTGCCGACATTCGGGGTTCCTGCGGCGGAGCTGAAAACCGCGGAATGGATGGATTTAAACGAGATGGAGAGCCGCTATTATCTGCGCTTGATGGTAACGGACAAGGCGGGGGTGATCGCCGATGTGAGTGCGATTTTGAAGCAGCTGAATATCTCGATTGATGATTTGGTGCAGCATGCGCAGGGTTCTGATGAGGCTGTGGCGGTGGTTTTAACAACCGATACAGTGAAGCGCGGGGATATGATGGACGCGGTCGAGATGTTCAGGAATTTGACGGCGGTGGTGGAAGAGCCTTGTCTCATGCGCATTGAAGAGCTAGAGTAGGCGCGAATTTTAAAGGACTATACGTATGACACAGTCACAGAAAGCAGAGATAATGGGCAATACCGAAGCATTTATGGATCGTAACCTTGCGATGGAGGTTGCGCGCGTAACCGAAGCGGCGGCTTTGGCGGCTTCTAAGCTTGTCGGGCGCGGCGATAAAATGGCGGCGGATCAGGTTGCGGTGGATGCGATGCGCGATGCGCTGAACTCGCTTCATATTCGCGGCACGGTTGTGATTGGTGAAGGTGAGCGCGACGAAGCGCCGATGCTTTATATTGGTGAAGAAGTTGGCGACGGCTTTAAAACAGGTGGGGGCCCAGAGATTGATATCGCGCTTGATCCTTTGGAAGGCACGGATATTACCGCGGCAGGCGGGCCGAACGCGCTGGCGGTTATTGCGATGACGGATAAGGGCGGGTTTTTGAACGCGCCGGATACGTATATGGATAAAATTGCTGTTGGTCCCGGGGTTGATCCTTCGATACTTGATCTTGATGCGCCGATTGCCGAAGTGCTTGCGAAGCTTGCCAAAGAAAAAGGCGGCAACGTCAATGATTTGAATGTGTGTATTTTGGATCGTCCGCGTCATGCAGATTTGATCGCGGGGGTTCGCGCCGCGGGTGCGCGCATTACTTTGATTGGTGATGGTGATGTGTCGGCGGTGATTGCGACGACTGACCCTGATACCGGGATTGATCTTTATGTTGGGAATGGCGGCGCGCCTGAGGGCGTTTTGGCTGCGGCTGCGCTGCAATGTACGGGCGGCGCGATGCTTGGCCGTCTTGTGTTCCATACAGATGTCGAGCGTGAGCGCGCGGAGAGATGGGGCATTACGGACCTCAATAAGATTTATACGACCGATGATTTGGCCAAAGGCGATAATGTGATGTTTGCGGCGACTGGCGTGACAGACGGCACGATGCTACGCGGTGTGCGCCGTTATGCGGGCGGGGCGAAGACGTCTACGATTGTTATGCGCTCCAAGTCCGGAACTGTCCGCCGCATCGAAGCGACGCATAATTTCAAAAGAAAAACATGGATTAAATCCATTTAAGTGTTCACCACTAAGGTCACAAAGTTCACTAAGAGAAATTAATTAAAAACCTTGGTGCACTTGGTGTGCTTGGTGGTTAAAATCTTTTTATGGATTCTCTTTCATTCAATAAAGCGCAGTGGCTTATGCCTGATGCCGAGCTGTCGGTTGTTGAGCGCATTGCGCGGCAGCATGATTTGCCCGAGGTGGTTGCGCGGATATTGATTCAGCGCGGCGTGCCGAGCGAAGATATCCATGCTTTCCTTCATCCCACACTGAAAGACCATTTTCCTGATCCGTTTTCATTGAAAGACATGGACGCGCTGGCGGAGTATATGGCGGCGGCGATTGATGCGAAGAAAAACATCGCGATTTTCGGGGATTTTGATGTGGACGGAGCGACGTCTTCGGCGTTGATGCATCGCTTCTTGAAGCTGTGCGGGGTTGATGCGCCGATTTATATTCCCGGGCGATTGACCGAAGGCTATGGGCCGAATGTTGATGCGCTTCAGTCTTTGAAGGATGACGGGGCGGAAGTGTTGTTTTTGCTCGATTGTGGGACAACGGCGTTTGATGTTGTGCAGGCGGCGTCCGATATGGGGCTGGATATTATTATTCTCGATCACCATGAAGCGGAAGAGAAGCTGCCCGCGGCAAAATTTGTGATTAACCCCAAGCGTAAAGATGACCGGTCAAATCTGGATGTTCTGGCGGCTGTGGGGGTGACGTTCCTGACCTGCGTGGCGATTAATAACAAGCTGAAAGCCTTAAAGTTTTTTGAGAATAACGGCGTCGATGCTCCTGATATGCGAAGGTTTTTGGACATCCTCGCGTTTGGCACTGTATGTGACATGGTGCCGCTTACGGGGGCGAATAGATTATTTGTTAAGCATGGTTTTCGGGCGATGCAAAATGGATCGAATGTGGGTCTTAATGCACTGATTGAAGTGTCGAAAATCAGCGGGCCTTTGTCGCCCTACCATGCGGGGTTTGTTTTGGGGCCGAGGATTAATGCAGGATCACGCGTGCATAAATCTGATTTGGGGGCGCGGCTTCTTTCCACCGAAGATGCGGCGGAGGCGAATGATATCGCGTGGACGCTGAATGATTGTAACGATAAGCGCAAGAGCATTCAGATGGAGATGGAGCGCGAGGCGATAAACCAAGTTGAGGATATGGCGCTTGATCAAAACCCGATCCTTTTTGTGGCCTCCGAGAATTTTCATCAGGGCCTTAGCGGTTTGGTCGCGGGGCGATTGAAGGAGAAATACGGGAAGCCTGCGGTTTTGGTCGCGTTTGCGGAAAATGAAAAGGGCGAGATTGAGGGGCGCGGGTCTGGGCGCTCGGTCGCGGGCATTCACATTGCGCAGGCCTTTATTGATGCGCGAAATGCGGGGGTCATTGAAAAGGGCGGCGGTCATGCGATGGCGGGCGGGTTTACGCTTGCGAAAGATAAGGTAGAAGCGTTCAAGGCGTTTCTTTATGAGCATATTGAAAAGCAGATGAAGAGTGCGAGCGCGAATATTCATACTGTCGTTGATGGGGTTTTGAGCGTGCGCGGCGCTACGCCTGCTTTTGTGAGGCTTGTGCAGGGTGATCTCGGGCCGTTCGGGCAAGAGCATCCGGAGCCGTTGTTTTTGTTTCAGAATGTAAGAATTTGGAGCGCGGATATTGTCGGCGAGGCGCATATACGGGTCATGATCTCCGATTGGGAAGGCGGAAGCCGGATGAAGGCGATGGGGTTTCGAAGCGTTGGCACGCCGCTTGGGGACGCGCTTTTGAAAGAGGGGCGCAGCGCCTTTGATATTCTCGGGACGATCAAAATTGATAATTGGGGCGGGCAGGATAAGGTCGAGATGCATATTAAAGATGCGGCCTTTACATCAGAAGAGCTTGCACAGAAATCAGCGATCCTATAAATACACGGGATGAATAAATCCGTACATAAGCATCAGAAGAAATTGCTCTGGGTGGTCGTGTTGACCGAGAGTTCGCATGTTTTTTGCTGCGTTTTACCTATGCTTTTCTCACTCGTCAGCTTGCTCAGCACCTTTGGGCTTGTTGCGGCGATGCCAGGGTGGTTGGAGCATTTGCATGAGGTTATGCATGGCTATGAGCCGCTAATGATCGGGTTTTCATGCGCAGTTGTCGCTTTGGGGTGGGGGTTGCATTATCTGGGGCATCATCTGAATAAGATTGGCCCGCACGAACATACATGCTGTGATCATGACCATGGCGCGCCTGCGAAGGCCTCAACGACGCACAAAATCCTAGTGGCTGCGAGCGTCTTGCTTGTGATTAATGTGGGGGTTTATTTCGGGTTTCATCGCGGTATGGATGAGGCGGCGCATCGTGAAAATGAGCTTGAAGTTCACGAGCAACTCTAATTTTCTTCAATAAACTCTAAGGTCGTTTTGCCCGTAACCTTGCGGTAGAAGCAGGTCTTACGCCCTGTATGGCAGGCGGGCCCGGCTTTGACGGTGATCCAGATGCAGTCTTGGTCGCAATCGGTGCGCATGTCGATGATGGTTTGGATGTTGCCGCTGGTCGCGCCTTTATGCCAGAGTTCATTGCGGCTGCGTGACCAGTAATGCGCCTCGCCTGTTTCGATGGATTTATTCAGCGCGTCTTGGTTCATCCATGCGAACATTACGACTTCGCCGTTACTTTCGTTAGTGGCGATGCAAGGGATGAGGCCGCGATCATCAAAGCAGGGGGTGAAGATCGTGGTTTCTTCTAACTCTTTTTTATTCATCGTCTCAGTCTCACTTTGTCTGTCCATTCGCCGGTGTCATATTTGAAGTAATAATCCTGCTTTGTACGCGGGTCGCGGAAAGAACAGAATAAATCCCTGTCTGCGGGGCGGTTGCCGATTTTTCCGAAGCCTGTGTCATAGAACACGATTTTGGGATATTTGATGCGTTTGAAGTGTTGAAGTTTGCCATTCACTTTGACGTTTTTAAGCAGCGTATTGCCGAGGGTCAGGCGCGCGTCATTTTGCACCACGGTGGCCATTGAATTTTCACAAAGAATGCTGGCAATCTGAAGTTCGTTGCGCACTTCCTCATGATATTTTTTGCCGTATGCGCCGCCAATTACGACGTAAATAAGCCCTGCAACAACAATGATAGCGGCGATGATTTTGGATTTGGGTTGGTTTTTGATTTTCCCCCAAAGTTCTTGTACATGCTCGGCGAAATCCATCTTACGATAGCCCATTATGCGCTCGCTTTATTGGTTTTGAGGTGTGTTTTCAGGCGCGCTTCAAAGGCGTCCCAGATCGGTTCTTCACATTTAATGCCCTGCATCTTGTAGATTTGCTGAAGCCCTGTCGGGGATTTGGGGTTAATTTCCGTGACGTAATCGCCGATGACATCAAGGCCGACGAAGACAAGGCCGCGCTTTATTAGCTCGGGTTTCAGGATTTCACAAATTTCGCGTTCTCGGGGGGTGATCTCCGCGATTTCGGCTTTGCCGCCAACGGCGAGGTTGCCGCGGATCGAGCCTGTAGGGGGGACGCGGAGCAGTGCGCCGACCGGCTCGCCTTCCACAACGATGATGCGTTTATCGCCCTGCTTGATTTCGGGGATGAATTTTTGCACCACAAACGGGTCAGGATGGAGGCGGCAGAACATCTCGTGGATGGTTTTGAGGTTATCATCGCCTTCTTGCAGGTGATAGACATCCATGCCGCCAAAGCCGTTTAGGGGTTTGATGATGATGTCTTTATATTCCGCCAAAAAGCTTTCAATATCTTCAAGGTTTCGGGAGATGAGCGTGGGGGGCGCGATTTCGGGGTAGAGCGTGGGGAGGAGTTTTTCAACGCTTTCACGCACGCCTGACGGGTCATTCAGCACCAGAGTGCTTGTGTTGTCCAGCATATGCGCGGCAGCGGCGTAGCGGCGAGGGCCGTTATTATCCTGACGCATCAAGATAAGGTCAAAATCATCGAGCTTGGTGCGTTTAAATTCGCCAAGTGTGCAGTGATTGTCCTTTTTGCGGCGGAATTTTAGCGGCGCTGCGAGAGCAGTGATGACGCCGTTTTTAATGCTCAATGTATCGGGAGAGTAGTAGAATAAATTATGGCCGCGCTTTTGCGCTTCCAGCCCCAAAACAAAGGTTGAGTCTTTTTCGACGTTGATTCCTTGCGGGGGATCCATCTGCAGGGCGACATCAAAACTCATTCCATTAATCCTAACAGTTGATTTCTTATTGTTTTTATAATACTTAGTGTCATCACAATGAAAAGAAATAATATTTATGCTCTTTAAAGATCTCGGTCTGAACGACAACATCCTCAAAGCGATTAGCGAGTGCGGTTATGAATCGCCAACGCCCATTCAGGAGCAAGCGATCCCGCATGTGCTGATGGCGCGTGATGTGGTGGGCTTGGCGCAAACCGGCACGGGGAAGACGGCGGGCTTTACACTGCCGATGATTGAAGTGTTGGCGGGTGGCCGCGCAAAGGCGCGTATGCCCCGCTCTTTGGTGCTTTCGCCTACGCGGGAATTGGCGGCGCAGATTGCCGAAAACTTTGAGACATACGGGAAATATACCGAACTCAGCATGGCTTTGTTGACGGGCGGAACATCTATGAACGACCAGATCAAGAAACTTGAGCGCGGCGTAGATGTATTGATCGCCACGCCGGGGCGGATGATTGATTTGTTCGAGCGCGGTAAAATCCTGCTGACGGATATTAAAATTCTGGTGATTGACGAAGCCGACCGTATGCTGGATATGGGTTTTATTCCCGATATTGAAAAAATAATTAAATTATTGCCGTTTAATCGCCAGACGCTTTTGTTTTCTGCGACGATGGCCCCTGAAATTCAAAAATTGACCGAGAAATTCCTCAGTAATCCAAGAATTGTTGAAGCGTCTGCACCTGCGACGACGGCAACGACTGTGGAACAGTTTGTGGTGCATTGCAGCCCGAAGGATAAAGAGAAAATCCTTGAGCGTCTTATTCGTGAAGAAAAAGTCCAGAACGCCTTTATCTTCTGTAACCGCAAGCGCGACATTGACGGGCTTGTGCGGTATTTGAAGGGTAAAGGCTATGATGCCAAAGGTTTGCACGGGGATATGGCGCAGAAGTTGCGGACAGAAACCTTGCAGGACGTGAAAGACGGCAAGGTCAGTCTTTTGGTTTGTAGTGATGTGGCGGGGCGCGGGCTTGATGTTACGGGCTTGAGCCACGTGTTTAACTATGATGTGCCGATGAACGCAGATGATTATGTGCACCGCATTGGCCGCACGGGCCGCGCAGGCGCGGATGGGCGGGCGTGGATGCTTGCGACATCGCGCGAGGCGAAATATCTGGACGCGATTGAGAAGCTGACGAAGAAGCCGATACAGGTTGCCAATGTCGGCGGTGAGCAAACGACGGATAAGACATCACAAAAAGCTTCGTCTAAAAAATCAGATAAGCCTGCGGAGAAATCTGCGGAAAAACCTTCTGCGCCCAAGAAAGACCATAAGCGCAGCGATGAAAAGCCCCGTCAGGAAAAGGCTTCAGGCAAGCCAAAACAAAGCGATAAGCCCGTCAGAAAGGCGCAAGAGCCAATCCGTCAGGATGAAGTTTCTGCCAAGCCGCGCAAAAGCCGCGATGATGACGATGATTCAGATGATGGCGGCGTAAAAGGTTTCGGGAACGAATTGCCGAGCTTTTTCTCTAACTAACCCCTTGCTCTTATGCCCCGTAAAGGGCAGAATTATTAAAGGTTTTGATCCTAGCCTTAAGAGCTTTCCTTTATGCGTTTTTCAATTTTCACTCTCGCAACGTTTTCAGTGCTTGCCGCGCCGCATACCTCGCATGCGCAATTCCTGACGGGTTACACGGAGACATCACCTATTGCAGAAACGCTTGAGACCCCAGAAGCGCCCCCTGCATTGCCGAGCGCGGATATGGGGCAGCAAGATTATACGCCTCTTATTACGCGCGGCGTGCCAGTGCGCGGTAATATCCCGAGTTCTGTTATCGCTTCGCCGCCATCGGATCAGGAGCCGGTGGATTTGGAGGCTGATAGCCTTTCATATGATGATGGCAGGGAGATTGTTACGGCGTCCGGTGATGCGTTTTTAACGCAAGGACAGCGCATCTTGCGGGCCAATAACATGGCGTATGATTTGGCGCAGGATGAAGCGGTGGCGTCGGGCAATGTTGTGCTGAACGAGGCGAATGGCGATATTCACTTGGCGGATACGGCGCGGTATAAGAACACTCTGCAAGACGGATATGTGCAGAATTTGCGCACGACGCTCAATGACGGTTCTAATTTCAGGGCGGAAGAAGGCTTGCATCAGGGCGGCACAAAGACCGTTATGAACAAAGCTTCATACACGCCGTGCGAGCCTTGTAAAGCCGATCCTGAAAAACCGCCGACATGGGGTATTAAAGCCCGCGAGGTTGAACATGACAAGGAGGAGCATCGCGTAAAATATAAGGATGCGACGTTCGAGGCTCTGGGCGTTCCGATCATGTATACACCGTATTTTTCGCATGCAGACGGGACAATCACACAAGAAAGCGGGTTTTTGGCCCCTTCGGCGGGATATCGCAGCGAGCTTGGCGGGTTTGTAGAAAGCAGTTATTACTGGGCGATTGCGCCGGATCAAGATGCTACGTTGGGTATGATGGTGATGACGGAGCAAGCGCCTTTGGCCTTGGCGGAATATCGCAAGCGTTGGAGTGAGGCTTCACTCGAGCTTAGCGGCGGCGTAACATATTCCGACAGAACAGAAAGCACGGCAGGGCGGCGCGAAGCCGAAAACGACGAATTGCGCGGCCATGTTTTTGCCAATGCGCTTTGGGACATGAATGATAAATGGCGGTCAGGAATTAATGCGCAATGGACATCTGATGATCAATATATGCGCCAATATGATTTCACGAATGAAGATGTGCTTGAAAACGAGATTTATGCCGAGCGGTTTTCAGGGCGGAATTATGCCAGCGGGCGCTTGATTGCATACAAGGATATACGTATTCGTGAGGTTGAGGATCAGCCGAATGTTGTGCCTGAGATTATAGCCAATTTTCAAGGAGAGCCGGGCGCGGTTCCGCTTGTGAAGGGGAGTTGGTATGCGAATAACTCTTTGCTTGGTTTGACGCGGGAAGGTGACGAGCAGGACTTGATGCGGGCGAGCACTGATTTGGGATGGAAGCGGCGGTTTATTTCCGATTACGGGCTTTTGACCAGTTTCCGCACCAGCTTGCGCGCCGATGCGTTTTTTACGAATGATCGCGATAATTCTCCGGTAGGTTCAGGCAAGAGCAGGTCCGGCACGGATGTGCGGGTTTTCCCGCAAGCGCATATGCAGACCAGCTATCCGATGGCTAAGGAGTATGAGACATTTCAGGCTAAATTCGAGCCAATATTTGCGTTGACGGCGGCGCCGAACCATATTGAAAACGAGAATATTCCGAATGAAGACAGCCGTGACGTGCAGATTGATTCCAGTAATTTGTTCGAGCCAAACCGTTTTCCGGGATTGGATAAAATTGAAGACCAGAGCCGTTTAACATATGGTATTCGTTCCGGGCTTTTCGGGTATGGCAACAGCTATGCTGATTTCTTTATCGGGCAAAGTTATCGTCTTGATGCTTCGAATAATCCGTTTCCGAATGGTTCGGGGCTGGAAAATCAGGAATCCGATATTGTCGGGAGTTTTTCAGGACAATATAAAGACCGCTATTATCTGGATTATAAATACCAGTTAGGGTCCCGCGATCTTGCCGCCCGCCGCCACGAAGTCAATGCCAGCGCGGATTGGAACAGATTCCGCTTGAACGGGAATTATATTTTTGCGCGCGCGCTTGATGGGACAAATATTGATGAAACCCGCGAGCAGGTTGAGGCCAATGCTCAGTTTTACTTGAATGAAAACTGGCGTTTAACGGGCGGGGGTACGCATGATTTCGGGGTTGATCCCGGCCCGCGTGAAACCTATCTGGGTATAGATTATCTGGGGCAATGTTTGTTCTGGTCTTTGACGGGGCAGAAGAATTACACAAATGATGAAACAGGCGATAGCGGGACAGAGATTTTGTTCAGAATCGGTTTGAAAAATCTGGGTGATTTTGAAACCTCGGATTATCGTGAAAACGAGCTGTAAGCCCGCGTTAAATTTTTCCCTAAGCCATTGCATATCAATCAATCAGCACATAGTCTTGATGCTGTATTCTTTTTGTACATTTAAGAAAGATCCAAGGCCGTGAACATATTGGTCAATTCTGACATTCATATGTGGTTTGCGCTGTTGCTCGCTCTGGCTGCGACAATTGCCTTCATTCGCGAGAAACTTCCTATTGAGGTTACGAGTGTTGCGCTGCTTGCCAGTTTGCTGGTCTTCGGGCAGTTTTTTCCGCTGCCGGATGCGGTGGGCCGCAACCAGCTTGATTCCTATGCGCTTCTTGCAGGGTTTTCTAATCCGTCACTCATTGCGGTGCTTGCGCTTTTGGTGATGGGGCAGGGCATTATTCAAACCGACGCATTACGCGTGGTTACAAATGTCTTTTCAAAAGCGCGTAAGGGTTTTGCGCTGATTTCGATTATCGGCATTTTGATTTTCGTGTGCGTGGTGAGTGCGTTTATGAACAATACGCCGCTTGTCATTATTACGATCCCTATTCTGCAGGCCTTGGCGGTTTCGATCGGGGTGTCGGAAAGCCGCTTGATGATACCGCTTAGCTATGTTGCGATTTTGGGCGGGATGACGACATTGATAGGGTCTTCGACCAATCTTTTGGTTTCAAGTGCGATGACGGAGCTTGGCTATCAGCCTTTAAATTTCTTTGATTTTGTTGTGCCTGGCGCGATGCTGGCGGGGATTGGTTTTTTGTATGTGCTTTTGATTGTGCCGAGGCTTATGCCGACGCGGTCTAATATGGCGCAGGATTTGGCGGGCTCGCAAAAAGAATTTGTCGCCGAATTGGATGTGAGTGAAGATTCCAAGCTTGTGGGTATGGAATGCGAAGAGGGAAAGTTCCCTGAATTGGGGGCTTTGAATGTGAAGCTCATTCAGCGCGGCGGGCATTTGATTTTACCGCCGTTTGAGGGTTATGCGATTGAAGCGGGCGATACGTTGATTGTCGCGTCCAGCCGCGAAACGCTGGCGGATTTGCTGTCGAAGTTTCCGGGCTTCTTGCTGTCGGAAGAAGAAGAGGAGTTTATCGAAAAGCACAAGCAAGCCGAGCTTGAGCGTGAAACGGTTGTAAAAGAAACTCAGGCGGCCGAAACGCGCGTTCTGGCAGAGCTTATGATTACCCCTGCATCGAAGATGATTGATATGTCGCTGGAGCGCGTGAACTTTCACCGTCAGTTCGGGGTGATTGTTTTGGGTATTCAGCGCCGCGCGAAAGTGGTGCGCCGCCGTTTGGGGCGCATTCGCCTTGAGCCGGGGGATGTTTTGTTGGTGGCGGGGAAGCGTTCAATCGTGGATTCTATGCGTTTTAGCCGTGATTTCATTGTGCTTTCGGGGTCAAAGCAGGATTTGCCTGTGCCGGGCAAAGCGCCGGTGGCAGGCGGAATTTTTCTCGGCACAATTGTGCTTGCTGCGCTCGGGATTGCGAGCATTCCCGTGGCGGCGATTGGCGGGGCGGTGCTGATGATTGCGACGGGGTGTTTGAATATACGCCAAGCGATGCGGGCGCTTGATCGGAAAATCTTTTTCCTTGTCGGGGCGATGCTGGCGCTTGGGGTTATTTTAGATGCGTCGGGCGCGGCGCGTTATATCGCCGAGTTGATGATTGACCTGCCGATTGCCAAGACGCCGCTGACGATGGTTGCGCTTCTTTTCATCGTTGTGGCGTTTATGACGAATATTTTAAGCAATAATGCCTGTGCGATTTTGTTTACGCCTATTGCAATGAACTTGGCGGGGAGCGTTCAGGTGCCTGCAGGGTTCGAGCATGATATTGCCTTTATCTTTGCCATCACGGTTATTTTTGCCGCGAACTGTTCTTTTGCCTCACCGATCGGGTATCAGACCAATTTGCTTGTTATGGGGCCGGGGCATTATCGTTTTCGCGATTTCCTGAAAGGGGGCATACCTCTTGTTCTTCTGCTGTGGGTATCTTATATTCTGATCGCTAAGTATTACTTCGGCCTTTAGTGCCGCTTAAAAAAACATAGAGAATTATGCGCATTACTCCGTACAACCCACAGAGCCGATACCGGAAAAAATCTGCCAATCAAATGGCGGCTTTTTTTACGGTGCTTACGATTTTGGGCCTTGCCTTCGGGATTGGTTTTTGGATGGGGAAACAAAGCGCAGGCCACGGGGAGCGATCATTAAAGAAGCAGCTTGTTGAAGTGCGGGCGGAGCGCGACACATTGCAGGACACAGTCACGGAAGCGCGCGCCGAGGCGCAAACGGCTGTGGCGCGTTATGAACAGCTGCAATCTGAATATAATAAAACCGTTCCGGAAGGCCCGATGCGTGATTTGGTCACGATGCTGGGACAGCAGATAGAAGAAGGGCGTGACCCGAAGCGCCTTGCGTTCCTTATTCGCTCTGCGAGGCCGCCGCGCAACTGCACGGAGCCCGAGACCAAGCGATTTGTTTTGACGACGCCGACCTATAACGGGCCGGGGGGCAAGATTACGTTGGCGGATGGCGCGCTTGTGGTGACGGGCAGCGGCGAGTCTGCGGTGAACGCGAAAGGTCAGCCGGAGGCGTGGTATGACCCGTTGAAAAAGGTTTCGATTGATTTTATTGCGCTTGGCGGCGTGAAAGAGACGAAGAGCGGAATTATGCCCATTCACCATTCTGTGGTTGTGGGCGCGAAGGAATATCGTTTAACGATTTCCGATGCGGCGAAATCCTTTGCCAAGGTCAGCTTTGATAGCTGTGATTATCCTTAAAAATTAAAAAGCTTCTCGTTCAGGGTTTCGAGAGAGGTTTCGAAGTCGAAATCGAGCGCGAATTTTCTGCCCTGCATGAGGGCCGGGTTTTTGCCCGTTGCGGAAATGCGCACGCGGTAGAGCGCGGCTTCTGATTTTGTGATGTCGATATTCAAGCTGTCATAGCGCAGCTCTTGTAGCGCCATGTTGATGAGGTCTTTTTCTTCTTCATTGGCAACGAGTAGCGCGAGGAAAGCGGCGTCTGATATTTTTAGAACCCCTTCATTGTCATTTTTGAAGGAGGCCTTTTGCAACTGCGTTTGCCCTTGCAGGCGGTGGACATGAATTTCACCCGAAATATTGCCGGCGGCTTGCCAGTCTTGAAGGCTTAAGGCGTTTGTCAGCGCGGCGAGGTCTATATCTTTTATATTCAAGACGGCTTTTTGTTCGCTGATATCGGCGGCGTTTAAGGTGATGTTGCCGCCCGCGAGGACAAGTTTGAGGGCTTCAAATTTGGGGTTCGCGTTTAACAGTGACATTTGAAGCGCGCAGCTTGCGGGGATTTTTAAGCTTGAGGCTTTGCAGGGGATGGCGGTGCCTATTGCGCCATTAATGTCTTCGAAGCGGATATTGCCGATGGCGATAGTGGTTTTTGATATTTCCGCGTTCATGGCGGTGTTATCGGCGGCGGTGATGGCCATCACGCCTTTGATCGAAACCGGCCCGTTATCGTGGTATAGAGAAAAGGCGGAGGGTTTCGAGACAACGGACAGTGCGGTTTCATCGTTTGCATGCGCGCTCAGCTCTATAGGCTGGCCTGATTTCTCTATGCGCGCGGAAAAGCCGTGGGCTTGTTTTTCGAACTCAATATCGGCGGCCTGATTATCGGGGATTTGATCGAGCAGGCTTTGCGGGGCGGGGGCGATGGTTTGCGATGTTAAAAAATCTTTTAGCCCGCCTGTATTTTCGCCGTGAAGTGAGCCTGAATATTCATCAAGTATGTTCAGATTGGCGAATGTTAAGCCCAGTTCCAGCCCATCTATGCCGACTGATTTTGCGGCGAGGAAAAGTTCGGGATTTGCGAGTGAGCCTTGAAGGGTCATTGATGCGTTTTTCCATGGATGGTTTGCGATGCTCATGCCGTCGGAGCGCAGCTCTCCTTCAATCGTGATGTCGCTTAAGGAGGCGGCGTTCAGGCGCAGTGACCCGGCAGCGCGGGTGACTTTTAGTTCCGGCGTTTCCAGAGTCGCATCGGAGATTTCGAAATCATGCTGCCACCAGCCCGCCGCGTTGTATGCCCCTTGGCCTTGGCCTTGGATGCGCAGATTTTTGTGAATGAGGTTTGCGGCGGATTGCAGACCGAGGCTTTGGGCGTTCTTGATACCCTGGCTTTCGAAGGAGATTGTGATTGCGCCGTATTTTTCGTCCTGAAGGGTGATTTGCGCGTCATTGATCACGAGGGTTTTGGCTGTGATTGGCGGCAATGTGATTTCAGAAAATCCCGCCAAAGAGGGCTGAAGGTTTTCGTTGATCTCCCCGATCAGGCGCAGGCCATTGATTTCGAGTGATTGGTAGGTGCGAGTGAAGAAAAATGTGAACGGCGAATATGTAAGCTTGATCTCTTTTATGGTGCTGAAGGCGTCTTCATCGAGAGAAATATTGGTGTATTCAAGAGCGCCGAAAGATTTTGCGCTTGGTGCGGGCAAGGGTTTTTGCGAGTTTATGGCGCTTCGGAGGCGGTCGTCAGCGAGGTCAGAGGATTTGAATATAATGAAAGAGGCGGCGAGAGCCGCAAGAGTTAAAATCGCCAGTGCCAGAAATTTGTGCATGGCGTTATTGTCTATCCGTTGAGGTTAAACGTCAATATCCGAGGCGAACTCTGCGTTGTCTTGAATGAACTGGAAGCGTGGTTCGGCATTCTTGCCCATGAGGCGTTCTACCAAATCATCTATATCGGCATTGGTGACCTGCGCTTCGAGGGGGTTATCATCCTCGGTCAGGGCTTCGACCATGCTGACATCTATGGCAAGGGCGGCTTCGGGCAGTTTAACGCGCAAAAGCGTGCGGCTTTTCGGGTCCATTGTGGTTTCTTTTAAGAGGCGTGCGGGCATTTCACCGAGGCCTTTAAAGCGGCTGATTTCGACTTTCTTGCCTTTGAATTCTTTGGTTTCCATCAGCTTTTCTTTATCTTCGTCATCCATCGCATAGACGCTGTTATTGCCTGAAACAAGGCGATAGAGCGGCGGCTGGGCGATGTAGAGATGGCCGTTTTCAAGAAGCGGGCGCATTTGTGTGTAGAAAAATGTGATGAGCAGCGAGGCGATATGCGCGCCGTCCACATCTGCATCCGTCATGACGATGATGCGTTCATAGCGGAGTTTATCGAGGTCGAAGTCTTTCCCCGAGCCGCAGCCCAAGGCTTGGATAAGGTCCTGGATTTCGCTGTTGGCGCGGATTTTGTCTTTTGTCGCGCTGACGACGTTCAGGATTTTTCCGCGCAGAGGGAGAATGGCCTGGGTTTCGCGGTTGCGGCCTTGCTTGGCTGATCCGCCCGCGCTGTCTCCCTCAACGATAAACAGCTCGGTATCGTCGGCGTTTCTGCGTGAACAATCGGCGAGCTTGCCGGGAAGGCGTAGCTTTTGGGTTGCGCTTTTGCGGGCTTGCAGGCGGTCGCTTTTGCGGCGCAGGCGTTCTTCGGCTTTGTCTATGATGGTGGCGAGCAAAATATTCGCCGCTGCCGGATCACTAGACAGCCAAAGATCGAAGGGGTCTTTGATCGCGGTGTCCACCCATTTTGATACGGGGGCAGAGGCCAGTTTTTCTTTGGTTTGGCCTTGGAATTGCGGGTCTTTGATGAAGACGGATAGCATGATCGCCGCGCCGCCCATGATGTCATCGGCGGTGATGATGCTGGCTTTCTTGGCGTTGGTCATTTCCGCATAGGCGCGGATGCCACGTGAGAGCGCGGTGCGCAAGCCTTGTTCATGTGTGCCGCCCATCGGGGTTGGCACGGTGTTACAATATGATTGCGAGAAGCCTTCTCCGTCATTCACCCATGTGATGGCGAATTCGAGGCGGCCCTCGCCGTCGGGCAGGGCGACTTTTCCTGAGAAAGGCTTAGGGATGGCTGTGCCGCGTTTCTTTAAAGAGGCAGAGAGGTATTCAACAAGCCCGCCGGGGAAGTGGAATACGGCCTCCGGTGTTACTTTGCTATCTTCAGGGATAATCGAGGGGTCACATTTCCAGCGGATTTCAACGCCCGAATAAAGATAGGCTTTTGAGCGCGCCATCTGGAAGAGCCAGCCGGGTTTAAAGCGCGCCGTTTCTCCGAAAATTTGCGGGTCAGGGTGGAAGTAAACGGCGGTTCCGCGGCGGTTGCTGACGCTGCCGAGGTCTTCGAGCTTGCTTGTTGCGAGGCCGCGAGAGAAGGTCTGTTTATAGAGATTTTTATCACGGGCCACTTCAACCCACATGGAATCGGAAAGCGCGTTTACGACGGAAATTCCGACGCCGTGAAGGCCGCCTGATGTTTCGTAGGATTCGCCGGAGAATTTTCCGCCCGAGTGCAGGGTGGTCATGATAACTTCCAGCGCGGATTTGCCGGGGTATTTAGGGTGTTCGCCAACGGGAATGCCGCGGCCATTGTCTTTGATGGTCAGGGCGTAATCGGCATCGAGAGAGATTTCGATCCAATCGGCGTGGCCTGCCACGGCTTCATCCATCGAGTTGTCGAGAATTTCACCCGCCAAGTGGTGCAAGGCGCGCTCGTCTGTGCCGCCGATATACATGCCCGGACGCTTGCGAACGGGCTCCAGGCCTTCCAGAACCTCAATCGAGGAGGCATCATATTCTTTTGGTTTGGCAGCGGTATTGGAGGCGAATAAATCTGACATTGAGTAACTTTGTATAAGGTGAACTTGATTTAAGGATTAATGCTATGAAGCCTATAAATCAAGGGTTTCGAAGCGGTTTGTCTTAAAAATCGGGGGGGAAAAAGAATCCGATAGATTTTTCATCCCTTAAAACACTGTGTTATAATGGAATTCGCGTATGGTTGTTTTCGATTTAAGAGGGTTTTGTATTGAAAAAATTGCTTTCATTTTGTGTGTGTCTAAGCGTTTGTTTTGCGTTTAGTGGCCCGTCTCTGGGGCAAAAATTCCTCGAGGAATTTGATAAGCCTATGCCTGTGATGGAGTCTATGCCGAAAGATGAATTTATGGCGCAAACGAAGTTGTATTCAGAGGAGCCGGCGGGAAGTCCCGAGCTTCATTTCAGTATACGCATTCCTACGACATGGCAGAAAAGCGAAGATGGCGGCGTTGCGAATTTTGAAAGCAGCGAGAATGTTTTGGGCACGATTGCGAAGTATTTTGGGCCGCCCGAGCTTGGTTTCAGGCAGCGTTTAGAGTTTCAGGCTGTTGGTCTTCCGTATCAGATGACGGCGCGGCAATGGCTTGTGCAGTATATTCTTTCTAACGGGTATAATGTGCAGGGGTTTAAATTCCATGATGACCGTAAAGCCGAGGCGGCGTTTGTCCTTATTGAAGGGGATATCAGTTATGTCGTGCGCGGGATTGCGCAGGTTAACGGCAAAAATATGGTCTTTGCACAGCATTTCGTGCCGCTTGATCTTTGGGCGGATAAAAAACAAATGGGTGAGCGCATTATGGCTTCGTTTCAGCTTAAAAACGATGTGCGGGAGTTTGCGGAAAATATGATGACGCATCATTTCCTTGATTTGGCGGTGATGCAATATCCGGAAAGTTGGGAGCTGAAAATGCCGCAAATCCGCTCTATTGACCGCTTTAGGGCCGAGCTGTTTAATATTTCTGAAATCGAGGATGATTATAAGAAAACAAAAAGGCTCGACGGAAAAATTGATGTCGAGATGATTTCAATATTTGTGGCCGATAATCTGGAAGTGGAAATTGAAAATCTTAAGAAGGCTCTTTCGGATAAAGGCTTAACGATTGGCGAAAGCATCGAGGTGAACGAAGACTTTTCTTTCCATCAGGGGATCGACTATGCGGAGACGGAAGTTTTCATGGCCTCGGATACTCAAAATGCGATGATTGATTATGAGTTCTGGCTGACAACGATTGCGGCGGGGGATTATTATTTCTTTATTACGCTCCTGACCCCTGCGCGGGATGAGGATTTCTTTAAATGGTCGCGTAATTCCCAGACCTATAAGCTGGTGAATGAGCTTTTGGCGCCGCAGGATGACGCTATCGGTTTTTAAGCGGAATAGTACATCGCGTATTCAACAGGGTGAACTGTTGTTTCGTAACGCTCGTTTTCCTCTTCTTTTAGCGCGATATAACTCTCAATAAAGTCTTTGGTGAAAACGTCGCCTTTAAGCAGGAAGTCCATATCCTCACGCAAGGCGCCAAGTGCTGCGCGTAGCGAATGACATACGGTCGGAATTTTTTTCAGTTCTTTTTCAGGTAAATCATAAAGATTTTTATCCATGGCTTCGCCCGGATTGATTTTGTTTTCAATGCCATCAAGCCCAGCCATAACCATAGCCGCGAAGGCTAGATAGGGGTTGGCGGTTGGATCAGGGAAGCGGATTTCTACGCGCTTGCCTTTCGGCGATGCGGAGTAGGGAATGCGGCAAGAAGCGGAGCGGTTGCGGGCGGAATATGCCAGAAGCACGGGCGCTTCGTAGCCCGGCACGAGGCGCTTATAGCTGTTCGTGGAGGGGTTGGTGAAGGCGTTTAATGCGCGGGCGTGTTTGATGATGCCGCCGATGTAGTATAGGGCGGTGTCGGAAAGCTCGGCATATTTATCGCCGGCAAAAAGCGGCGCGCCGTTTTTCCAGATTGATTGGTGGACGTGCATGCCTGATCCGTTATCCCCGCCCATGGGTTTGGGCATGAAAGTTGCGGTTTTGCCATAGGCGTTGGCGACGTTATGGACGACGTGTTTATAAATCTGGATGTTATCGGCGCTGTCGACGAGGGTGGAGTATTGAATGCCCAGTTCGCATTGTGCGGGGGCGACTTCATGGTGGTGTTTTTCAACTGCGAGGCCCATGGACTGCATGACGGTGAGCATTTCACCGCGAATGTCGGAGAGGCCGTCAACGGGGCTTTCGGGGAAGTATCCGCCTTTTGAGGCGGGGCGGTGGCCCATATTGCCTGTGTCATAGTGACGGCCGGAGTTATGGGGCATTTCTTCGCTGTCGATTTCAAAACCGACTTTGCTCTGGCTCATATGGATTTTTACGTCTTCGAATACGAAGAATTCTGCTTCGGGGCCGAAATATGCGGTGTCACCAATGCCTGAAATTTTGATGTATTTCTCTGCGGCTTTTGCGATAGAGCGCGGGTCGCGGTCATAGGCAGTGCCGTCGGGATTGAAAATATCACAGAAAATTTTGATTGTGCCTTGGGCGGCGAAGGGGTCGATTGTAACTTTGTTTAAATCAGGTTTAATCACCATGTCGGAATCGTTGATTTCTTTCCAACCGGCAATGGAGGAGCCATCGAAGAAAATGCCGCGGCTTAGTTTGTATTCATCAAGAAGGGATGCGTGCTCTGTTGTGTGCTGCCATTTGCCGCGGATATCGGTGAAGTTCATGTCCACGAACTGGATATCGTTATCCTTAATATATTTAAGGAGGGCCTTGTTATCTTTGAATTTGAGGGTTTGCGCGGTCACGTTAATATCCTTGTTTAAAAAGAAGCGTAAAGAAAAGTGGGGCGATCGACGGGACTTGAACCCGCGACAACTCGGATCACAACCGAGGGCTCTACCAACTGAGCTACGACCGCCACAAATCTAAGTCTTTGATATAAGAGTGTGTCGCTTATGAGGTCAAGGATTTTCACCCTCAATATGTTTTACAATTTGGTGCGGCTGGAGGGACTTGAACCCCCACGCCCGAAAGCACTAGAACCTAAATCTAGCGTGTCTACCAATTTCACCACAGCCGCATAACTGCTAAGTTCCAAATTGTGGGCGTATGAATAATGCTTTCTGAAAACAAATTCAACACATTTCCCCACTTATTTATTGTCAGCACGGTAAAACATTGCTATCACAGCCCACGTACACTGGAATGCGCCGCTTTTGGCGCGGCTAAAAAGGTAAGAAAATGAAAGTTAAAGAATTACAATCCAATGGTCTTTCACATGAGTTGGAGATCACAATCCCCGCGAATGACATTGATGCGCGTGTCGAAGAAAAATTGAAAGAAGCCGGTAAGACGATCCGTATGCCGGGTTTCCGCGCAGGCAAAGTGCCAATGAAGATGCTTAAAGCGCGCTATGGCAATGCTATTATGGGTGAAGTTTTGGAAGCTGCGGTGAATGAAACCTCGATGCAGGCGTTGAAAGACAAAAAGCTTAAGCCCGCTATGCAGCCAAAAATCGAAGTGAAGAGCAAAGATTTCGGTGAAGGTAATGACCTTGTATACACCGTGGCGGTTGAAACGCTTCCTGATTTTAAAGTGGCAGATATTAAAGGTTTGAAGCTTGAGAAGCCTGTTGCCAAACCTGCTGCGGAAGACGTTGATGCGGCGCTTGAGCGCATTGCTTCGAATAATTTGCCGATGGTGACCGTTGAAGCAAAACGCGGCGCGAAAGATGGCGATATTGTTGTTATGGATTTCCATGGTCGCACCGCCGACGATAATAAGGCGCATGAAGGCATGCATGCCCACGGGCATCAGCTTCGTTTGGGTTCGGGTCAGTTTATTCCCGGTTTCGAGGAGCAGTTGATCGGCGCGAAAGCGGGCAGCGAAGTTGAAGTGAAGGTGACCTTCCCTGAGAAATACGGCGCGGCAGAATTGGCCGGTCGTGATGCGATTTTCGATGTGAAAATCCATGAGCTTAAAGAGCAGGGCGAAGCCAAAATTGATGATGCGTTTGCAAAATCATTGGGCATGGACGATGTGAAAGCGCTTAAAGAAGCGGTTTCCGAGCAGCTTGGCAAAGAGTTTGAAACAACAAGCCGCATGAATTTGAAAAAAGCAATTCTCGATGCGTTGGATGATTTGCATGATTTCGAAATTCCTTCAGGGATGCTTGAGATGGAGAATGAAAATATCCTTCAGCAACTTGAGCTTGAGCGTCAGCGCACAGGCGAGAAGGACGAGCTTAGCAAGAAAGAAAAAGACGAATATAAAGCGATTGCGGAGCGCCGCGTGCGTTTGGGCATCGTTTTGGCGGAAATTGGGAATTCGAATAAAATCTCCGTGAATGATCAGGAGCTTCAGCGCTCTGTGATTACCGAAGCGCAGAAATATCCGGGTCAAGAAAAAGAGGTTTTTGATTATTATTCAAAGAACCCGCAAGCTCTTGAATCGCTGCGCGCGCCTTTGTTCGAAGAAAAAGTGATTGATTACATTATCGAGCTTGCCGATGTGAAAGAGAAGGTCGTTTCTGTAGAAGAGCTTCATATGATGCTTGAAGAAGAAGGCGACGAGAAACCAAAGGAGAAGAAGAAGCCTGCGGCGAAAAAAGCGGACGGCGATAAGAAGCCTGCAGCGAAAAAAGCACCGGCGAAAAAAGCGCCTGCGAAGAAAAAAGCTTCTTAAAACGCAGATAAACATCATTAGTGACTTGAACAAACCGTATCTCCTCAGGTACGGTTTGTTTGTATCTATGCAACTTTTATAAAACGGAACATCAAAAACATGAACGAACGTGACCCCCTCGAAGTTTACAGCAATCACCTTATTCCTACGGTTATTGAGCAAACAAACCGCGGTGAGCGTGCGTTTGATATTTATTCCCGTCTTTTGAAAGAGCG
>CAYGKM010000020.1:0-16693 GCA_964350695.1 uncultured Micavibrio sp.
TGCTCTGATCTATACGATGATTTGATGTCTGATGATCAAATCACCTCTGAAGAAGACCCCATTTTTGTCCGCTTGGCCGAGAATGATGCCGAAATCGAAGCCGCGCAGCGTCTGCGCTATGAAATCTTCTACGAAGAATATAATGCCGTGCCCAGTGCGGAGATGAAGAAAAGCCGTCTGGATATTGATGTTTACGATGAATTCGCCGATCACCTGGTTGTGATTGACCGCACCAGCGGCACAGAAAAAATTGCCGGAACATATCGCCTGCTTAAACGCGACGCCGCAGAAAAAGTGGGGGCTTTTTATTCCGCCAGCGAATATGACATCGCGCCGCTCGTGAATTCGAATCACACGCTTCTGGAGCTTGGCCGCTCTTGCGTTGTCAGCAACCATAGAACCAAACCGGTGCTTCAGCTTTTGTGGCAAGGGATTGCCGATTATATCAGCGACCATGACATCGACATCCTGTTTGGTTGCGCGTCTTTGCAAAGCACCGATATCAAGAGCATCTCCAAGCCTCTCTCATATCTTTATCACTATCACCTCGCCCCTGAAAAGCTTCGGCCGCGGGCGCTTAAAGGGCGTTATATCAATATGAATATCGTGCCGGAAGAAGATCTTGATGTGCGCCGCGTCTTTGCCGAGCTGCCGCCCCTTATAAAGGGGTATTTGCGCACAGGCGCTTCGATTGGTGATGGCGCGGTCATTGACGAGGAGTTCAACACCACCGATGTTTTTGTTGTGATGCAGACGCATTTGCTGGCCGATCGTTACAAAAAACATTATGAGCGCAAGATCAATAAACCGATTGGCGGCTCTGATAACATTGAAAACATCTCTGACTTCCAGAAAACATCCAAGGTTTAAAAAATATGATTCGGGCCATACTGAAGTTTTTGGCGTTTGCCATACTGTGCATCATGGTCGTGCCCGTGCAAACCGCCCTGCTTTGGTTCACAAAAGGCCCTGCGGCTTATGTTTTGCCGCATATTTGGCAAAAATCTGTGTGTGCGATTTTTCAAATTAAGGTGATCCGAGAGGGCGCGCCTTATAAGGGCACGCAAACCCTGTTTATGAGTAATCATATCTCCTATCTGGACATCCCCGTGATCGCGAGCCTTATTCAAGAGGCCTCATTCGTGGCGAAAAAAGATGTCGCGAGCTGGCCTGTTTGGGGATATCTCTCCTCGCTTCAGCAAACCGCCTTCATCAGCCGTGGACGCGGCGACGCAAAACAAGAGACAAACGCGCTGGATAATATGCTGAGCGCAGGCAAAAATCTGACAATCTTCCCCGAGGGCACATCAACGGACGGACAAAATATATTGCCGTTTAAATCCAGCTTGTTTTCAATCGCGCTGCGTGAAGAGCTTCAGGATCTGGTGGTGCAGCCCGTTACGGTTAAAATCATTGAAACCGATGGCAGCGCCCCTAAAACGCAAGATCAGCGCGATATTTATGCATGGCACAGAGACATGGATGATGACTTAACGCTGGATAAGCATCTGTGGCGGTTTGCAAAGACTAAAGGCGTGGTCATTAAGGTGACCTTTCACGCGCCGATGAACGCACGGGATTATTCAGACAGAAAAATACTTGCCAAAGCATGCGAGAAAGCCGTATGCAGTGGGTTAGACATTCAAAACGCCGCATAAAGAGGAAAATATTATGATCGAGATTAAACCGGAAGAAGTTTCAAGGCTTCAGGCTTACCTGCAAAATAAATTCAAAAACACCGGATTTGCTTTGAAAATGCGCGAAAAAGCCGTGGATTCTGCGGAAGTTCTTTTGGATGGTGAATTTATCGGTCTTGTTTACAAAGACGAAGATGGTGATTTCAACTTTGATATGGCCATTCTCGAGATGGATTTGCCCGGAAGCTACTAATTTATCTCCGCCTTCTAAAACCCTCTATTTAAAACATTAATTGCCTGCGAAGCCGCTCATTTGGTACACTGGTATATGAGCTTAATTTTTTTTGTGGGCGGGGCTGTGCGTAAACTCAAGACATGCCTGTATTTATTGACTGCGCTTTTGGTGCTTAACGCGCCCGCAGCCTATGCGCTTGAGCCTGTGAATTTTGATGCGCAGCTTGGGCTTACGGATAGTCTTCATTTAGAAACCTACCTCAAAACATATGAGGCCGCGCCTGCGGATCTCAACGGAGATGGCTTAAAAGAATTCATTTTGAAAAACAAAGACTGCAAGGCGCAAACGCTTTGTGAGTATAAAGTTTTAGCATACAGCCATTCCGAAACCTTAACTCTGGCCGAATTTAAAGCACAACAAATTGCGCTTAGCGACCACTATACAAGCGGCGTTCGGGACATTTTGGTTTATAATAATCCACTCAATGATTACGCGCATACCATCTATGCGTGGAACGCCGCCAACTCTAAATTTGTTGAAAAACCTTCGGAAGGGCCTGAATGAAACGGATAGCGATATATATCTTTATGATACCGCTGCTTGTTATGGCATCGGCGGCCCCTGCCCCCGCGCAGGAATGTTTGCCCGGTTTGCCTTGCGTTGTGCCCATGACGCCCTCTGATGACTACCTTCAAATTGATACAGATACCCCCGGAAACAACGCTGAAGGCCCGAATGTCGGTGGCACTAACGTGGCAAAGCTTGATACGGCAACCAACCCGACAGGCAGCCGCGCATGTGACGCCGATTTCATGAATCAGATAACCGCGCGCGCTTTTTTAGAATCCGAGCGCGAAGTGGTGATGGGCAATACCATCCTTCGCAAACCTGACAGCGTGCTTGAATATACGTGTTTCGATCAACAAGCCGCCGTTGCCTATGGCCCTGTTGCGGCTCTTTTTTCTGATTCCGAATATTTTGCAGATATGGATGTGCCGATTAATGGCGGGCTTGGAGAGATTTTCACCACAGCTATGGATGATATTGAAATCGATGTTGCCTTGGGAACGGAGTATCACGACACCACTATAGAAACGCTGGTCCTCACCGCGCTGGGCGGATATATCGACACGAATTTCTATCATGCCTTTCTCGGCGGCGCGGGCATTGATAATAGCGGGATCGGCGCCGGTGACGGGGTGTGTCCCGTCATGTTCGAGGTTTATTACTCCGCGCAGTGTAACAATATGGACAGAAACATGTCCTTTTTGACGTTTGAAGAGCTTGCGCGCCTTGATGACCCACGCGTTTATCCTAGAATCTGCCCGCAGAAACACGGCATCACGGCGGAACTGGTCGCCTTGGCAGAGCAGCGTTTAGTGAACGGCGCGCCTGCGGTTCAGGTTGACCGCGCCGATAATAATGAAGCAGGAGAGCCGCTCGGCTCCTTCCTTGCGCTCATGAACAGACAGCTCCCGGCGTCTTGTGCCTCGCCGCCAATACCAACAGGCGTGACCGTTATCCTCGAAGAGTTTGAGAGTGATATTAACGGCAATTCTCAGCTTATAGGCAGAGAAGAATTCCCGGATGCAATTTGTCCAAACCCATCGTGTACAAGCATCGGAGGCGGAACATGTTTCTAATGAATTTAAAAGCTATTTGCATGAAAACCCTTATTCAGCTTAGAATTATAAGAGGGAGTGAGTGTGAGATATTTATGAATAAATTCAGAATTTTAAGCATTTTAACGGTGATATTGGGTTTGGGCGTTATCAGCATCCAATCTTCCACGCCCGCTTGCGCCCAGCGCTTTGCCCCCGATAGCTGTGATCCGCAATATTATGAATCTCTTGAATCCCGCGCGTGGATGGAAGCGCAGCGCGAGATCACCCAGAATCAGAATTTGATTTTCAAGGCCGATAGCGTGCTTGAATACACCTGTTTTGACCGGTCTTTGAATTATATTGCCGGCGCTATTCAAACCCAGCCGATGTTCAGTATGTCCCCGCGCTGGGGCGGCCCTGCCGGAGATATAGGTGCTGCGCTTGACCCAATAGCGGGAACCGCCGCAGCTTATGATGTAGCAAATTTCAACCATGACCTTTTGGGCGGAAGAAAGCTTGATGACGAATACGAGATTGCAGATGAGGTTTCACCGTCCATGAATTATTCCTGCAACACGATGAACCGCGTATGGGAAGTCTCACGGTGCATGAATCTGGTCGACAATGCCGCCGAAGACGGGTTTTTTGATTTTGCAAATTACTGGGGCAACCCTGATAAACGCTTTTTACCGGAACGTTGCCCTGCTATTGCACCGCCGCTTTTCGAGGAAGAAAATGCCCTTGCGACAGCAGATGACGAAACGCCGTGGGAAGAAGACCAAGTGCTTACATATTTTAACCTTGTTTACCCTCAAGGCGGCGGTTGCGGCGGGGCAGAATCTGCTCTTCAAACAGGTTTGACGGTTACCCGTTCAACCGAAGACCCCAAAATTTATCCCGAGTTTATTTGTGTTGTGCCGGGCTGTTTTTATTCTCCGCAGGGAACGCCAGGTCAAGCCGCAGGATGCATTCTCGGCGTGAGCCCCGGATAGAGCGTTTAGAAAAGAGTATGAGAGTGTCAGACCATAAAAACATAGTCGTTAGAAGCCTCGCCGTTGTGATGAGCATGTTTTTTTTTGGAAGCGTGTCTCATGCTCAGGACCTCGGGCAATTTGCCGATCAAGTTTGCGATCCGGGTTATAACCAGTCTATTAACTCCAAAGCGTGGCTGGAAGCGCAGCGAGAGGTTATTCAACATCAAAACCTTGTCTTTAAGGCTGATAGCGTTCTTGAATATACATGTTTTGATTCTTCGCTGAACAACCTAGCGAGAGCCGCGGCAGACCGCCCTTTTTTCAGTATGAGCAATCGCTGGGGGCCGCCTGCGGGCAATGTTGCAAGCGCTCTCCAACCCACAGGCGCAACAAATGTGCCTTGGCACACTTCAAATTTCAACCATCCTCTTTTAGGAGGCCGCGCGGATGAACCTTACCCGCTTGCCGCAGGGGTTTCACAAAGGGATTACGAGTGCGACACGATGGACCGCGTATGGGAAGTTGCCAAATGTATGAATTTCATCGACAGCCCCCAAAACGATGCTTTTTTTACATTCGCGCAATATGTTGCCGATCCTGATAAGCGTTATCTTCCCGCGCCTTGCGCTGATCCCGATATCCGCCCGGAAATCGAGGAAAAATACGCAACCGCTCTGATTGAAGAGTTCACCCCTTGGGTTGAGGACAATATTGCCACTTATTATGACGTTGTGTACCCGCCTGAAGAGCCTTGCGGAGATACGCGGGATATTATCGGTACGTGGATGGATATCGCTGTTTCAAGCAATTCTCTGGATTACTATAAAGAACATGTCTGCCTTATTCCGGGCTGCGTTTATGAGCCCGGCGCGACATATCGTTTAGGCGCACCAAGACCCCCTGAGAGCGAGCCTTCCGGCGCATGCGTTTTGCCTTAAATCTATTGCAGGAAGCTTTTTAGCTCGTTTTTGAGCGCGGTGCGCTCCGGGTTCATCGCCAGAAACCTCAAAACCGTTTCTATATTTTTCGAACGATCAATTTGCACCAAATCACCGGATTTGGCAGGCGGTTTTTCTATCTTTGGCGCTAGCACTGCTTGCGGTTTTGGCGTATCGGCCATGGCTTTATTGGCTTTTTCTGCCGCTTGCAGCTCGGCACGCATCTTTTCCAAAAGCTCGGGATGATCCTTTTGGATTTTAGCGCGGGTCCTGCGAAACTCCTCAAGCGCTTGATCTGTAACAGTTTTTCGTTTTCTATTCTTATAAATCAATTTCATTTCATTATCTCGATCATTCAAAAGAGTTGTAAAATAGTGGTTTTCACGACGCTTTGATGTCTCTATTCTCATTACATCACAAAGATCCTAAGACATCGTTACAAAAATTGAAGGAACACAAAGGGTGATGCTCCAAATTTATCAAGGACTTATGCGCGTTTCCGCTCCTTATCTTGATTTCCTGCTTACAAAGCGGGCAAAACAGGAAAAAGAAGACCCTGAACGTATAGATGAACGCAAAGGCCGTGCCAAAAAGCCGCGCCCTGCCGGATCGCTGTGTTGGGTGCATGCCGCAAGCGTTGGCGAGGCGCAGTCTGCGCTGATTTTGATCAATGCGCTTCTGCACCAATCGCCTGATCTCAACATCATGATTACGACAGGAACAAAAACATCGGCGGCGCTGATGCAAAAACGCCTGCCCAAAAATGCCTTTCATCAGTTTTATCCGCTTGATCATCCGGAATGGGTGGCGGAATTTCTGGATCACTGGCAGCCGGATCTTATTCTTTGGATGGAATCCGAGCTTTGGCCGAATATGCTGGGCGCAATCAAAGAACGCGAGATCCCTGCGGCGCTTATCAATGCCCGCCTATCGCCGTCTTCCTATAAACGTTGGCTGATGTTTAGAAAATCTGCGACAGAGATTTTATCGGCCTTTGATTTGATCTTGGCGCAAACCGCAAAAGAAGCGTTTTATTTTGAAACTCTTGGCGGGCGCAATGTGCATGCCACCGATAACCTTAAATACAGCGCCAAGCCATTGGATGCGCATGAAGGGGATTTGAAACTGTTTAACGCCCATATTGCGGACCGTCCGCGCTGGGTTTTTGCCAGCACGCATAAAGGCGAGGAAGAATTGGCGGCGCGCATTCACCAAACCCTTAGCTCGAAGTTTCCTGATTTGCTGACGATCCTTGTGCCGCGCCACCCGAAAAGGCGCGATGAGATCCTTGCGAATTTAAAGCCTTATAACCTTGATGTTCTCTTGCGGAGCGCGGATAAAAACCAGCCCATCCCTGATACGGATATTTATATCGCCGATACGCTTGGTGAATTGGGGCTGTTTTATCGCGCCGCGCCCGTGGCGGTGATTGGGCGCTCTTTCAGCGACGATGGCGGCGGCGGCCACAACCCGATTGAGGCGGCGAAGCTGCGATGCGCGGTTTTATACGGCCCGAATGTTCAAAATTTGCAGGATATCTTCGATGAGATGGAAGAGCATGGCGCATCCCTTATGGCGCGCGATGAACAGCAACTGGGTGAGCATATCCAAATGTTTTTAAGCTCAACAGAAGCTCTGGAAAACAAACAAAATATCGCTTTCGAATTTGCACACTCCAAGGCGCAAGTGATAGACACAGTCATGAATTATCTCAAGCCATATCTCGAAGAGCTTTTACTTCTCAAAGGCAAGGCATCATGACCCTGAAAACGCCTTCATTTTGGTATAGAAACAAAGACGAAAAAATAGATATTCGCGAGTCTTTGCTTACGCCTTTTGCCAGCTTGTATCAATTTTCATACGCGATGCACCAGCAATCAAAAGAGCCGTATACATCCACCCTGCCCGTTATCTGCATCGGTAATCTTGTCGCCGGAGGGACAGGTAAAACCCCGACCGCGCTTGCGATCATGGACATTATCCGCGATGCAGGGATTGCAAAAAATCCGTGTTTTATGATCCGCGGATATGGCGGCGCAGAGATTGGACCGCTTTTGGTGAACCCGAAGACCCACACCGCGTGGGACACAGGTGATGAAGCGTTGATACTGGCGCAATATGCCCCGACGATTGTCGGCGCAGACAGGGCAGATGGCGCGAAGCTGGCGGAGCGCAGCGGGTTTGATCTGATCCTTATGGATGACGGTTTGCAAAACCCCGGGCTTCACAAAAATTTGAAACTTGTTGTGGTGAACGGCGAGATGGGCTTCGGCAACCAGAAAATGATGCCCGCAGGGCCATTGCGCCAGCCTTTGCAAGCGGGCTTGGATAATGCGGACGGGTTTATTCTGATCGGCGAGGATAAGCGCGGCGCTTTAAACCTGGTCCCTGCGGATAAATCGATTTTGAAGGCCGATCTTCACCCGTCTTCCGATCATGCGATTGATACAGAAAAGAAATATTTGGCGTTTGCAGGACTTGGATACCCTGAGAAGTTTTTCAAATTCCTGCGCGAACGGGTGAAGCTGGACGTTGTAGACACGGTGATCTTCGGCGATCACCATCCTTATAACGAGGAAGATTTGAAAGCCCTGCATGCCAAAGCGCAAAGTCTGGGCGCGAATCTTATTACCACAAAGAAAGATGCTATTCGTTTGCCGCAAATCGAAGGGATTGACGTTTTTGTGATGCCCGTAAAAATGCGGATGGAAGATGAAGGCGCGCTGATCGCCCTGATAAAAAAGAGCATCGGATGACGAAGCTGCGATACTGGTTTGAAGCCGTTTTTCTTAAAGCCCTCTTGCTCTTTTTTTCCGCGCTGCCGCCGCATGTCGCCTCTTCTATCGGCGGGGCAATCGGCGGGTTTATCGGGCCGAAGCTGGCGACCTCCCGTAAAGCATACCGTAATCTTGAGCGCGCGCTGCCCGAAGCCGCCAGCCCTGAGACGATTAAAGGAATGTGGACGCATTTGGGGCGCATTATTGCCGAGTATCCGCATCTGGAGGCTTTGAGCCGCGATGCAGACGTTATAGGGGCGGAGCATTTAAAGGCGGCGATTGAGAATGAAAGCGGCGCGATTTTCTTTGGCGGACATTTGGGAAACTGGGAATTAAACGCCGCTATTGTGCTGACGCAGTTCGGGGCCGCGCCGAAGTTGACCTACCGCGCACCGAATAATCCGCATGTCGATAAAATGCTGATGGAGGCGCGCTCGATTAACGGGCAAATCTCGGGCTTCCCGAAATCCACCGCAGGCGGCAAGGGATTGCTCAGCGCTATGAAGGCGGGCGAAGCCGCAGGGATATTGATTGATCAGAAATATAATGAAGGCGTGAGCGTTCCCTTTTTCGGGATGGAGGCGATGACCAATCCGATATTCGTGCAGCTTGCGCAGCGCTATAAATGCCCGCTTGTACCTATTCGCAGCGAGCGGCTTGAAGGTTCAAAATTTCGCCTTAATGTTTATGAACCGATTGCGGTTTTTAAAGAAGATGGCAGCCCGCGAGAGGTTGAAGATGTTATCAAGGATGCGCATGCGCTGCTTGAGGGATGGATCAAAGAGCGTCCCGAGCAATGGCTGTGGCTGCATAGACGCTGGAAAGATTAGAAGATGGCAAAACATTTTGATTATTTTGTGATTGGTGCCGGTTCAGGCGGCGTTAGATCCGCGAGAATAGCCGCGCAGCACGGCGCGAAAGTAGGCGTGGCGGAGGCTTCTGATCTTGGCGGCACGTGCGTGAATTTAGGCTGCGTACCGAAAAAGCTGCTCGCTTATGGGTCGGATTACGGGGCACATTTTGAAGATGCCCGTGGATATGGGTGGGATGCCCCGAAGGACATTTCTTTTGATTGGGGCAAGTTGGTCGAGAATAAAAACAATGAAATCAAAAGACTAAACGGTATTTATCAGAAGTTACTTGACGGCGCTGGCGTTGAAATACTGCGCGGATTTGCAAAATTTGAAGATGCAAACACGGTGGATGTCGGCGGCGAGAAAATTACGGCCGATAAATTCCTGATCGCGGTTGGCGGCGCGCCCCGTCTCCCCAATCATGCGGGCGCAGAGCATATGATTGTCTCCGATGATGCGTTCTTTTTGCCAAAATTGCCGAAGCATATTGTGATTGTCGGCGGGGGCTATGTTGCCGTCGAGTTCGCACATATTTTCCACGGACTGGGCGCGCATGTCACCTTGCTTTATCGCGGGCATTTATTCCTGCGGGGGTTTGATGATTCCATTCGTTTGGCTTTAGCAGACGAGATGCGCAAGCAAGGGATTGATTTGCATTTTAACTGCGACATCGAGCGCGTGGAAAAGAGCGGCGAGAGCCTGATCGTTAAAACAGCCGACGGTAAAACCATAGAATGCGACACCGCAATGGCGGCGATTGGGCGCGCGCCGAAAACGGACAAACTTGGCCTTGAAGCGGCGGGCGTTGCCACATCGGAGCGCGGCTTCATCGAAGTGAATGATCAATATCAAACATCCACCCCCCATATTTATGCGCTGGGGGATGTCACCGACACCCCTGCCCTTACACCTGTGGCCATTAAAGAGGGGCACATTCTGGCGGATCGTTTATTCGGGGGTCACCCGGAGCGCAGCGTGAATTATAACTACATTGCCACGGCTGTATTTTCTCAGCCTCCGCTGTCCACCGTGGGTTTAAGCGAAGAAGATGCGCTCGCGCAAGGGCATGAAATCGAGGTGTTTATATCGAATTTCAAACCCATGAAACACACACTGACAGGCCGTGATGAGCGCAGTGTCATGAAGCTGATTGTGGATTGTAAAACCGACAAAGTGCTTGGAATTCATATGATGGGGCTTGATGCGCCGGAAATTATGCAAGGGTTTGCCGTGGCGCTGAATTGCGGGGCGACGAAGGCGGATTTTGATCGCACCATGGCGATGCACCCGACGTCTGCCGAAGAATTCGTAACCATGCGCACGGGTGAGAAAAAGCGCCCTAGTTAAGCGTTTTGGGCGCGCCTCCGCCTTTGCTTTGGCCAAAAGATAAAATGAAATCTGTATGCTGCGCTTTCGGGAACGGCTCGTTTCCGGCCTTCACGTCTTCTTCGGCGAGCGCGTAAATTCGCGCTAAATTGCCGGCGTAGAGCTTCTGCCCAGCGTCGGAGAGAAATTTACGCTGACAAATCACATCGAGAAACTCGACGATATGCTCAGGCCGCGCATCATGCGTGCCGATCTCATCACGCACCAACACGGTCTCATATACGGTGAGTTCATAGCTCAACCCCGCAGACGTCGCCATATCCGCTTCATGCAGCAAACACGCCATCAGGCATATCTTTGGCTCGCGCTCTAGGATTTTAAGATCATCGGAGAGATTAAGGCGATCGAATTTTTTGCTGTCGCCGAGAAAGTGAAAACGATACGCGGCCTTCATCTGCATCACCGAGCTTGCGGGATCATGGAGCGGCGAGACTTCGGTGGCCACGACCAGCGCTTTTAAGATTTCTTCTTGGTCTATCCCTACGGCGCGCAAATGCGGCATCGCCATTTTAACGGATTGCAGCTCCAAACGGCTTGGGATGAACACGCCTTTAACCGTATTGCCGAGGCCATCATGACCGTAATCATGGATGCAGGCCGCGACCAGAAGCAAGGTCATGTCTTCTTCACCAAGCGCCTTTGCCGTGCCGCCATAGATGCGGTTATGGACATCAATCAGGCGGATGATTTGAAGCACGACTTTGCGGAAGTGATTATTATTGTGATAGGGCTGGGTGTTTTCCACCTCGCCCAAGATCGAAGCCATCATCAAGCCCATCACGTGATCGGGATTTTTGATGTTCAAATGTAGTGCAGCCGCGGCGCAGAGCTCAGCGAGCGTTGGCGGGTTTCCCAGCACATGCCAACGACGCAAGAAATCCACGCAATCATCGGTGTTTTGGGCAATATCCGCGCTGCCAGAAAAGATAAAACGCTCTTTTTCCAGCGCTTTGATATCACCTGCAAGGCCCTTACTTAAGCTTTGCGCCAGCGTTGCCAAATCTGTGTCATTAGCGGAGAATGTTTTTATGCAGGCGCTGAGCGCGGATTGAAACGAGGCTACATCTGTCATACGCATAAGTGTAATGGCTTTCTAATCATTGTAAAAGCGCAGAGTTTCCTTTATAAAACGGAGGCTTATTTGGTTGATAGGAACGATAAAGACATGACGAATATTTGGACACCACAAAGCTGGCGCGAAAAACCGGTTAAACAGATGCCGGAATATAAGGATAAAGCAGCGTTATCTGCGGCAGAAGCCGAGCTTCGCAGCTTTCCTCCGCTTGTGTTTGCAGGCGAGGCGCGCAACTTGCAGCGCTCGCTTGGCGCCGTGGCGATGGGTAATGGCTTTTTGCTTCAGGGCGGCGATTGCGCCGAGAGTTTTGGCGAATTCAGCGCAAACCATATCCGCGATACCTTTCGTGTGCTTTTGCAAATGGCGGTGGTGATGACCTATGCCGGCTCTATGCCGATTGTTAAGGTCGGGCGCATGGCGGGGCAGTTCGCCAAACCGCGCTCCAGTGACGAAGAAACCATTGATGGTGTGACGTTGCCGAGCTATCGCGGGGATAATATCAACGCGCTTGAGTTCACCGCCGAAGCGCGCGAGCCTGACCCGCAGCGCCTTGTGCGCTCATACCACCAAGCCGCGTCCACGCTGAACCTTTTGCGGGCGTTTGCCAATGGCGGCTATGCGGATTTGAACCGCGTGCATGGATGGAATTTGGATTTCGTTGGGGATTCACCGCTTAAGGCTAAATACGAAGAATTGGCCTCGCGGATTTCCGATGCGCTGCATTTCATGGCGGCGTGCGGGGTTACATCCGAGACCGTTCCGGCTATTCACCAAACGGATTTCTACACATCGCATGAAGCGCTGCATCTTATGTATGAAGAAGCGATGACCCGCCAGGACAGCTTGACGGGCGATTATTACGACACCTCAGCACATATGCTGTGGATCGGGGCGCGTACACATCAGGCCGATCATGCGCAGATTGAATTTGTGCGCGGCGTGAAGAACCCGCTCGGCATGAAATGCTCACCTGAAATGAGCGCTGATGAGCTGCTTCGCCTCATTGATGTTTTGAATCCTGATAATATTCCAGGACGCCTGACGCTGATTGCGCGGATGGGCTATGAGCAGGTGGAAGAAAAGCTTTCGCCGCTCGTGCGCCGTGTGAAGGAAGAAGGCCGCGCTGTTGTGTGGTCTTGTGATCCGATGCACGGCAACACGTACAAATCCTCCTCCGGTTACAAAACCCGCCGCTTTGAACATATCTTAGAAGAGGTTAAGGGCTTCTTTGCGGTTCACCGCACCGAAGGCACGCATGCGGGCGGGGTTCATTTTGAGATGACCGGCGCGAATGTGACTGAATGTGTCGGCGGCGCGCAAGAGATTGGCGATGAAGATCTGTCCAGCCGTTATCACACCGCGTGTGACCCGCGGCTGAACGCGAACCAGTCTTTAGAGCTTGCCTTCCTTGTGGCGGAAGAATTGAAAGCCGTGCGTAATAGCGAAGATTTGAAACCTGTGGCTGCCGCCGCGGCGGAGTAAAGCATGACCGGCGCGCTCACATTTACACTGGCGCAGCTCAACCCGACGGTTGGCGCTTTAACGGCCAATACAGACGCTATTTTGCGCGTGTGGAAAGCCGCGAAGAGCGAGCTTGTCCTGTTTCCTGAAATGGCGGTGTGCGGATATCCGCCTGAAGACCTTGTCCTCAAACCCTCTTTTATATCCGAGATCAAAAAATCGGTTGAGCGAATATGCGAGCAAAGCGCGTCGTTTAAAGCTGCGGCGCTGATTTCGTGCCCGTGGGAAATTGGCGGCAAAATTTATAACGCGCTTCATGTGATTGAAGGCGGGAGGGTTATTCACACCCAGACCAAACATCATCTTCCCAATTATGGCGTATTTGACGAGCAGCGCATTTTCAACGCAGGGTCTGTGCCCGATATATTTGAATTTCACGGGATTAAACTCGGCCTGATGGTCTGCGAGGATATGTGGTATGCGGATGTGTCGGCGCAGTTAAAAAACCAAGGCGCGGAAATTCTGATCGCGCCGCATGCCAGCCCCTATGAAACCATCAAAGATGATACCCGCGTCGGCATTGCGAAAGCGCGCGCAGGCGAAACGGGTCTGCCCGTGATTTGCGTCAATCAAGTTGGGGGGCAGGACGAGATTGTTTTTGATGGTGCAAGCTTTGTGATGGATGCGGGCGGCGAGGTTGTGTTTCAGGCCGAAGAATTTATCGAGGCGACGCACGATGTTTCCTTTAGCGGCGGGGTTTTTGAATGCCCACCGAGCCCGCCTGCTTTGGATGAGATGGAAGAGCTTTATCAGGCGCTTGTTCTCGGCCTTCGTGACTATGTGCGCAAGAACGGTTTTCCGGGGGTGCTGCTTGGGCTTTCAGGCGGGATAGACAGTGCGCTTTCCGCCGTTATTGCGGCGGATGCGCTGGGCGCGAAGAATGTGCAATGCGTGATGATGCCTTCGCGCTTTACTTCTCAGGATTCTTTGGAGGATGCGAAGGCGCAGGCCGAGAATTTGGGCTGTCCGTATGAGATTATTTCTATCGCCGCGCCGATGGATGCGTTTGAAAGCGCCATCCCCAACCTTGCCAATACTGCGCATGAGAATATGCAATCACGCTCGCGCGGGTTAATCCTTATGGCGCTGTCGAATTCGAACGGCAAGATGCTGCTGTCCACGGGCAACAAGTCAGAGATGGCGGTGGGCTATGCCACACTTTACGGCGATATGTGCGGGGGCTTTAATGCGCTGAAAGATTTATATAAAACGCAGGTTTATGCGCTGTCGCGGTGGGTTAATCGTGAGACCGAGATCATCCCAGAGCGGATCATCACCAAAGCGCCGACAGCGGAGCTGAAAGACAACCAAACCGATCAGGACAGCCTTCCTGAATATGACGTTCTGGATGACATCCTTGAATGTTTGATCGAGCATGAAATGGCGACGGCGGAAATTGTTGCCAAAGGCCATGACGCCGCCACGGTTGCCCGCGTTTGGCGCATGCTGGATATGGCGGAGTATAAACGCCGCCAAGCGCCGCCGGGGGTGAAGATTACATCGAAAGCCTTCGGGCGTGATCGCCGCTATCCAATCACCAATAAATTTGGTAAAGAATAACGTTCAACGAACAAGGACAACGTAGAGTGACTGTTAAAGTAAGATTTGCCCCCTCCCCCACAGGTATGCTGCATGTCGGCAATGCCCGCACCGCCCTTATCACATGGCTTTTTGCGCGCAGCCAGAACGGGCATTTTTTGCTGCGGATTGACGATACGGACCCTGAGCGTTCCGAAGTGAAATATGAAGAGGCGATTAAAGAGAGCCTGACATGGATGGGTATGGATTGGGACGATACCGCCAATCAAAAAAACCGCCTTGATCTGTATGAAACCAAAATTCAGCAGCTTAAAGACGATGGGCGCATTTATGCGTGTTATGAGACGCCGGAAGAATTATCGCTTAAGCGTAAAAGCCAGCTTAGCCGTGGCAAGCCGCCGATTTATGACCGCGCAGCGTTAGAGCTTACGGATGATAAAATTGCCGCCTTCAAAGCCGAAGGGCGCTTGCCGCATTGGCGTTTCAAGCTCAACCATACGCCGATTACGTGGCATGACCATATTCGCGGTGATGTGAAGTTCGAGGGCGGCGATTTGTCAGACCCCGTGGTGATCCGTGAAAACGGGCAGCCGCTTTATCATTTATGCTCCGTGATTGATGATGTTGATTTTGGCATCACGCATATTGTGCGCGGCGAAGATCACGTGTCCAACACCGCAACGCATGTGCAGATGTTTGAAGCTTTGGGCGCGAAGCCGCCGGAATTTGCGCATTTGCCGCTGATTTCCGATGCGGAAGGCGGCAAGCTCTCCAAGCGTTTGGGGTCCTTGAGCATCATTGATATCCGCGATGTTGACGGCCTTGAGCCAATGGCGGTGAACAGCCTTCTGGCACGGATGGGAACATCTGATCCGATTGAGGCGTTGCCAAGCTTGCAGTCCCTGATCGAGAGTTTTGATTTCTCGAAATTCTCGCGCTCTACGCCGAAATTTGATCCTGATGAATTGCTGCGCCTGAACGCCAAGCTTCTGCATGAAATGCCCTATGCGGATATCAAAGCACGTGTCGGCGATGTGGATGAGGAGTTCTGGCTCGCGGTGCGTGCCAACCTCGAAAAGCTGAGCGATGTGCAAGACCTTCATAAAATCGTATCAGGGCCGATTGAGCCTGTGATCGAAGAGCCGGATTATATCAACGAGGCGCTGTCTGCCCTGCCTGATACATGGGACGAAAACACATGGAGCGCATGGACTGCCGCGCTTAAGGAACAAACAGGGCGCAAAGGCAAACAGCTTTTTATGCCTCTGCGCCAAGCCTTGACGGGCATGAGCCATGGGCCGGAAATGGATAAGCTTTTGATGCTGATCGGGCCGGAAAAGACCCGCGAGCGCCTCTCCGCCAAGAAATCAGCGTAGGACGGACACATAAAAAAGCGCATAAAAAAACTGGCCCATAAAGAGCCAGTTTTTCGAGATAGCAAGTGAACCCTCAAACGCTATCTTCTTTTTTTAAACCTTAATGTGCGGTCTTCTTCAACAAAATCATAAATTTTTCAAGCTTTTGAACATCCCTTTCCTGGGCGGCGGGCCAGATGGTTCTGACCGTGTTTTCAAAGCTGTCATATCCTTTAATAAACAGATGGTCGCACAAAACCATCTTTCTTTGCGGCTGCAGACGCGCGAATTCTTCAATCACGTTGAAGGTCTTCGGTAGTTTCTGAATAAGCTTCATGACTGATGGTCGCATTGCCGCTTCCCTTTGTTCTTATCGTTTGTTAACGAATTATTAATAATATACATTGAAGTGCGCCCCCCTGTAAAACAATATGGAAATTTATATTATTAAACAGACACTTACTCCAACCCGAATAAAACCGTAAAGATGACAAAACCACCTTCACAGCTCTCCCCTTGCATTATTCTTGCCAAACCGCAGATGGGGGAGAATATCGGCGCGACAGCCAGAGCCATGGCTAATTTCGGGCTTACGGATCTGCGCCTGATTGCCCCGCGCGATGGCTGGCCGAACCCGAAGGCGGAAGGAATGTCCACCGGTGCGTTCGAACATCTTGCCCCCGTGCAGGTTTTTGACACGCTGAAAGACGCCGCCCATGATTGCCACGCTCTTTATGCCACCACCGCGCGGCCTCGCGATATGGTGAAACCTGTTCTCGCCCCCCGCGCGGCGATGCA
>CAYGKM010000021.1:0-16334 GCA_964350695.1 uncultured Micavibrio sp.
AAATGGCGGTGCCGGAGGGATTCGAACCCTCGGTACGCTATAAACGTACACACGCTTTCCAAGCGTGCGCCTTAAGCCACTCGGCCACAGCACCACATAAGCAGCGCGCACAATAGCGAGAATTTTCCACCAACGCAACACAATGAAAGCGTAACGTAAATTCAAGGGCTTTGCGCGCCCCTCTATTCGTTGTAAACTATGACGTGTTTAACAAATGAGCAGAGTAAAGCCATGCGCGGACTACCCTTAATCATCCTTCTTCTCATTCCCGCAATGATAGCCTTGGGGCATGATGCCTATCTATTTTACGTGAACCACGCACAAGGGCCGGCTCCGATTTCTCTTGATATGATTATAGAGAAATTCAAATTCAGCGCCTTGGGCTTCATCTGGACAACATATGATGTCGAAAGCTATAAGCTCGCCGTGAGCAGCATGTCTGAAGACGATTGGTCAATCATCGACCATATCCTGACCTATAAGGCGTTTTTCGTTGGCCTCGGCTTTGCCGCGCTCTTTATCGTGCCGTTCTCAATCATGGCTTTGTTCGGAAAAGGCCCTCTTTCAGGCTCTGGAAATACGATCGGCTCTAGCCCGACCAAGAGCAAAAAAGGCGAGAAATTCAAATATAATCGTAAGTAAAAGCGCGTTTTAAATCCCGCGCCTTATAATCCACATAGGCTGCGCAGCTCACGGTCTATGATCTCAAGGTCCTCGGGGCGTGAAAGTCTATGATCCCCATCTTGGATATACACAATGTCAACTGACGCACCGCTATAATTCTTCTGCACGCTCGCCGCCAATTCCCAAGGCACATCCTTATCCTTCATCCCGTGAACAAGAGTCACAGGGAAATCAACATGCTGGGGCTGGCGCATAAGCAAATGCGCCTTGGCCTCCTCATAAAACGCCTTGGTGTAATGATAAGGCTGGTCACTATAATCATTGGGAATTTCAACAAGCCCTTCGCGCATCAATGTCTCTTTCTGCTCCACGCTCATGCGCTCAAACATATCTTCGCTAAAATCTGGCGCCGCCGCGAGGCCCAAAACGCCTTGCACCCTGCCGCCGCGATGCTTCGCCAGCAAAAGCGCAATCCATCCGCCCATAGACGAGCCAACAACAATCACAGGCCCGCCGGACACATGATCGAGAATATCCAGCGCATCATTCATCCACGCTCCTATGCTGCCGCCATCAAACTCACCTTCGGATTTGCCATGCCCGCTGTAATCAAAGCGCACATAGCCCTGACGGCGGGCTTTACACTGCGCTTCAAGATATTGTGCCTTCGTGCCATCCATATCCGAGCGATATCCCCCGCAAAACATCACAAGCGGATATTTCACGCCTGCCCCTTCAGCCGGTGTATACACATACGCCAATCTGGGTTTGCCTTCGCGCTCTAAAAATGAGATGTTCATATGCTTAAATCTTGCCTTGATCGTGTCGGATCTATTATAGGGTGAGCGACAAATAAAAAAAGCCTTTCATCAAATTTAAGGCCGGAAGCTAAGGAATTATTGTGAGCGGTTTTCAAACGCAGCCTGTGATTTTACAAATCATCCCCGAACTTGGCCCCGGCGGGGCAGAGCAAGGATGCATAGACATCGCTGCAGAGCTTATTGCCGGCGGCGCGCAAGCTATTGTCGTTTCCAATGGCGGCAGCCGCGTGCGTGAGCTTGCCCGCATCGGCGCCGTGCACATCAACCTGCCCGTGCATTCAAAAAACCCGATCACCATGTGGAAAAACATTCGCGCGCTTAAAAAAATCATCGAGCGTTATAACGTCAACATCGTCCATGCCCGCTCCCGCGCGCCCGCATGGAGCGCCTTTTACGCCTGTAAAAAAACCCGCGCGCATTTTGTGACCACCTGTCATGCGCCCTATAACATTTCCGGCGATGCCAAAAAATTCTATAACAGCTCTATCGCGCAAGGCGAGCGGGTGATCGCGATTTCATATTACGTCGCCGACTATCTTCGCAAAAACTACAAACTCACCGATAACGTTATACGCGTCATCCCGCGCGGCATCCCGATGGAGCGTTTTCACCCCACTGCCGTAACGCCGCAGCGCCTGATCGGCCTTGCCAAAGACTGGCGCATTCCCGACGGTGCAAACATCATCATGCTGCCCGGTCGCCTTACCCGGTGGAAAGGGCATCAAGTCTTGATTGAGGCGATGGAACGCATAAAACGCAAAGACCTGTTTTGTGTCATTATCGGCTCTGACCAAGGCCGCAAAGAATACCGCAAAGAACTCGAAGATATGATCGCGGCAAAAGGCATGGGCGGCCATGTGCGCATGGTCGATCACTGTAATGATATGCCCGCCGCTTATATGCTGGCCACCGTGGTCGTATGCCCCTCTACTGACCCTGAAGGATTCGGGCGCGTCCCCGTGGAAGCGCAGGCCATGGGCAGACCCATCGTCGCCGCAGATCATGGCGGCGCGCAAGAAACAATCCTGCGCGGACAAACAGGCTGGCTCGTTACCCCCGGTGATTCGGCAGAGCTTGCAAGCGCCATTGAAGAAGCCCTTAGCCTGAACCCGACGCAGCGCGCCATGCTCGCCACCCGCGCCATGGGCCATGTCGCGGAACATTTCACAAAAACCCAAATGGCGGATAAAACCCTCGATGTATATGCCGAGCTGCTGCGCGGCGAGGTGATTCCCTCAAACCAAACGCAGCCCTTTCATTCTCAAGCAGCCGGTAAGCAAAGTGGAATAGGCAGGGCCGCAGAATGACCAAAGAGCGCATTCTGGTTATTAAACTTGGCGCGCTCGGAGACTTTATTCAAGCGCTCGGCCCCATGGCTGCCATTCGCAAACACCACGCAAAAGCCCATATCACGCTTATGACCACTGCGCCTTTTGAGAGCTTCGCCAAAGACTGCGGCTATTTCGACGATATCTGGATTGATGAAAAACCGAAATTACTGCAACTGCAAAAATGGACGCGCTTAAAAGAAGGTCTGAATACCCGCGGATTTACCCGCGTATATGATTTGCAAAACAGCGACCGCACCGCGCTGTATTTCAAACTTATCGCCAAGAAAAACAAACCCGAATGGGTGGGCGTTGCCAAAGGCGCATCCCACCGCAACGCGTCCCCCGATCGCACCGCAGGACACGCATTTGACGGCCACGTCCAGACATTGGGGCTGGCCGGCGTAAAAAACATCAAAATTGATCGTCTGGAATGGATGAAAGCAAATATCTCGTCTTACCCGCTTAAAGCGCCTTACGTCTTGCTTGTGCCGGGCTGCGCCCCCTCGCGCCCTGAAAAACGCTGGCCGACAGAAAAATATGGCCGCCTCGCAAAACTTCTGGTGTCTTTGGGATACCAGCCTGTAATCCTCGGCACAAAGGGCGAAAAACCCCTCGCCGATATTATATTAAAAATCTGCCCGCAAAGCCTCGATATCACAGGGCAAACTTCACTGGGTCAGATCATCACAATGGCCAGAAATGCTGCAGGCGCGATCGGCAATGATACCGGCCCGATGCACCTCATCGCCGCAACATCATGCCCCAGCCTTGTGCTCTTTTCTAAACACAGCGACCCTGCGCGACACTTGCCAAAAGGCGCAGATGTAAAGTTTCTCCAAGAAGACGATTTAGAAAATATAATGTCGGAAAATGTTATTCAAAAATTCAAGCCGCGCACAGAAGCCCTGCAAAAAACCAAAACGCTGCACTAAAATGCCTTACTCGCCTTTACAATAAATTTCACTCAACAGAGTCATCACTTTTTTTGCGGCTTCATCTTTCATAGAATAATAAATTGTCTGCGCATCACGGCGGGTCTGCACCAAACCGTCGCGGCGCAAACGCGCCAAATGCTGCGATAATGCAGATTGGCTTAACCCTATAAGCTCTTCCAAAACGCCAACAGATTTTTCTCCTTTATTGAGAGCGCACAAAATCATGAGCCGCTTCTCATTCGAGAGGGCCTTTAGGAGCGTCGCCGCTTCCTCAACATTTTTTTCAATATTCTCTACGTCCATAATGCGACCCGGTGCATTCCTCTAGTTGAAAAAATCAACACATGTAAAAGGGCTCAATAAAGCTGTTTTAAAACGCTTTTCATTTTTTTGAAACAGAAAAACATCTATAGATGGTATAAAGTTTCACTTCACACCAATTATATATTAAATTCACCCTTTAAACTAGCATAGTTTTGTAACAGAAGTCCAAAACACGCCCTGCTACGCTGCGCGTCTAGTGCTCGTTATTACAAAATTGAAGGGGTTGCAGTATAAAGAACAAGCATATTATGCTGATAAAAGACTTGTTTATCAGATTAAGGATCTACCCTTGAGTTCATTAAAACGCCGCGGCCTTATGTATGTGATGTCCTCGCCATCCGGCGCAGGTAAAACCACAATCACGCGCGCCCTTTTAAAAAACAATCCGGACGTCTCCATCTCGATCTCCGCAACAACGCGGCCACGGCGCGGCGGCGAAGTGCACGGCGAAGACTATTTTTTCGTCAGCATCGACGAATTTCGCGAGATGATTGATAAAGGCGATATGCTGGAACACGCAAAAGTCTTTGAACATTATTACGGCACGCCTCGCAAACCCGTGGAAGACGCCCTAAACAAAGGCCAGGACGTTATTTTTGATATCGATTGGCAAGGCACGCAGCAACTGGTGGAAATCGCGCGCGACGATCTCGTCACCGTCTTTATTCTTCCCCCTTCAAAACAAGAATTGGAAAAACGCCTGCGCACCCGCTCCCAAGATACACTTGAAAGCGAAGAAGATATCCGCCACCGCATGTCAAAAGCGGAAAGCGAAATGTCACATTACAGCGAATATGATTACGTGATTATCAATAACAATGTCGATGTCGCGATCAAAAAAGCCCAGCTCATTATGGATGGAGAGCGTTTGAAACGCCGCCGCACAGTCGGCCTGTCGGATTTCGTTCGTGGCCTTATGGGCGGTCTGTAAAGGACGCGGCCTTCGCCAGCCTCACAAAATCATGAACGCTTAAATCTTCCGCACGATCGGTTTCTGATATATCCGCTGCTTCAAAATATGCTGCATAATTTTTCAACGACGATCGCAGCATTTTTCGACGCTGTCCGAAGGCTTCCTGCAAAATCGTTTCCATCACTTCAAAACGCGGCTGGTCTTCCGAAAAAACCCGCGGCCGCAAATGCACAATCGAAGACTTGACCTTCGGCGGCGGAATAAACGCCGAGCCGGGTAAATCAAAAACAATCTTTGCCTCACAAAGCCACTGGCTTATCACAGAAAGCCGCCCATAGGCTTTGGAATTAGGAGAAGCCGCAATCCGCTGCGCCACCTCTTTTTGAAACATCAATGTCATGCTCGAAAAGCTGCCCGCATCCTCGCGGATCATCTTCAACCACTGAATAAGCAAAGGCGTCGCGATATTATAGGGTAGATTTGCAACAATTTTGCGGGGGGTCTGCGGCACCAATTCCAGCAAATCCGCCTGCAGCGCATCGCCGTGAACAATCCTAAGCCGCCCGTCAGCCGCCGCATTTAAACCCTGCAAAGCGCCAATCGCACGCGCATCAAACTCCACCGCAACAACTTCTTTGGCACCGCTTCGCAATAAAGAGCGGGTAAGCCCCCCGGGGCCGGGACCGATCTCTATGGCACTCTGCCCGTTCATATCACCGCAATGTCGCACAATTTTATCTGTGATGTTTTGATCAAGAAGAAAATTCTGACCTAAAGATTTTTCCGCCCTTAAATTATGCTCGGATATAACCTCGCGCAGCGGTGGAAGAGCATCTATAGCAGGATATAGGCTTTCAGGACTCAAGGCGATTATCGACGAACGCTGAGGATTTCAAATCGAGGAAATACCGCCGCGCCTGATTTTCCAAACGCTGCTGTCCCAAAAGATTAAACACATCATTTCTGCTCGGCAGCGTGTCTTGCGAAATCACCCGCACATCGCGAACAAACAAAATATGAAGCCCGGAAAGCGTGCGGATAGGCGGCGTAATCTGGCCTTTTTCGCTCGCACGGATGGCGGCATCAAGATCAGGCTCTAACTGCCCTTCTTGCAACCACCCCAAATCACCACCCTGCTCGGCACCCGCCGCCTTCGAAAACTGCTGCGCTATGCGTGAAAACTGAACATTACCCGCTCTAATTTCATTGCTCAAATCCTGCGCAAGCTGTCGCACCTTACTCTCCTGCGAAGGATCTTCAACAGGCAATAAAATTTCTGCAATCAAATATTCTGTCTTGCCCAGATTATTGGTAAGACGCTCCATTGCATTATCGACATCAATATCACTCACCTGAATTTGTGGCCGCAATTTACTCTGCACAACTTTCACCCATGAAACCTGCGCGCGAATCTGATCCTCCAAAGTCTGAATATTAATACCGCCCTGCTTTAAAATCTCTCTGAACTGCTCGGCCGTAAAGTTATTGCTCTGTGCCAGTTTTGCAAAACTCTCGTTGATCTCGCCTTGCGTAACCTCGATCTTCAAGCGATCCGCTTCCTGCACCCGAATTTGCTCGTCAATCAAAACACTGATGATCTGCGGCGTTAAATTCGCGCGCACTTCTTCGGTATTGGGCAAGCCTGACGAAGACATGATCAAACGCATACGATCATTGATATCGGAAACCGTAATCGGGCTCTCATTAACAACCAGCGCCACTTCTTCGGTCATTGAAAATGAAGACGGGCTAAACCCGAATAAAGGCACAAGAAAACAAAATAAAAGCAATAAACGCATTAAAATCTCTTTAGTTAAAAGTTATGCCTCTTGAATATCCGCAAACCGCCCGCCCGGACGATAGCTTTCAAGATAGGTGGGAAGAATGACATCCATGGCTGTAGGTGTTACGCCCAAATCAGACAAACCCTTCGCACTCATTGATACCACAGTATCGGTTTTCAAACTCTCCACTTGATCGCGCGTCAAAGGAGGCTTAGGCAACAACCCTAAAAAACTGGCCTGAATTTTCGCAATGGCAAACGGCAAATTCACAAGGAGCCTACGCTGCTCCGTATACTTGAAAAGCCGCTCGTAAATCTCTTTAAAGCTTACTATTTCAGGGCCGCCGAGTTCAAATATCTGGCCTTGCGCGGGAATATTACCAATTGCCGCCATAACGGCGTCCGCAACATCGCCGACATATACAGGCTGAAAACGGGTTTTGCCGCCGCCGATCAATGGCAAGGCCGGCGCAATAAGAGCAATTTGCGCAAATCTGTTAAAAAACTCATCATCCTCGCCAAAAATCACACTCGGGCGAAGAATAAAAGCGGTTTTAAAATTCGAAAGAACCTCTTTTTCGCCTTCAAGCTTTGTCTTGGCATATTTAGAAGTGGCCTGATCAATGCCCAACGCAGAAATATGAATAAAATTCGCCGTTTTCGCTTTTTTACACGCCGCCGCGATTCTAGACGGCGCATCAACATGAACCGCGCTAAACTGCCCGCGCCTTTTTTCAAACAAAATACCGATGCAATTCACAACCACATCTGCATTTTTCACGGCCTCGGCAATGCTGCCCTCATCTTTAACATCACATTGAAAAGGCACAATCTGCCCCGGCGTCCCTGCGGTTTTTAAAAAATACGCACGCTCCGGTACGCGGGTCGCAACCTTCACCGCATAGCCCTTGGTCGCCAGCTCACGCACCACATTACGCCCGACAAAGCCGGTTCCGCCAAACACAGTCGCTATTTTTTGATTCTGAGTCATCTTAAGCAAAGCCCTTTTCAAAATACCTCACCAATATGGCCTGTCCGAAGCAAAATATCCAGTCTGATATACAAACTCTGAAACTATTAGGGCAGCGCTTACGAATAAGAAATATGATCAAAAACATTCTGATTTTCGCCCTCATAATCGGCTGCATAGCGTTTGGCGGCGAATCCTTGCGTGCGCAGCTGGATGATAAAGATATGGAGGGTATCGACCATTTAGTGGTTGCCGAGCTTTTTACCTCGCAAAGCTGCTCCTCCTGCCCGCCTGCAGACAAAATCCTTGCGCAAATTGCCGAAAACCAAAATGTAATCGCTCTCGGCTTCCATGTCACATATTGGGATCATCTACACTGGAAAGACACATTGGGGCAGGACTTAGCCTCCGAGCGCCAGCGCAATTACGCCGCCTATCGCAAAGATGGCCGCGTCTATACCCCGCAAATGATTCTAAACGGCGAGCAGCAATTTGTTGGTAACGACGCGGATCGCCTGCTGCGAACCTTAAAGAAAACGAATGAGGTCGCGGCCATAAACCTCTCAGCCGAGGGAAAGGCCATCAAAGTCCTCATCCCCGATTTACCTATGAACACATCAAACTCTGTATCTTTCTGGCTTTACGGCATAAAGAAAACCCATACACAAGACATCCCCAGCGGCGAAAATAAAGGTCGTACTGTAACATACACAAACGCGGTGATGCATGAACGCGAATATAGTCGCACAGGGGCTTTAAGAGAATTCGAGTTCGAAAACCCGAATTGGAGTGATATTGACGCGCTGGTTTTAATCGCCCAAAGAAACCGTTTCGGAGAGATTATCGCCGCCGGAATTACACCTGTAAGCTATTAAAGCGCATCAGGCTTCTGCACAAAACTATCCATCACCCGCTTTTTCCCTGATTTCTCAAACGCGATATCCAGCTTATGCCCATCAATATTAATGATTTTCCCGTATCCGAATTTATCGTGGAACACACGGTCCCCGCGCGCAAAAACAACGCCGCTTTCTGATCTCACTTTTCGCTCGTGAATCTCGCGCTTAGGCATTGGCGTACGCGGCTTAAACCCGCTGCTATCCCAATGGCTGGAGCGCCCGCTGCCTGCGCCTTGCGCAATATCACTACTCACCTCCACATGGTCTTTCGGCAATTCATCGACAAAACGTGAAGGAATAGAATTCACCCAAGACCCGTACATACGGCGGTTCGCCGCAAAAGAAATATGTGCATGTTTTTTCGCGCGCGTTATCCCCACATAGGCGAGGCGCCGCTCCTCTTCCAAACCCTTAAGGCCGTTTTCATCCATGCTGCGCTGGGACGGAAAAAGCCCCTCTTCCCAGCCCGGCAAAAACACCGCATCAAACTCCAAACCCTTCGCCCCGTGAAGCGTCATAATCGTCGCGTGCTCCCCGCCTGATTGATCCTGGTTCTCCAAAACAAGCGCCACATGCTCCAAAAACTCAGGTAAGCTCTCATATTCCTGCAAGCCCGAAATCAGCTCTTTCAAGTTTTCTAACCGCCCCGGCGCTTCGGGGGTTTTGTCCTCTTTCCACATCTGCATATAGCCCGATTCGTCCAGAACCTGCGCCGCCAGCTCTGCATGATGCATCGCATCCACGAGGCTGCGCCAGCGCGCAAAATCATCGAGGAGTTTCATCAATGTGGTTTTAACCTTCGGGCGCAGCTCATCTGTCTGCGTGAGATCCATAATCGAATCATAAAGATTAATGCCATGCGAGCGCCCATATGCATAAAGCGTCTGCACCGTCGAATCGCCTAAGCCCCGCTTGGGTTTGTTTATAATCCGCTCCAGCGCCAAATCATCCGCGGGCTGCACAATCACCCGCAAATATGCCAGCGCATCGCGGATTTCCATGCGCTCATAAAATCGTGGTCCGCCCAAAACTTTGTACGGCAAGCCAAGCTTGATAAACCGCTCCTCAAATTCCCGCGTTTGAAATCCGGCGCGCACTAAAACCGCAACACCGTCCAGCGATTGCCCTTTGCGCTGCAATTGCTCGATCTCTTCACCAACCCAGCGCGCCTCGGCTTCGCCGTCCCAAAGCCCGCGCACACGGATTTTTTCGCCCTCGCCCGCCTCGCTCCAGAGCTCTTTACCCAATCGCCCTTCATTATTGGCAATTACGGCGTGCGCAGCTTTAAGGATGTTATTGGTCGAGCGATAATTTTGCTCAAGACGGATAATTTTTGCCCCCGGAAAATCTTTTTCAAAACGCAAAATATTGCCCACTTCCGCGCCGCGCCAGCCATAAATGGATTGGTCATCATCCCCCACGCAGCAAATATTATTTGAGCCCTGCGCCAGCAGCCGCAGCCACAAATACTGCGCCACGTTCGTATCTTGATACTCATCCACCATGATATATTGAAAACGGCGGTGATAATCCTCGAGCACCGTTTTATTCGCAGGGTCTTTCAAAATCGTAATCATATGCAGCAAAAGATCGCCGAAATCACAGGCATTAATCGCCCGCATGCGGCTTTGATAGACCTCGTATAAAAGCTTCAGCTTCCCATCCGCAATATCGCCAACTTCATCCACATTCACTTGAGAAGGGTTAAGCCCGCGATCCTTCCAGCGATCAATATAAGAGATCATCGCTTTCGGCACCCATTTCTTATGATCAATGCTATTCACTTCCATGATCTGCTTAAGCAGCCGCACCTGATCGTCAGGATCAAGGATCGTGAAATTACTCGACAGTCCGACAAGCTCCGCATGCTTGCGCAACATCCGCGCCGCCAGCGAGTGAAACGTACCAAGCCACCATCCTTCTACAGGCGCGCCGCCCATAAGCGTAGATACGCGGTGCTTCATTTCCTGCGCGGCCTTATTCGTGAAGGTCACGGATAGAATTTGCGATGGATAGGCACGGCCCGTATTCAGCAAATGCGCCAATCTGGTCGTCAGCACGCGCGTTTTTCCCGTCCCCGCACCCGCCAGCACAAGCACCGGCCCGTCCAATGCCTCTACGGCTTCGGATTGCGGGGCGTTTAAACCTTGGAGATAAGGAGCAGAAGGGCTCGCGAGTGAAGAAATTGAATCATGCATAGATTTAAATTAAACCCTTATGCGCAGCGCGCAAGGGCAGAGCGTAATAAACAAAAGGAATAATCAGGATTTCTTGCCGGGGGCCGCCGCAATCTGATTGCGCCCGTTATTTTTGGCAATATAAAGCGCCGTATCCGCGCGCTCGATGATATCATCGGATTGTTCACCAACAACAAATTCCGCCGCGCCGCCCGAAAGCGTAATGCGCCCCAGTTTCTCGCCCGTATTACGGTTTACAAGCTCTTTGCCTTCCACCGCTGCCCGCAAGGAATCTGCCACTTTCATGGCAAATTGAAGATTGGTTTGCGGCAAAATAATAGCAAACTCTTCGCCGCCATAACGCGCCGCAAAATCCCGCCCTTTCACACCGTCTGTCAGGCATTTTGCAACAAGGCGCAAAACCTGATCGCCGACCTGATGACCGAAATCATCGTTAAATGCTTTAAAATGATCAATATCCATTAGAATGAGCGTAAACGTTTCGCCTTCCGCTTTTGCGTTTTGAATAACGCGCTCAATTTCCGCATCAAAGGATTTACGGTTCGCCAAATTCGTTAATCCATCTGTAAGCGCTTGTTTGCGAGCGCTTTCCAAATCTTTGCGAAGAGAATCCATTTCTTTGGAAGAGCGCTCAAGCTCAGCTTCCAATTCGAAATTACGCTTGACCATCTCTTGCGTATTTACGATGACGCCGTCCAGAGTTGCTCTGATATCCGCAGGCGTCATATCAGCGCTAAGCCTGCCGCTCGCCTCTTCCAAAGCCTGACTATAGCTAGATGTCGCAGATTTTAAATCTGTCATCCGGCCGGCTACGTCCTTAATGGCCGCCTGAATCTTATTGCCCGCTTCTTGAACCTGCTCGTCTTCTTTACTGTCATTCAGAAAACGCTCATAAATTTCAATGCAGACTTCATCATCAATTTTTTTGCCCGATTGCAAAAGCAAATCTATGGCATGCACGGCTTCAGGGTGGCCCTTAGCATAATAGACAAACCACAATTCAAAGTTCTTGGGAATAGGCGCAAGATTAAGCTCATGGATTTTATCCATCGCCTGTTTTGCAAAATTATCTGCCTGATCTTTTGAACGAATATATTGCACAGTTATCTATTCTATAAGTTTAAACTTAAAAGCAGCTTAACAAGGTATGCGCAAAGGCAAAAGCGAGAAAGCTATTCAAAAGCAAAAAATGTTCTTAATTCTTCAATATTCTCAAAAACATGGTAAAGATCTTGCGTCCTTTGATGCAAAAAATTTTGCTCCTGCGCATGGCGCATAAGCTCCAAAAGTGGATCCCAATACCCATAAGCGTTTACAAGTGCAATCGGCTTATCGTGCAAACCTATCTGCTTCCATGTCAAAATCTCGAAAAACTCCGCCAGCGTGCCTAAACCCCCCGGCAAAATCACAAAGCCTTGCGATAGTGCCGCCATCATTTGTTGGCGCTCATGCATATCCTTTGTATGATAAAGCATGGTTAGACCCTGATGTGCCCGCTCCATCGAGACCAGACTTTTAGGCATAACACCGGTAACCTTGCCGCCCGCATCAACCGCCGCATCTGCCGCCGCGCCCATAAGCCCGCCTTGCGCGCCGCCATACACAACATGCCAGCCTTCCGCCGCCGCCATCGCCCCCATATCAGCCGCGAGTGTCTTATAACGCGCTTCAACGCGATCAGAAGACGCACAAAACACGCAAACAGACCGCGATAAAGGATGATCAGGAAGGGTAAAGGGTGGCGCGGGCATTATTGGGCGGCTGCGCCGGCTTCTTTTGATGGCTCTTCAAGGAACTGATATTTGCCGTCTACCCGATATAAAATATGGGGCGCGCACGAAGCGTCCGAAACCTCTAAAGCAATGCCGCATGTCTCTTCGGCATTTGGGTGTGGAACAGGCCGCAAACTCAGCGAAGAACTGCATACATGGCGCTTATCATCATATGCGCCGCTTTTTGCTTTGCTTTGTTCATGCGGCATCAAAAACAGCGAAAACGTCTCGCTTTGCGGGCGGCCCGTATCAGGCTTTTCAGTAATCGCAATAATCGCCATAAGCGCATCTGTTTTTGGCGCAATCCGAAGACCCGTCATAATCACTTCGTCTTCGGCATCACAATCCAGATCAAGGCTTAAGGATTCCCCGAAACGCCAGAAGACATCGGGATAATCATTCGCCAAAGCATTCATCCAGCGTGGCTGCGCCTTAATATCTATCGGCTTTGTGGCCGTGTCTTCATTCATGGTGTCAAGCGCGCCAATCCGCTCTTCATTAATCCGGTTCAAACACCGCAATTCCTGCAAACGCTTTAAAGACCCGTCTTCAACTTGATCGGATTCAAGTGCGCATTCCTGATCGCGGTATTCGAGCCATTTTTTTTGAATATCTTTGAGGGATTCAAGCTCTTCATCCGCGCTTGCCTTGTCTGCCGCGCTAAAGGCTTCGTTCAAAAGCCCCTCTATATGTTTATGTTGTGTCGATTCACAGGAAATAACATCCGCCGTGCTGCGCGCGCTGTCACATGCACCCGAAGCAAAACCCTGAAGCGGGAACAAAACAGCCGCCATAAAAAGAAAAACTCTCATAAGAGAGTGATAAAGCACTCATCAATATGAGGCAAGAAGATGTTGGAAAGGGGTTTAGGCGAAACCGCTCATGCCCGGAGAAGAAGTCGCAAGCTGCCTTCTAAGCTCAAGATCGTTTTCAATACTAGCGTGCTTAATACTAGAACCACTGTTGATAAAGTTGCCAATATCGGAAACATCAATAACATTACCTTTAAATATCATCGGATCCGCAATAGCGGAAACATCATATCCCGCAACCTCAGCAGCCAGCGCGGATGGCTCTGAATTTTCTTTCATCACAGCTAGAACCTCTTGAGGCTCGGAAACAGCAAGAGCCACAGAAACACCGGCATCCTCAGCATCTGAAACGACGTTAACTTGTGCAAGGTCATAATCTCCTACATTTCCGCCTTCATTTTTAACGGCCATAACGATTGCATCATTATCAGCCTCAATACCTTTGTAATTATCAACATCAGCCTGAAGACCTTCAATCGCAGCCGTCATAGCAGCATACTCTGCAGTGTTCTCGGGCTTAGTCAAAAGCTCTTGCATATATTTCACAAGACCTTGCGGATTTGTTGCGGAGAGATTTTCCATTTTTGCCAGAACAGGCGCAGGAATCTCATGTGGAATTTCTGATTCATACCCACCGGTTTCTGCATTATACTTAAGGCTGAGTTTCTCGACAATAAGCTGTGCAATTTCTTGCTTTACACTATCTGTCAAAACACCTTTCACATCCGCATACCCCTCACTAAGAGACGCTGCGACAGAAATTTTATTCATTGCCAATTTTGCAATTGCAGGAACAGGGAACTTTGCAGAGGCGCCTGCACCGATAGCCGCACCGACTAAACCTGTATTCTCGGACTGCCTGAACGCATCATTACCCGCGGCTGCGCCAACGCCTTTATCAATACTTGCATCACCAAGCGCTTGCTCAATAGGCTTTTGCGCAGTCTTTACATCATCAACATAACTTGCACGCACCTGCTGGGCATCACCAAGTGCGTTTTTTGACATAGTTCCGGCATCATAGTTACCCGCAATATTGCTACCCACTTCAGTAGAGGAGCTGGCTTGCGGCATATCATTAAGAGGGTTGCGCCCTATCAAAGTATTTATGGCTGATTCTTGTTGGGAAAATGTATCTAAAGCAACTTTCGCTATACCGCCGCCAAGCGTTTTTGGCGCAACAGCGTTTACGAGGGACGCTTCGCCCACCGCCGCTCTACCAAACATAGCTTTATTGTTAGAAATCATTTCACACCACTATTAATACTATTCGCTTTATATGTAAATATTATAATTTTATTTACTTAATTATCCCTTAATTTTTCGCTCAAAACGTAAAGCGATCAAGGTTTTAGCATTACTCTATAATACCGCAAAACACATCTCTTCGACAATATTTATCGGTAAAGCTTTGATTTAAAACAAATTTTATTAAAATTACGAAAGCGCTGTGCGGCGATAAGAAAGCGCCTCGGCGATATGGTTTTTTCCAATTTTTTCAATGATTTGCCCTGAAACCACCGAATCCAGATCGGCAATCGTGCGCGCCACCCGCAATATGCGGAAATATCCGCGCGCAGACAGCCTCGTCACACCCATCGCTTTATCAAGCAAATCCTTGGCCTCCGCGCTTAAAACCACCAACTCCTCCAGCGCCGCCCCGTCCACATGCGCGTTCAGCGTAATATCCGCCGCCGAATCGCTATATCGAGCATTTTGCAGCGCATGCGCCGCCATCACGCGCGCCGCGACATCCACGCTGCTTTCGCCCTTCTCCGCGTTTAAATCCGCGATACTCACCGCCGGCACATCCACTTGCAAATCCATGCGGTCCAGCATCGGCCCTGAAACTTTTGCCTGATAATCCCCCGCGCAGCGCGGCGCTTTATTACACGCCAATTCCGCGTCGCCTAAATGCCCGCACCGACATGGGTTCATCGCCGCAATCATCTGAAACCGCGCAGGATAGCGCACATGCATATTCGCCCGTGCAATCAAGGCTTCGCGCGTCTCTAAAGGTTGGCGCAACGCCTCCAGCGTCCCGCGCGCATATTCTGGCAGCTCATCAAGGAACAGCACCCCGTTATGTGCGAGGCTGATCTCCCCCGGCTTCACCTTATGCCCGCCGCCAATCAACGCAGGCAAAGACGCCGAATGATGCGGATCACGAAACGGACGGGTTTTCAGCAACCCCCCATCGGGCAAGCTCCCCGCGATTGAGTGAATCATCGAAACCTCGAGAGCTTCACGTGGGCTTAAAGGCGGCAATATCCCCGGCAAACACGAGGCCAGCATAGACTTCCCCGATCCGGGTGGCCCGATCATCAGCAAATTATGTCCACCCGCCGCAGAAATCTCCAGCGCCCGCTTGGCACTTTCCTGCCCCTTCACGTCTGCCAGATCAGGCCCGCGCAGCTTATCCGCCGCTCCCCCTTGCCCGCCAAGTCGCGCTTCTGGCCGCCCCATCACCTGCGTGCCTTTTATATGATTAATCAGCTGCAAAAGATTGGCAGGCGCTAAGATATCCAGATCCCCTGCCCACGCGGCTTCCCCGCCGCATTCCGCGGGGCATATAAGGGCAAGATCATTAGAATTGGCATGCATAGCCGCAGGCAAAATCCCCGTGACAGGGCGAATAGAGGCATCAAGCGATAGCTCCCCCAAAACAAGGAACTCCTCCAGCTCTTCTTTCGGCAGAACCCCCATCGCCGCCAAAAGCCCCAGCGCAATGGGTAAATCAAAATGCGAACCCTCTTTCGACAAATCCGCAGGCGCCATATTCACGGTCAAACGTTTCGGCGGCAACGCAATCCCCAGCGCATGAAGCGCCGCGCGCACCCGCTCCCGGCTTTCGCCCACGGCTTTATCGGGAAGGCCGACAATCGTAAAAGACGGCAAGCCGTTCGATATCTGCACCTGCACATCCACGGGCTGCACATCTATGCCCTGAAA
>CAYGKM010000022.1:0-15934 GCA_964350695.1 uncultured Micavibrio sp.
CGTGAAGGCGGCCGCACCGTCGGCGCCGGCGTTGTTTCTAAAATTGTCGAGTAAGATTTAAGCGTAAGTAAGGAAAACAGAAAAATGGACGCACAAACGATACGCATTACTCTTAAGGCTTTCGATCACCGTATCCTGGATACGGCGAGTGCCGAGATCTTGAACACTGCCAAAAGAACAGGCGCCAGCGTACGCGGCCCCGTTCCTTTGCCAAACAAGATCAAAAAGTTTTCTGTTATCCGCTCACCGCACGTGAACAAAGGCTCGCAAGAGCAGTTCGAAATGCGCACGCATAAAAGATTACTGGATGTTGTTGAGCCAACACCGCAAACAATCGATGCTTTGATGAAGCTTGATTTGCCCGCTGGTGTTGACGTTGAAATTAAAATTGGTCAAATGCAAGCCGCGTAAATCAAGGCAACCAAATGACTCTATGTTGTCCAATAAAGGATAACCTCTAGGAAGGAAAAGAACGATGAGTGTTGAAAGACAAAGAACTGGATTGATTGCCCGCAAGGAAGGTATGACTCGTATCTTCGATGAAGATGGTCGTCACATCCCCGTAACAGTGCTGAGACTTGAAGAGTGTCAGGTTGTCGCCGTGCGTACACAAGAAAAGGACGGCTATTGCGCGGTTCAGCTTGGTGCGGGTAAAGCGAAAATCAAACGCGTATCAAAAGCCAATCGCGGCCATTTTGCAAAAGCAAAAGTTGAGCCAAAGAAGAAGCTTGTTGAATTCCGCGTTGCAAACGAAAACCTTCTTGAAGTCGGCTCTGAGCTTGGTGCAAACCACTTCGTAGCAGGCCAGTTTGTTGATGTAACCGCAACCTCGAAAGGTAAAGGCTTTGCCGGCGCTATGAAGCGTCACAACTTCGGTGGTATGCGCGCCTCTCACGGTGTGTCTGTATCTCACCGTGCGCATGGTTCAACCGGTCAATGTCAAGATCCGGGCCGCGTTTTCAAAGGTAAGAAAATGGCCGGTCACATGGGTGATGAGCGCGTAACAACGCAAAACCTACAGGTGATTGCAGTTGATCTTGAAGATGATTTGATTTTGGTAAAGGGTGCTGTCCCGGGTTCAAAATCTGCATGGGTTCTGATCAATGATGCGGTTAAAAAACCTCTTCATGCAGATTTGCCTATGCCTGCAGGTCTGAAGATTGATGAAAAGAAACTCGAAGCCGAGCAGGCCAAACTTGATGCCGCCGCAGCCGAAGCAGAAGCGCAAGCCGAAGCCGAAAGAAGAGCAGCTCAAGAAGAAGTTCTGAAAGCAGCCGAAGCGAAAGCTGAAGAAAATGCTGAAGACGCGCCTGCTGCCGATGCAGAAGATAAGAAGGAAGACTAGGATATGAAACTCGCAGTCAAAACAATTGAAGGTAAAGCATCAGGCGAAATTACGCTTGATAAAGACATCTTCGGCGCAGAAATCCGCGCGGATTTGCTTCACCGCATGGTGAACTATCAGCTCGCGAAACGCCGCTCTGGTAACCACAAGACAAAACAGCGCCACGAGATTTCCGGTACTGGTAAAAAGCCTTTCGCCCAAAAGGGTACAGGCCGCGCCCGTGCAGGTGACCTCAAGCGTAACATCGACCGTGGCGGAGCCGTTGTTTTCGGACCAGTTGTGCGTTCACACGCAATCGACCTTCCGAAAAAGCTTCGTAAGCAAGCGATGAAAATCGCCCTGTCTTCGAAAGCAGCAAACGGCAAGTTGATCATCCTCGATGATGCAAAAGCAAAAGACCACAAGACAAAGCCAATGGCGGCAAACATGAAAGCGCTCGCGCTTGATAATGCGCTGATCATCGGCGGCGCGGAAATCGATGTGAACTTCGCACGTGCGACGGCAAACTTGCCGCGTATCGACGTGCTTCCATCTCAAGGTGCGAATGTATATGACATTCTTCGCCGCGATGTATTGGTTCTCACAAAAGACGCTGTGAAAGACATCACAGACAAATTGAAGGGTTAAGAACAATGGCTAAAGCAAAAGCAACAAAGAGAGCGGCAAACGTAAAGGACTACAATGTAATCCTTGCGCCGCATATCACCGAAAAAGCAACGCTGGGTTCAGAACATGGCCAAGTGACGTTCAAAGTCGCAAAGACAGCCAGCAAGCCTGAAATCAAAGACGCCGTAGAAGCGCTTTTTGATGTAAAGGTTAAGGCTGTAAACACGATGATCCAAAAGGGTAAGACAAAGCGCTTTAAAGGCATCGTTGGTAAGCGCAATGATTTCAAAAAAGCGATTATCACTTTGGAAGAAGGTCAGACCATCGATACAGGAACTGGCGTATAAACCGTTCTCAAGTAGCGAAGCGGTAGAACAAAAAAGAGTTTTTAAACTATGGCGGCCTCGCCGAGAATGAGCAAAAAGGAAGACTAAAATGGCACTAAAGAAATTTAACCCTACAACCCCCGGTCAGCGCCAATTGGTGCAAATTGACCGTAAGGATTTGTATAAAGGCAAGCCTGAGAAGACTCTGACCGAAGGTCTGACGAAATCAGGTGGTCGCAACAATATGGGACGTATTACATCACGTCACATTGGTGGCGGTCACAAGCGTCGTTACCGTATCATCGACTGGAAGCGCGATATCCGCGGCGTCGAAGGTACAATCGCACGCATCGAATATGACCCGAACCGCACAGCCTTTATTGCATTGGTTGAATATGCCGATGGTCAAAAGCGCTACATCGTTGCACCTCAGCGCTTGAACGTAGGTGACAAAATCATCGCCGACCAAAAAACAGACGTAAAGCCCGGTAACGCAATGCCATTGAAAAACATGCCTGTCGGTACAATCATTCACAACATCGAGATGAAGCCTGGTAAAGGCGCGCAAATGATCCGCTCTGCGGGAACATTCGCACAGCTCGTTGGTCGTGATGCCGGCTATGCTCAAGTGAAACTCTCATCCGGCGAACTTCGCGTTGTCCGCGGTGAATGTATCGCAACTGTTGGCGCGGTTTCAAACCCCGACCACATGAACACAAATGACGGTAAAGCAGGCCGCACACGCTGGAAGGGCACACGCCCAACTGTTCGCGGTGTGGTGATGAACCCCGTTGACCACCCACATGGTGGTGGTGAAGGCCGCACATCTGGTGGTCGTAACCCGGTTACCCCATGGGGCGTACCGACTAAGGGTTATAAAACACGCTCAAACAAAGCCACGGACAAATTCATCGTTCGTCGCCGTAAGAAGAAATAGGAGTACTAAAATATGTCACGTTCAGTATGGAAAGGCCCATTCGTAGAAAAAAGCGTTCTCAAAAAAGTTGAGGAAGCGCGGGCGGCTGGGAGAAACACAGTGATCAAAACATGGTCACGTCGTTCAACAATTTTGCCAAACATGATCGGCCTTACTTTCGGCGTTCATAACGGCAGAAAATTTATCCCTGTTGTGGTATCCGACCAAATGATCGGCCACAAATTGGGCGAATTCGCACCGACCCGCACATATCACGGTCACGGCGCGGACAAGAAAGCCAAGAAATAAGCGAAGAAGGTAAGGTTAGAACCATGTCACAAGATAAAAACGCAAGACGCGTAAAAGATAACGAAGCGATGGCTTTTGGGAAATATTTCTCAACATCCGCACAAAAGCTTAATCTGATTGCTGAAACCATCCGTGGCAAAGCAGCAGGTAAAGCTTTGATCGATTTGGAGTTTTCAAAGAAGCGTGCTTCTGAAGAAGTTCGTAAACTTCTTCAATCTGCAGTCGCAAACGCAGAAAACAACCACGGCCTCGATGTAGACCGTTTGATTGTTTCTGAAGCGAAAGTCGGAAAAGCGATGATGATGAAACGCTTCCGCGCCCGCGCGCGTGGTCGCGGTGCTCGCATCGAAAAGAGAACAAGTAATATGACGATCGTCGTCAAAGAAGCACAAGAAGCATAAGGAGCTTTTGAAGTATGGGACAGAAAATCAATCCAATTGGAATGCGCGTAGGCATCAACCGCACTTGGGACTCACGCTGGTATGCAGGCCGTGATTACGCCGAGAAGCTGATTGTTGACCTTAAGCTTCGCGAATTCGTTCAAGAGCGCCTGAAAGCCGCCGGGATTTCAAAAGTAGTCATCGAACGCGCCGCGAAAAACACAAAAGTGACAGTACATACTGCGCGTCCGGGTGTGATTATCGGTAAAAAAGGTGCGGATATCGAAAAACTCCGCCAGCAACTCGCTGAACGTGCAGGCGGTGATGTTTCCTTGAACATCGTTGAAGTGCGCAAGCCTGAGCTTGATGCACAGCTTGCCGCCGAAGGCGTCGCCCAGCAGCTTGAGCGCCGTGTATCTTTCCGTCGTGCCATGAAGCGCGCTGTTCAATCCGCAATGCGTCTTGGCGCAGGCGGTATTCGTATTAACGTATCCGGCCGTCTTGGCGGCGCAGATATCGCCCGTACAGAATGGTATCGTGAAGGCCGCGTGCCGCTTCACACATTCCGCGCGGACATTGACTACGGTACATCCGAAGGTCTTACGACTTACGGTATTATCGGCGTAAAAGTTTGGATCTACAAAGGCGACATCATGGAACATGATCCTATGGCTCGTGACAAGCGTTTGGCAGCTTTGGGCGGTGGCGCTCCCAGAACTTAAGAGAAGCTAAGATTCTCGCAAGTTTTTACTTGCAACCTGACGGCGGACAGGATATAAAACGCCAAATTCATTTAAACGTTAAGGTATTACGCCGCGTTTAACCATATGGGAACTCTCTTTCAAAGAAAGAAAAGTCCATGTGATTGAGATTTTTTGCGTTGGCAATTTAAGTTAAGGAAACAAGACATGTTAAGCCCTAAGAAGTTTAAACATCGCAAGCAGCACAAAGGCCGCATTCATGGTTTGGCAAAAGGGGGAGCAACGCTCGCCTTCGGAGCTTATGGCCTGAAAGCATTGGCGCCTGATCGTATCACTGCGCGCCAGATTGAAGCTGCACGTCGTGCAATTACTCGTCACCTTCGCCGTCAAGGCAAGCTCTGGATCCGTGTATTCCCTGATGTGCCTGTAACAGCCAAGCCACTTGAAGTGCGTCAAGGTAAAGGTAAAGGCTCACCTGAATATTGGGCGTGCCGCGTTAAACCTGGCCGCGTTATGTTTGAACTTGATGGTGTTCCTGTAGCACTTGCCCGCGAAGCGATGGCTTTGGCCGCAATGAAGTTGCCGATCAAAACTAAATTCGTCACACGCGTTGGCGCAAACGAAGAGGCTGCATAAGATGAAAGCTGAAGATTTTAAAACAAAAACTGAAGACGAACTGAAGAAGCTTCTTCTTGATACCAAGAAAGAGCAGTTCAATCAGCGTTTTCAACGTGCAAACGGTACATTGGAAAAAACACACGATATTCGTAACGTGCGTAAAACAATCGCAAGAATTCAAACATTTTTGAATGCTAAAACTTCGGAAGCTCCGGCTCCTAAGAAGCCTAAAGCATCCAAGAAGAAAGCTGCATAGGAAGATAGACATGCCAAAACGTATCCTAGAAGGTGAAGTAGTCAGCGACAAAATGGACAAAACCATTACGGTTAAGGTCGAGCGTCGTTTCATGCACCCGCTTTACAAAAAATACATCAAAAAGTCGACGAAATATGCGGCCCATGATGAGAACAATTCTGTGAAAACAGGCGAGCGCGTTCAAATCATTGAATGTGCCCCGATTTCAAAACGCAAAACATGGACGCTCTACACGGGCCAAGATACCGCCGCAGCCCCTAAGAAGGCCCCCGTATCAAAGCCTGTAGCAAAGAAAGAAGCGCCGAAAAAAGAAGAAGCAAAAGCAGAAAAGCCGGCCGCTAAAAAAGCACCGGCGAAAAAACCTGCCGCTAAAAAAACAACTGCTAAAAAGAAGGATGCATAAACCATGATTCAGATGCAATCCAGAATGGAAGTAGCCGATAACTCTGGTGCACGCCAAGTTCAGTGTATCAAGGTCCTCGGTGGTTCTAAAAGACGCACGGCCAGTGTCGGTGACATTGTTGTTGTTTCTGTTAAAGAAGCAATTCCACGCGGCCGCGTTCAAAAAGGTAACGTTCAACGCGCCGTGATCGTGCGTACGAAAAAAGGTTTGAACCGTGCATACGGCGAAACAATCTCTTTCGATACAAACGCCTGCGTTTTGATCAATGCCAATAACGAGCCTGTAGGCACACGTATCTTTGGCCCCGTAACACGCGAACTTCGCGCTAAAGGCTTTATGAAGATTATCTCTCTAGCTGGCGAGGTTCTATAAGATGTCGAACGCAAAATTGAAAATCAAAAAAGGCGACCAGGTCATTATCTTATGCGGTAAAGACAAAGGCGCCAAAGGCGAGGTTCTTAAAACTCTCCCCGCAGAGCGCCGCGTTCTTGTTCAAGGCGTGAATGTTGTGAAAAAGCATAATAAGCCGACACAATTTTCTGCAGGTGGAATTCAGGAAAAAGAACTCTCAATTCACGTATCAAACGTTGCATTGGCCGATCCTAAATCAGGCAAGCCAACCCGCGTCGGATATAAAACATTGAAAGACGGTAAAAAAGTCCGCGTGGCGAAAAAATCCGGCGAGACAGTGGAGTAGGATGATGGCACAAGCAAAATATAAAGCCCGTTACCAAGAAGTATACGAAAAAGAAATCGTGCCCGCTTTGCAGGCAAAATACGGTTACAAAAACGTTCACCAAATCCCTAAGCTCGAAAAAATCGTGCTGAACATGGGTGTTGGCGAAGCGACACAAGACCGTAAGCACATGGATAACGCAATCAATGATATGACATTGATCTCCGGTCAAAGACCCGTCACATGTAAGGCGCGTCAATCAAACGCATCTTTCAAGATCCGTGAAGAGCAGGCGATCGGCTGTAAAGTGACCTTGCGCGGCGCGCAAATGTATGAATTCCTCGACCGTTTGGTGACAATCGCGCTTCCGCGTGTTCGTGACTTCCGCGGCATCAGTGGAAAAAGCTTTGATGGTCGTGGTAACTATGCCATGGGCGTTACCGAGCACATCATTTTCCCCGAGATCAACTACGACAAAGTCGACAAGATCCGCGGAATGGACATCGTAATTTGTACAACAGCGGCCAATAATGAAGAGGCCAGAGAATTGCTTAAGGGCTTTAAATTGCCCTTCAAGAAATAAAGAAAAGGACGAAAACACTATGGCAAAAGTTGCAATGGTAGAGCGCGAAAAAAAGCGCAAAAAGATGGTAGATAAATACGCCGAAAAGCGTGCAAAACTCAAAGCCATCATCAAAGACCAGACCATCCCTGCGGATGAACGCTTCCAAGCGACCCTGACCTTGGCAAAATTGCCACGTAACGGTGCAAAAATTCGCATGCGTAATCGCTGTGCTTTGACCGGACGTCCTCGCGGTTATTACCGTAAATTAGACCTTTCACGTATTGCATTACGTGACCTTGCATCTCGTGGTGAGTTGCCGGGTGTTGTGAAATCAAGTTGGTAGAAGGAAACGCATAAAATGACAATGAGCGATCCTCTTGGTGATATGTTGGCCCGTATTCGTAACGGTCAGATGGCGCAAAAATCCGTCATCGACTGTCCGTTTTCGAAATTGCGCGAAAACGTTTGTAAAGTGCTTGTAGATGAAGGCTTCATCCGCGGCTACAAGGTGCAAGAACAAGACAACAACAAAAAAACAATGACTATCGAGCTGAAATACGCTGAAGGCCGCGGCGTTATCCGCAAGCTGAACCGTGTTTCAAGACCCGGTCGTCGTATATACAAAGGCAAAAATGATATGCCCCGTTTCTATAACGGTTTGGGTATCTTGGTTGTGTCTACACCGCAAGGTGTAATGGCCGACCACCAAGCACGCGCAGCCAATATCGGCGGCGAAGTCCTCTGTCAGGTATTCTAAGGGAAGATTGAACGATGTCACGTATTGGAAAACAACCGATTACATTGCCTGAAGGCGTTGAGTTCACACTTAACGGTCAGGATGTAAAAGCAAAAGGTAAGCTCGGCGAGCTGTCTTTGAATGTTCACGAGGAAGTCTCCATCAAGATGGAAGACGTCGCGAATGATGAAGGCAAAACACAAAAAGTTATAACCCTTGCCCCTAAATCAAACAGCCGCTTTGCAAAGCAAATCTGGCCGACGATGCGCACACTCGTAAACAACATCGTTGTGGGCGTCAGCGAAGGTTACACCAAAAAGCTTGAAATCAAAGGCGTTGGATACCGTGGAAACCTCCAAGGTAAAACACTGGTTCTGGCTCTTGGTTTCTCACACGAAGTGAGATTCGACATTCCTGAAGGCGTAGAGCTTAAAATGGAAGATGCAGCCGGTAAAGCGACACAAACAGAAATTCAAATCAGCGGGATTGATAAACAGCTTGTTGGACAAGTTGCTGCAAAAATCCGCGGATTCAAACGACCAGAGCCTTACAAAGGTAAAGGTATCCGCTACGCCGGCGAATTCGTCGTAAGAAAAGAGGGTAAGAAGAAATAATGGCTAAAGCATTAACATCAGCTCAGCGCAGAACATACCGCACACGTAACAAAATCCGCCGCGTCAATATTGACCGCGTAGGAAACCGTGAAACACGTCCGCGTCTTTCGATCTTCCGCTCCGGCAAACAGATCTACGCGCAAATCATTGACGATATTCAAGGTAAAACACTGGCCGCCGCTTCAACTCTGGACGCAGGTTTGCGTGACAAGTTGAAATCAGGCGCAAACGTCGAAGCCGCAAGCGAAGTGGGCAAATTGATTGCTACGCGCGCGAAAAAAGCAGGCGTTGGAAAAGTAGTATTTGATCGTGGTCGCTTCTTGTATCACGGACGTGTTAAGGCTTTGGCTGAAGGAGCCCGCGAAGGCGGTCTCGAGTTTTAAGGGATATAAAGGATATATAATATGGCTCGTAATCAACAAGCAGATCAAGAACGCGAAGAACCGGAATTCATGGAACGCCTGGTTGGCATCAACCGCGTTGCAAAAACCACAAAAGGTGGTCGTAACATGGCATTCGCCGCTCTTATGGTTGTCGGCGACGGCAAAGGCCGCGTTGGTCACGGTCACGCAAAATCTCGTGAAGTGCCTGAAGCGATCAAAAAGGCAACTGAGCAAGCTAAACGCAACATGATCCGCGTCCCTCTTCGCGAAGGCCGCACTCTGCACCACGACATTAAAGGTCGCCACGGCGCAGGAAAAGTGTTCATGCGCGCCGCGCCAAAAGGGACGGGTATTATTGCCGGCGGTCCTATGCGCGCCGTATTCGAAGCTCTTGGTGTGCATGATGTTGTTGCAAAAGCCATTGGCTCAAGCAACCCATACTCAATGGTAAACGCAACATTCGCAGCTTTGAAAGAAATGCAAAGCCCGCGTCACGTTGCAACCCGCCGTAACAAAAAAGTAAGCGACATTGTTTCAGGCCGCGGTGAAAAAGAAGCCGCTACTGAAGCCGCAAGCGAGGAATAAGACATGGCTGACGATAAAAAAACAATACCTAAAAAACCTGCAGCGAAAAAGCCTGCTGCTAAAAAAGCAGCGCCGAAGGCAGCAAGCACAAAAGCAGCCGCCCCTAAAGCCGAAGCTAAAAAGCCGGCCGCTAAGAAACCTGCTGCTAAAAAAGCGCCGTCAGGAAAAACTGTAACCGTTACACAAATCGGCTCACCGATCGGACGTAAAAGCTATCAACGTGCTACATTGATCGGCCTTGGCCTGAACAAAATGCACCGTACACGCACACTCGAAGACACACCGTCTGTGCGCGGCATGATCCGTAAAGTGCACCACTTGGTAAAGGTTGAAGACGCTGCATAAGCGATTTTAAAGGAACAAAGTTATGAAACTGAATGAATTAAAACCACAAGAAGGCTCTACCAAAAACCGCATGCGCGTTGGCCGCGGTATTGGTTCAGGCAAAGGTAAAACCTCTGGCTCCGGTCAAAAAGGTCAAAAATCCCGCTCAGGCGTTGCGATTAATGGCTTCGAAGGCGGACAAATGCCTATCTATATGCGTATGCCGAAAAGTGGTTTCAACAACAAGAAATTCACTAAAAACTACGCTGAGCTTACAACAGGTAAACTTCAAGCGGCTATCGATTCTAAGAAAATCGATGCAAGCAAAGCAATTGATGAAGCCATGTTGCTTGCAGCGGGCGTCGTAAGCAAAAAGCTTGACGGTGTGAAGCTTCTGACTAAAGGCGATTTGAAAGCCAAAGTTCAGCTGACAATCTCTGCAACGACTAAATCAGCAGCCGCGGCAGTAGAAAAGGCAGGCGGCAAGCTCGAGATCCTCGAAAAGACAGTTGCCCCGATCAAAAACAAGAGAAAAGACGCGCTTAATAAATAAGCCTCTAATCTCACTGAATTTAAAAAGCCCTGAAGGACATTTCGGGGCTTTTTGTTATCTCTGCTCCTGCACAAAATTTCCGCCCGGCTTTCCGCCCGTGATATAATATAAAGATGATCTTTCGGTTGCTTATATTGGTGTGTGTATGGCTGCTGTCCTTGGGGGCTGCGCAAGCGCAAAGCCTGTCATGCGCCCCCAAATCGGTGAATGTTTCCGTTGAAACATCGACAGCGCCCACGGAATACATAAAAACCCAATCTTCCGCCGATTTAACCAAGCTGCACGGGCAGGGCGCCCAAAATATAGCCGTCGGCGGGCTAGGCGGCGGCTTGCTGGGCTTCAAAACCGAGGTAAGATTTGAAATCCTGACCAGAGGGCGCAACTCTTGCGTCACAATGAAGGATCTGGACATAGAGTTTTTTGCCAAACCGACCATCCATATCGCCAGCAATTTTCGCCGCGGCACCTGTGAATATAACGCCGTTCATGCCCATGAAAAAAAACACGTGCGCGAGCTTCTGAAATTTGTCCGTGAGGTCAGCCCCGATGTCAGGGCGCATATAAAAGATAAGATCCGCCGTATGCAAACCGCAATAGGCCCGATCCAAAACGCCGAGATTCAAAACGCGCAGGAATTTATGCAAGATATTATCATCAAGGACATTGAAGCCCTGAATGCCGAACTCATCCCCATTCTCTCCGAACGCCAGCAAGCCATAGATAATCCGCGCGAATATCGCGATGTCTCCGATAAGTGTAAAGATTGGAACAAAAAGCTCTATCAGGATCGCTGAAACAATCTTTCACGGGATATTTAACGCATTCCCTCTTGTCGCCTGCACATGTTTTCTTTATGAATGATGCATCCAAACTCTAAGTAATTTTTAAAGAAAGAGCATGTGATGGCATCAGCCGCAGAACAACTCGCAAAGAACGCCAATTGGGGCGCCCTCGCCAAAGCCACAGATCTTAAAAAGCGCCTGCTTTTTGTTATGGGCGCATTATTGGTATACCGCCTCGGAACATATATTCCCGTTCCCGGCATTGACCCCCATGTATGGAACGAGATTTTCACGCAAAAAAGCGGCGGTATCTTGGATATGTTCAACATGTTCTCCGGGGGTGCGCTCTCGCGTATGACAATTTTCGCGCTGAACATCATGCCCTATATTTCGGCCTCGATTATCATGCAACTCGCCACGGCCATGTCGCCGCAGCTTGAAGCCTTGAAAAAAGAAGGCGAGATGGGTCGCACAAAAATCAACCAATACACGCGGCTTTTGACCGTGCTTCTGGCCACTGTGCAGGGTTACGGCCTTGCTGTGGGCTTGGAAAGCATGCAAGGGACAACCGGCTCTGCCGTGATTGATCCGGGCATGTTCTTCCGTATTTCCACTGTTTTGACTATTGTCGGCGGAACCATGTTCCTGATGTGGCTCGGTGAGCAAATTACTGCCCGCGGCATCGGTAACGGGATCTCTTTGATCATCTTCGCGGGGATCGTCGCCGAACTGCCACGCGCCATCGCCAGCACTCTGGAGCTAAGCCGCCAAGGAACCTTCAGCGGTTTCGAGCTTCTCTTCCTCTTTGTGATGGTGACAGGCGTTATCGCATTCATCGTATTCATTGAACGCGCCCATAGACGCGTCGTTGTGCAATATCCGAAACGCCAGCAAGGCAACAAGATGATGGGCGGGGAGAGCAACCACATCCCGCTTAAACTCAATACATCAGGGGTTATTCCGCCGATTTTCGCCTCATCGCTTCTCTTGCTACCACTCACCTTGGTAGGCTTCAGCGGCGCAGATGGCGGCGATTTTACAGCCACGATCGCACAATACCTACAGCACGGCACGCCGCTCTATATGTTGCTTTACGGGGGCTTAATCGCGTTCTTCTGCTTCTTCTACACGGCTATTGTTTTCAATCCGGAAGAAAACGCTGACATGCTCCGCAAATATGGCGGTTTTGTACCCGGCATTCGCCCCGGTAAACAAACCGCAGATCACATTGATGCTATTCTCACACGTATCACCGTCATCGGCGCGGCCTATCTGGTCTTTATCTGTTTGTTGCCCGAATTCCTGATCTCGAAATACAACATGCCGTTTTATTTCGGCGGAACATCGCTCTTGATTGTGGTCACGGTAACAATGGATACTGTTTCTCAAATTCACTCACATATGGTCGCGCACCAATATGAAGGCTTAATGAAAAAGACAAAATTGCGCGGACGCCGTGGCGGACGTCTCTAAGGGAGAAAAAACTATGAATTTAATAATGTTTGGTCCGCCGGGAGCCGGAAAAGGCACACAGGCAAAGCTGCTTCAAAATAAACACCGCATTAAACAACTTTCTACCGGTGATATGCTGCGCGGCGAAGTCGCCAGCCAAAGCCTTCTGGGTAAGCGTTTGAAAGACATTATGGATTCAGGCGAGCTTGTTTCCGACGAAATTATCATCGAGCTGATCGCAAATTGCATCTCCGAGCGTGAATGCGAAAAGGGGTTCATCCTTGATGGCTTCCCCCGCACGGTCGCGCAGGCCGAGGCGCTTGATAAAATGCTCACCGATATGAACCGCAAAATTGATCACGTCATTGTCCTTAAAGTCGATGAAGACGAACTCATCAACCGCATCCTTGCCCGCTCCGCGGAAACCGGCGGCGCGCGCAGCGATGACAACGCCGAAACCCTCAAGAAACGCCTAGAAGTCTATAACGCCCAAACAGCGCCCGTACTGCCATATTACAAAGGCCGCGGCGTAATGCGTGAGATCGATGGAATGGCAGAAATCGACGCCGTAACCGCGCAAATCGAAGACGTTTTGGCAGCCTAGCATTTCTGCGCATTATTTCCTTGACGGATGCCCCAAAATCCTTATATTCCGCGTGTATCTTGATATTTCGAGATAAATTGGTTTACAAACCGAAGCAGTGGAAGCTTAACGCGCGGAGCTGAAAACGGTTTGGCGGGGAATAGTCCCCAAAAATTAAAAAGGAAAATAAAATGGCACGTATCGCCGGGGTCAATGTACCCGACAAAAAACGCACGCCGATTGCCCTGACATATATTCACGGCATTGGCACAACTACAGCTTTCAAAATTTGTGAAAAACTCGGCATTGATGTGCAAAAGCGCATGGGTGAGCTTGATGAAGACACGCTGAACCAAATCCGTTCAGAGGTCGATGGCGCCGAATACACAATCGAAGGAGACCTTCGTCGCGAAGTTTCCATGAACATCAAACGCTTGATGGACATGAAATCATATCGTGGTCTGCGTCACCGTTTAGGTCTGTCCGTTCGCGGCCAGAGAACAAAAACAAACTGCCGTACCCGTAAAGGTCCTGCTAAACCAATCGCTGGTAAGAAGAAATAGGGGGATTTGAAAAATGGCTAAAGTAAAAACAAAAGCAAAACGTAAAGAGAAGAAGAATATCGTATCCGGTATTGTTCACGTGAACTCAACATTCAACAACACACTCGTCACAATTTCTGACGAGCAGGGTAATGTGGTTTCATGGTCAAGCTCAGGCATGATGGGCTTCAAAGGCTCACGTAAATCTACGCCATATGCGGCGCAGATGGCTGCTGAAGATGCTGGCCGTAAAGCACAGGAACACGGAATGAAGGAACTTGATGTTCGCGTTAAAGGTCCTGGTTCAGGTCGCGAGAGCGCGCTTCGCGCCCTTCAAACTCTTGGTTTCACAATCAAGATGATCAAGGATATCACTCCAATTCCACATAACGGCTGTCGTCCACCAAAACGCCGCCGCGTGTAATTAAGAATTGCACTCTCCGCCGCGGTGGCGGGGAGTGTTTGAATCGCAAGAGACCGGTTAAGACCCGGGTGAAGCTAAAAGGAAAACAAAACCATGATACAGAAAAACTGGGCAGAACTTATCAAACCTGCAAAATTAGACATTAAGCACAGCGAACTTCCGCATACCGGAACAGTGATCGCTGAACCCCTTGAGCGCGGCTTCGGTCTGACACTCGGAAACGCACTTCGTCGTATCCTTTTGTCATCACTCCAAGGCGCTGCCGTAACGGCCGTTCAAATTGATGGCGTTCTTCACGAATTCTCCTCTATCGAAGGCGTGCGCGAAGATGTAACAGACATTATCCTTAACATTAAGGCGCTCGCGGTGCGTATGCACGCTGAAGGCCCAAAGAAAATGCGTCTTTCTGCTGAAGGCCCATGTGAAGTAACCGCCGCGCAAATCGAAGCGGGCGCAGACATCGAAATCATGAACCCTGATCTTGTGATTTGTACACTTGATAAAGGCGCAAAGCTTTCAATGGAACTCACCGTAAACACAGGCAAAGGCTACCGCCCTGCGTCACAAAACCGCCCGGAAGAAGCCCCTGTTGGTTTGATACCGGTAGACAGCGTGTTCTCACCGGTTCGTAAAGTGACATATGAAGTAACCGACACACGTGTTGGCCAAATCACAGATTACGATAAATTGACAATCCAGGTTCAAACAAACGGCGTAATTTCACCTGAAGATTCCGTAGCTTTCGCTGCGCGCATCATGCAGGACCAACTGAATGTCTTCGTGAACTTCGACGAGCCTGAAACAAATGTACAAAACGAGGAAGAAGAAGAGCTTCCATTCAACAAAAACCTTCTCAAGAAGGTTGAAGAGCTTGAGCTTTCCGTTCGTAGCGCCAACTGCCTTAAAAACGACAACATCGTTTATATTGGTGATTTGGTACAAAAGAGCGAAGGCGACATGCTTCGTACACCAAACTTCGGCCGTAAATCTTTGAATGAAATCAAAGAAGTGCTTTCCATCATGGGCTTGCATCTTGGTATGCAGGTTGAAGGATGGCCTCCTGAGAACATCGAAGAAATGGCGAAAAAGGCCGACGACCAACAGTTCTAAGGCATGGTGCCTTAAAAGGCGGCGTAACTTTAACCGGTGCGCCTGCCTGAACTCCATGGCTCTCATACGTGAGGCCGCATTGCCCCGAAGGTGGGGAGAAAGTGAAATACGATGAAACACCGTATTAAACAACGTAAACTAAACCGTGACTCCAGCCACCGTAAGGCGATGCTGGCAAACATGGCCGCATCTCTTGTAAAGCATGAGCAGATCGTGACAACGCTGCCCAAAGCCAAAGAGCTTAAACCATATCTTGAAAAACTCATCACAATGGGTAAACAAGCAGCAAACGACCCTGCAAAGGCCGTTGGTAAGCGCCGCACAGCGATTTCAAAAATGCGCGACGTTGACCAAGTGAAGAAAATCTTCGATGTTTTGGCAGAGCGTTACGCAGAGCGTCCGGGCGGCTACACACGCATCATGAAAGCGGGCTTCCGCTATGGTGATGCCGCGCCTATGGCCGTTATCGAGCTTGTAGATCGTGATGAATCAGCAAAAGGTCTGGATTCAGGCCAAACTGAATTCGAAGATATGCCTGTAACCGGTTCTGAAGAAATGAAAGCCAAGCAAGCAGAAAACAAGGCCAAAAAGCCTGCAGTTGCAAAAGCAAAAGACACACCAAAAGTCAGAGCAGATATTAAAAAAGGCGCTAAATCAAAGCAAGCGCCTAAATCTGCACCGATGAAAACAGGTGGCGGCGACCGCGGCGCATAAAGCGACCTATATAAATTTACGAAGAAGCGGG
>CAYGKM010000023.1:0-10536 GCA_964350695.1 uncultured Micavibrio sp.
CAATTGTTCCTACGTTTACGTGCGGTTTGTTACGTTCAAATTTTTCCTTAGACATCTCTTTTTTGTCCTCATAGTTTTGCGTTTAGGTTTCAATAGCTTCGCGTTTATAGCCATCGGTGTGTACACTCGCACAAACCGCCACGAATTCCAATGCTTTGATGTAAGAAACCCGCCAACGAAAGTCAACGGGTTTTTTTTTTGAATTCTTAGCAGTTAAAAATTATATTTTTACATCATGTAGGCTGTAGGAGAGATACCCTTGAAAGCAACATCACTCTCTGCTGAACTTTCTTCTAACTCATCCGCTATGTCATCTGGCCAAGAGATAAGGTGAAGACCATCATCAGATGTTTGTGGCTCTTCTACTGAAACTCCTGCAAAATCATCTGGAATCGATGTCTTAACGCCATCTGCGTCTACAAAAGTACCATCAGAGAATACACCTATAACGCCATCTCCGGAGACATTAGCAAACGTCATTACAGCTCTCGGTTCGCCGCTTTCGACAATATCTGTTTGTGCAGCGCCCATTATGGCGGCGACCCGTCCCATATGCATTTTCCTTGCGCCTCTTCCTCGCGCTGCATCTTTTTCAGCTTCTGATGGTTTTTGAGGGTATATAACTGTGGTTGGCTTGGTGCGGAATGCAGGATTATATGGCTTTTCAGCAGATGGACCGCCAATTGTGGTGTCTCCTGATGGTTCGTGCCATCCTCTTGCAATGAGCTCCGAAGTTGCTTGTAATTTTTCGCTTGGAGTCGTCCCGAAATTTGCTTGTTCGGATAGCTCTTGCCAAAGCGCAATCTCTTCATCAGATAATCGTGTTAAGTCTAAATGTTGAGCAGGCAGGCCCTGTGGGCTGCGTTCCCAAGCGGCTTTAATACGCAAGGTTTGCTCATCAGGGGTCAAACCTTTTGAAAGTGTTGGAGGGTTTGCTGCCGCGGATGTGAAGCTTCCTGCCCCTAATTCATAATTAATAGATTCAAGCTCTGCATTCCTACGATTACCTCTTGGTTTAATTGCCATTGTTCTGCCCCCTTTAAGGATATAAAATTACTCATTTTGTACATAGAATAGTTTTTTATTAGAGTAGATTCGGAAAATACGCAAGGGTTTTTATTTACGTAAACACAAAAATACCCGGAATTCTGAAATTCCGACACTCATTTGGAACGTGTTTTTCGGCGGGTTTTAGGAGAAAAGCGCACAGCACTAACAACGAAAACTGGAGCGGGCGACCGGGATCGAACCGGCATATACAGCTTGGAAGGCTGTCGTTCTACCATTGAACTACGCCCGCAATCGAAAGCAGATTTATCAGGTCTGTTTTTCGAAAGCAAGAAAGTCATAGTCATTTTGTAGAAAATAATCAATCAGCGCGCAGAACACATCGAAAATCTCGGCTTGATCGTGCATGAGCAGAACCTCGTTACCGCGGCTTTCAAATTCATCAATGCGGGTTTTCAAATCCTCGAGGGTTTTATACTCCCATTTGCCTTTGTGGCGCTCGGTGAGCATCCAATCGCCGCTGGTAAAGGTAAAGAGGCTGTCTGCAGCGTCGTTAGGATATCCCTCGGGCGTGGCCTCATAGGGCTGGGTTATGCCGCGCTGCTTTAAATACCCCTGAATGCGGCGGGTTTTTGCGTTATCCGTTATCGCGTCCCCCTGCCCGCTTGCGGCAGCGCGCTCCACACGCACGCCATCACCGCGGTCAATATAGGGGAAGCGGTAGGTTTTTATTGTCCGCGCTTTTCCTGCGGCCTTATAGGCGGCGTCGATTTGATCCTCGACGCGCTCAAAATCGTCTTTCCATTCTTCAAAGGAAACATCGCCTGCGGGGAAGTGCGCGTAGCCGTGATTGCCGATCAGAAACCCTTTTTCGATTGCGCGGATGATAGAAGCGTTGCCGCGATCGTTGATGTATTTTCCGCTGACGAATAACAGCGCAGGGATTTTGCGGGCGAGCAAAAAGTCGATCAGATCATCGGTGCGCTCCGAGGGGCTGTCGTCTATTGTGAGATAGGCGCTAGGCATGGAGCAGGCCTTTGAGCGCAGGGTACGGCGTTTTTACGTGTATGATAGGGGTGTTTTCGAGGGCAGTTTGCACGGACAGTGCGCCTTTAATGCAAAACCATTTTTCGAAGGTTTTGAAATCAAAGAGGCCGGCTTCCATCAAATTCTCCAACACGCCGCCTGTTAAATATAGCCCGTCATAAGCGTGGCCGGTTATGACGACATTGGCGGCAAACAAGCCGAAAAATTCGTGGAAGAGCCGCAGGGCTTTTTTCTCGCCGTAAAGCTCACGCAAGGCTTGCAATCCCGGACCGCTGAAGATGTTTTCGAAGACAACAAGATTAGATGATTTGATCGCTTGAACGGCCTCGAACTGTGCATCGGTTTCACAGGCAATCGGCATATGGCCGCCATGAGTTTTCTGAACGAACGGGGGATCCAGATGGTGCAGATATCCCAAGCCGAGGCCTGTTCCCGGCCCAATGACACATTTTGTGCCGCTGGTTTTCGGCGCGCCCTTAAGCACAGTAAACTCATCATCGCCAAGACCCAGAAGCGCGTAAGTCGAGGCTTCGAAGTCATTGATGATTTTTTCAACGGTCCAGCCCTTGGGTTTAAGCTTAGCAGGGTCGATCACCCATTTGTTATTGTTCACGAAGCGCCATGCGCCTGTTTCATCCGGATAGGCGGCGGTGGCAATACGCAGACTTCCTTTGGGTTTTAGGGTGTGATCGGCGCAATATTGCAGAAGGCAGTTATGAAGGTTTTTAAAACCGGCCGCTTCATATTTGGATATATTTATAATTTCACCTGCGTCCTCAAGCCCGAAACGCGCATATGTACCGCCGATATCACATAAAATTCTCATGAGCGCATGATGCAGACTTTCAGGCTTTTTGAAAACCGATTTTTATGCGGGGGCATTCTAAAACTGGGGGCGCACTTGTTAAAAAATGCATAACTTGCTAGGTTTCCTGACAAAATTAAAAACAATAACAGGAGGTTGTCATACATATCGGGATATTATCAACGGATATCGGAGCAGACGAAGCGCGGCTTATAGAGGCCGGAGAAGAACTTGGTCATAGCGTTAAAGCGCTCAATGTCAAAAAATTTGCCGTCAATATTTCTTCGGATAATCCGTCGATTTTTTATAAGGGTGAATGCATCAGCGAAAAATACGACGTGATTATTCCGCGCATAGACCCCCCCTATACAGAGTTCGGGTTTAAAGTTTTGCGACAATTTCAGGCGATGGGTGTTTATGTGACGGACACGGCGTATTCATTGGAGCTGGCGCGAAACAAATTGCGCTGTATGCAATATCTTATGCGCAAAGGCGTGGCCTTCCCTAAAACCGCCTTCGGGTATTCCGATGAAAGTTTTGATGACATCATAGATGCCGTGGGCGGCGTTCCGGTTGTTATAAAATTGAATGAAGGCACAGGCGGGGTCGGGGTTTTTCTGGCTGAAGACGAGAAGACGGCGAAAAATTTCCTCGGCACATTTAAATCCTTTCATATCGAGATCATGCTGCAACAATTCATTGCCGAATCTGCGGGAACAGATTGCCGCGTGATCGTGATCGGCGGCAAGGTTCATACGGCGCTTGACCGTAAATCCAGCGACGGCGATTTTCGCGCCAATATCTCGCAAGGCGGCGCTTACACGGTTGTTAAGCTGAGCGCAGAAGAAGAAGACCTTGCGGTCAGGGCAGCTTCGGCTATGGGTTTGAACATTGCAGGCGTAGATTTAATACGCTCGAAAGACGGGCCGCTTATCATCGAGATTAACTCGGCGCTTGATTTTGCAGGGCCTAACCATGTTGAAGATGCCACGGGCATCAATATCGCCAAACCGATTATTGAATATGCGGTTGAAGGTAAAAAGGCTTTCGACAAAAGCGGTCAAGGCTGGCTGGACTAAGCGGCCTTAGCCAGAGCCAAAAGAAACGAGGTCGTTGCACAATACTCCCTGGCCAGAGATTTGGGACTTATCCGCGTGCAGCAAGCCCAAGTGGTTCAGGCTTCCGTCGAATAATCCTTAAAATTTTCGCGCTTGTATGTGTCAGAGGCTCTGATGATCGCTATTCTTAAGGGTTTTATGCGGCCTTTTTAAGATTTTTGTTTTTGAATTTTTGGCTTCTCGAAACATAGTCATATCTGTAAGCCATTTTCGTATGAAGCTCGCAATACGGAGTGTCATCGTCATGCGCCTCGCCACCGCAAAATGTGAAATCCTCGTGCTGAGGGTTGCCAATGGGCCATTTGCAAGTTGAGTTCGTGAGTTCTTTCATGGAACAAGTGATGTCGGTTCTCCCTATATGATGTGATTGTAGGGCGCACCGTAGCAGATATCTCTGGATATAGCAAAAAAAGGAACTTTTTGGCGACTGAGGCCGTTGGCCACGCAGAAAGGGATTTATATTATGAGCATTTATTCAAATATCGCCTATGACCATGAAAAAATCACGAAACTGATTTTTGATCTCGAAGCGCTTGGGCAAGGCGACAGTCAGCTTAGAAAGCCGTTGTTCAACAAGCTTAAGAAAGAAGTTCTGGTTCTGCACACTGCCGAAGAGGACACTCTTTATCATGAGCTTGAAGATCATAAAAACGTCGAGCCTATGGTTCAAGGTCTGCACGAGGAAAACATCACGATCGAAAATCTCTTAGGCAAAGCTTCCAGAGCGCCGATTAACAGTGATGAATGGCACAAAGCTTTTAATGATTTAAAGACCGCGCTGCTGGACCACTTTGAAAAGGAAGAGGAAAAGCTTTTTCCAAAAGCGCACAAAGAGCTCGATGATATTGAGGAAGAGCACCTCGCCGAAGAGCTTAAAGACAGCAAACAAAAGCAATGGAAAGTGAATGTCGGCCTTGCACCGCCGTCTGCTTCGGACGATTTTGCGAAGAAAGTTCGCGCCGCGTAAGGTTTATGAAAGCTTGGAATGTGATACTTGATTCGTAGGGATAACAACAATCCAGTTAAGGAGTTTTATAATGTTCAGCATAGAAAAACTACGTAAACCCGTAAAGATTTCACACCCGCTTGTTCGTAGCGCTTATCTCAAAAAAGAGACTGGACGCAACAGCAATGAACAAGATGTGTTGGTGTTAGACGTTCATAGCAAAGACCCAAGCCAACATATGGAGTTTGGTGATTTCGACAGCTATTTATATGATTTGGTTTCCGACCTTGAAGGCTTGAAAGAACAGGCGCTCAGACAAGGGGCTTCGGTTAACCGCGTTGATATTTGTGCTCATTAAAACCTTTAAACTCTCATCCAATCATTTTTAAACTTCCCTGACCCAACTCCCTGTGAAGACCAGCCTCCCCCGGCTGGTCTTCTTCTTTTAAGCGCAACAAGCAATATTTGTTAAAAAATTATTATATTTCAATTAATTACATCGTTTTTTCCGGGCGTGTAAGTTTGTTGAAAGGTGAATCAAGCACCATATAATTTGTAGCCCCAATCTTATGAAGGAGATTTACCAATGTGCATTATGTCTCAAAAAATAAGTTCTCTAGCGAAATACACTTCTACCCCTCGCCTGCAAGGCAGTGTCAGTGTTACGACGGCGATGGACGTCATGGATATGTATGAAATCAATATCATCGCCATTGAATGTGAAGAAGATTTTGCCGGCGTATTCAGCCGCGGCGATTTTAACCGCAACGTGATCAGGCAGAACCTCAACCCCGATGAAACCACTTTGTATGAAGTTATGCGCCTCGATACGCCAAGCGTAGATGCGGAGCAAACCGTAAAAGAAGCCTATGAAACCATGCTTGCTTTTCAATGGGATCATATGCCGGTTCTTGAAGGCAAAAAATTATGCGGGATTGTATCGTTGCGGGATTTAGGCAAAGACGTCATTAAATCTTTTGAAGACGCAAAGGCGGAAAATCAAATCATAATGAATTATATTCATAGCGGAGAGTCTTATGCTATGGCTAAATACGGTGAATAGTCACAAGTATTAAAGGCTCACATAGATGAATATTGTCATCGTTGAAGATCATGCTGATCTGGCGAAGTTGATTGCAGACCAGCTTGATAAGACGGGTATCAATTCGCAAGTCGCAGGCAGCGGAGAGCAGGCTTTAGATCTTATAGACCCCGAAGTTCACGATCTGATTATCCTTGATCGCGGTTTGCCGGATATGGACGGCATAGATCTGCTTAAAATCTTGCGCCAGGAAGGCGTTAAAATCCCTGTTCTTATTTTGACAGCCATGGATGAGCTGGGCGATAAGGTTTTAGGCCTTAATAGCGGCGCGGATGATTATCTTGTAAAACCCTTTGAAATAGACGAGCTGGTCGCACGCGTTCATGCCCTGTACAGACGCCCCGTTAACAGCGTTGATATTGTTCTCAAACTCGGCAATATTGAGTTTTCTCCTGCCAACAGCGTCGTTAAAGTTGAGAATGTCCCTACCGAGCTATCGGCTAAAGAAAAAGAAGCATTAGAGCGGCTTATGCGCCTTCCGGGGCGCGTTGTCAGCAAAGATGCGTTGCTTTCGGCGCTTTACGGCCATGGGGAAACAGGCTCACAAAATTCGGTTGAGGTTTCTATGCACCGCCTGCGCAAGAAACTCGAGGCCGCCAAAGCCAGCGTTGAAATCAAGACATTGCGCGGTATTGGCTACCTTATAAAAGATAAAAGTGATTTTTAAGTTATGAACTTCAGAAACAAATCCCTCGGCGTTCGGGTTCTCATCAATGTTTTTTTGACCTCGCTTTTTATGCTTTTGCTTTTGGGCATGCTTATCTTTTCGCAAATTACAAATCTCACAAAATCCGTTGAGAAAAAAGAGCTTCTGGAGCAAGCCCGCAAGATTGCTTCATACATTGAGTATGACTGGCTGGGGCGGTTTGAAGTGGATCTGCCGAAAAGATATCAGGATTATTACGGGACAGGGTCACCGAACCGCCAATTTGCCGTTATGGATTCCAACGGTAATATTTTGTTTCGCTCCGCGAGTTTTATGAGAGAAAAAATCAAAGACACGCTTAAAAAAAGCGGGAAGCATTATTTCAATTTTGAGACAGAAGACGGGAAGTATTACGCAGGGTTAAAGTACGATTATCTGTTCGAGGATAAAATTTATCCCGTATACGTTATTGAATATGAAGAAGAGTTCTCGGAATTTATTTCTGCGCTTGAAGAAGACTTCCTGCAAAAAGTGCTGATGCTTGGCGTTCCTTTACTGCTGTTTCAGGCCTTTATCATTTTTATGATTTTTAAAGATACGCTTAAACCGATTGTGAAGGCTTCGAAAGAAGCGCGGAATATTAACTACGACAATCTGTCCTTCCGTTTGAACGAAGACAATGTTCACACCGAAATGTTGCCGCTTATAAAAAGCGTGAATAACAGTCTCGCGCGGCTGGAAAAAAAGGCCGAGGCGCAAAAGTTTTTTATTGCCAATGCCGCGCATGAACTGCGCACGCCGATCTCAATTTTAAAAGCGCGCATTGCGGCCTTAAAAGACGAAAAAGAAGTGTTTATGCTGAATGAAGATTTGCGCAACATTAATCGCCTGATCAGCCAAATGCTGGATATTTCGCGGCTGGATATTTCCGGCAATGTTCCGAAAACGGAGATTAACCTCAATGACATCGCCCGTAAGGCGTGCGAAGATATGGGGCCTTTATTCGTAGCGCAAAGTAAAGAAATTTCGCTTGATGAGGTTGAGCATGACCAAATTATGGACGGCAATGAGGATGTCATTTTCAGGTCTCTTTTGAATCTGCTGGAAAATGCCCTGAAGCATACGCCGGAAAAAACACCGGTCGAGGTGATTATTGAAGAAAGAAAAATCACTGTGCGCGATTACGGCGCGCCCATTCCTGATGAGCATAAAATTAAAATTTTCGAGCGTTTTGAAAAACTTCCCGAAAACACCAGCACAAAAGGCTCGGGCCTTGGGTTATCTATCGTCAAGAAAGCCGCAGAGCTTCATAACGGAGTGATCAGCATCGTCAGCCGTGAAGACGGTAATGATTTCGTGCTCGATTTTAGTTAATTTTTAGTTTTACTTTTCCGGCGCAATATCCTAGTAACAGTTAAACTATTATGTACATTTACTAGGGTCTCACGATGTCCTCACCTTTATTTTCAAGACGTCATTTTATGAAGAACTTAGGGGCCGGTTCTTTGACGTTGGCGGCGGCCTCGCCATTATCACTTCTGACGGGGTGTTCTTCAGCGATAAGCTCCTCCCAGTCATACATGCACAAAATTGTCTCCCCGCAAAACAATAATGCGGTGTTTCACTGGACGGATGTGATGTTGCAGTCTGTGAGAAACCAATCCTACAATCCCCCAAGAGCGACGCGCTGTTTTGCCATGGCGCATTTGGCGGGGTTTTTAGCGGTGAACGCGATTGAGAAAAAATATTACACCCCATACCCTGCTATAGAGGTTTCGGGGCAAGCAGACCCCGAGATTGCTTACGGCGTTGCGATGTCATACGCGCTGGAAGAAGGTTTTCAATCCGTGTTTATGTTTGATCGCCTCGCGTTTCTTGCCAAGTTCGAGGATAATGCGGTCAAGGATGTGTCTGTGAAAATCGGCAAAATGGCAGCGGATATTGTTGTTAAAGAGCGGATTAATGACGGCGCAGAGCCAAATAAGGCGGAATTTTATTTGGGACGCTATCCCAAACGCGATGATGCTCTGGCGTGGTCACCGACAGGACCGTTTTACGGCGCAAAAAACGGGCCGGCGTTCAACACGTTTAACCGCGGCGCGCTGCCTGGCTGGGGGGCGCAAAAGCCTTGGGTTATGAGGCGTAAGCAGGCGTTTTTGGTTAAAGACTTCCCCGATGCGCGAAGCCCTGAATTTGCCGCTCATTTCAAAAAGGTTAAAGAATTGGGCGCCGCCAACAGCGCCATCAGAACAGAAGACCAAACCCAGATTGCATTTTTCTGGGAAGACGGTCCGCGCGGCGTAACCCCGCCGGGGCATTGGCAATTAATCGCCATGAATATTCTGCAAAGCCAAAGATATTCTATTCTTGAGCTTGCAAGAGCGTTTGCTTTGATCAGTCTGGGGCAAGCGGACGCGGCGATTACGACATGGGATAGTAAATACCACCATGATATTTTGCGCCCTGAAACGGCGATTAGACATCGCAGCGAAGAATTCGGAAACCCGCAGATTGCGGGGCAAGGTGATAAGGGCTGGCAAAGCCTTATACCCACGCCGAACTTTCCCGCCTATACATCGGGTCATTCGACATTCAGCGCCGTGTCTGCAAGAGTTTTAGCGCTGTTCCTCGGCACTGACAGCGTCAGGTTTTCAAGCCGCTCACCGGATCTTGTGAACTGGCCTTCGCAGCTTACTGATGTTACCCGCAGCTATACCAGCCTTTCACATGCCGCCAAGGAAGGCAGCGCAAGCCGCGAATATGGGGGCATTCATTGGGTTGCCGACGCCGCAGAAGGCATGAAATGTGGTTATAGTCTGGGCGATTATATTTATAATAACGCCTTTAAAAGGGCGGTATAAGGTGAGCGCGACATGAAAAATATATGTTTAAAGTTAGCTTTCTCGCTTGGCGTTTTTGTTGCTGCGCCCGCATGGGCAGACGGGCAGTCCGTGCCGATTAACTATGATAATCTGTCGTTTTTCGAGGAACCTTTGGCGGCTGAGGTCGGCCCCGTTACCCTCAATGCCAATCTTCTCGCGGATCAGGCTGTGCAATATAATACAACCACAGAAAAAGACACGTATAACACCATATTGACGGGAAGTTTCAGGGCGGAGACGGAATTGCCGAATAGCTGGCAGATCGGGGCGCAGTATTTCTCCCGTTATAGCCGTTTAGATGATGATGAATACAGCGATAATGTCGCGGTGTTTATTTCCGATGAATGGGGCACTCTGGCAGGCGGGAATGTAACGGGCAGCGTTACAGAAAAAGTGCGGCGCGATAGAGGCATCGGGAATGCGGCGCTTGGCACGGCGATGTTTATCGGGCAGCTTGACGAGGCGGGCGGGTTTTATGCCGTTGATATCAATTCTTATAATTTTTCCATCGCGGCCGACCAAGAAGGCTATGCGGAAGCGGGTTTGCGGTTCGAGCGCCCTATCGGTATTAATAACTATGTGCTTGGCGCCAGGGTGCGGCGCGGATCATTATCCGAAAATTCCGACTTCGGCGTCGAGGGGGACACCTATGGCGGCACGGTTGTGGGGGAGTATCTTCACGGCAGTTTGCAGTTTGATGCGCAACTGGGTTATGAGCGCGTTGAGGTCGATTCCACCAATAATACAAATGACAATATCTTTGCCGCCGCAGGCACGCGCTATCAATACGGGGCGTATAATATTTCTTTAGAAGGCGGCATTGGCGAATATGACGGGGAGAGCCGCCGCGGCGCTTCGCTCGGCACGCGGGTCGATGTCGCGCGCGGAGTTTCTTTGAATACAGGCGTTAATTATACGTATGAAAACGATGATGATTCCGTCACGGCACTTGGCTCTGTTCGATACGAAATGTAAGGCCGCT
>CAYGKM010000024.1:0-9791 GCA_964350695.1 uncultured Micavibrio sp.
ACCTGCGACCAATTGATTAACAGTCAACTGCTCTACCGCTGAGCTATCGAGGAATGCTGCGTAGTTTTATGGCTGAATCGGTATCGCGTGTCAACACCGATATACAGCAAAAAATGGAGGCACGGACCAGAATCGAACTGGTCTACACGGAGTTGCAATCCGCTGCATAGCCACTCTGCCACCGCGCCTCATTACAATGCCCTGCAGTATTAGAGTATAGAAAGGCCCCAAGTCAATATATTCCAGCAGCAAAACATGGCCGGATAAGAAACTTTTCATCTGGTCAAGCCTGCGTTTTTTTTGTAAACCTTGAGAGGTAAACACTTTCACAAAGATGGTTTCTTCTTTTCATGTCCAATTTCCAAGCCGCGCGCAAAAATATGGTTGATTGTCAAATTCACACTGCGGGTGTGATCTTGCCGTCTGTGCTCCATGCGTTCGAAACCACGCCGCGCGAGTTGTTCGTTCCCAAGGCCTTAAAAGACATTGCCTATCATGACGAGGATTTGGAGGTGTCGAAGGGGCGGTATTTATTGGAGCCTTTTGTTCACGCGAAAATGATCCAAGCTTTGGAGCCGGCGCCCGATGACGTTGTTCTCGATATCGGCGGGGCAACCGGATATTCGGCGGCGCTGCTTTCAAAAATCGTAACCACCGTGGTGGCGGTTGAAGAAAACGAAAAGCTGCTCAAACATTCTATAAAAGAATGGGAAGAGCTGGATTTGCAAAACATTGTGTCATTTCACGGCCCTCTCAACAAAGGCCACAGCGAAGACGCCCCCTATGATCTTATACTCATCAATGGCGCAGTCGAGAATGTGCCACAAACGATTCTTCATCAACTCGCGCCAAAAGGGCGTCTTGTAACCGTGATTAGAAAGCCGGATCAAGGTCTTGGTGATGTCACGCTCATACAAAATGTTGGCGAAAACCAATTTTCATCGTATACTCTATTTCAAGCGGGTTGCTTTTACCTTCCTGGTTTTGCACCGGCTCCTGCCTTTTCGTTCTAACAAATCATAGCGATTTCATGCCCCGTTTAAATAAGCGCTCATTTATGAGCAAAATTTTATATGCATCCTGCATTCTGCTTTCGGGTGTTTCTGCGCATCACGTGATGGCCGCAGAAGATGGCGAATCGCCTGCCTTATTCATTGACCCGCAGCCAAAAGTCCAAACCCTGCAAAGCGTCTTGAATTGGACATATCTTAATAACCCCGTTCTTCAAGCCGCCCGCGCGGAGCTACGCTCTGTTCAGGAACAACTACCTCTGGCATATTCCAGCTGGCTCCCGAACGTGAATGCGTCTGCCGGCATTACCAAAACAAATATCGAATCAGAACCCTCCGGCGGTATTTTCGGATCAACCACGGGCTCCACCGAAAAAAACCTCGGTGTCTCGCTTGATCAATCCATATACAGAGGAGGGCGCACCTTCTCCGAAGTAAAGGCAGCAAGATATGTCATCGGCGCGCAAACCGCCCGCGTTATCCAAACGGAGCAAGCTCAGCTTTCCGCCGCCGCAGAAAGTTATATGAATGTTTTTCGTGACCGCTCGGTGCTGGAACTGGCGCAAAATAACAGCGACGTCATCGCCCGCCAGCTCGAGGCCACCCGGGAAAGGTTTGAAGTCGGCGAACTCACCAAAACAGATGTAAGCCAAGCCGAAGCGCGTTTAGCGAATGCGCAGGCACAAATCATCACTGCAAAAGGCGATCTTCGCGCCAGCGAAGCAACATTCGAACAAATCATCGGCTTTAAGCCCGAAAAACTCGAATACCCGTATTCTGATTTTGCCTTGCCGGAAAATTTAGACGACGCCATAGAAAAAGCCCGGCTTAATAATCCGTCTGTCTTGTCTGCAAAAAACGCCCATCGCGCAGCGGAAGAAGACATTGATAGTGTATTCGGGGAGCTTTTGCCTGAAATCGGTCTCTCTGGGGCCGTGCAGCGCGCATATGACCCTTCACCGGGCAACTTGACCGAACAAACCAGCAAATCAATCGGAATATCCGCAAGCATGCCCTTATATGAAGGCGGCGCGGTGCGCTCACGCGTCAGAAGTGCAAAACACACCGCCAATCAACGCTTCATCGAAATCACAAGTCAGGAACGCGATATTAAGCAATCAGTGATTCAAGCTTGGGAGACGTTAAAAACCGCCGAAGCGGAAATAACGGCGCGTGAAGCCCAAATAAAAGCGAGCAGCATCGCACAAGAAGGCGTGCGCGCAGAAGCCGAGTTCGGATCGCGCACTGTCCTTGATACTTTGGACGCCGATCAGGAGTTTTTGGACGCTAATGTGGCCCTCGTCACCGCGCGGAGAAATAAGGTGGTTGCGGAATACACGCTTCTCGCCACACTCGGCGATCTTCGCCCCGATCGTTTGGGCTTCGAGGCCGACACCCGCAATTATCAGAAAGATTTGGACAAAACCAAAACAAACTTTTTTAACATGGATGTGGATAGGCTAGGGCAATAGGCGTAATCCCTCTTTGACAAGACGCCCCAGTTGGGTAAGACTAAATTGTTAAGATTACTCAGAAAAACATTTTCATGACCGACCAAGAAACAGAAGAACCATCCATTGAAGAGATTTTGACGTCAATTCGTCAAATCATATCCGATGACGATGAAGACGAGGCGGAAAGCCCTGAAGCGGAAGTCGAAGAGGACTTTGCGCCCGAATCTGATCTTGATGAAGATGATGAGGAAGAAGAAGACGTCATCGAACTTAATGAAATGATTGAAGAAGATGAACCGGAAGCGGAGCCCGAGCCAGAGCCGGAACCTATAGAGGTTGACCTTCAAGAAGCCGAGCCGGAAGAAATAAAACGCCCTGCGCCTGCTAAAAAAGCTCCTGCCCCTGAAACATCGTTTGATTCTGTTCTCACCGATGCTGCCAGGAAAGCCGCGCTTGAAAATTTCACTGAACTTGCAAAGAGAACCGCCGTGTCACATGACGGAATAACAATCGAGGATATTGTTCGCTCTGAATTGCAGCCCTTGCTCAGAGAGTGGTTGGATAAAAACCTGCCGTCTATGATTGAAAAACTGGTCCAGGAAGAACTGGAAAAGATTAGCAAGCGCGCCCTCGAAGACGAGTAAACACGATTGATCTGTTGACAGATTCATCCATCACGTTAAAAACACATATAGCTTTTTAACGGAAACACCATTTCATGCTCGATAAGACTTTTGAACCAAAATCCATAGAAGAAAAATACTATAAACTCTGGGAAGAATCCGGTGTATTTGCCTGCGACCCCAAAAGCAAAGCCGAACCCTATACAATCATGATGCCGCCGCCCAATGTGACAGGCAGCCTGCATATGGGCCACGCCCTCACCAATACAATTCAGGATATCCTGACACGTTATCACCGCATGAAGGGCAAAGATGCCCTCTGGCAACCCGGAACAGACCATGCCGGCATCGCCACGCAAATGGTGGTTGAGCGTATGCTAGATGCCGAAGGCACGTCCCGCCACGATCTTGGCCGTGAAAAATTTCTCGAACGCGTGTGGGATTGGAAAGCGCAAAGCGGCGGCACAATCGTAAACCAGCTCCGCCGCCTCGGCGCATCTCCTGATTGGGCGCGCGAACGCTTCACAATGGATGAAGGACTTTCAAAAGCCGTTACAAAAGTTTTCGTACAGCTCTATAAAGAAAAACTCATCTATAAAGATAAACGCCTCGTAAACTGGGACCCCGCGCTTCACACCTCTATTTCCGATCTTGAGGTAGAGCAGCGCGAGCAAAAAGGAAATATGTGGCACCTTCGCTATCCCGTGGAGGGAGAGCAGGAAACATTCATCACTGTCGCCACCACGCGCCCCGAGACCATGCTCGGCGACACCGCCGTGGCCGTTCACCCCGATGATGAGCGCTATAAGGACATGGTGGGTAAATTTGTGGTGCTGCCTATCACAGGTCGCCTAATCCCGATCATCGCAGATGAATATTCCGATCCTGAAAAAGGTAGCGGCGCGGTAAAAATCACCCCCGCCCATGATTTCAACGACTTCGAGGTTGGCAAACGCCATGATCTGCCGATGATCAGCGTACTAGATAGCCATGCCCGCGTTCCGCAGCATGAAAGCATCCCCGAGTGCTATTGGGGTCTCGATCGCTATGATGCCCGCAAAAAAGTCCTCGCGGAATTCGAAGAGCTTGATCTCTTGGTGGAAGTTGAAAGCATCAAAAACAGCGTGCCCTATGGTGACCGCTCCGGCGTTGTGATTGAACCACTCCTTACCGATCAATGGTATGTGGACGCGCAAACGCTCGCAAAGCCCGCCATCGAGGCCGTAGAAACAGGTAAAATGGAATTCGTCCCGAAAAATTGGGAAAACACCTATTTTGAATGGATGCGTAACATTCAGCCATGGTGTATCTCACGCCAGCTATGGTGGGGACACCAAATCCCCGCATGGTATGACGAAGACGGCAAATACTATGTCGCCGAAACCGAAGAAGAGGCGCAAGTGCAAGCCGGGCAGGGCGTGGAGCTGACCCGCGATGAAGATGTCCTCGACACATGGTTCTCCTCTGCACTCTGGCCGTTCTCTACGCTCGGCTGGCCCGAAGATAGCGCCGATGTAAAACGCATGCTGGAGAAATACTATCCGGGCGATGTGCTTGTTACCGGCTTTGATATTATCTTCTTCTGGGTTGCCCGCATGATGATGATGGGCATACATTTCATGGACGGCAAAGTCCCGTTCAAAAAAGTTTATATGCACGCCCTTGTTCGCGATGCGAAGGGGCAGAAAATGTCCAAGTCAAAGGGCAATGTCATGGATCCCCTTGATATCATCGACCAATACGGCACGGACGCCCTGCGTTTCACCCTCACCGCCATGGCCGCGCAAGGCCGCGATATCAAACTCTCCGAAGAGCGCGTCGAGGGCTACCGCAATTTCGCAACAAAGCTCTGGAACGCCTCGCGCTATTGCGAGATGAACGAGTGCAAACTCAACCCTGACTTTGACCCCGCAAAGGTTGAGGCCACGCCCAATAAATGGATTATCGGGGAAGTCGTAAAGGCCAAAGCTGCAATTGATACGGCCATGGAAGACTTCAAATTCAACGAAGCCGCAAGCGCTCTCTATCACTTCACATGGGGGCAGTTCTGCGATTGGTATGTTGAGTTCAGCAAACCGCTTTTGCAGGGTGACGACGCTAAAGCCGCTAATGAAGTGCGCGAAACAAGCGCATGGGTCATGCAGCAAATTCTTTTGCTCCTCAACCCTTATATGCCCTACATCACAGAGGAGCTAAACGCCGCGTTTCTGGGCAATAAAAACCTGCTGATCTCCAGCGCGTGGCCTGAATACGATGAAGGTTTAATAAATGAGGCTGCCGCAGAAAAAATGGATTGGCTGATTCGCCTGATCTCCGAAATCCGTAGCGTTCGCGCTGATATGAACGTGCCCGCAGGCGCAAAAATCAAACTTCTGGTGAAAGACCCGTGCGATTTTGCGAAAGCAGGCTTCGAAGCTTTCGATGATATATTGAAGCGTCTTGCCCGTCTGGAAGAGATTAAATTTGTTGATGTCGCCCCTAAAGGCTCAATCCAGACTTTGGTGGATCAAACCACGCTCATCTTGCCGATCGCTGATATTATTGATCTGGATGCAGAGCGAGATCGCCTGAAAAAACGCATATCGAAGCTTGAAGACGATATCAAAAAAATCTCGTCCAAACTCGGTAACGAAAAATTCATCGAAAATGCTCCCGAAGAATTGGTGCAGGAGCAAAAGGAACTGGTCGCCGAAAAAGAAGCCGCCCGCGATAAATTCTCAAACGCCCTCAAACAACTCGAAGCCGCATAAAAAAACGCCCGCTTAAAAACGGGCGCTTTTGGTTTATATTGAGTGAGCAAACTCAAATTCTAATTATTCAGATTTCTCTTCGGCTTTTTCAGCAGGCGCAGACGCCGCTTTTTTCTCTTCGGCTGTTTCGGCCAAACCAAAACCACCAAAACGCTTTTCGAACTTCGAAAGCTGGCCTTTTTCAACAACGCGGCCTGTACCACCTTGCCATGCAGGGTGTGTCAAAGGATCTGTATCCAGTTTGATCACGTCACCTGCTTTACCGTAGGTGCTGCGCGTTGTGTATTCTGTTCCGTCTGTCATCACGACTTTAATTTCGTGGTAATCAGGGTGTATATCGGCTTTCATAGTCTTCTCCTTAGAGGCTTCTGTGTAATTCTGTTTGCGATTTATATGCATTGAAGCCTATAAATGCAAGACATTTTTACAAGGGAATCCCTATGAGTTGGTGGCAGCCCCACAATTTTGAAAAACAAAAACCATATTTGTTAAAACGTATGGATATCATCAAAGCGGTGAGAGCATTTTTTGATGCACAAAACTTCCTCGAGGTCGAAACCCCGATCCTGCAGGTCTGCCCGGTCATGGATACCCATATCCACGCCTTTAAAACCGATATTTTGGGCCGCGATCTGCAAAAGGAGCGCGAATTATACCTTCACACATCTCCTGAATTCGCGATGAAAAAGCTGATGGTGGCGGGCGTACCCAATCTCTACCAAATCTGCCACGTTTTCAGGAACGCCGAAACCTCACGGCTCCACAGCCCTGAGTTCACGATGATAGAATGGTATAGGGCTGATGCGGGCTACGAAGACATTATGGAGGACTGCACTGCTCTCCTGCGAGCCATAAACGTAGAAACCTTCCGTTTCGAAGATAAAACCTGCGACCCGCACAAAGACTGGCAGCGCATCTCCGTGAATAACGCGTTTAAAACGCTTGCCGGTATAACCCTCGAAGATCACCTGCACAGCGTCGAAAGCTTTGCCGCCGCCGCAAACGCGCAAGGCATCCGCACAACGCTCCATGATTCGTGGGATGATGTCTTCCACGCCGTGATGGCCGAGAAGATTGAGCCGTATTTAGGAATGGGCGCGCCGACAATCCTCTATGATTACCCCGTCTCCATGGCTTCTCTATCGCGCAAAAAACCGGGCGACCCAAGATGGGCAGAGCGTTTCGAGCTGTATGTGTGCGGCGTAGAGCTAGCCAATGCCTTCGGCGAACTGACAGATGCAGCGGAGCAACGCAAACGCTTTATCGAAGATATGGATATCAAAGAAAAGCTATATGGCGAACGATATCCGATAGATGAAGAATTCCTTGAGGCGCTTGAGCTCGGCCTCCCCGAAAGCGGCGGCATTGCCTTGGGCATTGATCGCCTTGTCATGCTCGCTTGCGGTGCAGAAAAAATCGATGATGTCCTCTGGACAGGAAAGCCCTAATTGTCGTTTGCGGGGCAGGGGTTGCGCTTGGTATTGGTGGGATAGCTCGTAATGATATTGCGCTTTTGCCCATCTAACACCACACGAATTTTCACCCCGTCTTCTAATTTTTCCGCAACGTAATACCCGTTACCCTGACGTTCCCAATCCAGATTATCATTCGCCGCAATCTGTTTGGTGGCCTCAAGAATTCTATGACTGCCCCAATCGGCTGGGAACTCGGATTTGCACGGCGCGCCTGTGCCAAACATATGCCCGCCGCCGCGCTCGTCGCCATACAGAATATGCTGCGCACGGCGCTCTGAAAGCGCAATATCACGGTTTTTAATCTCGGATGGCGCAACATACGTCGCGGCCATAAATATCAGGCCGAGTGCGCAAAGTATTATGAGGGGCAGGAATGTTTTAAGCGCGTTATTCACTGGTCTCTTCAGATGTATCCGCAGGAGCCTCGAAAGGGGCTGCCGCTTGCGGGGCGTTCAAATCTATGTCAGGCGTGATAATTTCGCCTTTAATCGCGCTGAGAAGTAAAAACACCGCCACACCCACAACAAGGCCGACACGCAAGATGTTATTAAGAAGAGCCTTATCGAATTTCATAATTATTTGTCCTGCATTAGAGGGATAATCTGACCATCATCATTATATGGAAGGTCATCAAATGAAACATCAATATAATCTGGCTCAGGAGTTTTTTCAAACTGTAAAGCTTTAATGGTTTTATGACCCTGTATAAGAGCCTTACAACAACGGTGCATGCCATCCATGACGCGCCCTTGATCACATAATATAATCGGAAAGCCTAAATCGGCTTCTTGAATAAGCTTAGCGTGAATAGAGATGCTATGCGGCGTTGGCTTTGTACCTTCTTCATACCAATAATCGCTCTCATTAAATTCAGCGATGCTCTGAAGCGGCAAATCAAAAACAACAAGATCCTTTGCGCGCTCTACCAGCTTATTAACATCCCAAATAAACTGTCCGTTTGGTGTGCGCCTAGAATGATATTGCTGACGCAATTCTTTACGCCGCTTTAGTTTTTGCACTGTCACCGACAGAGGCATTGTAGATTCTATCAATCGCGCTCTGCAACGCCGCATCAAACTCGTCTTGGCTTTGCTGCGCGCTAAGATCATTCGTGAGTGCCCGCGAGAAGCTGGCAATCATGCCGTCATTCTTCGAAAGACGATCACACGCCTCATCCAATGAGTATCCACCGGAAAGCGCAACCACGCTCAAAACTTTGTCATGCGCGACAAGCTCGGCATAAAAATTCGCCTTTTCCGGTAGGGTTAATTTCAACATGATCTGCTGACCTGCGGGCAGGGCATCCAGTTGTTTCAAAATCTCTGCCTTCAAAATCTCTTCACATGCGGCCTTGTCGCTCGCCGCGATATTCACTTCAGGCTCGATAATCGGGATAAGACCATGCGCAAGCACGTCTCCCGCAACGCCGAATTGTTGATCGACAACCGCGGCAATGCCGTCTGCATTCGCACTATTGATAGTAGAGCGCATCTTGGTGCCGAAAATTCCTGCTGTAACCGCGCGCGTAAGAAGCGCATCAAGATCAGGCATAGGCTTCATAGTCTGCACACCGTGCTGCTCATCCGCCAAGCCTTTATCAATCTTGAGGAAAGGCACAATTTTAAGTTCATTCCAGAGATAATGTGCACTCGGCGTGCCTTCAATTTCACTATCCATCGTTTTTTCAAACAAAATCGCGCCTAGGATTTTTTCGCCCGTAAACGCTTTCGACGTGATGATACGGGTGCGCATTTCATGGACTTTCGCATACATCTCTGCGTCACCATTATATGCGCTCTCGTCCACGCCATAATTCGCAAGCGCCTTCGGGGTTGATCCGCCGCTTTGGTCAAGCGCTGCGATAAATCCTTTGCCACCGGCAATTTTCTTGAGTTGGTCTGGGTTAGGCATAAAAGAAAGCTCCCTTAATTGTGCAGATATAAAAATTGGCTATACGCTTAAGGTATAGCCAACGGCTTGTTCTGAAACAAGGAAATTTTGATTACATTTCGTTCGTACGAACAGGGGCGCCAAACACCTCTGGAGTGCTCTGAGCACCCGCAGTATTAAACATAAATACATTTGAAGCGCGTCTGGTAGGCGCGTCGGAACCGAATGAGGCATCAAAATGATCCATTCCGCCTATATTTGTTAAAACTTTAAGTACATCAGCCACTGCCGATAACTCCTTCTTCAATGAGCTTGTTTACAGCTCTATTATCTGTGGATGGCGAACCTTTATAAAGGTCATCAATTACATCCTGTTTCGTTGCCTGCTCGCGATGATACAAAGTTGCTACAATCTTAGCGTCGCGAAGCGAGGGTTTTTCAAGCTTCAAAGAGCCTCCAAAGTCTTCAATGAACGCTTTTAAAAAAGCATGTTTTCCATTGAAATAACCCAAGGCAGCTTTTATTCCTACTTTAGAATACCCTTCGATTTCAATTTTCTTCGCTCGGGCATCTTGGTCACAATCTTGTA
>CAYGKM010000025.1:0-6472 GCA_964350695.1 uncultured Micavibrio sp.
AGTCCGCTCATAACGGATTGGTCGCTGGTTCAAGTCCGGCCTGGCCCACCATTTCCCTTAAATTATAAATCCATCCGTTGATACGCCGCTGCCGTCTTCTGAAAGATCAGCAAGCGAGAGCATGGTCTGAACAAGCGCATGCGCTTGCGGGGCAGGGGCGCTTTCAATATGGCTCGTACCCTCGATGAAACCACTCAGCGCGTCTTGAAGCGCGGATTGAGCCGAAAGATCAATAATATCCGCCGCATCAAGCGCAGCCGCGCTCTCAACCACGAGGGTTAGCTCGCCGCTAAAGGTCAATTTATCAACCCGCGCAGGCTCTCCCGCCGCGCCGACAACCTCGATGGTGAGGATATCACCGGTCGAAAGGGCAATATCAGGCAATGTTTCGGAGGTAAGAGAGGCCGCAGTGGCATAAGCCGTTCCGAAGTCCTGATCCGCGACCCAGCCGCCGACTTCCGCGCCGTTTACCTTCACAACATATACGGGCGCGCCGTCATTTTCGTCAAAATAATCAACCTTCAGGTCAAAAACCCCGCTGCCTTCAATCCATTCCACGCTGATCGCACCCGTGCTGGTGGAAGGAAAAAGCTCCGCAAGCTGCCCGCCTGACGCGTCGCTATCATTGCCAATGCGGTATGCACCGGAAAGCGCAAGGCTCTCGGCTTCATATTCAAAAACGCTCGGCTCAATGATTGTGATATCGCTGCGGGTGAAATCAATATTATCAATCCGCCCGTAATCCCCGCTTTCGCGTTGAATGAACAATGTTAAATCATCGCCCAAGGCAAGGCTGACGTTTTCAACTGTGAAATCGCTCTGGGTGCTGGGCGCGATCCACGCGGCGTTGCCGTCATTTCGATCCGCGCTCCAACTCGCGATTTCAAGCCCGTTTTTCTGCAGGCTGTAAAGTGCAACGCCATCGGATTCATCAAAGTAATTGAAGGTGATGTCATAGCCGTAGCTGCCGCCATCAGACAGCAATTCCGCGGTCTCAAAATTCTCGATCACGTTCAGGATTGTGGGGAAAAGGGCGCTTGTGCCTTCGACAAAGCTGCTATCAGACGCAAGGCGATGCGTTTTAATCGCCCCGCCGGAAACAATTTCAAGGTTCTCGGCCTCTAAGGTAAAGGCCACAGCCTCGGCGCTGTATGTGTTGAGGTAATAGGTCGCGCTGGCTGCGCCGCCATTGCCGTCTGTGATCGAATAAGTGAAACGATCAGAGCCGACATAGCCGTTATTCGAGATTTGCGCGAAACCGTCACTGCCGATTGTCACGTCAAATCCGCGCAAGGATTGCACCGTTTCGGCCACAACGCTGAGCGTGTCACCATCAGGATCGCTATCAACGGGAAGCCCCGTGTTCGGATCAACCAAAACGGAAAGCGAAGTTGGCGCGGCAAAGCTCTCTGAAGACAGATGTTTATCAACCGCAATGGGGTCGAGGTTCGTGTCACCGTCATCGGGCTCGAAATAAAAGCTGTCGACCTTGGCGGCATCGCCGTCAACGCGCGTGGCAAAAAGCTCGAGGTTATCACCGTTTTCCAAATCAATATTACGGATGGTCTCCGTGCGTTTGCTGGACTCTGCCAAAAAGCGCGAGCCTTCTGCTGTGTCGGCTACCCATGAATGAATCTCCGCACCGTTCAGGCGCAGGCTGTATGTCGCATCGCCATCTGTTTCATCAAAGTAATTGATGTTCAGCGCATAAAGCCCGTCCACCCCATCAAAATCGAGGTTAATAGTGCCCGTCGAACCGTTAAGGCCCTGAACTTCCACATATTGCCCGCCCGATGTCGCGCCGTGGGATTTAATGTCATATCCTGCAAGCAGAAGGTCTTCGGCTTCGTATAAAATAGGCTCAGCATCCTCTGGTGGAGGAGGGGCTTCGGCAATGTTCAATGTGACGGTGGCGCTGTCACTGCCGCCTTGGCCGTCTTCGAGTGTGTACTCAAAGCTATCCGCGCCAAAGAAGCCCAGTGTCGATGTGTATGTGAAATCACCATTGGCAAATATCTGGACACTTCCTGATTGGGCCGTGGAAAATGTTCCCGCCACAACGCTCAATGTTCCGCCGTCGCTATCGCTGTCTGCGCCGAACCCGTTATCAACCAAAACATTACCTGAAACGATAACATTCTGCTCGCCTGTGAAGATGTCATCATGTGCGATAGGAGGGAGGTTCGGTGGAGGAGGCTGTGTGTCGGGCGTGAAAACGCCGTTTTCAAATACGCCATCAGAAAAGACGAGGCGTTCGATGTTACTAAGTGTATCTATGCCCTCATTCCCGATATTATCGGTAACTTGGGAGACGCTGCCGTCAATTCTAAAAGCAAATGAGAAGTTAGAGAAAACGCCATCATACAGCGCTATGTCGAAGTAGCTACCAGCAGGATAAGCAGACAAAATGTCGTTGCCTTCGCCGCCTTTAAAGGTGTTGTTCCCTGTGGCCCCGTCAAGGTCGTCGTTCCCGCCGCCGCCTTCTAGGTAATCATCGCCCTGCATGCCCTCAATTTCATTATCGTATTCGTTGCCGATAATCGTATCGTCGCCTTGCGCGCCTCTGGCATTCTCGATTATTGTCCCATATGCGATCGCAACGTTATTGGTGAGGCCGCTCAGGCTGCTAAAGCTGCCTTCGTTCAGGTTCAAAATCTGCCCGTCAGAAGCACTGGCGATATTGATAATATCAATCCCTGCGCTATCCCAGATAGTAACAACCGGAGATGTGTTTACATTAAAATTGAATTCTTCACGGTCCGCTTCTTCATATCCGCCATAAAGGCCAAAAGAGCCTGTCCCGTATGCTGTATTCCCTGTTCGCGTATCAAGGTTCGCACCGAAAATTTGCTGGATTGCGTAAATATCAAAAAGCGCAGGCGTTGAGGAGTATTCACGAACTGCGCCGTTAGTATGGTCTGCGCCGCTATTTTCCGCGTTAAAATACGACATCACGGAATATTGCCGCGTATCATTCGTCCATATGGCGTCTGTCTGATAATTTGCGCTGCCGTTATAATCGCCGCTATGCCCAAGACCAAGCGAATGCCCGATTTCATGGATTGCGGTAATATAGGCATAATTGCCGAAATCACCTGCATCTGTGCCGAAGAACCCTGAAGTCGTATCGAGAACAATGCGGACCTCATCGACAATGCCGCCGGTAACGTTAAAGCCGTTATTATAAAAGCTCGTGGATGCGGAATAGAGCGTGTCCGTAATGTTGATGTCGCCATTACCCGTGGTCAGCTTGACGAAGCTGATATTTGCAACATCCGACCATTGCGCAAAGGCTCGATCAATGCCCAAAGCATCGCTCGCATCAAAGCCTGAAACATTATATGTGAAGGTGGTTTTTCCGCCCCAATCTGGGATGCTCCAACCAATGTCGCTCCAAAAACCGCTCGTTAAATAATCGGCAAATTGTTCTTTTGTCGCAGCAATTATAGGCATGTTGGGTACTCCAGAGAATTTTATGTCCATAAACCTATAGCAAATAAATTTGTAAAAAGGCAATGGAAAGCAGACATTTCTAAGGATACATAAATTCATCATCGCCTTGGCGGTTGATTGTGCGGGGCATGTCCGATAGGTTCACCCGTCTTTAAAAATCTAACGGTCATAAAAACAATGAGAACAATGTTCACGAATTTCTGGGGAAACAGCCCGAGAACCGAGCTTTTATCCGGTCTTACGGTCGCGCTCGCCCTTGTCCCCGAAGCGGTCGCCTTTGCCTTCGTAGCGGGCGTAGAACCCTTGGTCGGGCTGTATGCGGCGTTCATGGTGGGGCTTATTACGTCTGTTTTTGGCGGGCGTCCGGGAATGATCTCCGGCGCAACAGGCGCGCTGGCGGTTGTCATGGTTAGTCTCGTCGCGATACACGGCGTGCAATATCTCTTTGCGACCGTGGTGCTGATGGGGCTTTTCCAGTTTGCTGCGGGGATATTGCGCTTGGGGAAATACATCCGCATGGTGCCATATCCGGTGATGCTGGGATTTGTAAACGGCCTTGCAATCGTGATCTTCCTTGCGCAGCTCGGTCAGTTTAAAACCCCTGATGGCGCGTGGATGGAGGGCATGGCACTTTATATGATGCTCGGCGTAATCGCGCTGACCATGGCTGTGGTGTATATCTTGCCGCGCATCACAACGAAATTTCCATCCGCGCTGGCGGGTATTATTGTTGCGACGCTGGTGGTGATTTTCACCGGCATAGACACCAAAACCGTGGGCGACCTTGCCCCCATCGCGGGCGGCTTTCCGGATTTCGCAATCCCCCAAGTGCCGTTTACGCTTGAGACGCTATACATCATCGCGCCCTATGCGCTGGTGCTGGCGGCGATTGGCTTGATCGAAAGCTTGCTGACGCTGACCTTGATTGACGAAATGACCGAAACGCGCGGACGCAACTCCCAGGAATGTATGGCGCAAGGCGCGGCCAACATTGTCACAGGATTCTTCGGCGGCATGGGTGGCTGCGCGATGATCGGTCAATCCATGATTAACATCAAATCCGGCGGAAGAGGGCGCTTGGGCGGGATTTCGGCGGCGCTGTTCTTGCTGTCTTTTATTCTCTTCGCCGCACAATGGATCGAGATGATCCCCGTCGCCGCGCTGATCGGGGTGATGTTCGTGGTGGTGATCGCCACCTTTGAATGGTCGAGCTTCCGAATGATGCGCAAAATTCCCGCATCCGATGCGTTCATTATCTTTCTTGTGTCCGCCGTCACGGTGCTGACCGATCTGGCGATTGCTGTTGTGGTGGGGGTGATTGTCTCCGCGCTGGTCTTCGCGTGGCAAACCGCGAAAAACATTTATGTTGAGGTCAAAGCAGAGGATAAAAACTCGAAAACCTATATCCTGCACGGGCAGCTTTTCTTCGCCTCGATTGAGCAATTCCGCGATCTCTTCACGCCCAAGAATGATCCGAAAGAAGTCACAATTGATTTCCGCTATTCCCGCGTTTGGGATCACTCCGCGCTGGAGGCGATTGACGCGCTCGCGGATCGCTATGAAAAGACAGGGACAACGCTGCACCTTGTGGGCCTTAGCAAAGACTGTAAGGATTTGCTCTATAAGGCAGGCAGCATGGTGGAAACGGACGAGGACGATGATCCGCGCTATCGGGTTGTGGTGGATTATAAGTCCCACCCGCCAAAGACGGCGTAAAGGCGCACATTTTCTTTGACATCTTCCCAAAAATCCTTATAAACGCTCCTATTCCTGAGAAGTAGGGGCGGGTAGCCTCTCGTTGATTGAGTTCAATATCTCTTTGATTGATCGGGATAAGAAAAACAAACCGTCTATGAAAGGACATAAACCATGAGTGGAAAACGTATATCCGCAAAACATAAAATTGACCGCCGCATCGGAGGAAACCTCTGGGGCCGCGCAAAATCTCCCTTTAACACACGCCAAGTGCCTCCGGGTATGCACGGCGCAAACCGCCGCGGTAAGCTCTCCGATTACGGCATGCAGCTTATGGCGAAGCAAAAGCTTAAAGCCTATTACGGCAACATTGGCGAAAAACAATTCCGCAACTACTTCAAAGAAGCAGGCCGTCTTAAAGGCGATACAGGTCAAAACCTGATCGGTCTTCTTGAGCGCCGCTTGGACGCTGTTGTTTACCGCGCGAAATTCGTGCCGACAGTATTCGCTGCGCGCCAATTCGTGAACCACAAACACGTGACAGTAAACGGTAAAGTCGTAAACATCCCGTCATACCTTGTTAAAGAAGGTGATGTGATTGAAGTGCGTGAAAAATCACGTAACATCCCGATGGTGATCGAGGCGCAAGGCCTTGCAGAGCGTGACTACGTTGAATATGTAGACGTTGATCCAAAAGCAATGAAAGCGACATTCATCCGCATTCCTTTGCTTGAAGATGTTCCATATGCAGTTCAAATGGAACCAAACCTTATTGTGGAATTCTATTCTCGCTAAGGCGGGACGAACCCAAAAGATTTCAAAGAAAGCCGCTCAAAACTGGGCGGCTTTTTTTATGCCTTGGTGAGAGCGGAGAGTATGCCTTGGAGTGTCCGCACTTCCTGCTCGCTCAAATCATTGCGCGTGAAGATGTTTTGAATATTGCGCACCATCGTGGGCTTTAAGCCCTCGGCCTTAAAAAAATTCGCCGCCTCCAGCTCGCTTTCAAGCCGATCAAGAAACGCAAACAACTCTTCCTTCGTCGCTGGCGGGCTATCCTTTGGCCGCGGCGCGCAAGCGACCTCGTCTTCGGCAAATTGTGACACAACCAGCAGCACCGCCTGCGCGAGGTTCAGCGAAGAAAATTCAGGGTTGGTCGGCACTTGCACAATCGCGCCGCACAGCGCCAGATCGTCATTGTCCATCCCGCTTTGCTCACCGCCAAACACGAACCCCACTTTCTGGCCTTCCCCCATATGCGCTCTGGCCTCTTGCATCGCCGCGCGGGGGGCGAGAACAGGTTTCACCATATCGCGAGGCCGCGCGG
>CAYGKM010000026.1:0-5781 GCA_964350695.1 uncultured Micavibrio sp.
AATTTATCGTGAAGTGATTTTGCCACATTCGGGGTTACAAACTCCGAGATATCGCCGCCGAGCATGGATATCTCTTTGACGAAGCTGGCGGAGACAAATTGCCATTTTTCAGAGGCCATCAGGAAGACGGTTTCGATATCGGGATCAAGTTTGGCGTTCATCCCTGTGAGCTGGAATTCATACTCAAAATCCGAGACCGCGCGCAGGCCCCGAAAGATGCATGTGGCATCAACTTCGCGGGCGAAATGCACCAACAGATTATCAAAGCGGCGGACTTCAATTTCGCAGCCCTTTTCTTTCATATTCTCGATATCGGTTTCGATCATCGCTACGCGCTCCTTATAACTAAAGAGCGGACCTTTGCGGGAATTATCGGCCACGCCGATGATGAGCTTATCCACCATACGGCTGGCGCGTTTAATCAGATGCAGATGCCCCTTGGTTACGGGGTCAAATGTGCCCGGATAGATGCCGATAAGGTATTTGCCGTTTTTTGTCATTCCATGGTTTTAAACCTGAAATATTTTAAAAACAAGGCCGCGTTAAATATGAGCCCCTTGATCGTTAAAGATATGCAGGCCGCATTCTTCTTTCTCTGCGACGGCTGCGCCTCCGGTTGTCACAAAACCTTCCGCATATTCAGGATGACGCCTATCAGGAGTAACCTTTTCAAGGTAGAATTCCGCCTTGGATTGCGGCCAGTCAAGCAAAGGGTGGATGGCCACAATTTCATTTCGCGGATTGATTTCAATGAATTTTCGCTGCGCGCGGTTTTGCGTTTGATCAAAGCGGATTCCCGCAATACTGGCGGTTGCGCCCATGGAGCCGAGCAGCCTATCCATCGCGGCAGTTTTATCGCTTTCGTCTTTCGCGGCGGCGACATAGAGGCGAAAGCCCATTTCTGTATGCAGGTGATCGCGATACCTCCGCTGCGCGTTGTATTTTTCATCCGGAATATCGACGGTAACAACGGGGATATCGAGACCGCTTTTTTTCAGTGCTTCAAGCAGCAGGATTGATTGCGCGCCGAAAGAGCTGGTGAGGACGAGGCCGTCACCGAATTTTTCATGCGCCCAATGGAGGCGCTGTTCCAGCGTTTTCCATTGAAAATCGCCGCTTAAGACATCGGGATTAAAATTACCGGTAAGGGTTTGCGGTGGTTTTTGTTGCTGCGCACCGCGCACAGCGGATGAAAGACCCATAATAATACTCCTGAAACTTTCGGCCCGCAGACAATGGCGGGCTTGAATTTAAAAAATGTTTGGAAAATTTATTTCAGGACTAACGACACAATTCGCAAACAAACGCAGATGACGCCATGAACATGACGAGCTTGATGATCCGTGGTGCAGGTTTTGTGTTCATGAGAGTAAGATAGAGTGAAATGGAAAATAAGGCAAATATTAGAGTTAATATTTCAAAGCTACAAAATCACAAGTTATAGAATTAATTAATTTTTTTTGCAGCTTTTGCTTCGTCACAATACTCCCAGAACTCAACACCTTCTGGAATTAAGTGCTTGTTTAGCCTCAAATAATATTCAGCAAGTGTTTGGTTTCTTTTTGGCTAAAATCTCTAAGCACAAAAAATATCTTTCTATAACCATTAGGCGTTAAGCTGAAAAAATACATTGCTTCAGTCCATACAGTCAGCTTCGCACTTGGGATATTGTTACCTTTGGTCCATCTATGTGATTTGCACTCAATAATAATTTTTTCTTTGGGGTTGCCTAGATCGAACGCATGAGTTTTCTTTATATCGCCTAAGCCTAACTCAAGACCAAAGTTTTCTTCTAATTCTATACCTTGCTCATAAAAAAAACTCTTTGCAGTTATCTCAAATTTTTTACCCTCATGAGCGTTGCTAACCGCCCCCTCTCTTTGAAAGCTAATCTTCTGGTTCATCATTGGATATTTCCGTAGGCGTTTCTTCCGCGCTCTCTTCTGCTGCCGGGGCGGCAGAGGCTTCTGCCACTTCCGGCAAATCATCGCCTTCCATCTGCTCTTCTTCGTCATCTTGAATGAGCCATGCAACGGAGACCACGTTTTCATCGGCATCGACCTTGAACACCGTTACGCCTTGCGCGGAGCGCCCAGTGGTACGGATGTTTTCAACCGGCGTGCGGATGAGCTTGCCTTTATCGGTGACCAGCATGATTTGATGGCTGTCGGTGACAGGGAAGGTTGCGACGACTTCGCCGCCGTTCTTTTTGGTCAGGTTCATGTTGGTGACACCCATGCCGCCGCGCCCGGAGGTGCGGTATTCATAAGCGGATGTACGCTTGCCGAAGCCTTTATTCGAGACGGTGAGAACGATTTGTTCTTTCGCGAGAAGCTCCTGAAAGCGTTCCTGAGAAAGCTCCAGCGTGGTTTCTTCATATTCGAAGCCTTCGTCGTCGCTGCCGACGATTTGGTTGGCGGCCTTCAGGTATGCGTTGCGCTCATCGGGCGTGACATCCACATGTTTGAGGATGGACATCGAAATGACTTCGTCGTTTTTATCTTTAAGCTTCACGCCGCGCACGCCGGTTGAGTTTCTTCCTGCGAAGACGCGGATATCGGTGACAGGGAAGCGGATGGCTTTGCCGAGCTTGGTGGCGAGCATCACATCTTCATCTTCCGTACAGATTTTCACCGATACGAGGCTTTCATCATCGGCGAGTTTCATGGCGATGAGGCCGTTAGAGCGGATATTGCCGAAATCTGTGAGTTTGTTACGGCGCACCGAGCCGTGGCTGGTGGCGAACATGATATCGAGCTTATCTATCACATCAGGATCTTCGGGCATGCGCATGTAAACGCTTACCTTTTCTTCTTTTTCAAGCGGCAGGAGATTGATGATCGCCTTGCCTTTCGAGGTCGGCGAGCCGAGCGGAAGCTGATAAACCTTCATGCGGTGAACAATCCCGCGTGAGGTGAAGAACAGGATCGGCGTGTGCGTGGAGGCGACAAAAAGATCAGAGACGAAGTCCTCGTCTTTTGTACTCATGCCCGAGCGCCCTTTTCCGCCGCGACGCTGTGCGCGGTAAGTGTCGAGAGGCACGCGTTTAACGTATCCGTCATGCGTGATGGTGATGACCATATCTTCGCGCTGGATGAGGTCTTCCATATCCATTTCGAATTCTGCATCACACAGCACTGTGCGACGGGGTGTGCCGAATTTTTCTTTCACTTCCTGAAGTTCTTCAACAAGAAGCGCGAGAAGTTTTTCGCGGTTGGCAAGAAGTTCAAGGTATTCCGCGATTTTATCGGTGATTTCGCGCAGTTCGTCCCCGATTTTATCACGCTCAAGGCCTGTCAGGCGGTGAAGGCGAAGCTCAAGGATGGCTTTGGCCTGCACTTCGGACATTTGGTATTTGCCGCCCTCCACGATATATTCAGGATCGTCGATCAGATCAATCAGCGGGCCGATATCATGAACGGGCCAAGCTTTCGCCATCAAACCTTCGCGGGCCTCGGTGGGGTTGGCGGCGTTGCGGATCAGGGCGATCACCTCGTCGATATTCGCCACAGCCACAGCGAGACCGGCCAAAACATGGGCACGGTCACGGGCTTTGCCGAGTTCGTAGATTGTGCGGCGGGTGATGACCTCTTCGCGGAATTTCACGAAGGCTTTGATCATATCGCGCACGAGCATGGTTTGCGGCTTGCCGTTATGCAACGCGACCATGTTACAGGCGAAATTGGATTGCAGCGCGGTGTATTTGAAAAGCTGGTTCAGCACGACATCGGCGATGGCGGCATTTTTAAGCTCGATCACGATGCGTACGCCCTCGCGGTCGGATTCATCCCGTATTTCGTGGATGTTTTCGACGATTTTGTCACGGCCGACTTCGCCAAGACGCTCAAGGAGCTTACCCTTATTTACCTGATATGGGACTTCGTGGATGATGATGGCTTCGCGCTTGCCGATTTCCTCAATAGAGGTTTTGGCGCGCATCACCACAGAGCCGTTGCCGGTGTGATAGGCTTTATAAATTCCGTTTTTACCCATGATGTTGGCGCCTGTCGGGAAATCAGGGCCGGGGATGATTTCGATCAGTTCGTCCGTGCTGATATCCGGGTTATCGAGCATTGCAATACAACCGTCAATCACTTCGCCCAGATTATGCGGCGGGATATTTGTAGCCATACCTACGGCAATACCCCCTGCTCCGTTAACGAGCAGGTTTGGAATGCGGGAAGGAAGCACGAGGGGTTCGCGCATAGATTCATCGTAGTTCGGGCCGAAATCGACGGTTTCTTTGTCAATGTCCTGAAGAATGGTTTCGGCGGCTTTATCGAGGCGCGCCTCAGTATAACGCATCGCCGCGGGGCTGTCGCCATCCATAGAGCCGAAGTTTCCCTGACCATCAATCAGCGGCAGACGCAAGGACCAAGGCTGGGCCATACGCACCATAGAATCATAAATCGCAGAATCACCGTGCGGGTGATATTTACCCATTACATCCCCGACGATACGGGCAGATTTTTTATAGGCCTTGTCGGAGGTGTATCCGCCCTCGCGCATGGCGAAAAGAATGCGGCGGTGAACAGGCTTAAGACCATCGCGAACATCAGGAAGAGCGCGGGATACGATCACGCTCATGGCATAATCGAGATAGCTTTGCTTCATCTCCTCTTCAAGGGAAATTGTAGGGAAGGTTTCTTCTGAAGTAACCGAGGAATCGCTCATGGAATCAATACTGCTTTTTCTTTAAATTTTTGATCTCTTTTTGTAGCAATTCTGCGGGGTTAGCACAAGCGAAAGCGGCATTTTATTATGCTTTCTTCACACCCCGCTTGCGTGCCCTATTCGTCCGTATTTTCAAGACGAAAGCGCATGAGTGCGCCGTCGATCATCTCGATGATCTCCGGGGTGATTTTGGCGCTTAAGTCTTTTTGCTTATGTGCGGCGCTTTTCCCTTCCGCGGAGCCGAAATACGCGACCATGGATTGCAGCTCCTGAAGCGTGAAGGTCTCGGCATAGGCGTCTATGGTTGTTTGCTCCAGTTCCTTAATGTTAATGAGAGCGAGCAGCTTTTCGCGCATAGCGGCGCGCGTATTTTCGTCCGCGGCGGGGCGATATTTGTTGATGTAGAGATCAATCGCGGCTTCGACCTGTTGTTTTACAGGGCGCATATCCACCATTTGCTTCGATAGTAAGAGTTTTTGCTCCAGCACGGCCGTGTCTTGCGCGAGGGCAGGATACGACAAAACCATGAGTGCAAAGAGGTACAGAAGCGCGCGCATAGGCTTATGCAGCCCTAGAACGGGATTTCGTCTTCAAGCTCATCGACCTGTGAAGGGGCGCTTTGTGACGGCCCGCCTTGTGAATATCCACCGTCTTGGCTGTCATTGAATGACGAGCCGCCTTGGTCATATCCGCCTGCAGAGCTTCCACCGCCACTACGGCCATCAAGCATGACAAGCTTGCTGTCAAAGTTTTTCAACACGATTTCGGTTGTGTATTTCTTTTGGCCGTCTTGTTCCCATGAACGGGTTTCGACAGAGCCTTCCAAATAGACTTTTGCGCCTTTTTTCAGATAGTTTTTGCACACACTTACGAGACCGGGTGAGAATATAACGACGCGGTGCCATTCGGTTTTTTCGCGTTTTTCGCCGGTGTTTTTGTCTTTCCAGCTGTCTGAGGTCGCGACAGAGAGGTTACAGACCTCACCACCGTTTTGCATTGTGCGCACTTCGGGGTCATTGCCCAAATTTCCAACCAAAATCACTTTATTTACTGAACCAGCCACGTTTTACTCCTATATTTGAATGAGAATCCTACTATAGCGAGGCA